>PLXQ01000066.1 GCA_003151475.1 Acidimicrobiaceae bacterium | reverse complement strand
GTGGCGGCGGTGAAGGTGACCCCGGACGGGAGGCTCGGGCTGGTGACGTTGGTGAGGCCCTGGATGGGAAGGGTGTCCACCACGCTCAGGTTCTGGGCATCGGACGGTCCGGTGTTCGACACCACCACCGTGTAGGTGTCGGAGGCCCCGGCGGTGATGGAGGCGACTCCGTCGGTCTTGGTGATGCCGAGGGTGGCCTGGGCGTTCAGGGTGTCGGAGTCGGTGGCACTCACCGTCGCGGCGTCGGAGGCGCTGGCCGAGGCGGTGTTCGTGAGAGTGCCGGTGGCCGAGGAGTTGATGGACGCGAGGACGTTGAAGGTAATCGTGCCGCCAACGGGCAAAGTGACGGCGTCGGAAATGCTTCCCGTCCCCGACGTGACCAGGGCGGAGGCGCCCCCCGCGGCGTTTACGACCGACCATGTATCCGAACTGATGGCCGAATTGAGACCCAGCGGATCGGTCAGGGTGGCTCCCGCGGCGGTGGAGGGCCCGGTATTTGTGGCGACGATCGTGTAACTGATGGAAGTGCCAGGCACCGCCGTGCCGAGCGCAAGGGTGCCTGAAGACCCTCCCTCATTGTCGGTCTTGGTGATGGAGAGGGTCGCTTGGGTTTTGAGGATGTCGGTGTCAGTGACGCTGACCGTCGACGCATCGGAGGCCGAGGCGGATGCCGTGTTCACATAGCTGGAACCAGATGCTCCGGGGGGTACCGTGCCCGAGAGCTTCAGGGTCACCGACTGACCGGCCACCAGAGAAGACAGATTCCAGGTATTCGTTGAAGGGTCGAAGGTGACTCCGGCCGGAAGATTCGGGCTCGAGATATTCGTCAGTCCCTGAGCCGGGAGGGTTTCAGCAATGCTCACGTTGGAGGCGTCCGACGGCCCAGTGTCGGAGACCACGATCGTGTAGGTATCGGGGTTTCCGGCGGTGATGGAGGTAACCCCGTCGGTCTTTGTGATGGCCAGATTCGCCTGCGAACTGAGTGAATCGGTGTCAGTTGCGGTGACCGTCGAGGCGTTGTTTGCCGAGGCGGTGGCCGAATTCACGTAGGTGGTACCGCCTGCCCCCGAGGGAATGGTGCCGGCGAGTTTCAGAGTGACCGATTGCCCCGCCGCCAGCGACGACAGGTTCCAGGTACCCGTCGAGGAATTAAAGGTGACGCCGGCGGGGAGATTCGGGCTCGAGAGATTCGTAAGTCCCTGGGTCGGGAGGGTGTCCACCACGCTCAGGTTCGAGGCGTCGGACGGCCCCGAGTTGGAGACGACCATCGTGTAGGTGTCCGAGGCACCGGCCACGACGGAGCTGACACCGTCGGTCTTGGTGAGAGTCAGTGAGGCTTGGGAACTCAAGGTGTCGGTATCGGTGGCGGTCACAGGGGCGGCGTCAGAAGCAGAGGCGATCGCTGTGTTGGTATAGGCATTGCCCGTCGCCCCCGAGGGGACGGTGCCTGCAAGCTGGAAGGTGACAGATTGTCCCGCCGCCAGGGACAGCAGGCTCCATGAGTTCGAGGCCGCGTTGAACGTCGCTCCGGCGGGGAGGTTGGGGCTTGAGATATTCGTGAGTCCCTGGGCGGGAAGGGTGTCGGCCACGCTCAGGTGCCCGGCGTCGGAGGGCCCGGTGTCCGTCGCCGTGATGCTGTAGGTGATCGGACCCCCGGCCACAACGGCGCCGTTGTCGTTGTCGGTCTTCTTCAGGAGCAAGTCATCCGCGGGTTTGAGGACGTCGGTATCGACCGCTGTGTTGTTTCCCGGATTGGTATCGGTGAATCCCGGGGGGGATGTGATTGATGCTGTATTGGCCAAGGTACCGGTGGCTGACGACTTGATGGCAGCCACGACGGTGTAGGTGACGAATCCCCCAGCGGGAATGTTCAACGAGTCAGCGATGGATCCCGTCCCGGCATTACTGAAACCGCTCGCACCCCCGGCGCCGACGGCCGTCCAGGTGTCCGAGGTGATGGCGGGGTTCAGGGCGTCGGTCATGGGGGCTCCGACCACGTTCGTCGGTCCGGCGTTGGCGGCGACGATCGTGTAGGTGATCGACCTGCCCGGGACGGCCGAACCGGCCGTGGAGGTGATCGAAGATCCGCCGTCGTTGTCGATTTTCGAAATACTCAGATCGCCGCTCGGTGTAAAGCCGATCTCCATCACCGGACTCGGGCTCAGGGTCAGCGTGATCATGTTCTTGGCGGCCTTCTTGGTCGCCGCATTCGTCTGGGTCTTGGCCGCATTCTTGGTCGCGTTGGCCGAGGGGGCGGCGATCTTGAAGGTCGTTGTGTAGGTCGGATGCGTCCCGGCCAGGACATCGGCTATGACGGTCGAGGAGCCGGCCGCACAGGACGAGCCCTTGAAGACGAAGGCGGCGTTACCGTCATTGTCGAGTGTCGTGACAGCCCTACCCGTCGCTGGTGGGATGCCGCTGACACCCGCCCCGCCGTTGGGCTCCCAGCGCCACCCCAGGCCGCAACGGTTCTCGAGTTGGGTCGAGTTGATTTCCACCTGCTGGCCTGCGTAGACGGGATTGGCCGAGACGTTGAAGACGGCATAGACGTTCGATTCACCGCTGGCGGGGGTGTTTCCGGTCTCGACCTCCGCCTTCGTCGGAGAAACCTTCAGGCCCGACTTCACGACGCCCGGGGGCTGGATCACCAGTTTCTGCGTGGCGGTGTAGAAGGGGGCGACAGTCAGATCGGTATCGATAATGGCCGAGCCGGGGGCACAGTTCACGGCGTCGACGGTGACGGCGGTATTCCCGTCCGAGTCCAGGGCGACAATGATGCTGTTCGCACTGGTCCGAGGGGCAGCGGGCGAGCCACCTTCAAGCGTCTCGTAGGTGACGCTGCTGCATTCAAAGGTCAGCTGCGCCGACTCAACCAAGACCGAGTCGTTGGCCAGGGAGGGCTTCGTGTGCACCTGCACCACGAAGTGAACTTCCGATCCCACGGTGGCCCCTGAGGCATTTGCTGTGCCGCCACCCATCCACGCCGCGAGCGCGCCAAATACAACGCCCAGGAATACCCCGGGCGCGATGGCCAAAGCCATCGACGCTCTTCGACGAATGCCTTTCACAACCCCCCCACCGCCCAGCACAGAAGAACAGCGCTGGACGCGCCAAACCCCGTTTATCTTTCCCAGATCAGAGGTACCCAGACAATGGTGTGTCACCCCGATCAACTGGGTTCCACGGGAGTGTCAACTTCCGGACAACCGCCCTGCTCCGAGGGGTCACAGCAAGTCCTCGCGACACGTGCACTGACATCCCAATTCCAGGTCGTACAGGTTCTGCGGCGCGCTCGAAGAAGATGCCCATCGATAGGTCGTGATCGTTCGACAGGCTGGCCGATCCCAGTCTGTCGGGTGGCTACGCCAGGACTTCGACCCTCACGGTCCATTGACACGGAGTGGCAACCTTCAGGTTGAACGACCCCGTGTCGTAGTTCTTGACGATCCCTGCGGTGCCTTGCCCCTGTTGTCGCGCCACGCCGGCGTCGGTTGTGTTGGCGGCGGAACCGTGGCCGAGAACGGTGACGCTGAAGGTCCCGGTGTGGCTAGGGGCGCTCCTGCAGTCGAATTCCCAGTCAATGTCCCATTCTTTCGCCTTCCCGGGTACCGAGAATTGAGCCAATGTGGCGGGCCCGGTCCCGGTGTGCACCTGGGGCACGTTGTACTGAATGGAAGTAGTCGTGGTTGGCGCCACGGTCGAAGATGAGCTCGTGGGTGCCGTGGTGGTGGGTCCGGTCGATGCGGCAGTCGTCGAGGTCGACTTCGCTCCGACGTTCTTGCCGCCGCCGCAGGCGCTCAGCACAAAGCCGGCCGTCGCTACCGCCAGCAACAAAGTCCCGGACCTTCTGGCAAACCGGCTGAGATTGAGACTGTCCCGCACGTAAACCCGCTCCTTACGCCGTTCGCGGACGTCCGCCGTCCACCCAGTTGAAAGGGGCATTCTAGAACGCCGACCCCCTCTCTAAGCCCAACGGACGCACATTTTTCTTGGTCATCGATCCGACACCACGAACCGCCAAGACAGCGCGGCCAGCTTTGGCTGGGCACTGAGGCCGAAGAGGATCCGACCACTGCGCGAAATGAGGAGCTGGGCTCAGCTGGTTCGCTCTTCAACCAAATCGAGTGATTCCGCACCCTCTTCAAGGGCCACCTGAGAAGCGCGACCAAATACAACCGCGAAGAGAGCCAGCCCGCCCGCGAACGACCAAGCATTGTAATACGACAGCTTGTTGAATAGGTCGTAGACGGCAATGACAGCGGCCGAACCCACGAAGAACCCATATGTATCTCGAGGAAGGCGCCACATCGACAGGGCAATGACTGAACCGATGCCCACCACCGTCAGCGACGATCCGGGATCGATGCCATGCCGGAGGATGGTCGTGTAGAGGGACAGAGAGTCGAGCCGTGGCGTGGAATCGAACAGGTAGGAGAATGACCCCGAAACGAAAGCATGCACATCGGCCACCGCCCACGGGAGAACGAACAGGCTCGCACCACCCACCGAAAGAGTGGTGCGACGCCAACCGAAGTCGCTCCACATAGCGGCGAACGGGATGATGAGCCAGTTGTACTGCTTGCAGCTCAGGGCGACGGCAAATGCGACCACGGCCCAGCCTTTTCGGCCCCGCATTACGCAGTAGCCGGTCAGGCACAGGGCAAGGAGGGACAGTGGGTCGACCCATGATTGCTCCAATCCGAAGAGAAACCTCGGGTAGAGCAGAAACAAGCAAGCGAGCAGGGCAGACTCAGATTTCTTGCTCACTCGGATCAGGAGGACGCCGGTGATGGCCATGGCCGCGAGCAGACCGTAACGAACGTCTCCGAAGAGAATGTGAAACGGCCACAGCAGTACGGCGGATCCGGGCAGGTATACGAATCTGTTCGACACCTCCCCAGGTATGTCACCTGTCCATTTGAGGGTGTAGATGTTGTGGCCATGGGACAGACCGTGACCGGCAGCCTGCAGCATGTACCACACGTCGATCACAGGTTTGGGGCTCGCCAACAACATGGCGATCCCCGCCACCGTCATGATGGCGACAACGACGTAAGCGGCGCCTCGAGCTTTGGGAAGGCGAAGGATCAGCCAGGTTGCAACGATTAAGGCGGCTGCCGCCGTCAGGAGGCGACTTGAGTAGAGGTCCGCTCCCGAGCCATAGACCCCGGCCGGAAGGGCGACGGCGGCGAGGATCGCCGTCCCGACACCCAGCCACCGGCCGTTCATAGCCGAGTTTCGAGCTCCGTTCGGGACCAGCCGTCGAGTGATCGTGACAGTGAGTAGAAACACTCCCAGCGTGACAAGGACGACACTTGATGCCGAGTAGTTGCCGTAGTTGGTAGCAGTCGCGATGCCGATCGCCGACCATGCTGCCATCAGCAGCAGGTCCGACTGGGGCATCCCGATCGTCAGGCGCCGCTTGGATGCGCCGATTGGCGCGGCAGCGATACCTCGAACCCCGTCGGCCCGAATCTCATCAGCAATCTCAGGTGCCATTTCAAATGCGTGAGGTCCCTGAACGCCTCGAAGTGGGAGCCGGTTGGTGGGATCGGCGACCGCAACTCCCATGCGGAATCTCTTGCGCCGTAAAGCGGGTTCTGGCTTCCACCGCCGCCAGACGGTGCTCATGGTCCCGCCCACAGTCAGCCTTTACCTTCTCGACGAAGGTGGCGGGAGCACGAACTAGGAGGCAAGATTGGGTGGTGAAGACAGAGTCCAGCGCCAGTCACATCGCTTTCATTTGTGCCATGCCCATGGAGCTCCGCCCTCTGGTGAAGAAACTGGCGCTTCGCAAGACAAAGATCAATGGCCTGACGCTCCACTCGGGCCAATTGGGTGGCAGAGACGTTGTTGCCATTGTGACCGGAATGGGAACGGTGCTGGCACACGACCGGGTCGAGCACCTCTTCGATGCGGTCGAAGTCGACGAGGTAGTGGTCGTGGGGATCACCGGAGCCGTCGATGACGTCACGCCTATCGGGACCCTGGTTCTTCCCGAAGTCGTCGTCAACAGCGCGACTGGTGCTGAGTACCACCCAACGCCGAAAGGATCGGGGACGCCCCACGGCAAGATGTGGACCACAGACGAGCTCACGACCGACCTCGAGCTGCTCGGAGATCTGCGGTCGCAAGGCGTCGTGTCTCTGGACATGGAGACGGCGGCGATCGCTGAAAGCTGTGAGGCACATGGAATCCCCTGGTCGGTCTTCCGTGTCATCAGCGACCGGGCCACTGATGGGAGCATCAACGAAGAGGTCTTTCATCTCAGCAACCAAGACGGGACACCCAACAAACAGGCAGTTGCCCGCTACTTCCTGAAACACCCAACGCACGTCGCCCGAATGGCTGAGTTGGCCAAGGGAGCCAAGCTTGCGACCGAAACCGCGGCCGATGCGGCCATCGGTGCATGCTTCGGTTAGCCAATTTGGTGTCAGTCCGAGCGACCGCTCACAAGGGCTGTGCCCGCCTCGCCTTGCCGTCGCCGATTGCATCTGTCACTGGACGACGTTGGGGTCCGCGCAGATACTTGGGTTCGTGTCGAAGTTCATGAGAACCGGATCCGTTACACCGGGCAGCACCACCGACACGTATTCGTTAGTCCTATCCAGGACTGTCGAGCCCCTTGGGATCGATACGCCGGTGCTGACAATCGGGTACACGAACACTCCACCAAGCCCGTCGGTTATAATTTGGTAGTGCTGCGTCGACGGCAACTGGCGCATGAATGGACCATAGACTTGCCCATCACTTCCGGTGACCGTCGTCGTCAAAGCGCTCCCGTTGTTCTCGCTCCCAGACGTCTGCGATATCTGTCCCGGGTACGACCCAGTGTCCGTGTTGTACTCCTGCAACGCCGTCTCGAAGGCTTTCGCATCTGTCTGGCAGGACGATGTGGCCGCTCCCGCTCCCGTTGATCCCACGGCAAATGCGACGATTCCTGCGAGAATGGCGAGGATTATGATGACAATGAGGAGCTCGAAGAGAGTGAAGCCGTCTTCGTCCCTCGATCGACGTACTAGTTCACACATGTCCCCCCCAAGCAGGCCTCGTCGATTGCCTACATCTCTGTCACGAGGAACAGTCGCCGAGGACGTGAGTTTCAAATCCCGCGTTCATTGACTGCCAGCGTGTCGCTTGTGCGAACGCTCAAAGGTCACTGTGACGGATTGATCTCATACCTCAGGCAACGCGGACCCAACTCTCCCCCAACGGCGAAGACGGAGAGCTCTGGGCTATCCAACACTCTGGGGATGCCTCGTTGTCGTGACGATGAGGTGGTCCCCAGTTACGTGCAGCTGATGTCTCCGCCGGTGGCCAGAAAAGTCCCCACCTGTGGCCGGGCGGGGCCACGAGAAGTCTCCACCCCTCGCTGAGGTATCCGCTAAAGAGACTCCCTGGCCCGAGACGGTTGTCGTGCGAATCAATACCCGAATCGGACCAAGGGGGCTCCTCAATGAATGGGTCTGCCCCAAATCGGTTGACTCCGAGTCAACCGATTTGGGGCAGACCCGTTGGAACACACTGGGACATGCAGGACTGATGCTTCGACGAGTGACTGACCCGAGTGACCACCGAGAGTCACTAAGTGAGCGCAGTGAGTTACCGCTCGACCGCCGGGGGGTCCGTCGCTGGGGTGCCCCTTTCCCCTCGACGCCTTACGACGGCAGAATGAGGCCCCTCATCGTCCAGAACCAAATGCTGAGTTGGCCAAGAGTTGAGTCCTCATAGGGGAGGGGGTGACGCTCGTCCAGCACGATGATCGTCGTGACCGGAAGCGAAGGTCGAGTCGCCGTGAGCGCTCGGAAAAGTCCAGGTCCGAAGGGCGTTGAGCTCGACGGACGCACCAGCACAGACATATCGACACGCCACGACGTCGCCACTACGCTTCCCAGCGAATGCCGGCGGCCTGACCCAACGTGGTCGGGAATTAGGCGGTGGGGGTCTTCATGAAGCTGCGCAGGGATGCTGCGCCTGATTCACTTGCCGCGGAGGCAGGTGCGGCGGTCCGCGATGCCTCTCAATCGAAGAAGGGTCCTGGGAGCCGCGGCATGCTCGGTGAGCTCCTTGTCGGAGCTCAACTCATTAGCCATGCCCAGCTAGCTGAGGCACTGCTGCAGCAATCCGCCACGGGAAAAAGGATTGGCTCGCTCCTGGTCGAGGTGGGGGCGGTCGATGAGCGCGACTTGGCTCATGCACTGTCGGATCAGCTCCAGATACCCTTCGTCGACCTGTCACAGCAAACGCCCCTCACTGAGGCCATTGCTCGGCTTCCCGAAAGCGTGGCCCGGGCAAATTTGGCTATTCCTCTCGATATCGATGCCATGGGCATCCGGATCGCGGTTGCTGATCCGAGCGACGAAGTCCGGGAAAGGTTGGCCTCAGCCACACAACAGCAGGTGAGCCTCGTCATCGCTCCCCGCTCCGATGTCCAGAGAGCAATCGAAGCTGCCTACCGGGCTCTGAGCAACATCGAAGGTTATGTTCGCACCTTCGAAGAAACCGACACCGGCCGGCGGCCCCAGGATCCCGGCGCCGTGGCTGTCGTCGCTGACGATGCTCCCGTCGTCCAGGTGGTCAACCTCCTGATAACGCAGGCTTTGCGCGACCGGGCTTCAGACATTCACCTCGAACCTCAGGACAAACGTCTTCGCGTTCGCTTCCGTATCGATGGGGCATTGCACGACGCCGTTGAACTGCCAATCGGAATGGCTCCGGCTCTGGTCAGTCGTCTCAAAATCATGGCCGGCATGAATATCGTTGAACGTCGACGCCCCCAAGACGGTCAGATCACGATGCAAATCGACGATAGAGAGATCGACATTCGGGTCGCCACGGTCGCCACCATTTGGGGTGAAAAGTGCGTCCTTCGTATTCTTGACAAGAGCCGGTCGCTCTACCGCATGGGTGACCTGGGAATGCCGGTTGCCACCCATGAACAATTCGCTCGCCACATCCGCGCTCCTTTTGGCATGGTTCTGTGCGCTGGCCCGACCGGCGCGGGAAAGACGACAACCTTGTATGCAGCGCTGAGCGAAATCGATGAGCCGACTCGCAACATCATGACAATTGAAGACCCTGTCGAATACGTGTTCCCGTCGATCAATCAGATCCAGACCAACGAACAGGCCGGGATCACTTTTGCCGATGGCCTGAAGTCCATTCTTCGTCAAGACCCCGACGTCATCCTGGTGGGCGAGATTCGGGATGTGGAGACCGCCCGCATTGCTGTGCAGTCGGCCCTCACCGGCCACTTCGTCTTGTCGTCTCTCCATGCCACCGACTCGGCCGCCGCCCTGCATCGCTTTTTGGACATGGGTATCGAGTCATTCCTGATCGCCTCTTCGGTGGTTGCCGTCGTCAGTCAGCGCCTGGTGCGCCGTATCTGCCAGCGATGCAAGGCGACGTATCACCCCAAAGATGAAGAACTCGCATTCTACGAGGAAGGCGGTGGGGAGCCTAAAGAAGAGTTCTGGCAGGGTTTGGGCTGCAACTTCTGCGCCGGCACCGGTTATGAGGACCGCATCGGTGTCTACGAATTGATGCGACTTTCGCCAGAGATCAAAAGACTCATTGTTGGGTGGGCTACCCAGGAAGAACTTCAGCGAATGGCCGTGTCCCAAGGAATGCGGACACTGAAGGATGAGGCAATTCGCCTGATCTCCGAAAACGTGACGACCATCTCCGAAGTCGTCCGATCGATCTACGCAGTCTGAGACCGAGGATCTAATGCCCAAGTTCAAATTCACGGCCACAACGCCTGAAGGGGTACGGGTGAGCGGCCTGGAGAACGCCCTGACGGTGGGCATGGCCCGGCGCTCGCTGCTCGCCCGGAACCTTCAGCCGGAAACGGTGCACGAGAAGCGGAACATCCTCTCGCTTGAAATCACGAAAAAGAAGGTGAAGCGTCGGGAACTCATGTATTTCTCCCGACAGATGGCCGTGTTCATGAGAGCCGGAATTCCGGTTCTCGAGGCGATGGAAGTCATGACCACGGAGGTCGGAGACAAGGTCTTTGAACGCGTCCTAGCGGAGATGTCCGATTCATTGCGCGCCGGCGAGACCTTTGCCGGCGCGGCCGACGAGCATCCCGAAGCGTTCCCGCCGTACTACCTCGGAATTCTCCGCTCGGCCGAGCTGACCGGAAATCTGGACACAGTCCTTGACCAACTCTCCGACTACATCGAGCGCGATCTGGAGGCCAAACGAAAGGTCTCGTCAGCACTTATCTACCCGGCGATTGTGATGGTGTTGGCCATCGTCGCTGTTGTTGTTATCGCTGGCTTCGTTCTGCCCAAGTTCCAGGTGTTCTTCGCCTCTCTTCACGCCAAGCTTCCGCTGCCGACACGGATGCTCCTAGCAATCGCGAACTTCTTCACGAACGACTGGTATGTCATCGTTGGAGTCGTCGTTGCCATCGTGGCCGGCGCCATTGCACTGACTGTCACGAGTCGTGGCCGCGAGCTACGCGACACCGTCCTTCTTCGGACGCCCGTCCTTGGTGATCTCATAACGACGGCGATTCTGGAGCGGTTCTGTCGCATTCTCTGCACGATGGTTGATGCAGGCGTACCAATCCCTGACGCGCTGCAGGTCACCGGCGATGCCACGGCAAACCGGGTATTTCGCAGGGGTCTCTTCTCAGCCCGAGAAGCAATGCTACGGGGCGAAGGGCTTGCCGCTCCCTTGGCGGCGACACAACTCTTCCCCACGGCCGCTCGCCACATGTTCGTCGTCGGGGAGAGCACCGGAACGCTGGACGAGCAACTCAACTCCGCGGCTTCGTACTTCGACAAGGAGCTTGAGTACAAGCTGAAACACTTCACTGCCTTGTTCGAGCCCGCTGTCATTCTCTTTGTGGGTCTAGTCGTCGGATTCGTTGCCATTGCCCTGGTCTCGGCGATGTACGGCATCTTCCGTCAGGTAAAAGTCACGTGACCGGGTCGACAGCGCCCGACGTCCGCGAGCGGGAATAGGGGGAACCACTATTCGAGGCGAACCAGTGTGACGACAGCCCCAGCGCCTGAGCGAAGGCGCCCGGGGACCCTCGCGATCAACAGCAGCAGACACTTTCAATAAGTCCGATTAAACCAACGAAGGGAAATCACCCAAATGTGGGATCGAATGAAGGAAAAGAGGAACGAAGGGGGCTTCACCCTTATCGAACTCCTCATTGTCATTATCATCCTGGCCATTCTGGCCGCTATCGTCGTATTCGCCGTCGGCAACACGGGTCAGAATGCAAAGAATGCCTCCTGTAGCGCTGACGCGAAGACATTCGAAACGGCGATCGAGGCTTACAAGGCAGAGGTCTCCGGAGGTGGCTACCCTCCCGCAGGCCTTGGTGCTCAGCTGACGACGACGCAACCCGCGACAGGTGGCGGCAACGCCGGACCATTCATGCGTGAGCTGCCGGCAACGAACCACTACACAATCTGGACGGACGGATCGGGCGGCGTCTGGGTGTACCCCGCTGCGACAGCGACGACTCCTGGGTTCAGCACCCCGACTGTCAACAACTTTGACAACCCAACGGCCGCTCCGTGCGCTAACAGTGCGATTGTGAGCTGATTCATCCTCACAAAGGATGTGTTTTGGGGCGAGGGAGGGCAATATGCCCTCCCTCGCTTCGTTTTCATGACATCGTGTGAGGCTTGGGAATTGTTGCCTACGACAACGCGAGATGAACGAACCTCACATCAGCAAGCGCATAAGACCGTCGTTGATCTTCGCCACAATGGCGTTCGTTGTGACCGGAATGGCCTATACGTTTTGGTGGCCACTCCTCGTACGACACAACCGTACTTACTGGCTCACCCCCGGTGACATCTGGCCCACTCTCCGGCTTGCACATTTCGTGCAGTGGGGCGACCTCTCGTACGTATACCTTTTCAACTACCCGATCGTCACTCTCCCCGGTTTCAACGTCCTGCTCGCTCCGTTCGCTGCTCTGTCTGCCGCTCTGAATCTCACCGAGATGGCTCCGGGGGGCTTTCCCTTCAAGCCCGAAGCGTGGTTACTGATCGGACCCTTCTGTTTCGCCGTGGCCGGCGTCGGGTTGTTCGCATGCGATGCGCTGGCCCGGCGAATCGGCGCCGGCGTCACGGCACGCCGGATCCTGCTCGTGGCCGAGGCGGCAGCCTTCTGGCCCGCCGTCGTCATGTGGGGGCATCCAGAGGACGTCCTGGCTCTCGGTCTGGCCCTCTATGCGTTGTCGGCGCTGTCCGATGACCGTCCGATCCTGGCCGGTTGGCTGCTCGGATTCGCCCTGTCCATGCAACTGTTTGTCGTCCTCCTGGTCCCCATCTTCATCGGAGTCACAGGAATCCGAAAAGCCAAGGATCTGCTTCTGCGGGCCATCGTGATCCCCGGCTTTCTTCTGGTTGCCGTCCTGGCCCCCGATTTCCACGATGCCTTTTTGAGGCTCACGAAACAACCGGGATATCCGACGATCCTGCACCCCACGCCATGGATCCATCTCGCGCCCCACATCAGCCGGATCGAGGTCTCCAGCGGTCCCGTCCACCTTCTGACCGTGGTCGTCGCCGTCGGCATGGGATTTCTGGCCCACCGGTGGCGCCACGACTGGCCGTCGATCTTCTGGCTGATGGCCGTGGCCGCCGGGATCCGCAGTTTCTTCGAACCCGTTATGGCGCCGTACTACGTGATGCCGGCCGTGGCCATCGCCTTCGGCGTCGGGGCGGCCCGGGGCCGGGTCCGGTCGATCCTCACCCTGGCATCGGGCTTGGGACTAACCGTCATGACCTTCTCCCATTCGAACGAGTGGACCTACTGGCTCGAGATGGTCGGCCTCATGGGGGCGATGTTCTTCAGTGCCCGACCACCGACGCCCGAGCTGACCGAGGCCGAGTCAGGTGGCGTCGACGGGCCCGACGGAGCCATGAGCACGGCCCACGGCTGACACACTCAGGATATTCAGTGGGCCCTGAGTGTTATGAATTGACGTACTTGACGTTCCAGCTGCTGATGACCATGCCTATGCCACACGTTCCCGTGTCGGTGGCGTCGTAGCAGGTATTGACGCCCGATGGCGACAGGTCTTGGAAGTTGACCGTGGCGGCCACAACGGCGTTGCCCTGATTGCACGGGGCTTGGCTCAATTGGCAGGCGTAAAACGTGACGATTCGGGTGTACTGGACCGGCGTCGGGGCCACGTTCAGGGTCCCGGAACAGTCCACCACCATCTGATAGTTCACTGACCCTTCGGGAATCGTCATCGACGTGCCGCCGGGGAGGCAGTAGGTCGGAGCGGAACCGGAGTTGTAAGCGTTGAAGGAGTAGCGCACCGATTGGACGGCGGCCGTCGTCGCCCCTTCCGCCGCGAATTCTATCCCCCGTTCGCCCTGCAATCCCGCCGCATCCTTCAGTCCTGTTCCTCCGAACGTGAGCAGTCCGAGCACCGATATGGCGATAACGAGAATGAAGACGAGTGCCAGGATCAAGATGGCGCCGGGCTCGTTCTCAGTCGCCGCCATCGGCCCACCGTGACGGCGTCGGACCGTGACGCTGCCGGGTGTCGTCATGACCCGGATCATGAGACGACCACCGATACGGGTTGTTCCGTCTCAGAGGTGTAGTTCTGATCTCCCGAGTACGCGGCGGTCACTTGATAGGTGCCGCTCTGCGTCGGATTGATGATGCACGAGGCCAGAGGTGCCGTCGTCGCTGAGTTGCCACTCCCGGCCAGGTTCGAAGGATTGCACGACGGCAGGGTTCCCGAGGCGCCGTAGGGGGAGCTGAAGGTCCACATGATCTGCCCCGAGGGTGTGGGGCCCCCGGCCGGACCGGTCACGGTGGCGTTGAGCGTCAGCATGGACGGGCTGGCCGGATTCGCCGGTGACGAGCTCACGGTGACCGTCGACGCATCGCCGACGGTGGCTGAGCCGAAGTCGACGGCCGAGCCGTAGTTGGCATCCCCCGAGTAGGTCGCCGTCACCTGATAGATCCCCGTCGCTGGCGCTGACACCTGGCACTGAAATCCCGTCTGAGGATTGGTGAGTCCCGAGACCGTGGAAGGCGTGGAGCACGGATTGGTCATCCCCGCGGGGGAGCTAAAGGACCATGAGATCGTGCCAGTGGGGGGAACGGCGTTGCCGTTCTTGTTCTGGCCGGTGAGCGTGGCCGAGAACGTCAATGGCTGGCCGGGCGACGTGGTCAAAGGTGACGTCACGGACAGGGTGGGCCGAAACAAGGGATCGGTGACCACGAAGCTGAGCGTGTCGCTCACATGATTCGGCGCCGACGTCTGGATGGTGATCGACTGGATACCGGTGTCGTCGTTCGCCCCACAGGGTGTGGGCGCCACGTCGAACTGGGACGTCGCCTTGTTCCACCATCCGATCGACGAGATCTTGATGCTGTAGTTGGCAATGGCCGAAGCCGGAGCAGCGAACACCGGACCGGCCGAGCCCACCGAGCTGGCCACGACAAAGGTGGAGGACGACGAGTAGGTCCCGTCGCTGACGGTCACCGTCTGCGCACCCGTGGGAAGGGAACCGGGCACGGTGAAGGAGACCGTCGCCGCACCGTTGACGTCCGTCGTCCCGACGGGGACCGGCGCACTCCCGCCCACGCTCACCGTCAACGCCGTACTGTGCTGGAAGCCGCCGGCGGTGAGGGTGACGGGCGTTCCGGCCGGACCACTGACGGGCGTCATGGCACTGAGGGACGGGTTGACCGTCAAGGGAGTAGTGGACGTGATCGTGGTTGTCCCGTCGGTGAGCGTCACCGGCTGGGAACCCGGTAGCCATGTCACGGGCAACGTGAAGGTGTCCACCACGGAACCGTTGGTGTCGCTCGTCGCGGGTGGCATCGTCACTCCATTGACGGTCGCCGTGACGGCGTGGCTCGGAAGAAGGCCGGTAGCCAGAACCGTGACACTTCCGCCCGCCGTCGTGGATGTCGGGTATTCGGTGACCACCTGATAGGTCGTGGCACAGTTGGCATAGATGCTCGCCGTGGCCGGGGTGGCGAGCTGGATCTGGTCTTTCATGGCGTCGGCGAAGTTCTTAAGGACCGTATCGACGGTGGACAGGCTTCTGTAGGTCGCCGATGTCGTGATCGAGGTTGTGAGGGCACTGATCAATGCGACCACCCCTATGGCGATGACCACAAGGGCGATGATGATCTCGATCAGGGTGTCGCCTCTCTCGGACGGGTCTCCGCGGTGGCGGCGCGTCGGAGCTGGATCCCGTCGCCAGCCAATACGTCGCGGGTTCATAGGAATCTCACCCGGTCACATTGACCGTGCAGAGTTGGGTCGATGTGCACGGAGAGGGGCTGCCCGCCACCGATACAGTCGACAACGACAGAGACTGGGCGACAACGAATCCGAGGCTTACGGATTTGACGTTGGTGTTGATCAGGACGGCCGCCCCGGGCGCCTCCACGGCACCGCTGATCACGGGTGCGGCGGCGCTTCCATTCGGAGCCCACATCACGATCGGGAGGTGGTCGATCGGGACCTGGTAGACGCTGATTCCGGCGTAGGCACCGGACGTCGGTGGGGAGAGGTTGAAGGTCGTCGTTATGGGTTTGCCGTTGCTGGCGGCGGCCTGGCCGGCGATGGAGAACTGGCCTCCGGCGATGTAGAAGAAAACGCCACCGACACCGCCCGTGACGATCTTGTCGTTGTTCTTCGGGATGCTCAGACCATTGTCGAAGGTGTAGTTACCCGGTTGGAAGGTGTAGGTTGCCCCCCCCTTCGAGAGCACGAGCTGATTGCTGTACTCACCCGGAGAGCACGTGAATGTCGTCGAATTGACCATTGTGCACCCCGACTGCATGGTCCCGCCGAGGGGCGCCGGGACCCACGGGGAGTAGGCCGCGGTGGCTGTCGCTGTCGGAGGGGCGGAGGCCGATGTCGTATAAGACGCACCACTCATCCCGTTGGTATTGATGACGTTGCAGGGCGAGGAGCAGTTGGCCACCTGAAACCCCTGGCCGGGGTCGGTGGTGTCCGAGAGCGTGGCGTTGACGGCGTCGAGGTTCACGAGCGAGCTACTGCACTGGCCCCCCACCGGAAGGCCCACGCAATTGAAGGCCATGCTGCCGCTCACGTTGACGGCCGTATTAGCACTCGTGACATTGAGGGTTCCCACTCCGCTGGCGAACAACAACACCGAAGGGAAGGGATTTCCTCCGCTCGGCGTCCCCATGCTGGTTGGGCTCGAGTAACGCGGTTCAGCGGAGAGGTTGAACTGATAGCGACTTTGCGGTTCCGATGCCGACAGAGAAACGTTGGTAACGCCAGCCGTTGAAAGGTCGGCAGGACTACAGATTTGCTTCGAACAACCCACCCACCCAAACGGGGATGACGTGCTCGTAAGGTACTGAGGAGTACAAACAACGATTGCGTTGTTGCAGCTCACAGAGGCATTGCCCTGGTTAACCGGAAGATCGTGCGCAAGAGTCGTGAAGGCGTTCAGTGGTGCACTGACAGGCACGATGCCCGCAGCACCAAAGTTGCAGAGCTCCCGGATGAGAGCATAGCTCGTTGCGCCCCCACCTGTTGCAGGCACCATCGGTTCTTCCCAGTACGTGACATAAAAGATCTGAATGTTGCTAATCACGACGCGGTCGCCGCTGACAGCAGTCGAGGGTGGAGCACTGAGCGGGGCTGTGTTTCCAGAGGGAGTTCCGCTGATCGTCGCATTGAGGACATTGTCTCCGCCGTAGATGCTCGGGTCAGAGACGGTGCTGTTTCTGTCGCCCGCAGTGAAACCTGCCTGGGTTGACGTGATGGTGGGAAAGGATCCGGTTGTCAGGACGGCATCCGACACGATGCGAGAAGCGATCTGCTCCGGCCAGCGCATGGTGATGAGTGGCCGCCAGCCGGGGTGGTTACCACCGCCACAGATCTGCGCTGAACTGGTTGTGAGCGTCAACGCCGACGCACTCTGGACATCGGAGGCGAAGTAGGCGGAGGCGATCTGCGCGTCGGCTGAACCGGAGAGTCTGTTGAACTCCGTACTTTGATTCTGCAGGGTGGCAATGATGGCGGCGGCGACGCCGGCGATGATCATGGGAAGGATCACGATCACGATGATCAGCTCGATGAGCGTGAACCCGCTCTCGTTCTCGACGCCCGTGCGACAGCAGAAGGCCCTCGGCGAGCGGACCATTGTCCTCTGAGAACGCAGTCGGCACCAACCGTTCATGGACAATCCCCTTGTGGGCCGATCCCTGCGAGCCGGGTTCGCCACCTTGCGTCCTTCATTGCGACAGCCTCCATCTTTCCCCTGCGCGAATCCGACCGCTGGGTGATGGACGGAAGTGGCCCACCAGATGCCACTCCAGACCACATATTGTACCAATTTTCAGCATCAATAACCACGCAGAGTGCACACGAGCCCGGTCGTGCGACGAGGCTCCATTCCGATCAACATGCCACGCTCATCGTCGAAGACGACGGCAAGCTTAAAGGCCTGACCGGCGCGCAGGCCGAAGCCCCGGTGTTCGAACGGTCCGCTGCTGAAGGAGATCAGAGGCGTGAGATTGGAGTCACCTGGTCGACATCCACGGGCACGGAACGAAGCCCGCCAGGACCGGCGCTGTGCTCAGAAATCCCTCACTTGGCCCGCAACCATGTCACCTTCCAGCTGAGGTCGGGAAGATTCGAGCCGCCGACGACCGCCTTCGTCTTGCGGGCGTTGCCCAGGTCGAGCGCTTTCACGGTGAATGCCCCGTCCGAACCGCTGGCCAGCTGGTCGGTGTCCAGGCTCGCACCCGCGTTCTGTGTTGCCGTGGCCGTGCATCTCGTGAACGTCACCGAGGTGAAATCGGCCAGAGACGTGTAGTGGGCAGGGCTCGGGCCCACTTCACCAGGAGGCAATTGAACGACGCACTCGGCCGATTGATCCCGCTTGGTGGGCGCCGCCAAGGTGAAGGGGGAGCCGGCCACGGGATTGCCGTCATCGGTCATCGTCACGATGAACCGCGAAGAACCAAAGGGCGAGTTGGTCACATCGACGGCGATGTCGTCCCCCGGTGCGACCGACGAACAGGCGGCCCGGCTTTCGGCGCCGGGCAGCACTTCGGTGAAGATGTAGTAGCAGGGATCGGACACCGGCGAGAGACAGGTCACCCCGACACCGGCTTTCACAAGTTTGTTGTTGCCGAACCCGTCGATCCCGACCCACATACCGACTGCGCTTGGGGACGGGGCCTGGCTGCAGTCAACCGTCGGAACGGTCCACTCCCCGCTCACCTCGTGCACGCCGTGGGCCTTGGCGGCGTAGCCGGAGAACTGGGCGTTGAATGCGACCGGGACGGGCGCGGCCCCCATCAGGAACCGCTCGATGTTCACCGCCATCGCCGTAGCGCTGGGCTGATCCCAGAACTCTGATTCCAGCCAGTTGATGTCCATCAAGATGGCGAGCCGTCCGGCCCCGCCGAGAAGGCTCGATCCGTCCCAAACGGCCCCGGTGGCGGTCGACTGACTGTCGAAGTCGGTGGATGTCAACTCGTTGGCCGGCGCCACACCACCGATGCCCCCCGGTGAACTGGGGGTCCAACTGGTCAGAACGTTCGGATTGACCGCCACGCTGTCGATGGCGTTGCCCGTCACGGGATTGGGACCGCTCGGACTGTCGGCCCCACCGAGACCGCCGACCTGAATGCCTCCAGCAGTGACGAGATCGTTGACGACAACGCCGTCGGCATTGTCCAAAGGCGTGCAGCAGGCGTCGCTCTCACCGGTCAGGAAGAGCCCGTGCCCGGCGTCCACGAAAGCTTCTAGCTTGCTCTCCTGCGCCACCGTCAAGGGGTTGGTGTCGACATACCAGATGGCCCGGTACTGCATCAGGTTGTTGGGCAACGACGCATTGGTGTCCACACCGAAACCGGCGTTGGCCAACATTGCTTCGAGATTGGAAATGGGCTCTGCCGGCACCACACCCAGTCCGACATCGGCCGAGTCACCGCCGCCGAAGATCAGGGTGCGTCCTCGGGCTTGGCCCACATGGGCCGTCGCCCGCGACGTCGCCTTGGCCCCGTGTGTACTTGCCGCCACCGGCAAGGATCCGGCCACGAAGAGTGCGAGGCTCGACGCGATGGCAAGCACACCTGCCCACCGAATTCGAGATTGCATCCCAGCCCCCCATACGCCCCCGCAGCGGGGGTGTGCCACTTAGTGTACAAGTTATAGGGCCTTTGGCCAGGGAAAACTTCACCAACACGTGGCAATTCCCCGGCAACGGATCCCCTTTAGGAGGTCAACGTCCGCCGTTTCAGAGCCGTTTCACCGACCTCCTGAAGACCGCCAATTAACGCTGACCGTGGTGAGATCTTCACTCACCATGCGATCTGCTCACATGGGACCAGCGAAAATGTGCTCGGATCGGCCGAGACCGCGATCGCGCTGGATTTAGCGAACGATCTCCATACGCAGTCCGGCACTGTCCCATTCAGGATCCAGTGGCAGCCGGCTGACCGCCCGAGCCGCGATTCTGCGAGCCGTCCACAGGCAAACCGCGGCATCAACCTGGTGAGCAGCCTTGGCTCCTGACACCTTCTCGTCGAGGATTCTCTCGACTCCCGGAAGGCGTGCCTTCAGCAGCGCCGTACGCTCCTCCACCCCCGCACGGCGATGCTTCGAGTAGCGCAGGGGCTGATCCTCATTGAGCTGGAAGAAGCTCAATTCGGGGTGCACCTCGAAAATCGTCCGCTGCCAATAGGGCTGGACATTTTCGTCAATCTCGGCAAATCGAGTGATCAATCGGCGGCCGACAACACTCAGACTGACGTCTTTCCCCTCGGCGAATGCCCGCAGCACCGAACGCGCCGGAGCCGAGACGATCGCTCCGTTGCGTGGCCAGCCCAAGAGGCGCCGCGCATCGCGGTCGCACTGCCGCCCCCCGGGCTCAGGGTCATCATGCAGGCCGATCGGCGCCCCCAACGAAATAATCTGAAAGGCTGGCTTGTAGTCCACGACGTCGAGAAGGTTGCGGAAAACCTGGGGTGCTTCGGGAGAAAGGGTGATGCCTTGGAGCTTTGCTCCTGCCACCAGCCACCCGCCGGGGCAAGGTACGACACCGGCCAAAGGACGGTAGGGCAGCTTTGCCCCCCGCTGAGAAGTGTGCATTGACATTGGATGTCACGGTAGTCAGAGAAAACGGGTCATCGTCCCGCGTCCACGGGGGACGTGGTCAGACGGACGCCACCCGAGGAGGTGTCGTTCCGCCGTACCCGGGAGGCGGAATGCGCGGCGGGTCCACCGGAGGCCGCACAACCCCCGCCGGTGGTTTGCCGACTTCTTTCGGGAAGAGACTGACCTTCAGAGCGGTCTCATAGTCGATCAGACCGACGCTCACGAGGTGTGTCAGAGCCATTTCGAGTGTTTGCATGCCCTCGGTCTGATGCGTGGAGATCACATTGCGAAGCTGACGGGTCTTTCCCTCACGAACGAGATTTCGCACCGCATGTGTGGCAAAGAGGACCTCGTATGCAGCGACAAGTCCCCCACCGATGCGCGGAACGAGACGCTGATAGATAACGCCTTCGAGGGTCGAGGAGAGCTGAACCTGGATCTGGTCGCGCCGGTCAGACGGGAAAATATCCACAATGCGGTCAATGGCCTGGGCGCTGTCGTTGGTGTGCAACGTCGCGAAGACCAGGTGACCCGTCTCGGCGATGGTCAATGTTGTTGCAATGCTCTCGAGATCGCGCATCTCGCCCACCAGAAGGACGTCTGGGTCCTCGCGCAAGGCCGAGCGCAGAGCCCGGGGGAAGGACTCGGTATCATTTCCCACTTCGCGCTGACTCACGGCCGAGCGATGGTTTCCATGGACATACTCAATCGGGTCTTCGATCGTCACGATGTGACAAGCACGCCGACGATTGATGTAGTCGAGCATCGCCGCCAGGGTCGTCGATTTTCCCGACCCCGTCGGCCCGGTGACGATCACGAGACCCATGGGCAGATTGACCAGGCGCTCGACTGCGGGAGGAATACCGAGCTCGTCGAATCCAGGAATCTCGTAAGGAATCACTCGAAGGGCCATGGCGCACGTATCGCGCTGGTGGAAGGCATTGCACCGCAAGCGGGCCTGATTCCGCCAGCTGAAGGCGAAATCGATCTCGCGTTCCTCGCGGAACTTCACCACGAGGTCGTCGCCCATGACGGCCATCACGATGCGCTCGGCCCGTGCTGCTGTCAGCGGCTCCTCACCTTTGACGGGCTGGATCTGGCCGTCGATCCGCACCAGTGGCGGTGCCCCGGCGGTGATGAGCAGGTCCGTGCCGTTGGTGGCCCAGAGCTCCTCCAACCACGGCTCGATGTCATCGATCACCCTGACGGCAGCTTCCGATGGCATCAAAGGCCTCCTGTGGGCAACCGACGAGACGGTCCACCGGCGAATTCGGCAAGAACTTCTCCTGCCACTTTCTCACACGCGTTCACCAATTCGCCGCCCTGCTCCACGGTGATCGCCGCCCATGGCCCGAACGGCCGCTCGGGGGCTACGCCGGCCGCCACAAGCGGAATGCCATGTCGAAGGGCACAGACCACGCCTAGTTCCCCGGGGGCCATCAAGTCGAGAGGACGGGCCCGGACAGTGGCCACGACGTCGAAACCAACATCGAGTGGGCACGTACGACCCTCGATAAGGGCGTTGCACGGGAAGTCCGGCTCGCCTGGCTCATGACAGCGCAGAACGCCGAAACCAGCCTCTGCGAGCGCGGCCGCCGACTGCTCGATGGCCCAGTCGTCGGTACCGACGACCAGGATCCGGGCGGTGCCCCCGCGCTCATCCGGAGCGTCAGACAGGGTCGACGAGTCGTCCCCCGAGACGCGTTGCATCCCCCCCACCCAATCCACCCCAAGATCCCCCACAGAGGGAGTGTGCAACGCCGAAGCCACAGGCAGCGCTACGGCAGATCAACGTAAACCCAACAATCCTGGTCGCCGAGGCGTATACAGGCAGCGAAAGACACGCTCCATAAGCTAATTTTTGGTTTCTGACCGAACCCCCTTCACAAATGTTGGTCAACACCACTACGGTCGGTGGCCGTGGCACTAGTTGGAGTGACGATACGAGGGGGGCAGTAGTGAGAGCAGAAACGACGACACCCGTCTCTCACAGGAACACCGGTCGGGCGTGCGGACGTCTGCTGGTGGTCGACGACGACCCTGAGGTGCGCGGCCTGCTGGTCCGGCTTCTCGAGTCTGAGGGCTACCAGGTGGAGGAAGCGTCCACCGGAGCCGAGGCGACGACGGCGTTGTCCGGTCGGCCTCCCGATCTGGTCATCCTCGACGTCATGCTCACGACCGAAGACGGCTTCGACGTTCTCGCCGCCATCCGTCGGACGAGCAACGTGCCCGTCATCTTGGTCACCGCCCGCGGGCGGGAGTCGGACCGGGTGCTCGGCCTCAAGCTCGGAGCGGACGACTACGTGGTGAAGCCCTTCTCCCCGGCCGAGCTGGCGGCCCGTGTGGGTACCGTGCTGCGCCGGGTGGGCCAGCGGCCGACGGCCACCACCGCCACCCTCGACTTCGGGGATCTGACCATCGACATCATGGCTCGCGAGGTCAAGCAGTCCGACGAGCTGGTCGAGACGACGGCCAAGGAGTTCGACCTCCTGGCGTTCCTGGCCAGTTCTCCCCGGCAGGTCTTCACCCGTGAGCAGCTTCTCGCCCAGGTGTGGGGTTCCTCCTCCGCCTGGCAGGACGCGGGCACCGTGACCGAGCATGTCCGGCGCATCCGCCGCAAGATCGAGAAGGACCCCGATCACCCGCGTTGGGTTCGCACGGTCCGCGGGGTCGGGTACCGCTTCGAACCCTGATCAGGACCAGGCGGCCCGGTTGGGCCGACTGCGCCAGTCACCGGCTCCGACGCCTTCTCGGTTTCGGCTCTGCACCCGGTCCAGTGCCTGGCGCACCCGCTGACCCAGTTGATCGGGCGTGAAGGGCTTGGCCAGCAGGTCGGCGTCTTCGGCCATGGGATTGCGCCCTACCGATCCTTCGTCGAGGTGTCCCGAGACGAAGAGAACGGGCAGCAGAGGCCACAGCTCGCTGACCTTGGCCGCCAGCTCGATTCCGCTCATCCCGGGCATGACCACATCAGTCACGAGCAGATCGATCCGGCCGTCGAGGGAGTGGGCCACCTCGAGCGCCTCAGCACCAGCGGAGGCCACAACCACCGCGTAGCCCCGCCGATCGAGTTCTCGCACGGCCAGGCGCCGTAGCTCCTCTTCGTCCTCGACCAACAGGATCACCTCGTCGCCTCTGTCGAGGGCGGGCGCCAACAGCGGAGTCTGGACGTCGACTTCTGCATCCGCGGCCGGGAACCACAGGGTGAACGTCGTGCCGGTCCCGACGGTGGACTCCACCGTGATGTGACCCCCGGCCTGGGTCACCATGGCGTGAACAGCGGCCAAACCGAGGCCGGTGCCCCGGGCCAGACCCTTGGTCGTGAAGAACGGCTCGAAGCAGTGCTCGATGGTGTCGGCGTCCATGCCGGCGCCGGTGTCTGACACCATCAAGGCGACGACGTGCCACGAACCCGGGAGATCGGCCCCCATCACCTTGGTGCTGAACTCGATACGCCCCCCTTGGGGCATGGCGTCGCGGGCATTGATAACCATGTTCAGCAAGGCCCGCTCGAGCTCGGCCGGGTCCGCCTGGATTCGACCAGCGGGCGAGCCGGGAACGACGACCAACTCGACGTCGGCCCCGAGCAGACGCACGAGCATGGGTCGCATCGACTCCATGACGGCATCGGGGTCAACTACCACCGATTGGACAGGCCGCCGGTGTCCGATGGCCAGGAGCTGGCTGGTGAGAGCGGCGGCCCGTTCCCCGGCTCGTTGGATGGCGGCCACGTCGTCGCGCCACTCGGCGTCGGCATCAGCCCGGCGCAGGAGCACCTCGCTCGACCCGAGGATGACGGTCAGCAGGTTGTTGAAGTCATGCGCCACGCCGCCGGCCAACCGGGCCATGGCTCCGAGCCTCTCGGCCTGGTGGAACTGCTCGAGCATCCGTCGTCGCTCGGTCACGTCTTCCGCCACCACCAGGATTCCGGTGACCGAGCCATCATGGTCGAACAAGGGGGCGGTGGACACCGACAATTCCAGCGACTTCCCGTTGGGTCCGACAGTCTCCAGATCGGTACCCACCGATGCCATACCGTGCGCCGTCCGGCTCCACAGCTCGGCCAACACCGATGCCGCCGCATCGTCACCGGACACCCGGCGAACGCCGTCCGATAGGAGGTCCCAACCGAACAGAGTGCCCGCCGCCCCGTTCCACCACCGGGCATCTCCGGACATGTCCACCTCGGCGATGGCCAGAGGTGACGATTCGACGACGGCGCGCAACCGGTGCTCGTTGCTCTGCACCGCCTGGTAGAGCCGGGCATTCACGAGAGCCACCGACGCCATCTGCGCCAGCAGCACCATCACCGACTCGTCCTCGGTGTTGAACGGACCGCCGGGGCCGCCGAGCACCACGATGACGCGCCCGGTCGATCCCGACGCGTCGGCCAAAGGCACGGCCAACCACGGCATCGCCGGACGGACTGCGGCACGGGCGACGCCGATCGTTCCCGCTCCATCGGCGTAGGACTCGGCGTCTTCGGCCGTCGTGCCTGTGGGCCAGCGAACGGGCCGGTCAGACGTGGCCACGAGATCGCAGGCGACACCGACCAGCGCCGTCTGGGCCGGAGTGAGGGTGGCCGGTGAGGACACTTCAACCAGCCCCGGGCCGTCAGGCGTATCGGTCACCGGCGACACCACCGCGGCCTCGGCCCCGAGGATCCGACGGGCGTGGTCGGCGACGACACGCAGCACCTCGCTCTCGGCCAAGGGGGCATTCACCGCCAGCGCCGCCTCCATCAGCCGGCGCAGCTGACCGGCGTTGCGCGTGGCGGCGCGCTCAGCGGCGCGGCTCTCACGCCACAGAAGCACCCGCTCGACGGCAATGGCCACGCGCTCAGCGAGGCCCCGCGCTGTTTCCAGGTCGGACGGGCGATACCCGCGCCGACCCGATCCGGTGACGAAACTGAGGGCGCCGAACGACAGGCCCCGGACGTGCACGGGAACGATGACCATCGACTCGATCCCCGATGCCGGCGGGGCCTCCGAATAGCCGCCCGCTTCGGCGTCTGCTGCTGCGGCCTCTGGTCCCCGGTACTGCGTGTTCATGAGGACCTCGGGCCGGCCGCCGGCCATGACCCGGTGGACGAGGTCGTCACCTTGGGGGTGGCGGTGCAGGCTCGAGGTGATGGGATCCCGGGCCCGTGATCCGCACGCCACGCGGCGTACCTCGCCCGAGCTTTCGGCCAGATCGACGGCGAACCAATCGGCGAAGGTGGGAACGATGACACCCACCAAACGCGACAGGGCGTCGTCGTAGGACTCGAGGGCGGTGGCCATCTCGTCGCCCGCCAGTGCCAGGATCGAGAGATGCAGCCGGGCGTGCTCGGCGCCCAGCCGGCTGCGCCTGGCGTCCTCGTCCAGTCGGGCCCGTTCGATCGAAGCCGCCGACCGGTCGGCCACCAATTGCAGCAGGCGCAGGTCACGAGAGCTGAACCGGTGCTTCTTACCGGTCCCGACCTGGACGACCCCGATCACCTGACCCCCGACGAGAAGGGGGGCGGCCACGAGCGAAACCACGCCCTGATGCCCGAGCGTCGTGGCCAAGGTGCTGTCGGCGACGTCGTTCACGATGACGGCCTCGGCCCTCTGGGCCACGACGCCGACGACGCCTTCACCGATGTCGATGTCGACCCGGCCCTCGGGGTCGGCCGGACCACGCGAGGCGCGTACGGTCAGGCTCCGGCCATCGTCGGCCACCAGATAGATCGTGGCCGCCTCCCCGCCGACCACCACGCAGGTCCGGGCCAGGAGTTCCGCGAGCAAAGCGTCGAGGGGGAGGAACGACAACGCCGGATCGGTGACCGACTCGATCGATCGCAGCGCGCTCGAGGCGTCGCGCAGTCCCTGGCGGATCCGGCGCTCGGCCACCCGGCGAAAAGCCAGGATCACCACCACCATCACCCCGCTCGCCCCGGCGAAGAGCCAGGCCAGGCTCACGGCGCCGGCCGACGACTCATGCCCGGAGGTGAGGAAGTGGAAGACGACGATGGAGACGAAGGCCCATGTGCAGACGAGGGCGAGCTCGCCCAGGAGCATGTGGCGTCCGAGGGCCTGGCGGACCAGCCTGTCGACGGCGGGGCCCGGCTCGCCGGGAACGAGATCGGGCTCGAGACGCGGCCGGCGGCGCTCGGCGCGAAGGCCCTCGGATCCGTGGCCCGAGGGACCCGGGGCAGTGGCCCGTGACCCGTTGCGATCCTCGAAGGAGGACACCGGGGCGGCGGAATTTCCGAGATCGGCCTTGCGGCCGTCGTCCCCGGTCGACCCGCCGTCGAGCCGTGCCCCCACGCTGGGCGGTTCTCGACGTTTCACTGAAATCCCAGCGTACTGGACCATCCCGACAAACCGGTGGCAAAAATCCCACGATCAGTTGCGCGACCGCCACGGACCACGGTCACAGTATCCTGGATGCTGTCCACCCACGAACGGAGCGGTCGTGTTTCCCCGCGCTACCAAGATCGAGAGCACCAGCCCGCCCCGCCGTCGGCGATGGGGCTACCGCGCCCTCATCGGGGTCGGAATCCTCCTGGTGGTGACGGCGGTGTCGTGGCAGGTTCGGGCCACCCTGTGGACCACCCATTCCAACCGGGTCGGCCAGTCACTCGTGAAGAAGCTCGAGAACGCCCGGCGCCAGGCGGCCAGGAACACGACCAAGGCGACGAAGGGGACTGCGGTCCCCCCGTGTGTCACGCCGGCGAGCACGGGTGGCCCCACGGGTCTTCTGGTCATACCCGCCATCGGGCTCACCGCCCCCGTGGAGGATGGGACCGATGACGCCCAGCTCAACGTGGCCGTCGGCCACGTTCCCACCTCGGTCTGGCCGGGAACGAACGGCAATGCCGTGCTCGAGGCGCACGACGTCAGCTACTTCGTGAACATCAACCAGCTGAAGCCCGGGGACACGATCAGCTACGAGACGCCATGCACCACCTACACCTATGTGGTCCAGAGCCATCAAGTCATCCAGCAGGGTTCGCCCGTCTACAACACGCCCAGTCCCACTCTCAGCCTCGTGACCTGCTGGCCGACGAACGCCTTGTGGTTCACGCCCTCGCGCTACCTGGTCACCGCCACCGAAGTCCAGCAGACCCCCAACAAGGGAGCCGCCGTGGTCGGCGCCGTACCGTCGTCGGCCGCCGCCCCTGCGGTGCCCGCTCCGGCCGCCCTCGTCTCTGAGGGCCTCACCCTGGCCACCAACTCGATCCTCATGGGCACCATGTCGGTGGCGGGAAATGTGGACCCCACTTGGGTCGAGGGCCCGGGACCGTTGGCCGTCCAGAGCTCGGCCGTCGAGTCCTTCATCGGTGGCATCAAGGCCCTCGAGCAGAAGCAGCTCGGATGGTGGGGGGCCATCGCTCCAGGCGTCGCTGTCCCCGCTCCGCTCGTGAGCGCCCACATCACCGGCTACGACGCCAGCCTGGACGTCACCGTCACGGCCACAGGCACCGAGGCCACCAGCGTCCAGCTCACCGACACGGCCACCGTTGCCGGCGGCAGCGCCCCCGGGCGCTATGTCATCACCGTCGTCCAGGCCGTCTCCCATGGCCAGCTCGTGATCACGAGCTGGACTCTTCATCCCGCCTGACCCCTTCGCCGGCGCTCAGGCGCTCGCTCTGCGGTGTCAAGGTGGATGCCCCAATCCCAGCGAGCCTGACCCTGCAGGCACGAAGACCCCTGATAAGGCTCCGAATTTGGCCGAATTTTGTGAAAGCCGTGGGTTTGAGTTGTCCGGCGGGGCGCAGTCTTCGGTGTGACGGGAACCGATCTCCGGCCGGTCCGGGTGCCGCAAAAAAGCGCCCGGTCACCCGAGCGGGGGGCCACGGCGATTCATCGCCGTGGCCTGGAAGCGGGAAAGGGAAGGGGTCAGGGGGGCGACGCCCTCGGTGCTTGCGCCGAAGGCACGCAGACCCCTCCCCTCCCCGCTTTCACAGAGCAGAGCGGGGGCCCTCAGTTGCGGTCGGCAGCCGATCCGGTGGGCTGATGGCGGGGACGCCAGAACGGCGGGATGTCCCGGGGCCGGCGGGGCTCGGCCAGCAGATAACCCTGGTAGAGGTCACACCCGAGCTGGCGGGCCACGTGACGCTGCTGGCGGTTCTCCACGCCCTCGGCGATCACCCGCAGTCCGAGCCCGTGGCCCAGGTCGGTGATGGCGGCCACGATCCGCTCGTCCTCGGTATCGGTCCCGAGGCCCATCACGAACGAACGGTCGATCTTCAGATAGCTCACGGGCAGGCGCTTCAGGTAGCTGAGCGACGAGTATCCGGTGCCGAAGTCGTCGATGGCCAGACGGATCCCGAACTCGCGCAACTCGTTCAGCAGACCGTGCAGACGGACGTCGTCGGACACGATGCCCGATTCGGTGATCTCGAGCATCAGCGCGCCCGGCGGTAGACCACTCTTTTCCAGAGCGCCGCGCACGGCGGGCAGCAACTGCGAGCCGTCGAACTGACGGGGCGAGACATTCACGGCCAAGAACGAGTCGTTGGCCTCGGGGTACATGGCCCGCCAACGCGCCATCTGCGCGCAGCCCGCCTCGAGGACCCACTGACCGAGGGCGATGATGAGCTCCGACTCTTCGGCCAGGCCCACAAAGCGTCCGGGGAGAAGAAGGCCTCGGCGCGGGTGCTCCCACCGCACCAGGGCCTCGAGACCGAGGACCCGACCGTTGGCCAGAGACGCCAGCGGCTGGTACTCGAGTCGCAACTCCCCGTTCTCCACCGCGGCGCGCAGGTCGTGCTCGAGCTCGAGACGACTGCCCACCTCTTCACGGAGACCGGCATCGAAGATGGCCACCCGTCCACGGCCGCGGGTCTTGGCCTGCAGCATGGCCATGTCGGCATCCTGGAGGACCTCTGACGCCTCGCGTCCCACGTCGGCCAAGCGCACGAGCCCGATACTCGGGGTCACCGTCAGGGTGCGCCCGGTACTCAGTTGGACGGGGCGCGACAGGATCGACCGCAGCTCCTCGGCCCGATGAAGAGCGGCGTCGGTGTCGGGGACGCCGACCTCCAGGGCGGCGAACTCGTCGCCGTGCAAGCGGCTCAGGCTCACCGCTCGGGGCATCGCCGTACGCAAACGCTGGGCCACGGCCCGCAGGACCTCGTCTCCCACGGCGTGGCCGAGGGAGTCGTTCACGAGCTTGAACCGGTCCAGATCGAAGAAGAACATCACGAGGCCGTCACGCTCGGAATCACTGACCTTGAGCGCCCCCTCCACGGCGGCGAGGAAACCGCTGCGGTTGGCCAGGGAGGTGAGCGGGTCGTTGCGGGCTTCCCACGCCAAGCGGTCCAACAGCAGCTTGCGCTCGGTGATGTCGGAGACCGAGCACACCACGGCGCCGGCGGCCGAGTCCTCGGCGTCGTCGATGGGCCGTGAGCTGACCGACAGCCACTGCTCTTTCCCGTTCTCGTCGCGCACACCGATGACGACGTCGGTCGTCCCCTCGTGGCGAGACAGCGCCACAGCGAGCGGGAGATCGGCCGGGGGGAACGGGCTCGTGTCGTTCTTCTGCGCCGGACCGCCGCCGGTGAAGATGGCGTCGCCCCGGCCGCCGTCGAGTCTGCTGCCCAGGATACGCACGGCGGACTCGTTGGATGCCGTCACCGCCCCATCGCGGGCGATGACGATGACGCCCTCCTCGAGGGCGGCGACGGCGGCGGCGTAGCGCCGCTCGATGGCGGCTCGGGCTTGGGCTTCCTCCTCGGCGCGCTTGCGCTCCGAGACGTCGCGCAGAATGACCTGGTACGCAGGCTTGCCGCCCCATGTGGTGCGGACGCTCACGATCTCGACGACGAACTTGACGCCGTCGGGATGCACCATCGTCACCTCGGCGCCCTTCACGGCATCGCCGGGTTCGTTCAACTGGTTGAGACGGGCGACGATGGGACCGATGTCGGTCGGGCTGATGAACAAGGTCATAGGCTTGCCCAGGGCCTCGGTCAACACATTCAACCCGGCGAAGTGCAGAGCCGCCGGGTTGGCGTAGACGATGATGCCCTCCTGGTGGACGATGATCCCGTCCGGAGAGTGCTCGACCAGCAGCTCGAGGCGTTCTCCGACGTCGGCCGTGACCCACGGCACCGACCCGGGATCGCTCACGTCGGCCATGATCCCGAAGAAGCCCTTGGCCTCGGGGAGCAATGTGGCCCGCACGAGAATCCGGTGGACGACCCCGCCGGGCTCCTCCATCTCCTGAATGAGCTCGTAGTTGTCCCACACCACACCGGCCCGCACCGTCTCCACGATCGGCGCCAGCAATACGTCGCCCAGATCCTCCAGCGCCACGGGGCGTCCTTCGGGCCCCGGCGGAACCCGGTAGCGAGCGCCGGCGGGGGGGTTTCGGACGAGCGATTCGAAGCGTGAGTGCCAGACGAGTCCGGGGCCGGGCGTCGTCAGCTCCCACGTGGCCACGCCGGCCAGCCCGGACAGAAGCGCCAGGCGCTCGGGCGCGTCCGCCGATTCCGGGGCCGAGCCCGCTGAGCCGTCCCATCCGTCGCGATGCCGGATCCCGTTCGATGCCGCGCCTTGTGGTGCCGTGGCGGGGGCGTTTTGAACCAAGCCCAGACGCGCATCAGGCATGGCTATCTATCGGTGCGGACCACCGTGATCTTTACCTCGGCGATGCCTGGCACCACGATCCGCGCGGAATCCCCGCACTTTCCGACAAATTCTTAAATGACATCAATGTTATTCAAAGGAAAAGGCCCTTGTACCGTGGCTCGACCACCACGAAGACCGTTTTGCGTCTTTACGCCGAACCATGCAGCCCTTACTCTTGCCCCTGTTGCCAAAGTGGCTGATGAGTCACGAAGTGCCAAAGGTGGTGAGAGATGTCTACGGGACAGGCGAGGACGTTGGAAACATCTTTCCCCCAGCGACCGGTGTCAATCTGCGGCATCGGAGCCGTCAGTGGCTACGGCTGGGGTGAGAAGCTCCTGCGGGAAGGCCTCTACACGAGCGAATCCGCCGTCCGCTGCCGAAGCGGTTTCTCTCCCACCTTCGACGACGACTGGGGCTGGGTCGCCCTGGTCGACGACGCCGGCAACCCCGATGACGGGCCCAGCCGCATGATGCGGGCCGTGCGCCACTCCGGGCGCGAAGCGGTCCACAACGCCTTCGACCGGGGCTGGCGCCCCGGCGGGAACGTCGGACTGATCCACGGCGTCGTCCTCGGCGACGTCGACCACTGGGCCGACTACCACCACCGCCACGGTGCGGGCACCACCCGCCGCAACTGGCTCGAGCTCATGCCGTCGACCGTCCTCACCGGCTTCATGAAGGAATTCGATTTCCACGGCCCGTCCATGAACGTCACCGCCATGTGCGCCTCGGGCGTGGTGGCACTCCTGACGGCCCGGATGTGGATCAATGCCGGTCTCGCCACCGATGTGGTGGTCATCGCCTCTGACCTCTCGGTCTCGCCCGAGAACGCCCGCTCCTTCGGCAATCTCGGCGTCCTTCACATCGACGCGCCGCCCTGGGATGTCTGCCGGCCCTTTCAAGAGGGCAGCCGGGGGTTCAACCCTGGCGAGGCCTCGGTGGCCATGGTCGTCTCCGGCCGTCCCCAGGCCTCTTACGGCACCGTCCTCGGTGGGGCGATGTCGTCCGACGGCTACCACCCTGTCTCCATCGCCCCCGACTACAGCCAGGTCAGAAGGGCATTCACCGGCGCCCTGGAAGACGCCGGCGTCCTGGGTTCCGACATCGCCTATCTAAACGCCCACGGCACCGGTACGGCCCAGTGTGACGGCGTGGAGGGCGCGCTCTTCGACGAGCTTCTTCCCGGTGCCGAAGGCCTCTTCTCCATGAAGCCGCTCGTGGGCCACACCCAGGGAGCCTCGGCGGCCATCGAGATCCTGGCCAGTCTGTACGGATTTGAAACGGGCGTCATCCCTGCACCCCGGCGGGTCTCGAAGGGCCATCCCAAGTTGCTCGACGGCCTGACGGCATGCGCCGAAGGACCGATCATGAAGTCGTCGCTCGGCATGGGCGGCCACAACGCCGTCGTCGTCCTCGAGGCACCCAAAGCCGCTGCTTCGTAGTTCGCAACAGATCGATCTCGTCCGACCAGCACGGCCACGACCTGCGGGTTAGGGTCACCGCCCATGGACATTGGCGATGTGGTTCCCGACTTCGAACTGCCCGACGAGACCGGTACCGTCCGCAAGCTCAGCGACCTGTTGACCGCTGGTCCGGTGACGCTGTTCTTCTATCCGGGGGCCATGACCTATGGCTGCACCAAGGAGAGCTGTCACTTCCGCGACCTGAAGAAGGAGTTCGAGCAGGCCGGCGGTCAGCGCGTCGGCATCTCGGCCGACACGGTCGAGAAGCAGAAGGAATTCTCGGACAAGTACAGCTTTGACTTTCCGCTGCTCTCGGACCCTGATCGCCAGGTGGCCGAGATCTTCGGGGTCAAGCGGGGCGGTGGACTTGTCCCCGTGAAGCGCAACACCTTCGTCATCGACATCGATCGGAAGGTCATCGGCGTCATCAAGAGCGAGTTGAGCATGCAGAAGCACGCCGATCGCGCTCTCGACGTCCTGCGCCAACGCTCGAGCGTTTGAGCCCCGTCTTCGCCTCCGTCCTTTCCCGAGGGCCCGCCACCCCCATTAAGCTCTCAGGCACCGAATGCTTCTGGACGGGCGCTAACGGGGGGGATACATGAGCCGGCTACGCACACGCCGCACCGTTGCGGCTGTGGCCGCCCTGGTCGTCGTCGGCACCACCCTCGGAGTGGTGGCCGCCGGTGCACTGGCAAGTTCCCCACCGAATGTCACCACGGCGGCGTACGACAACCTGCGCTCGGGCTGGGACCAGAACGAGCCGAACCTCTCGCCGTCCGATGTCCAGTCCGCCTCCTTCGGCCAGGTCTTCGTCAGGAAGCTCAAAGGATCCATCTACTCCCAGCCCCTGGTCGTGAACGGGACGATCATCGTCACCACCGAGAAAGCCTGGGCCTACGGGCTCAATGCCACCACAGGCGCGGTGCAGTGGAAACGCCATTTCGGGAAGCCCTTGTTGTCGTCGACCATCTCCTGCGGCGACCTGGCCCCGGATCTGGGATCCACCTCCACCCCCGTGGTCGATCCCACCACGGGCACCATCTACCTGACGACCAGGCTGCAGCAGGGCAAGGGGCCGTCAAACAACCACACCTACCTGCAGGGGATTTCTGACACCACCGGGCAAGAGGTCCCGGGGTTTCCGGTAGAGATCGATGGCACACCCGACAACACCCCCGGAGTGCCCTTCAACGAGTCGAACGAACTGCAGCGCCCCGCGTTGCTTTTCCTCGGTGGCGTGGTCTACGCCGCCTTCTCCGGTGACTGCGACCAGGTCCCTTACCGGGGAGTGGTGGTCGGAGTCTCGACCACGACCCACTCCGTGACCGACATGTGGAGCGATGAATCAGGGGTCGGAACGAACGAGAATTCACAGTCCGGCATCTGGCAGTCCGGAGCTGGCCTCGTCTCCGACGGGACGAACCGCATCTTCCTCACCACCGGCAACGGCATCGCCCCTCCGCCGTCGGCCGGAACCAATCCCCCATCGACACTGTCCGAATCGGTCGTCGATCTCACCGTAGGCAGCAACGGGAAGTTCACCCCCACTGACTACTTCGCTCCCGCCAATGCTCCGAGCCTCGACCAGAACGACCAGGACTTCGGCTCCGGAGGACCCATCGCCCTGCCTTCGCAGTACTTCGGCACAGCCACCGACCCGAACCTGCTCGTCCAGGAGGGAAAGGACGGGCGCATCTACCTCTTGAACCGCGACAACCTCGGTGGCCGCGAACAAGGCCCCGGCGCAACCGACGACCCCATCCAGATGCTCGGCCCCTTCAACGGCATCTGGGGTCACCCTGCTGTCTACGGAGGCGAGGGCGGCTGGGTCTACGTCACCGAGTCGACCGGGGGCGGCAATCTCCGGGCCCTCAGCTATGGCGTGAACAGCAACGGCGTGCCGCAGCTCACCTCGGCCGGCACGAGCGCTGGTGCATTCGGCTACGGGTCGGGGTCGCCCACGGTGACGAGCAACGGCACCACCCCCGGCAGCGCCGTCATCTGGGTCGTCTACGACGACGGGGTTTCCGGGATCGACGCCCAGCTGCGCGCCTACGGAGCCATCCCGAGTGGTGGCACCCTGCCTCTTCTGTGGTCGGCGCCCCTCGGATCGGGGAAAAATCCCGCCAACAATGCCATCGCGTCGAAGTTCTCGGTCTCGACCGCCTACAACGGCATGGTCTATGTCGGAACCCGCACCGGCAATCTCTTCGCCTTCGGCACCAAGTCGAACGCGCCGCTGCAGGTGGCGCCGGTCGACTTCGGGCGCGTCCCCGTCGGCACCAGCAAGACAGAGAACGTCACCGTGACGGCCAACCGGTCCATCGCCATCACCGGCGTGTCGGCCGCCACCGGTGTCCAGGACGTGCCCGGCGTGTCCGGCCGCCGTCTGCCCAACACGGGCGCCGGCTTCCAGGGGTCGGCCCAGGGCCCGGGTCCGATCGTCCTCGGCCAGCAGAGTCAGGAATTCACCGTGCACGGCCCCGCACGCCGCCGCACCTTGGCCGCAGGCCAGAGCATCACCATTCCGATCACCTTCACACCCCGAACAGCGGGCACGGTGGTGGCCAACGTGGCCGTGAGCAGTACCGCCGGTACCCGGACCCTGTCGCTGACGGGTTACGGCACCGCTCCGGGTCTGCTCCTCTCGGCCCCTCCCATCACCTTCGGCGTGCTCGACACCGGAGCGGGGGGCAAGACCCTCACCTTCACCGTGGCCAACTCGTGGGACCGCCCCGAGACGATCACCGCCGTCGGGTCGGCCACCGCTCCCTTCACGGTGAAGGGCCTTCCCCCGGTGGGTACGGTCCTGAAGCCACAGCAAGCGGTGACGGCGTCGGTCACCTACGACCCGACAGCGCCGGAGTCGGACAACCAGTTCGTCACCATCGCCAGCGATCAGGGCTCGGTGTCCGAACCATTGACCGGATCGGCGGTAACGGGAGCGGCGGTTTTGGCGTTAACTCCGGGTGAACTTAATTTCGGATCCGTACCCGTGGGAAAGCCCGTGACGCTCACCTTCCACATCAACAACAACGGCAACATCCCCCTGACCATTTCGCGAGCAGCGGCACCATCGGGCGCTTTTTCAGCGGCCCAGCCGTTGCCCGAAGGCATCACTTTGGACCCCGAAACCGGGGTTACGCAGGCCGTCACCTTCAAACCGACGCGGTCGGGGGCGTTCTCGGGCCAGTACAAATTCGATGCCGGGAACGGCCAGGGAACGTTGATCGTCACGCTCAGCGGGGTGGGCACCTCATCGTGACAAAGGGGCTGGCCGCTCGCAAAAGGGCGCTGGGTGCCCTCTTGTATCCCGGTTACGGTTGTGCTGGAATTCCGGCGCAAGGGGTTCCGGCGGAACCCCTCTAACCCCTCCAAGGAGATCGTGCCAATGGCGGGCGAAAAGGTGCGCACAGGAGCAAAGGCCGCGCCCAGACTCTTTATCTCTGTGGCGATCGCAGCGGTCAGTGTTCTCGGCTTCGCCTCCTCGGCCTTCGCCGTCACCCACGCCGGTCCGCGCATCGTCCCCCGCGTGGCCACCTTCGATATCCCGGCCACCTCTCCAACGGGAACTTCATGGATACTGAACGTCTGGCGTCACCGCCAGCTCATCGGCTCCGATACGGGTACGTCAGGTGTCCTCTCCGTCGCCCTGGCCCGCTCGCTGCGCGGCACCCTCCAAGCCGACGTCCGGCGCAACGACCACTGGTACTCCGGGGCGCGCGTGACCCTGTCCGGCGGTCATGGCGGCGGTGGCGGTGGCGGTGGATCCGGCGGTAGTGGTGGATCCGGCGGCGGCTCCGGCAATGGCGGTGGTTCAGGCTCCGGCGGTGGCGCCGGCAATGGCTCTGGTGGCGGTGGCTCGAACGTCGCGCCGGCGACGGCCGGTCAAGGTAGCACCGCTGCCGGATCGACGGGCGCGGGAACCGGTGCCAACCACATCGTCACCCTGGCGCCCGGATCGAAGACCCTCGTCTCGGGTTCGGCCCTGGCCTTTACCGGACTCGACAGCTCCTTCTGGACGACAGCGTTTGCCGGTCTGGGTCTCGTCGCCCTCGGCGCCATGCTTCTCATGCGCCGCCGGATGCTGACCCACGCACTGGAGGCGACACCGACCCACGGATGGCCGACCGCTAACTGGTAACCGTCACTGCGCGCCGGCTCCGTCGGGCAGACGGGCCGGCCGAGGCCGAGGTTTTACGAGAAACTCACCGGCCCGCTGGCATGCACGATCAGTGAGTAGGCGGTGATGTCGTGGAAGTTGCACGTCCCGTTGGCATTGCGCCCCGTGGCGATCGTCCCATTCAGGTGCGCCGTTCCGCTGCCTTTGATCTTGGCGTAGGCGCCGTACCCACCGCCGAGTGTGTACGCACCGCTCCCGCCCTGGTGGCCGGTGCACGTCTTCTGATCGAAGCGGAACGTTCCCTTGATCCCGCCGTGGTGGATCTTGAACGCCCCGTCGGCGAACACGGCCTGGTCGGTGCCGTGACCCTGATAGTCCGTCCCCCCGGCGTTGAAGGCGCCGGAGGCGAAAATCGACCCGGCTCCGGTCTGGGAGGTGAACACCAAGGTGAAGTGCTCGGTCCCGCCGCTACCGGCGAACGCCGTCATCGGTGTGCCGAGGGATATGAACCCACCGAGCACAACCGCTCCGACGAGGTGCTTTGTACGCATGGCCGCCTCCATTAGCCGGTCACGACGCGCTCCGGTGTGCGGGCCGCCGCGACACACTGATCCGCCCATGTCTTACCAAAGTCCCGCCCCGCGTGCCCGGATTTCCGGCGCCCTGGCCGCAGGGCGGCCGGCGACCGGAATCAGTGCCCGATGTGATCGGCCGGGATGACCCCGAGCTTCCCCTTCTCGTAGTCCTCGAAGGCCTGGGCGATCTCGGCCCGTGTGTTCATCACGAAGGGCCCGTAGGCGGCCACCGGTTCCCCGATGGGCCGGCCGCCGAGCACCAGGATGTCGAGCTCCCGGGCCGGGCCCTCCTGGCGCTCGTCGGCGCTCACCACCATGGAGTCCCCGGCGCCGAAGACCACCATCTGGCCCGTCTTGATCGCCGCACCTTCGGACCCCACCTTGCCCTGTCCGCCCAGCACGTAGACGAGGGCGTTGAACTCGCTTGGCCAGGGCAGCTCGAGCCGCCCCCCGGGGCTGACGGTGGCATGCACCATGGCCATCGGCGTGTGCGTGGCCCCCGGACCACCGTGCCCGCCCACCTCTCCGGCGATCACCCGCACGAGTGCACCGCCGTCGGCCGAGGACACCAGGGCCACTTCCTTGCTCCGGATGTCCTGGTAGCGCGGCGGCACCCACTTGTCGGCCGAAGGCAGGTTCACCCACAGCTGGATCCCGTGGAACAGACCGCCGCTCATCACCAGCGCCTCGGGCGGAGCCTCGATATGCAGGATCCCGGCCCCGGCCGTCATCCACTGCGTGTCGCCGTTGGTGATGATCCCGCCGCCCCCGGCCGAGTCCTGGTGCTGAAACGTCCCGTCGATCATGTAGGTCACCGTCTCGAAGCCCCGGTGCGGGTGCCAGGCCGTCCCCTTGGGCTCGCCCGGCGCGTAGTCGACCTCTCCCATCTGGTCCATATGCACGAAGGGATCGAGCCGGGCCAGGTCGACCCCGGCGAAGGCCCGGCGCACGGGGAACCCTTCACCTTCGAACCCGCTCGGCGCGCTGGTCAGAGACAGCACGGGCCGCTCGGTCCCTTCGGCCACGGGCAACTTGGGCAGAATGCTGATGTCCTCGACGGTCACAGCCGGCATGGGGGGCCTTCCTTTCGAAAAAACGGGGCCACCGATCCCCGGCGCCCGACAGACACTGACTCCAACGCCCGGGCCGGGACCGACATTCCGGGGCCGGATCTCCTGGCTACGGCGGCGCCAGAGAGACGGCCTCCCCGTCGACGAAACGCTCAGGCTCCCCCTCCCCGAACACCCAGACGGCGCCCTTCCCCTGCACCTGCCAGCCACCGTCGTCGCCCACCAGGGCGGTGTCCTCCTCCACGCCGACGAGCGTCGTCCCCGCCGGCTGCCAGCCGCCGAACCACTCCACGATGTCGGGCCGTCTCTGCTCGAGCAGGTCGAAATGCGGGATCACGGCCAGGTGCCCGATCAACCCCAGCCCCGGCTCCCCCGCACCCCGGCTCCCCCGCACCCCACCGGGTCCGAGGTCCGCCGGCGCACCCGACGTAAGTGCCATCGCCCCAGCCGAGCACCCGGCCAGGGCGGCACCCCCGTGCCATGCCGCCACGATGGCCCGCCACACGAGGGAGCCCCGCAAGCTGGAGGCGAGATGGTGGGGGTCGCCGCCAGACAGGTAGATCAGCCCCACCTCGTCGATCAGTCCCGCCAAGCCGGGGTCGTCGGCCTCGGCCCGGTTGCCCACGGGCACGGCCACCACCTCCACCCCCATGGCCCCGTAGTGGCGTCGGCCGAGCTCGAGCCACCAATTCACCCGGCCGCTTCCTTCGAGCGAGGCGGCGGTGGGCAGTATGGCCACCCGGGGGGGCCGACCATCGAGCAGCCCGGCGTCGACGGCCACCATCTGATCGAGGAATTCGCCCGACCCCACCAGTGCCACCGGACCCGACCCGCTCGCCATCGTCCCCGCACCGTACCGGCCGCACCGCGCCCGGCTGCACCACCGTCGTCGTTGTCCGTCCGTTGTCCGTACCCATCCCAACCGGCCCCCTGCCGATCATGAACTTTTGACCTTCAGTTGGGCGCACGGTGATACACGTCGGTCACTGTGCTCATGTCAGGACTCGGGGGGGGTCACGACTGAAGGGGGGACAAAAGTGAGAGTTCGCATTGTCGCGTCCGGCGTCGCCATCGCCGTCCTCGCCGGCGTCGCCGTGCCCACGGCATTGAGCGGCCCGGCTTCGGCCGCAGGGACGACGGCGGCGCCGACCATCACCACGTGCGCGCCGGCCACGGCCACCATGGGCAAGAACGTCACCATCCACGGCACAGCACTGGCCAACGCCACCAAGATCGCCATCGACGGCCACGTCGTCACCGCCCTCAAGAACGGGGCCAAGTCGATCAGGGTTCCCGTTCCCACCGGCATCAAGCAGCAGTCGACGGTGAAGGTCGTCACGGCCAACGGCACGGCCACCGGGCAGTGCGCCTTCAAGCACGCCAAGAAAAAGTCGCACAAGTAGCGGGACTGTTTCGTCGTAGAGCTTTGCTCTGCGTCACCAACCGTTCCGCGTCACGCGCGATGGGCGGGGTCCTTCGTGGCCACCGATCGCAGGATCCTCTCGGTGACCATCGGGCTCACCCTGTCGCGCGAGACGCGGGCGAACAACTCGTGGTCGATGCCTGGCACGACCTCGAGATGGAAGCGTCCGGTTCGGGCCAGCCGCCGAAAGGCGGCGGCCTGACCGCGGCGCATCTCCCGCGCCTCGCTCTCCCCGGCCACGATGTAGGTCTCGACCCCGGCATCGACCAGCCGCTCGATGATCCGCGCCGGGGGATTGCCGACGGCCACCCGGTTGATCAACCACCAGGCTCCGTCGGGCAGCCGATCGACGATGCTCCCGAGGAAGTCGTGGCCCGGCAGCGCCCGCACCCATTTCCTCCGGGACGTCGTGGCCTGTCGCCGGGGATCGATCTCGGCCGCCCGCTCCTCGCCGTCGTCCCCGTGCGCCTCGGCCGGCGCCGCTATCAGGCTGGGGTTGATCAGGCACACGGCCCGCACCCCGAGAGCGAGCCCGCCCTCGACGGAGTGGTAGCCCCCCGAGCACAGCCCCGACAGCACGATCTTTCCGGCACCGTCGGGTCCCATGGCCTTCACCACCTCGGACAGGTCGTCGAGCGCCTCGGGCGGGTAGGCCACGTCCATCTGTTGCCCCACCCGCACCGGGCTGTCGCCCAGACCGCTCAGGTCGAACCGCAGCGTCCGCACCCCGCCCCGGGCCCACCGCCGGGCGAACTCCACCCACAGCCGAGACGGCCCCACATGGTCCATCGTCCCGGCGTTGAACAAGATGGCTGTCGCCCCTCCGGCGGACCCGGCTCGCTCCGTCACGATCCCGAAGAGCCCCACCGGTCCGATCTCCACGATCGTCTCCGTCGTCGCCCCGCCGTCGGCCGTCCCTTCGACGCTGCCCACGGCGGCCCGCAGATCGCTGAACGGGCCCGCCTCCGAGCCCAGCACCCCCGACACCCACGACAGCACGCTCCCGATGGCCGCCGTCGGTTGCCGGACCTGCCACGGTTCCACGTCCACCATCTCGGACTGGCCCTCGGCCACCCCCCACTCCACGTGATCCATCTGCAGACGGCTCACCATGGCCTTGTTCGCCGTCCGCTCGGCCCGGACGAGTACCAGTACCCGCTCGGCCAGCGGACCCTCGGTCCCGGCGATCGTCAGCGCCCCCAGATCCTCCACCGTCTCGGCCTGGTACACGATCCCGGGAACCTCGACCGAGCCGTCGTCGCTCGTCTCGACTCCGATGCTCATCAGCCCGAGCGCCCGCTGTTCGCGCAGGTACGTCCGCCCCGACGCGCACGGATCCCACAGCACCATTCCGTCGACACCGGCACCGCCAACACCAGTGCCGTCGACGCCAGTGCCGTCGACACCGGCGCGGGCCACGGCACCGGCGGCGATGGTGGCCCCCACCCGCATCCCGACCACGACGACCCGGCTCGCCCCCGCTCCCCGCACGAGCTCCACGGCGGCGCCCACACTGGCCATCCACGCCTCGACCCGTCCCGGGTCACTCTCACCGCCGGCGGAGTCGCCCGTGCCGTCGTAGTCGAACCGAAGGGCGGCGATCCCCTGCTCCTCCAAGCGCTCGGCCAGCTGCCGGTAGGCCCGGTGCGAGCACACGCCCTCGAGCCCGAGCGCCGGACACAGAACGACCGCCCCCCGCGCCCGGCCGTCGTCGGGTCGGTGCAGCCATCCGAAGAGAGGCCGCCCCTCGGGTCCGAACCACAGCGCCCGGGCGCTCACGGTCGGCTCAGGGCCACAACCGCGCCCGCACCTCGGCCGGCCACCGCCCGGGGTCGAGCCCGTGCCGCTTCAGGAGCGCCAGTGCGGTGCGGTCCACCCCGACGGCGAAGCAGGCCGAGTGGGCCACTTCGCCGTCGGCCGACTCGATCCCGAAGGTCAGCCCGAAATGGTCCTGGTGACGGTTGACCGAACCGATGGCCGTTCGAGTCTCGGTCGAGCTGACGGGGCTCACGAACTCGAGCTTCAGGGCGTCGTCGAGCTGGTTGGCGGCCAGGAACTTCCCGGCCCGGCCGAAGAAGGGATCGTTGGCCACCACCACGTCGACATCGAGCCCCATGCTCTCGAACATCTCGGCCCCCCGCTTGAGCCACAGCTCGCTATGGGCACCGGCCCCGTCGGGGTCGCCCACATAGACGAACTCGTGCATCCGGAAGCACAGCATCCGCGCCGGATCGGCACTGGGCTCGTGCCGGAAGCACCAGCCCTGCACTTCGAAGCGCCGTCCCTGTGTCGGCAGGGGCCCGCCGGTGCACAGCGGGTAGACGGGATGACACGCGGCGGGCCGCAGCACCACCTCGGCCGGTTCGAGCACCTCCACCCAGTCGTGCCCGCCGTCCACCAGAGCCAGAAGCCGCGCGTGCCGCTTGTCGTCACCCCCGAAGGTGTGCACCGATCCCGTCAGATCGGGGAAGGACTTCAGGTAGTCGGTCCGCTCGAGCAGCCAACGCGGGATCAGCGGCGGGAAATGCACGGCCATGGCCCCGTCCCCGGCGCCCGTCCGGGTCGTCAGCGCGATGATCCCCGAGACGATCTCCTCGTAGGCCAGCGTCCGGCCGTAGAGACCCTCGACACCGGCGTCGATCACCAGCCCCGAGTCGATCAACTCGTCGCGAAAGGCCCCGATGCTGTCGTCGGTCATTCCACAGGTGTGCCCACGAGCGAGGTAAGGGCGGCCTCGATGGCCGACACCGACTCGAAGGTGCTCTTGCGGAGCATGCTCTCGGGGAACTCGAAGTCAAAGCCGTCCTCGAGTGCCAGCATCACATTCACCGACGCGTGGGAGGTCATCCCCGCCTCGTACAGATCGGCATTGTTGTCGAGGTCGGCCATCGGTACAGGCAGCCGTCCGTGTTCCTCCAGGATCTGCCGGATCTCCTCTTCCATCGCTATCGCTCCTCGTGGCCGGCATCGGCATCGGCATCGGCATCGGCGTGGGTGTCGCCTTCGGCGCACAGGGCCACCACCACGGCGGCGGCCATGGCGCCCTCGTGGGTCAGGCTCACGGCCACCTCTCTGATCCCCTGTTCGTCGGCCATCCGCGCCGCTTCGCCGCTCAGGGCGAGGCTGCACCACCCGGCCGGGTCACGCCGCACCTCGATGGACCGCCAATCGGGTTGGTGCCCGACCGGCCGCAGCACCTTCACCATGGCCTCTTTGGCCGCGAACCGGGCGGCCAGCCCGGCGGCCACCACCGACGGCGAGCCCTGGCAGCAGGCCACTTCGTGCTCGGTATAGATCCGACCCACATAGCGGTGCCCGAAGCGGGCCACCGAGGCAGCGACATGCTCGACCGGCACCAGGTCCGTCCCCACCCGCAGGCCGCAGAAATTCTCGTCCACTGTTCTGATCGGTCCCGTCGTCGACGAAAGAACGCTGGGCGCGTCGGTCATCGGACACGCCCCACGAAATGTATCGTCATTTCCCCGAAACCCTGGAGTGCCGGGATCGGATCCTGGCGTCGACGGGGCAGGCTCACGAGATGTGGGCGCCCCTGCTCTGCCAGGGAAGCCCGGGTGGGGGAGGAAACCCCGGCTCAGGCCTCGGCGCGGCGACGGTTGCGGCTGCGCCGCACCAGGATCCCACCGACCAGAAGCGCTCCCGCTCCGATGGCCGTCAGCTCTTCGATGTCGGCACCCGTGAACGGCAGGTTGCCGCCGGACGACTTGGTCGACACCGCCGTCTGCGTGGCGCCGCCGGAGCCCGATCCCGACCCGGAGCCCGATCCCGACCCGGAACCACCCGATCCCGTCACCGGCGGACGCGTCCCGCCGCCGCCGCCGCTCGTTCCGCCGCTGCCGCCGCTGCCACCGGTGCCGGGCCCGACCAGTGTCGTCGGCGGTGTGCAGCCGGTGTAGCAGGTGGTGGAGTCGGCGAACGCCGACATGGAGGGGACCCCCACGACGGCAAGAACCGTCATCACGGCACCGAGTCCCCGACCGAGCCTTTTCATTGTCATGCCCTCATCCTTCGTCCCACCACTCGTCTGTCGACTTCGTCTTTCGATCCGTCTCGCATCGATACGTCGTGTCGATTCGTCGAGACTGGCGACTGGTCGACACTGGCTCTGGCACGTCTCACCGCGCCCGGTCGGTACGCGCCACAGTACGTTGTCGCGCGCACCCGCGCGTACACCTTCTGCGACCTTCGCGCGCGGGACGGACGGTAGCGGGCGGCTGTAACAGTTCCTGTGGAGATCACTGTGGAAATGCCTGGGGATGAGCTTGTGGACGAGCAGCAAAATTCCCGAAATCACTGCGTTTCCACGCACTTCGTGAACGGAGCGCAACGTATGGTGCCGTGCACTCTCTCTATCGCGTTTCGCCGTCCGACTCGCGCATGGTGCCAATCAATTTCTGAAAGACGCTGCGTCCCCGGTCAGAGGCTTTTCGACGACGACGCGCCCGCCATCGTCGCCGCCCTCGCCCGACTCATCACCCGTTTTTGCGAAGAACCTGGCGCCATCTCTGTTGCGGATGTTGCTGCTGTGACGGCTGTCGGTTTCGGGCTGTCCGGCGGTGGCCACCCAGCCGTCACCCTCCACGTACTGCTTGATCACCCGGGCGGGGACACCGACGGCCACGCAGTGATCGGGCAGCTCGCCGACCACCACCGAACCGGCTCCGACGGCCACGTTTCGGCCGATCCGGGCCCCCGGTAGCACCACCACCCCGGTCCCCAGCCAGCTCCCCGATCCAATGGACACCCCCGCCTCCACCGGCCACTGCCGGCCGATGGGGGTCTCGGGATCGCTGTAGGTGTGGTTCTGGTCGGTGATGTAGACGTACGGCCCCGTCTGGATGTCGTCACCGATCTCGATGTTGAAGTGCCCGACGATGTAGCTGCCCTGGCCGATCAGCGTCCTGTCCCCGATGGACACCACGGGATCGCTCACCATCTTCTGTCCCGGCGCCATACCGGCCGTCAAAGAGACATTGGGCCCGATCATCGTCTGTGAACCGATCCGGATCCAGCGCTCGTTGTAGATGGCGCCGGGGGGGAAGGCGATGATGCTTCCGTCTCCGAAGGACCCGAAGCGCCGGGCCCGCCGGTCGTCGGGCCCGATGGCCCCGAGCTGGGTCACCCAGCCCCACAGGGCGTTGATGGCGGCCGACGCCCACCTTCGAAGCCACGGAGGGACCTGCTGCGGTGTCGCCACCGAGGTTATGTTACTTGCCGGTCTGTCGATCGTGCCTCTCCGGCTCGATGCCGTCAGTATCCACCCGGCTGAAATAAAAGACGTCGGTCACGTACACGAGGGCCAGCGGCGCCGGTGTCTCTGTCGCCACGGCGCGCACCCGGTCGAGCAGTCGGGCGCGGTCGTTCTCGGCCATGGCGGCGATGAAACTCACCGACGCCACCCGGTCGGCCACGCCTTCGACGTCGACGGCTTGGCGCCACGGCACATGGGTCTCGCCCCGGGCCACGAATCGGTCACCGCCGGCCAACGCCCGCCGCCACACTCCGCTCTCGTACGAGGCCGTGTCACCACGTTCGGGCTCCATCAACTCCGTCAGTGCCGCCTGCAGCGGGTCGGACCGGTCGCGCCGATTCCAGATCAGGCCCAGCGCTCCTCCCTCTCGGAGGGTCCTGCGCATCTCGGCCAGCGCGTCGTCGGTGGCGAACCAGTGAAACGCCTGTGCCACCGTGATGGCGTCGAGCACACCGTCGCCGACAGGAAGGGCCTGTGCCACCGCCGCCACCACCGGCGACGTCGACGCGGCCAGGGTCCGGCGCATGGCCGACACCGGCTCGACGCCGATCACCTGGGCGCCGCTCGGGATCAGGGCCCGGGTGAGCTTGCCCGTGCCGGCGGCGAGGTCGAGCACCCATCGGCCCGGTCCGAGTCCCAGAGTGTCAACCAAGAAGGACACCGCCTCGGTCGGGTAGTCGGGCCGGGCCTCCTCGTAGACGGTGGCCGCCCCCTCGAAGGCGGTGGCCATCTGGTGCACTCCGCTGATCTCCACATCACCGTGCTACCGCGGACGCCCGGCCCGGGCCAGTACGGGATCGACGGAAGGACCCCGCCACGAAGGGACTTCGGTCCAGGCCGGAGGCCCCGCGACCACCGTCGTGCTCACTGGTTGTGGGGGTGTGGTCCGAAAAGGGTCACACTGGGGGAGATATGTGAACGAGTAGCCTCGACGCTCGAGATGCCCGACGACATCACTCCCGATAGCAGCAGCGGTGGCGACGGCGCGACCCCCGACGACACCGCGCCCTCCGATGACGCCACATCGGTCGTGAGCGCCACCGACTCCGGATCCTCCGACGCCGATGCCACCTCCGTGCTGGCGGCCACGGCCGCCTCCGGGGCCGTGGGCGGCCTCGGAGGTGAGGAGACCACCGCGACCTCGGCTGCCGCTCCCCGACAGCGAAATGGTGGGGCCAAGCGCGGGTGGGTATCGATGAACCGCGCCTGGGTGATCGCCATCGTCTCCGTGGTCGTCGTCCTCGCCGGCGCCGGCATCGCCCTGGCTCTCTCCTCGGGGACGACAAAGAAACCCAAGGCCGGAGCGAAGCCGCAACCGAGCTCGGCCACGAACATCCCCGCTTCGACCGGACCACCGTGCCCCCTCACCGGGCTGCCCGCCCCCGGAGGCACAGTTCCCGGGCGACCGGCGCTCGCCTTCAAAGTGGACAACTACCCCGATGCCCGGCCGCAGTCGGGACTGACCAGCGCCGACGTCGTCTTCGAAGAACCGGTCGAGGGTGGCATCACCCGCCTGGTGGCCGTCTTCCAGTGCCAGGGGGCCAACCTGGTCGGTCCCATCCGCTCGGCCCGGGCTATCGACGTCCCGATCCTGGACCAGCTGAGCAAACCCCTCCTGGTCCACGCCGGTGGCATCAATCCCGTGATCTCCCTTCTGAACAACGGGAATCTCATCAACGACGACGTCTTCACCCACGCGTCGATCGTCCAGCACCCTTCCGGCCGGGTGGCGCCCTACGACACCTATGCGTCCACGGCGGCGGCCTGGGGGCTCAACCCGCTCGACACCAGCCCGCCGGCGCCGCTCTACACGTACTCCTCGACCGTCCCGACGGGCACGGCCGTCTCGTCGGTCGCCATTCCCTTCTCCGGGACCAACGACAACATCTGGACGTGGAGCGCCATCACCGGCGAGTGGCTGCTCACGATCGGCGGCCAACCGGCCAACACCGCTGCCGGGGGCGGTCGGATCGGCGTCACCAACATCGTGGTCCAGACGGTGCACATCACCTACGGTCCCTGGCTCGAGAACAGCGAGGGCGGTCTCGAGGTGCAGGCGCAGCTAGTCGGCTTCGGTCCCCTGGCGGTGTTCCGCAACGGGGTGGAGATCACCGGCACCTGGCAACGAGCCGGTCTGGCCGACACCACCAAACTCATCGCCACCGACGGCTCAACCATCGCTCTCGATCCCGGCAAGACCTGGGTCGAGCTCGTCCCCTCCACCATCCCCGTGACGACCAAGGCGGCCGCTTCCACCGCTCCGTGACGCCGGTTATTCCGCTCCCCTAGAGGCTGACTACTCGAAGATCCCTTACGGGAGGCTCTGGATCAGTTCGATCAATTCCTCGCGCCGGTAGCCGTGACGGCGCGCCGTCAGCACCAGGTCCCGGGTCATGGCGATCACCTGACTGCGCTTGGGCGCGGTGCCCACCACCGTGACCCCCCGGCCGCGACGGAATTCGAGCAGGCCCTCTTCACGGAGCTCGCGCAGGGCCCGCAGGACGGTGTTGCGGTTGACCCCGAGAACGGCGGCCAGGTCGACGGCCGGAGGCAAGCGGTCGCCCGGCCCGCACTCGCCGTCGGCGATGGCGCGCCGGATCTCGGCCGCTACCTGTTCGTGGAGCGGGACCGATTCATCGAGATCGATCTTGACGGAAGGTATCGTGCCATGTTCACCGGATCCGGTTCCGGTCCGCCACCGTGTGACGCCACCGTGCCGGGGACGGCCGTCATCGATGGGGTCACCACCAATGTCGAGCAGATCATCAACGGCGGTCGGGCCACCGTCCGTCTCAGCTCGGCGTCCTCGTCCGTCGCCCACGGAGTGATCAGTGGCTCCACCGATCCGTCCCAGGTGCCAAACGGCCCGGCCACGTTCACCGTGACGGCGACCGACCTGCTATCAGTGACCCCGACGGCCACGTTCGGTCCCAGTGCCCTCAGCCTGCCCCTGTGCGGACCGCAGGCGGCGGCGCTGTCGGTGACCGAGCAGGAGGCCAAGGGCATTAACTGCGGAGCATGACCTCACTGCTCCCTGTGGTCGCCCCATGGGTCCGTGGTGACCCAGGGGCGTCCGTGGGGGAAAGGGCAGTCCGCCGGTGTTCTCGGTGCGTCAGTCCTTCAGCGTGATGGGAGCGTCATCGCTGCTGGCCCCCACGCTGACGGTGTCGCCGTCGCTGTTGGCGGCCACGCCGACCTCTGCTCCCGCCGGCAGCACGACGGCGGCCAACTGACTGCGGATCTTCTCGTTGAGCTCGATCATCAGCTCGGGTGTCTCGCGCAGGAACTGCTTGGCGTTCTCACGTCCCTGACCGAGCTGCTCACCCTCGTAGGTGAACCAGGCCCCGGACTTCTTGATGAAGCCGAGCTCCACCCCGACGTCGAGCAGAGATCCCTCGCGGCTGATGCCGGTGCCGTACATGATGTCGAACTCGGCCACCTTGAACGGGCTGGAACACTTGTTCTTCACCACCTTCACCCGCGTCCGGCTGCCGATCACGTCGGCGCCGTCCTTGATGGCCTCCACCCGCCGGATGTCGAGCCGCACCGATGCATAGAACTTGAGAGCCCGACCACCGGGGGTGACCTCGGGGTTTCCGTACGAAATCCCTATCTTCTCTCTGAGCTGGTTGATGAAGAGGGCGATGGTGTCGGACTTGGACAGCGTGCCCGTCAACTTCCGCAGCGCCTGCGACATGAGCCGCGCCTGCAGGCCGACGTGGGCGTCGCCCATGTCGCCTTCGATCTCGGCCCGCGGGGTGAGAGCGGCGACGGAGTCGACGACGATCACGTCGAGGGCACCGGAGCGGATCAGCATGTCGGCGATCTCGAGCGCCTGTTCACCGGTGTCCGGTTGCGAGATCAGCAGGTCGTCGATGTTCACCCCGATGGCGGTGGCGTAGACCGGGTCCATGGCGTGCTCGGCGTCGATGTAGGCGCAGATCCCGCCATTGCGCTGAGCTTCGGCCACCACGTGCATGGCCAGAGTGGACTTGCCCGACGACTCGGGGCCGTAGACCTCCACGATCCGGCCCCGGGGAAGTCCGCCGATACCGAGGGCCATGTCGAGCGCCATCGCACCGGTCGGGATGGACTCGATGCCCATGTTGAGGTTCTCCCCCATCCGCATGACCGAGCCCTTGCCGAATTGCTTTTCGATCTGACTCAGGGCCACATCGAGTGCCTTGTCACGTTCCATCTCTTCGCCTCTCTTCGTTGTGTGCATGTTCACCGGATACGTCGCTCCGACCCGGCGGACCATACGAAGTGGGTGTGTCGGTCCCTGCCTGACTTACAGCACTGTAGTTGGCGAACACGTGTTCGTGCTGGATCTTTTCTCAACTCCCCAGAGCAACGCCGGCCACCACTCGGTAGATGGATCCCCCGGGGCCGAGGGTCGAGGACATCAGGGCGATCTCGTCGACGTTCCATTCGGCCGAGATCAGGGTCCCGGCCAGATTGGCCGGACCCGTCTCGCGTTGCCGGACCCGGGCCAGGGTCAGGTGGCCGGCGAAGGGCGGCTCCTCGGCCGCCTCGGCCCAGGCCACGGTGGCCAGGGCCACGGCGCGCGCCAGGGGGTCCAGCCCGGTCACCGGCACATGCAGGATCCGGCGGCCCCGGAACCAGGCCGTGGCCGCCCCCAGCATCACCTCGACCTCGTCCTCGCCTGATCCCTGCAGGGTGGTCGGCACCTCCCGGAGCGCCTCGGCCACGGCGGCCGGCTCCTCCACCTCACCGAGGAAGCGCAGGGTGATATGCCACTGTTCCTCGGTCGTCCAGCGCAGGCTGGCCAGCTCGGGACGCGGCAGCGCCGCGACGAGCGCCGTCACGTCGGGCGGCAGGGAGACGGCGACGAACAGGCGCACGCCGCCAGTCTGATGGACGGCTCCCGGGAAACGGGCGACCCGACCCGACGGTTACCGGACCAGACTGGACACGATGAGCCCACCCTTCATCGAGGCCTTCCTGGGTGACATCACGGAGCTACCGGTGGACGCCGTCATCAACGCCGCAAACTCCCGGCTGGCCGGGGGTGGAGGAGTCGACGGTGCCATCCACCGTGCCGCCGGTGTCACCGAACTCCGGGCCGCCTGCGCCACCCTCGGAGGATGTGACCCCGGTGACGCCAAAGCCACACCCGGCTTCGCGCTCCCCGCCCCGTGGATCATCCATACCGTCGGCCCCGTCTGGTCCGGCGGCCACAAGGGCGAGCCCGAGATCCTGGCCTCGTGCTACCGGCGCTGCCTGGCCGTGGCCGACGAACTCGGCGCCCGCTCGATCGCCTTTCCCGCCATCTCCACCGGCGTCTACGGCTATCCGCCGCACCTCGCCGCCGAGCTGGCCGTCGCCACCGTCAGCACCGCGCCCTCAGACATAGAGCTCGTCCGGCTCGTCGCCTTCGACGCCGAGACCCACGCGCTCTATCTCCGGTTCCTCAGAGGTGATCCGTGACCCCGTCGAAGTGCACCGGTGCCCTCGCTGCGGTCGTCGCCCTGGCCGTCGTCGGGAGCTCCTGTGCCGGAGGATCGGCGTCGCCGCCGGCCCCGGTGGAGCGGGTGGTCGGTGGTCCGAGCGGTCACTACCTCGTGCCCGCCGGTATCCACAAGATCAAGCACGTGATCGTCATCCAACAGGAGAACCGCTCCTTCGACTCCTACTTCGGCACCTTCCCCGGCGCCGACGGCATCCCCATGAGCAACGGCCAGCCGACGGTCTGCGTGAACGACCCGGCCACGGGGACCTGCGTCGCTCCCTATGTCGATCACGCCGACGTCAACGGCGGGGGTCCCCACTCCGCGGTCAACGCCACCGCCGACATCAACGGCGGGAAGATGAACGGCTTCATCGCCCAATCCGAGAGCGGACGCAAGGGCTGTCTCGTTTCCACGGACCCGGCCTGCACCAATTCGGCCAAGCCGGACGTGATGGGATATCACACCGCCGGTGACATCCCGAACTACTGGAACTACGCCAAGGACTTCGTCCTCCAGGACCACATGTTCGAGCCGAACGCCTCGTGGAGCCTGCCCTCGCACCTCTTCTTGGTATCGGAATGGTCGGCCTACTGCACCGAGGACAACAATCCCTCGAGCTGTGTGAACGCCCTGCAGACGAGGCCGGCCGAGCGACCGGCGAACGCCCCGGCCGTCTACGGGGGCGAGAGCGGCCCGAAGAACACCCTCAATCCGAATAAAGCCCACAAGCGCGCGGCCGCCGCCGGGCAGCCCATCTACGCCTGGACGGACCTGACCTACCTGCTCGACAAGTCCCACGTCAGTTGGGGCTACTACGTGGTCAGCGGGACCGAGCCGGACTGTGAGAACGATGCGGCCGAGACCTGTGCCCCGGTGCAACAGAACTCGAACACCCCCGGCATCTGGAACCCGCTGCCCTGGTTCGACACGGTGAAGGCCGACCACCAACTCCGCAACATCCAGTCGGTCGACAAGTTCTACGCGGCGGCCAAGAGCGGGACGCTTCCGGCCGTCTCCTGGGTGGTGCCGTCGGGCGCGGTCAGTGAGCATCCCCCGGCCCCGGTGAGCTACGGCCAGTCGTATGTCACCAGCCTGATCAACGCCGTCATGAAGAGCCCCGACTGGGACTCGACGGCGATCTTCTTAGCCTGGGACGACTGGGGTGGCTTCTACGACCAGGTGGTCCCGCCCCAGGTGGACGAGAACGGCTACGGCCTCCGGGTGCCGGGGATCGTCATCAGTCCCTACGCCAAGCGCGGCTACGTCGACCACCAGACACTCAGCTTCGACGCCTACGACAAGTTCATCGAAGACGACTTCCTCCACGGCCAGCGCCTCAATCCCGCCACCGACGGCCGGCCCGACCCGAGACCCGATGTCCGCGAGGACGAGAAGATCCTCGGCAACCTGACCAGTGACTTCAACTTCAACCAGTCTCCCCGGTCGCCGCTGGTCCTCCCCGTCCATCCGAAGACCACCCTCACCGGCACCCCGCGCCCGTCGCAACTTTCCGCCGCCGCCAAGGCGGCCGACGGCTGACCACGATGGCTGGCGGCTGACGGCGGGCCCCAACGGGTACCGCTTCGCAAACCGCCGTCGCCGAACGGATTCTCGAGGCCGTGCGGGCCCCGTTCATGATCGAAGGGACGCGCCTGGTGGTGTCGGTGAGCATCGGGATCGCCCAGAGGCGGCCCGAGATCACCGAGGCGGCCGAACTGCTGCGGCGCGCCGACTTCGCCATGTACATGGCCAAAGGGGCGGGCAAGGGCCGCTACCAGCTCTTCGACGCCCAGATGCACGACAACATGGTGGGCCGCTCGGCGCTGAAGGCCGACCTGGCCCTGGCCGTCGAGGCCGGGCAGCTCCGGCTCGAGTACCAGCCGGTGGCCGATCTGCGGACCGGCGAGGTCCTCGGTGTGGAGGCCCTCGTCCGCTGGCAGCACCCCACCCTCGGTCTGCTCCCCCCCGGGCGAATTCATCGGCCTGTCCGAGGAGACCGGCGACATCGAGGCCATTGGATGCTGGGTGCTCGAGACGGCGGTCCGTCAACTGGCGCGCTGGCGCGCCACCATGGAGCATTGCAAAAGCTTGTGGGTGGCGGTGAACCTCTCTCTGTACCAACTCCCGAACCCCCACAGCCTGGCCGCCATAAGACGCATCCTGTCCGACCCCGCCGTGCAGAGCGAGAACGTCGTGCTTGAAGTCACCGAGTCGGCGCTGGCGGCCGACGTGGACGGTGGGATCGCCTCTCTGAACAGCTTGAAAGTCCTGGGCGTCCGCCTCGCCGTCGACGACTTCGGGACGGGCTTCTCCTCGCTCAGCACTCTGGCCAGCCTCCCCGTCGACATACTGAAGATCGACCGCGCCTTCGTCTCCGGTCACGCCTCGGGGCCGCGTTCGGTGCCTGTCCTCGACGCCATCCTCGTGTTGGCCGACAAGCTCTCGCTGGCCGTGATCGCCGAAGGTATCGAGCAGCGCGAGCAACTGGATCTTCTCCGACGGCTCGGTTGCTCCACCGGACAGGGATACTTCCTGGCCCGACCCGCTTCGGCGCCGGTCATCGAAGCGCTGATGGCCGCCGGGGGATTGCTCGACGTGACCGAACAGGCGGGTCTGAAGCCCCTGTAACTGTTCGGCCCGGCGCCCGATGGCAGCGAGAGCCGCTGCCGGCGAGGGTCAGCCGCTGCCGTCGTGGATGAGCCGGCGGCGCAGCAGATCGAGCGCCGAGATGTTGGCGTACTGCCTGACCCGGTCGCGGTCGCCCGGGAGATGGGCTTCCAAGGACTCGGTCTCCGCCCCCGGCCGGGCCAGGCCGACGAAGACCGTCCCCGGGGGCTGGTCCTCGGCGCTGTCGGGACCGGCGACCCCGGTGAGGGCCAGGCCCACGTCGGCACCGAGGACCCGGCGGGCCCCGTCGGCCATGGCCCGAGCCGCCTCGGCGCTCACCACGGGGCCGGCGGGGACACCGAGGAGCGCGTATTTCACGTCACTGGCGTAGGAGACGATCGATCCCCGGAACCAGTCAGAGGCACCGGGAACGGCCACCAGTCGCGACGCCACCAGGCCGCCGGTGAGAGATTCCGCCAGGCCCAGGGTGAGCCGGCGTGCTTTGAGCAGATCGGCCACCACCGACTCCATGGTGTCGTCGTCGACCCCGAAGGTGGCCTCGCCCACGATGGCGCGGACCTGCTCCTCCTCGGCGCCCAAGAGTGCCTCGGCCGCCTCGGTGTCGGCCGCCTTGGCCGTGATCCGGACCTTGATCCCCTCGATGCCACTGGCCAGAAAGGCGATGGTGGGATTGCCGCCGGCGGCGTCGAGGGCCTCGATCCGGGGGGCGAGCAGCTCGGCCAGGCCGGACTCGCTCATCCCCCAGGTCCGCACCACCCGGCTCTCGATCACCGCCGTGTCGCCCTGCTCGGCCATCCGCCGGCGCAGGTCGGGCAGGACGGCCCGGCTGAACATCTCGTACATCTCGTAGGGGACGCCGGGCAGGGCGTAGATGACCTTGTGGCCGACGGGGCAGATGAGCCCGGGGGCGGTACCGAGCATCTGGGTGATGGGGGTGGCCCCAACGGGCACGTCGGCCTGGCGGCCGTTGCTCTCGGGCATGGCCCGGCCTCGGGTGGAGAACATCTGGCCGATCCGCTCGACGATGGCCGGATCCCGGACGAGGGCCACGTTCATCACCGCGGCGATGGCATCGCGGGTGATGTCGTCGTGGGTGGGACCGAGGCCCCCGCAGACCACCACGCCGTCGGAGCGGGCGAGGGCGGTGCGCAGGGCCAGGACGATCCGCTCGAGGTTGTCCCCCACGGCCTGATGGAAGTGCGAATCCACACCGCCGAGGGCCATCTGCTCACCCAGCCAGGCCGAGTTGGTGTCGGCGATCTGGCCGAGCAGGAGCTCCGTGCCGACGGCCACGACCTCGATCCGCATCAGGCCCCCTAAACCGTCAGGCAGAGTGCCGGTGCCGGGCGGCCCGGCGTCCGTCGACCAGATACTGCGCCCCGGTCACCAGCGTGAAGGCCACCGTTACCCAGATAGCCACGCTCAGCACGCTCTGGTGCCGGGCGAGCGAGGGGGCCAGGGCCAGGAGGATGGCGATGCCCTGGACGAGGGTCTTGATCTTGGCCGAGGTCCGCGCCGGGATGGAGATGCCCCGGCGGCCGGCCACCGAGCGGTAGACGCCCATCCCCACCTCCCGGACGGCGATCACGATGACCGGCACCCAGGAGAACTCGGCTTTGGCGGCCAGGACGAAGAGCAGCGACAGGACCACGGCCTTGTCGGCCAGGGGATCGAGGAAGGCGCCCGACCTGGTGGTGCCCTGCCGTCGGGCCAGCCAACCGTCTATCCCGTCGGTGGCGCCGATGACGAAGGCCACGGCGAAGGGCCACCAACCGGCGCCGTGCATGGCCACCATGACCACCACCACCGGCGTGGCCAGCAGCCGGGCCACGGTGATGGCGTTGGCCGGCGTGAGAAGCGCCGAGGGACCGAAGGTGTACTGCCGGACCCGGTCGCCGAGCGGCGCCACCGGGGGACCGGCCGGTGAAGTGGGCGGCTGGTCGCCGGGCACCTCGAAGACGGGGGCCGCGCCCGGGTCCGTCACCGGGGAGCCGCTCCAACCGGCTCGGCCCAGAGATCGGGACCGGCCGCGTCGGTGGCCTGCATCTCGATGATCCGCCCGGGTTCCAGGTCCGTCGGCACATGGATGATGCCGTCGATCTCCGGCGCCTCGCGATGTGAACGACCCACGCCGGTGGTGTCGACGAGGACGGCCATCGTCTCGCCCACCACCGCCGCCCGGCGCTCGGCCGTGATCCGGTCCTGGAGCTCCGAGCACTCGCGCAGCCGCTCGAGCGCCAGCCCGGCGGGCACGGTGTCGGGAAGCCCTGCGGCGTAGGTGCCCGGCTCTTCGGAGAAGGTGAAGAAACCGGCCCAGTCGAGCTGCGCTTCTTCTAAGAAGGCCAGCAAGGCGTCGTGGTCCTCTTCGGTCTCGCCCGGGTAGCCGAGGATGAACGACGAACGCAGACCGGCGTTCGGTGCGGCGGTGCGGATCATGGCGATCCGGTCGAGGAACCGGCCGCCGTCTCCCCAGCGCCGCATCCGTTCGACCAGGGGACGAGAAACGTGCTGCAGCGAGAGGTCGAAATAGGGCACACCGGTTTCCACGATGGTGTCGACCAGCTCGTTGTCGAGCGCCGAGGGATAGAGATAGAGGAGCCTGACCCGCTCGACCCGGCCGGCCACGGCCCGGATCAGCTCGACGATGGGCCGGGGGGTGCCTTTGGGCCGCGCCACCCGCTGCGGTGCGGTGCGGTCGAGCCCGTATGACGCCAGGTCCTGGGCCACCAGGACGATCTCGCGCACACCGTCGCCGAGGGCCTCGACCTCGTCGAGAAGAGCGTCGGCGGGACGGGAGCGTTGCTTGCCCCGGAAGGAGGGGATGGCGCAGAAACCGCAGCGCCGGTCACAGCCCTCGGCCACCTTTATATAGGCCCACGGCGCGGCGGCCGCCGGCCGGGGCAGATTGAGAAGGTCGAAGGAGTTGCGCCGGCGCAGGGTCACGGGCACGCCGAAGCCGGCCACCAGGTCGACCTCGGGCAGGGAGTCGGACAGCTCGGAACCGTAACGCTCGGCCATGCATCCGGTCACCACCAGCCGGGAGCCGGCCCGGCGACTGTCGGCCAACTCCAAGATGGTGTCGATGGACTCCTGGCGCGCCGCCTCGATGAAGGCGCAGGTATTCACCACCACGAGGTCGGCGTTCTCGGGCCCGTCGGCCTCTTCGTAGCCGTCGGCCCGCAGGGTGCCGACGAGTTTGTCGGAGTCGACCTGGTTCTTCGGACAGCCCAGGGTCTCCAACCAGTAGCTCTCGGGCACCCAGACAATCTACCGGGCCGCCCCTGGCGGCCCCTTGGCGCGCCCAGAAATGTGCCCAGAATCGGCGGAGAGGGAGGGATTTGAACCCTCGGACCCAGTTTCCCAGGTCAACTCATTAGCAGTGAGTCCGATTCGGCCGCTCTCGCACCTCTCCTGGTGACTTGTGCCTATATCGTGCCTATATTTTCCGTTGTAGCCAACTCGAAATACAAGCGCGACACAGATCGGCGTCGACCCAAGGGTACCGGATCGGTCCAGGAATTGGCGCCGGGCAAGTACCGGCTCCGGGTCTTCATCGGTACCGATCCGGTGACCGGTTCGCCCCGTCAGGTCACCCGGGTGGTCCAGGCAAAGACCCAGCGTCAGGCCCAGAAGCTCCTTGACAGGCTGCTCGGAAGCCCGATGAACGCGGTCGGCGTCGGGCTACCGGTGGTCGAGCCGTTGCCGAGCACGCCGTCGTCTCCGCTGCCACAAGCGAACACGTGCCCCTTTGAGTCGAACAGCGAATGCGTGCGCGCGCCGGTGGCGAGTGTCACGTCACTCAGCGGAATCTGGCTCGGACGTGACTCAATTAGACCCGAGAGGCAGAGGTCCCCGTCGGCATTGAGCTGGTTATCGTCAGGAGCGAGGGGCAATGCCGACTGGAATTCCTTCCAGCCGTGTCTCATTACAGCTCGCTCTTGACTTTGGCGAGCCGCAAAGGGTCCTGATGACTCGCAGCATCGGCAGCGATCCATGTGCGGTAGCCACCATCAAGGTTTCGCGCCTCAATCCCCAGCTCGTGGAGAAGAGACGTGGCCGTGTGTCCCCGTTGGCCGACCTCGCAGTAGACCACGAAGGGACCCTTGGCATCGTCCAGCTCCTCACGTAGCTGGTCGAGCGGGAGGTTGACCGAACCCGGAATCGCGCCCCGTCGGTGCTCCTCGGGTGTCCGCACGTCCACCACCGTCCAACCTTCTCCACTCAAGCGGCTGAGCTCGTCGAACTCCACCACGTCGCAGGCGCCGGAGAGCACGTTCTCTGCCATGTAGCCGAGCATGTTGACGGGGTCCTTGGCCGATGAGAAAGGTGGCGCGTAAGCGAGCTCCAGGTCGGCCAACTCGTCAGCCTTGATACCACCGGTGATGGCGGTGGCGATGATGTCGATCCGTTTGTCGACGCCATCACCCCCGACGGCCTGGGCCCCGAGAATGGTGCCGTCATCGGGGTCGAAGAGGAGTTTGAGCGACATCGGCTGCGCACCGGGGTAGTAGCCCGCATGGTTCATAGGATGGGAGTGAATGGCCCGGTAACGGCGCCCCTCGCCCCGCAGCCGCTTTTCGTTCCATCCTGTCGTGGCCGCGGTCAGATCGAACACCTTCACGATGGCCGTCCCGAGCGAAGCGCTCGATCGGGAGGGAAGGCCGCAAATGTGGTCGGCGACACGCCGTCCCTGGCGGTTCGCCACGTTGGCCAAGGCGATCAGGGAATTGCCACCGCCCACCCAGTCCGGTTTCTCGACGGCGTCACCGACGGCATAGATGTCCTTGTCACTGGTCCGGTTGACCTCGTCGACGGCGATGCCGCCGTGGGCGCTGAGCGCCAGGCCTGCCATCTCAGCCAGTCGCACGTCGGGGCGAACGCCGATGGACCCGACCACGAGCTCACCGGCGACGGCCCGACCGTCGGCCAGGAGGATGCCGCTCGGGGTCACCTCGGAGACGGCCACGCCGGTCTCGACACGTACGCCGTGGCAAGTGAGCTCGGCCGCCACCAGGATGGCGAGCTCAGGGTCGAGCGGGGTGAGGACCTGGTCGACGGCTTCCACCACGGTGACGGAGATCGACTGGCGGACGAGGTTCTCCGCCGTCTCCAGGCCGACGAACCCGGCCCCGATGACCACCGCCGTCGCCGGTTGCCCGATGACGTCGGCGGCCAGTCGCTCGGCGTCCTCGACGGTCCGCAGCACCCGGACCCGTTCGAAGCCCGGTATCGGAGGGCGAACCGGAGCGGCACCAGGGCTCAACACCAGCTTGTCGTAGCCGATCGACTCCGTGCTGCCACCGACCGTGGAACGGGCGGTCACCGTGTGGTCATGAGCTTCGATGTCGACGACCTCGGTGTCGACCCGGACATCGAGCCGGAACCGGTCGAAGAGACGCTCAGGCGTCTGGAGCAGCAGGTCATCTTCGTCCTCGATCACGCCGCCCACGAAGTACGGGAGTCCGCAGTTGGCATAGGAGACGTGCCCCGATCGCTCGATCACGGTGATAGTGGCCGCCTCATCGAGGCGTCGGAGACGGGTGGCTGTTGACATACCACCGGCCACGCCACCCACGATGACGACGCGCCGCGGCGTCATCGTGGGTTTCTGGTGTCCGACGCACGCCCTCGGCTGCTCATCGTGTCCATCTCCTGCTCCGCTCGGTTCATTGGCAGCCTGCCAGGGAGGGACTGGGGTGGGAAGGGCACAAGGGCCCTTCCTTCGTATCGGGACGTTCGCCCCTACCGTGGCTTTCCGACTCCTGCCACCCTGGGACCGTGGTTGAGCGCATCGTCGTTCTCGGAGGGGGTACTGGGGGAACGCTGGCCGCCAATAGGCTGCGGCGAGTTCTCGACGACAGGGTCCAGATCGTCGTAGTGGATCAGGACGACAGCCACGTCTACCAGCCTGGACTTCTCTTCGTGCCCTTCGGCCTGGCCCGCCTCGACGAGATCATCCGCCCTCGTCAGCGTCAGCTTCGCCGTGGGATCGACTACCGCCAAGCGGCGATCGAGCGGGTGGACCTCGAAACCGAGCGGGTCTGGCTCGGCGACGGGACAGCCCTCGAATACGACGTGCTCGTCGTGGCCACCGGCTCGACCCTGGTCGCCGAGGAGACCGAGGGCCTTCTCGGTCCAGGCTGGTTGGAGAAGGTCTTCACCTTCTATACGCCCGAAGGGGCGGCCGGCCTGCACGACGCTTTCACCTGGTTCGACGGCGGGCGTCTGGTCGTCAACGTCGTCGACATGCCCATCAAGTGCCCGGTGGCGCCGTTGGAGTTCTGCTTCCTGGCCGACTGGTACTTCCAGGAGCTCGGCATCCGTGATCGGGTGGGAATCACCTACGTGACCCCGCTCGATGGTGCTTTCACCAAGCCGGTCGCCTCCGCCACCTTGGCCGGGCTGCTCGAGGAGAAAGGTGTCGAGCTGGTCACCGAGTTCAATACCGGAGAGGTCGATGGCCCCGGAGGGCGATTGGTCTCCTACGACGGTCGGGAGGTCGGTTTCGACCTCGCCGTCGTCGTCCCCCTCCACAGCGGTGCTGCCTACGTGGGCCGATCGCCGGGCCTCGGCGACGAGCTCAACTTCGTGCCCACCGACGAGCACACGCTGCAGTCCAAAGCCCGACAGAACGTGTTCGTCATCGGCGATGCCGCCAATCTGCCGGTGTCGAAGGCGGGTTCCGTCACCCATTTCGAGGGCGAGATCTTGGTGGAGAACATCCGCCGCTTCCTGTCCGGCAAGCCGCTCGACGGCAGCTACGACGGCCATGCCAATTGCTTCATCGAGTCCGGCTTCCACAAGGCGCTTCTCATCGACTTCAACTACGAAACCGAGCCCCTTCCGGGTCATTTCCCCACCTCGGTCGGGCTCCCGCTGCTCAAGGAGTCGCGCCTCAATCACTTGGGCAAGCTCATGTTCCAGTCGTTCTACTGGCACAGGCTGCTGCCCGGCCGCGACATTCCCGGCGTCGGCTCCGCCATGCCCGACCGGGGCAAACATCGGGAGCCGTCGCGATCGTGACCACGTCTTTCAGAAGGTTCTGACCATGCCCACGGCCACCTATGCCGGCAAAAATGTCGCCGTCAACGACGAGGGGTTCTTCGAGAACCCCGACGAGTGGACCGAGGAGATGGCGCCGGAGATCGCCCGAGCCTCGGGGATCGACGAGCTGACCGAACAGCACTGGCGGGTGCTCAAGTTCATGCGGACCGAGTACGCCGAGAAGGGAACGGGGCCGACGGTCCGCGTGCTCGGGAAGACCTCCGGAGTGTCGGTGAAGGAGCTCTACGAGTTGTTCCCGAAGGGCCCGGCCAAGACCGCCGCCAAGATCGCCGGCATCCCGAAACCCCGCGGCTGCATCTGACCGCACGGAGAATCTTGGAATCGAGGAAAGGAACGCACCATGGGCGACACCATCGAGAAGGTTTCCATCATCGTGTCCAAGGGCTCCCTCGAAGGCATCTACCCGGCGCTGATCATGGCCAACGGGGCGCGGGCCGAGGGCATCGAGGCAAACCTGTTCTTCACCTTCTTCGGCCTCGACGCCGTGCACAAGAGGCGTCACGACCACATCAAGGTGGCCACCGTCGGGAATCCCGGCCTCCACCTGGCCACGATGGCCGGGGGGCTCCCGGGTATATCGTCGGTCATGACGCATTATCTCGAGCGCAAGATGGAGAAGCTCGACATCCCGTCGATCCCCGAGTTCATCGAGATGATCTCGGACACGGGCGCCGGGCTCTACGGGTGCAAAGCGTCGTGCGACCTGTTCGAACTGACTAAGGACGATCTCGTCGACCAGGTGAAGGACATCATCACCGTCGGTGAGTTCTACGCAATGGCAGCCGGAGGCGAGATCATCTTCACCTAGTTCCGGTCAGAAAGGAAGACGTGACGTTGCTCACCGGGAGAGGAGATTCTTCGGGAACCGTGGCGGCCTTGGACGAGGACACACTCCGAACCGTGGAGATCGGGGGCACCCGGTTGCCTTTGATGGGCACGGGGCGCATCTACGTCTGTGGGATCACCCCCTACGACACCACACACCTGGGTCACGCAGCCACCTTCGTGTGGGCGGACATGGCTGCCCGGATCCTCCGGTTGACCGGGCACCCTGTCGAGGTATGCCGCAACATCACCGACGTCGACGATCACTTGCTCCTCCAGGCCCAGGTGGAGGGCGTGCCGTGGAGGTCGTTGGCCACCCAGCAGTCCTACCGCTTCGAGCGCGACATGGATCTTTTAGGCATCTCTCATCCGGCGTTCGAGCCCCGCAGCCACGACCACGTTGACGGTGTCGTCATCCTGGCCGCAGAGCTGCTGACCCGGGGGCTCGCCTATGAACGCAACGGCTCGGTGTACTTCCGTGGCGCTGCGGTCCATGAGACGGCCGGACTCACTCGCGACGAAGCGATGTCATTGGCGTCCGAACGTGGCGGCCACCCCGACGACCCGAACAAGGATGATCCGCTCGATGTTGCGTTGTGGATGCGTTCCATCGGGGACGAGCCGGCATGGCCGAGTCCATGGGGCCCGGGGCGGCCAGGCTGGCACGCGGAGTGCACCGCCATGGCGCTCACCACCTTCGGCGCCACAGTGGACCTCCACGCCGGGGGCGCCGACCTGGCGTTCCCGCACCACGCCTATGAGGCCGCCCAGGCCGAGGCTTTCACCGGGGTACACCCCTTCGCCCGGTCCTGGATGCACATCGGAACCGTGATGGCGGAAAACACGAAGATGGCCAAGTCCACCGGCAACCTGGTGTTCGTCCACGACCTGTTGGAGCGGTGGTCGGCGGCCGCCATCCGGCTCCTCATCCTTTCGCGGCCGTGGAACGAATCGTGGGAGTTCTCGGAGTCCGAGCTCGACCGGGCCGAGGGTGAGCTCGAGACCTTGCGAAGCCTGGAATCGAAGCCCGGTGCCTCGGACACCGCGGCCCGGGAGGTGCGGCACGTCCTGTTTGAAAACCTGGATGTCCCTGGCGCTCTGGCCGTCGCCCGAGACGCGGGCGGTGAGGTTCTGCGCCACTTCGACCGGCTCATCGGACTGACGACCGTCGAGCGCTGGTCGTGATCGACTCTGCCACGGCGGAGGCCTACCGTCAGGCAAGTTTCATGAACATCTTCTGGACGGCGTCGATCGGGTAGCCGTCAGCTTCGGCGTCCTCGGGGTGCTCGAGGCAGTACGCGAGACCCGACGCGACGAGACGGAACCCGGCTTGCTCGAGGGCCTTGGTGGCGGCCGAGATCTGGGTCACCACGTCACGGCACTCGCGACCCTCCTCGAGCATCCGCTCGACACCTTGGACCTGGCCAGCGACCCGCCGGAGGCGCTTCCGCACGTCGTTGACCACCTCGTCGGGTAGCTGCATTGTCGTCCTTCCTCTCAGAGGTTGTCTCATGCGGCGCCCATGGAGCTGCCGATGCGCCAGCGGTTCTCGGGATTCTCGTTCTCGGGAACATATACCCCTGGTGGTATGTTGCCTAATGCGACTATACCCCCTAGGGTATGTGTCACAGGCACCATCGCCCACGTCGTCTCACGAAAGTGACGAGCCCTCATGACCACGACCCCCTTGAGGCCAACGACCCAGAGCGCCCAGGCGGCGGCTCTCATCGGGTCGCCCACCCACCGCCGTGGTCCGATGGCTCGCCTGGGCGCCTGGTCTGCCACCCACCTGCGTGCCGTGCTTGTGGTGTGGCTCATTGTCCTCACCGTCTTCGGCGCCTTCGCCCCTCAGGTCGAACACGCTCTGGCCGGCGCTGGCTGGCAGGACTCGACCAGCCAGTCGGTGAAAGCCAGGGCGATCATCCAAAAGGACTTCTCCGGCCTGGGCGCTACCGCCCTCCAGGTGGTGATCGTTGACCGCCACGGCCCGATCGGCACCGATCCAGCCGCCCAATCAGTTCTGACCAAGGTCTCGGCGCTCCTGCACGCGAACCGGAGTGTCTCCGCCGTGGTGGCGCCCAAAGCGGGGGTCTCGTTGTCGGCCGATGGCACGACCGGGGTCGTGAGCGCGGGGGCTAGCGGCGACGCCAACGCCATGGTCCGTGCTGCCGACGCCCTGGCCGCACCGCTCGGGCGTTTGTCTCGACCCGGTATCTCAGTGACCCTGACCGGCGACAGCGCACTGTGGGCCAACTTCAACTCCGCCAATCGCAGTGCCATGCTCCGCTCCGAGATGCTCTCATGGCCGGTGACGATGATCATCTTGGTCATCGCCTTCGGCAGCCTGGTCGCCGCCGGTCTTCCGCTCATGCTCACAATGGTGGGATTGCTCGTCGCCGCCGGTGCTCTTGTGCTCGCCACCCACATCGCCCCCGTGTCCATCTGGGCGCTCAACTTCGCCCTGATGTTCGCCTTGGCCCTCGGGATCGACTACGCCTTGTTCCTGGTCGTGCGTTTCCGCGCTGCCCTGGCGCGGCGAGGGGTTGAGCCCGGTGATCGAATCGGTGTGGTGGCCGCAGTGGCCGAGACCGTTGACACCGCCGGCAAGGCCGTTGCCTTCAGCGCCGTCACCGTACTGGGCTCTCTCGCCGCCATCCTCATCGTGCCGAGCCCTGCCTTTCGCTCCATGGCCCTGGGCATCATGCTGTCCGTCGTCGCCGTCCTGGCCGCCACCCTGACGCTGCTTCCAGCCGTGCTCGGACGGCTGGGTACCCGGGTCAACGCCGGCCACATCCGACTCCGCCGGCGTCCCCGTACGCGGACCCGCCCCGGTCTCGACGAACGTCTCAACGCCTGGGGCCGCATGCTGTGGCGCCATCCCCTGCCCGCTGGTCTCGCCGCACTCGGCGTGCTCTTCCTCGCCGCCGCGCCCGTCATCGGACTGCGCACCAACATGCCTTCGATCACCATCGTGCCGCCCACTGCCAACGCCCGAGTCGGGTATGACGAGATCACCAAGGCCTTCGGTCCCGGTGCCCCGGGAACCCTGCAGGTCCTCGTCCGCGCCGATCGCCAGCGAGCCGCCCTTGCCACCCTGGCCCGGACCGCCGGGATTGCCACCACCATCGCCGGTCCGACCCACGCCGGGTGGACGCTGGACCAGGTCGTGCCCACCACAGGGCCTTCCGCGTCGGCCACCGGAGCCACCATCGACCGGATCCGCCGGGTTCTGCCTACCGGCAGCCTGGTGGGCGGCGCCGCCGCCGAGAACCACGATCTCCAGCAGACCCTGGCCTCGCACACCCCACTCGTGTTCGGGTTGCTCGCCGGAATCGGCTTCATCCTGCTCCTTACGGCCCTCGGCGCTCCGCTCCTCGCTGCCGCCGGAGTCCTGATCACTGCCTTGTCGGTGGCCGGCGCCTTCGGAATCGCACGGTTGATCTTCCAAGACGGATACCTCTCGGGGCTCCTGCATTTCACCCCCCAAGGGTTCGTCGACGCCTGGGGACCGCTGTTCTTCGGGGCCATGGTGTTCGGCGTGGCAATGGACTACACGCTGTTCCTCCTGTCAGCGGCGAAGGAGAGCTACGAGACCCATGCGGACCCTGAACACGCCATGGTGGGCTCGGTCCATGCCTCTGGCCGGGTCGTGATCTCGGCCGCGGCCGTCATGATCGCCGTGTTCCTGACCTTCGCCCTTTCGGGACCCCTTGCCCCCAAAGAGATGGGCGTCATCCTCGCTGTGGCCGTCGCTCTCGACGCCATCGTGGTCCGCCTTGTGCTCCTCCCCGTGCTACTGCGACTCGGCCACCACCACAGTTGGCATCAACCACGTTGGCTGGCGCGGATCCTGCCGACGGTGCACTTCTCGCATTAGACGTTCGTTGGCCCAAGGAGGTGAAATACGACAATGAACACCGTGGACGAGCAGGCATGGGACAAGCGGTACGAGGGTGGCGAGTTGGTATGGGGCTCGGGTCCGAATCGATTCCTCGTCGAGCAGGTGGCGAACCTGAAGGTTGGAACCGCCCTCGACGTGGCGTGCGGCGAGGGTCGCAACGCCATCTGGCTCGCCGAAAAGGGATGGCGTGTTGTCGGGGTCGACTTCTCATCGGTCGGACTGGAGAAAGCGCGCCGATTAGCCGAGGAACGTGGCGTGACGGTGGATTGGGTGCGAGGTGACGTCGCCATGTGGATACCACCGAACACCTACGACCTCGTTGTGGTGATGTACCTCCATCTGCCGACGGAGGTCCGACACCGGGTCTTCGCTCTGATGGCGAAATCAGTGGCCGTGGGTGGAACGATGCTGGTGGTCGGTCACGATCTCTCGAACCTAACCGAGGGGTACGGCGGACCACAGGACCTCGCTGTCCTGTATGGGCCGGACGACGTGGTCGCCGACCTCGACGGGATCCTCGAGATCGAACGGGCCGAGCGCGTGGATCGTTGGGTTGGGGGTCCCGAGGGGAAGGCGAGGGCCATCGACGTCCTGGTGCGAGGTCGCCGGGGGTCGCCTGATCCCCTCACGTCCGCTCCGCTTTGATGTGCGTTTCTATCTGTCGTAGCAACCGCTTGGCCGGTGGTGTCAGGGGCCGATCTCGCCGCCACACCGCCCGGACCGACCGTCCGAGCGGAATTCCTTCAGTCGGAACGACAGCCAGTCGGCCGTCCTCAACCTCAGAGTCGGTCGCAAGCCGGCTGAGAACGGCAGGACCGGCACCCGAGATGGCGGCAGCCTTGATGGCAGTCGTCGAAGCCATGGCAACTGAAGGGATTGCTTCGAAACCAAGCGAGCCAAGGGCCGCCTCGAGGACCTCCCGGGTACCGGAACCGACCTCCCGGAGAACCAAGGGCGTGGTGGCGAGTTCTGACGGCGATACGGCGACGCGGCGGCGGGCCCATGCATGCGAAGGCGCCACCACCAGCACGAGGTCATCGGCCTGGACCACGCGGGAACTCAGTCCGTGAGGGGCGCTTTGACCTTCGACGAATCCGATATCGCTCCCCATCTGATCGACCACCTCAGCGGCACGTTCGGAGTTGCCCATCTGTAACGACACGACGATGTCCGGATCAGATACCCGAAGGCGGCCGAGCCAGACGGGAGCCAAATACTCCGCCACCGTCATGCTGGCAACCACTCGGAGGTGGGTCTCCTTCGGAGCGCACCGCCGCCGCGCTGAGGAGAAACGTGCGCATGGCATCGAGGACGTCCTCACTCCACCCGATCACGGCCAATCCGGTGGGGGTGAGCTGGGCCCGGCCTCGGGACCGGTCGAGGAGCTCGAGGCCCAGGACCCGCTCCAGCGAGTGAAGCCGCATGCTCGGCGCCGGTTGGCTGATGTTGTGGACCAGCGCCGCCTGCCGGATCGAACCCCGCTCAGCCACCGTGCGCAGCAGCTCGAGAGAGCGTAGATCGGGGAAACGACATGTCCTCCGTCGTGGTGGCGTCGTCCAGCTTCGGGCACGGGGCGACCTCGTATGCCGTCGTCGTCAAGCTGACCCGTACGCTCATGATCATCCCCATCTGCATGGGACTGGCTCTCTGGCGCGCCCGCCAAAGCCTTACAGGGGGCGGAGAGCGTCCACGACTGGGAGGGCACCGAGGCGTGCAGAAAACCTGCCGTCAATCAACCACCCGCCCGACTTAGCCCATGATCACGTTGTGAACAGTCGCCACCATCGGCTCCTTGAGGCCGACGCCGAGTTCGGTGAGGATTGGCATAAGAGTCGGTCCGAAGGCGTCAAAGTCCTCCTGTGATTCCCAAATATCGAAAACCTGGATCTCACCGTTCGATTCCAATGCGCAGTGGTAGGTGCGCCCCTTTGGCTTGCCCGCTCCGGCTGCCTCCAGCTGCTTGATCGCGCTGCCGTACTTCTCAGGCGTGAATCCTTCGTGCACGAAATAGATTCCGAGTGCCACGCTGCACAACCTCTCTGCGTACTCAACGCAATGTCGATGCTTCGGCCAATCCGTCTTGGACTTGGCCCACTCGGACCATAGTTCTCAGCGAGCATCGAAGGTCGACCGGTCCGGTGGAGACGGACTTGTCGCCCGATGCCCCGATCGCCGGGTCGGTGAGACAAGCTATCGCCGTCTACAGCGACCAGTCGTCAACGACCGTTAGGTCCGTGAATTCCGGAGCGCCTTCAAAGATCTCCATCATCGTCGCCCGAGCCGCCTGAAGTCCCTCCTGGCGACGGGAATCGCTCTCCCGTTCCCGAGCCTTCTCTTCACTCTCGAAGACAACGAACATGATGACGCGGTTCGAGTCCTTGCTGTCTCGGGTTGCCGTCGAATGTACGAGACCTGATCCTGGCTGTTCAGCGGCCCGCAACTGATCGACCAATTTCGGTAGGTCGTCTTCCCTGCCTGGCTTCAAGCGCGTAGTGATCATTTGTGCCCACATATCGGCGACCTTTCAGTGATAGTGATGCGCACATTAGTCCCGCAAGGATCGGATTGCGCTTGCCCGGCCGGACCGACCCTGGCGCGCTCGAGGGCAATGACCGAAGCCGATCGATGGCATTGGAACGTCGGTCCTGGTCTTCGAGACCAAGAAATACGCAGATCAGGCCGCCCAGTATCCGGTACCCCCAATGCCAGGCGTCACCCTGCTCGATCTGACGATCCGCGAGGCATTGCACACGTCTGAGACACCGGCCGTCGTGACTCAAGAACCGTCGATATGTACGACTGGATCTCGCCCATCGACCGGCCGGCGCCTGCATCACGGCAGAACTCGACATCAACGACCAGTCGGCCATGACCTCGAAGTCGACGCCTCGCGCCGTCGCAGCCCGCGGCACGACGTGACTCCGTCCCGTGATCAGCGATGGGCATCCAGTCCGTAGCGATCGAGCGCTGCTCGGATCTGGCTGAGCCACTCTGTGCCCAGTTGACGCCCGTTCGGGAGTTGGTCGTCTCGATCCCAGCGCCACGTTGCGATCATCGCAAGCATGAGGATCCGGCACTCGCGAAGAAGGTCTTGATTAGCAGCCGGATAGTGCTCGCTGACTTCTTCGGGCGCATGGGCGAGGTCGAATTCGACAGGCCCACGGCAGCACGTCTCGAGATCTATGAACAGCAGCCCGTTCTTCGTCCTAAGCACGTTGCCTGGGTGCGGCTCGCCGTGCAGCAGCTGCTCGGCGGCGCCGCGGTCGACGATCGCTAGTCTCAGGCTTCGTAACGTGTTGCTGAGAAGCTCGCGGTCCGCGTCGGCGAGCGCCGGAGTGTGGTCGCGGCTCGCAACGAGTCGTTGAGCCTCCGCCACTCGATCCGTGAAGTGCGGCGTCGTGACATCGACCTTCCGCATGCCGGCATGCAGCCGCTCGAGCGCATTCGCGTAGTCGACTGGTGAGATCTCTCGAGGTGTCACAGGTTCGTAGTAGGTCCACAACGTGACCACGAAGCCGTCACGCTCGTAGACGCGCGGCTCCACGCGAGGCTCAAGAGCAGCCACAGGGCTCTCGGTTTCGGCGAGCCGTTGAGCAAGCTCGACTTCGAACTGTGCGACCTGACGAGCTACATGTGCCACCCGGGCAAGGACGTCACAAGGCAGCAGGCGCAGAGCGAGCCTGTTCGAGTCGTGAAGAACGATCGCGTCGTCGACTGTCAGGTCAAGCGCTGAGGCGGTCGACATGGCCGCAGCCACCGCACATCGAACCTCTGACGCCTGCATCGTCGCGTCATCCCTCTCCCTCGCGCGTTGGCAGACTCTCCAAGCGGTGCAACCTGCGCATAATACCAAGTTGTCGATCGAGATCCGCGGCGGCGCCACAAGTCGGGCGCGACCGAATCGCGATCAGCGCACCTCTTCGATCGCGTCAGGCGCAAGCACCTCGTCTGCAACATCGAGCTTGCCTTCGGCAAGCAACTCGTGCATGAACCTGCGAACAACCGCCTTATTCTCTTCTGTTCCCATGTCCGCCACCCTCCTCGTTACGACAAGGCGGGAAACCCTAGAGGCGTTACCCCAATGCGCTGCCCTTCGGTCGCGATCGAGGTCTGATAGCGCATAAGTGCCTGATCTTGCTCGTCCGGCGCGTCGGGGTGGTACCCATATTCGCAGCCTGGAGGAACACCGCGGTCTCTGGTCTAAGAGGCTTCGCGGACAGGTTCGCCTTGTCCGGCTCCGGTGGTATCACGTGGAAGCTTTCGCTCCGATGGGTCGATTGCACATAGGGAAGAACTACCTTAGGATTTCAAACCGACACAGCGATAGGAGGCGGGCAATGAGCAACGTCCAGTTGGTTCGAGATGCTTACGATTGTTTCGGTCGAGGTGACATTCCCGCCCTGCTGGGCATGATGGACCCCAACATGGAGTGGAGCGAAGCGGAAGGGAACCCGTACCAACCGAGCGGCAAAGCTTGGAAGGGACCGGACGCTATTGTGCAGAACCTCTTCGTGAAAATCGGAGCGGACTTTGATGGCACATTTGTTGTCCATCCCAAGGAATTCCACGATGCAGGCGACACAGTCGTCGTCGAAGGGCGCTACACGGGGACCTTTAAGGCCACAGGCAAGAGTCTCGACGCTCAGGTCTGCCACGTATTCAAGGCTCGCGACGGAAAACTGACGAGCTTCCAGCAGTTCGTGGACACGGCGCAGATGCAGGATGTGATGGGCGCCCGATAGCGCCTAAGGCATGTGGCCGCCTTCGGCACACCTCTAAGTGTGGCCGCAATACTCCTGGCATTACCGGTCCATCGCAGCCTGGGTGCTTGCTGAAGTTGACCAGGCGATATGTGTGCCGATACCGATAGGGGAGGGCGAGCCTCCATCGTCACGGAGACCGCTCGATATTCGCGACGGATCGTCCTGCTCAGGTCGACTCGACGAGATCCTCAAAGAGATCCAGTCCCCCGACCCGCCGAAGGTTGGCGCTGGGTGGTCCCGCCTCGACCCACCGAAATAGATCATCGGCAAGTGCAGAGCGAGCTTGGTCGCTCAACCTGTCAAAATCGGGCTGGGACGCGTCGGTGGCGAAGATCCTCCAGCTCACGCCGTCTGGCGGTGAGGGTGACGCAGGTATTCGAGGAACTCCCCCTTGTCGGAGAACCCTGGCATTGTGCCCTCAGCGATGCTCCGCCGAGCTTGAGCTACGGCTTCAACCACGGCGTCATCGCCGATCTCGGACAGCCACTTGTCGAGGAGAGGGGTATCGCTGGTTCGATCGTGAGGTGCCACAACCGGACACTACCAACGGGGTGGGTCACCATCGGGCTGGACAACAAGCCCGAACTCTCCGTCCTAGTGTGCCTTCCGAGGACCGGACGGGCTCGGCGAGCGTTGTCGACGAGACCTGAGGATTGGGGACATGTCCCTATCTTGTCCCTATCTTTCGCAAAACGTGAGCGGTGACATTCACAGCGCATAACGTCAGTGCAGCTCAGACCGTGTGGCGCCTATCCAGACCACCATGAGTGGCCTTCCTGGGCGCATGAGCAGTGAGTCCGATTCGGCCGCTCTCGCACCTCTCCCGGTGGACTTTCGTCCGGCGGCCCATCCTATAGTCCAGCATCCGCCAGCCGAGGAGTCGACGTGGAGACCAATTCGCCTCTCCCCTCAGACACAGTGGGACTGCTCGAAGGTTTATGCACGACCCGGGCGATCCGTCGTTACCGCGACGAACCCGTCCCCGAGCACGTGCTGCGCGACATCCTGTTCGCCGCCACCCGGGCTCCGAGCGGTTCGAATCGCCAGCCGTTCCGGTTTCTCGTGCTCGTCGACGGACCCAAAGCAGCAGAGGCCAAACGGCTCATCGCTACCGCGGCACGCCAGGCGTGGGAGACTAAGCGCGCCGCCGACGGCTACGACCAAGGTTCGGGGGTCGACAGGAATTCACCGAAGGCCGCTCTGGCCAGGACCATGGAGTCCTACGTCGACAATCTGGACACGGTTCCGGTGCTGATCCTGCCCTGCCTGGTCCGCCACCGCGAACCGTTTCCCACCGAGGGCGCCTCGATCTATCCGGCTTGTCAGAACCTCCTGCTGGCGGCCCGGGCGCTCGGGTACGGCGGTGTGATGACCATCTGGAACATGTTCGTCGACACCGAGCTCCGGTCCCTGCTCTCCATCCCTGACGAGGCCTTCGTGGCTGCCACCATCACCTTGGGCCGCCCGGAAGGTGGGCACGGCCCTGTCCGGCGCCGACCGTTGGACGAACTCGTCTACCTCGACGAGTGGGGCGGGCCCGCACCTTTCGCCGTCGACCCACCGGGAACTCGTCACACCGCAGCGGGGCCACCGCCCCCGCGCTGAAGCTGGCCCGTTACGCCGCTGGCCCGTTACGCCGTCGGGTAGTTACGCCGCCGTGCCTCCCACCGCCGGGCGAGCCAACCTGCCGCTCATCGAACCCAGGAAGTTGCCGTCTCCGAAGGCGTAGACACCGCCGTCGGCCCCCACCAACTGATAGCCGCCCCCGGGAGCGGCGATGAGGCCCACCACATTGCGTACCCCCACCCGAGCACCGTCGATTGGGAGTTCCCGAGCTACGGTGACGGCCTTCCCACGACCTCTGTCATCTGGTAGTCGAAGAGTCCCTCGGGCTTTCGGACGGCTTCTGGGGACTCGTCGACCGTCATGTCGAGGTTCGTCTGGTGGACAACCAAGCCACCCTCGTCCGCCACGGCACACCGTTGATCGATATCCCGGACTTCGACTTCTCGGGACTGACGAAAGCGGAAGAAGCCGTGGCGCTCCTCGCTTCCCCATCGGTCGCCATCGAAGTGCACGGCGAGATCGCCATGGCCCGAATGACCACGACCCCACCCGCTGACATGTCGCGGGGTGACGCGTCGTCCGGTAATACCCCACCCGGGGACACGTCGCCCGGTGCGCTCGGATCCTTGCTCGGGTTCGGCCGACCGTTCGGCGCCACCGACGACGTCGTCAGTGCCATCGCCGACCGGCTGGGCGATCTCAGCCGCCAGTGGAGAGAGCTCGACGACGCAGCGGCGATTGCTCTCACCTTTTCCGCGCCACACTGATCACCCGCGCATCACCCGCCCAGCTGCACGCCCCCGTCCTCGGTCAGCTGCCAGTAGGGGTTGTGGGCGATCTCCCAGGGATGGCCGTCGGGGTCGAAGACAATGGCGTTGTAGCCGCCCCAGAAGGTCTCGGCCGGCTCGCGGCCCACCCTGGCGCCGGCGGCACGCGCCTGCTCGGTCACGGCGTCGACCTCTTGGCGCGACCCGACGTTGTGAGCCAGTGTGATCCCGCCCCAGCCGCCGGTGTCGGCCACGCAGCTGTCCTCGGCCAGGCTGGCCCGGTCCCATAGGGCGACGACCATGTCGCCCGCCTGGAAGAACACCGGATCGTCTCCCGCACCTCCGGCTCCGCTCCAACCGAGAGCTTCATAGAAGGCGCGGGACCGCTCCTTGTCCCGGACACCCAGAGTGATCGCCGTCAGTCTCTGTTTCATCGCCCCAGCATGGCTGACGTCGCCCGCTTCCCGGTACTCTGCACCGGTATGTCAGACGCCACCGTCGCCGACATCGCCCACCTTCAACCGGGCCGGTCGCCGATTCTCGATGACGCCCAGATCGAGCTCCTGGGCCGCTACGGCCGCGAATCCGATATCGCCGCCGGCGACGTCCTCTTCGCCCCCGGCGACGAGACCTACGACCTGATCGTCATCCTCGAGGGTGGCGCCGAGGTCGTCCAGGATCAGGGCCGGCCGACCGAGTCCGTGATCGTCACCTACGGCCCGAGGGAATTCCTCGGGGAGCTCGGCCTGCTCAGCGGCCAACGGGTCTTCCTGATGGCCCGGGCCACGGCCGCCGGACGCATCCTGCGCGTGCCCGTCGACCAGCTCCGCACAGTCATGGCCCAGGAGCTCGACCTGAGCGAGCTGATCCTCCGGGCCTTTCTGCTGCGCCATTCGATACTGACGCACCTGGAAACGGGGCTCACCCTGATCGGTTCCCACTTCCACCCCGACACCCGCCGCCTACTCGAGGTGCTGGCCCGCAACCGACTGCCGTCGAAATGGTTGGACCTCGAGTCGTCGCCCGACGCCGAGATGATGCTGCGCGAGCTCGAGGTCCCCGTGGAGGATCTCCCCATCGTCATCGTCCCCGGCGGACCCTTTCTGCGCAACCCGTCCAGCCGTCAGCTTCTCGATGCCCTCGGACTCTCGGTTTCCGTCGACCACGATCCGGCCGACGTCTGCGATCTCCTGGTGGTGGGCGGCGGACCGGCCGGTCTGGCCGCCTCCGTCTACGGCGCGTCGGAAGGTATGTCGACCACCCTGGCCGAGGACACCGCCCTCGGCGGCCAGGCCGGCACGTCCTCGCGCATCGAGAACTATCTCGGCTTCCCGGCCGGCCTCTCGGGCGAGGAACTCGCGGCGCGCGGGGCGCTGCAGGCCCAGAAGTTCGGCGTCTGCATCATGCTGGCCGCCAAAGCGGTGGCACTCTCGACGCAGAACAGCATCCATCACGTCACCTTCGAGAACGGAGAAGTCATCAGCGCCAATTCCCTCATCATCGCCACCGGCGCCCGCTACAACCGGCTCCCCCTCGACCGCCTCTCGGATTTCGAGGGCGTCGGCGTTTACTATGCGGCAACACAGATGGAAGCCATGGCCTGCGGCAACGAACCCGTCGTCATCGTCGGGGGCGGAAACTCCGCCGGCCAGGCCGCTCTGTTCCTGGCCGCCACCTGTAGCCAGGTCCATATCGTCATCCGCGGTCCGTCTCTCGACTCCTCCATGTCGCGCTACCTGATCGATCAGATCGACCGAGTGCCTCATATCAAGGTCATGCCCCACACCCAGGTGCACGCCTTGATCGGAAAGGACCGGCTGGAGAGCGTGGAGCTCATCGACGCCCAACAACAGACGACGACCCTCGATGTCAGTGGGCTTTTCGTCTTCATCGGCGCCCGACCGAGTACCGGTTGGCTCGACGACCAACTGGCCCAGGACAAAGACGGCTTTCTCCTCACCGGCACCGAGATCCCCGACTCACATCTCGACCCGGCCGGTCGGGCACCGATGTTTCTCGAGACGAGCAGGCCGGGGATCTTCTGTGTCGGCGACGTCCGCAGCGGCTCGGTCAAACGCTGCGCCACTGCCATCGGTGAGGGCTCCATGGCTGTCCGGCTCGCCTTCGACCGTCTCAATACGGCGGGCACGGTCCTGGCGGAACCTCCGCGTTCCGAGGGTTGACGGCGACGCTAATCAGGCGCGGCCGGATCGACGGAGAGAGTGCCACTTCCCTCGACACCGCCTCTGCGAAGCACTTCTTTCCTCCAGGGTCGGGCCGACACCAACCACACGACGGCCACCACGAGCAGGACGGAGCACAGTGTCCAACCGAGCGCCGTTGTCCCCACACCGACGTACTTGAGTCCGGACGCCAGGATGACGAAGGTGATGGCCGGCCGGATGTACCGGTCGGGTGCCCTCGACGACAGAAATGAGCCGACGAGCACGGCGGGAACACTCCCGATGATCAGCGACGTCGTGACCGACAGCTCCACGTGCCCGAAGGCGAGGGCGCCCAAGGCGGCGGCCGCCGTGAGGGGAACGGCCTGGGTCAGGTCGGTCCCCACCAACTGGTTGGCCCCGATCATCGGGTAGAGAAACAGCAGCATGACGATCATGAGGGAACCCGATCCCACCGACGTGATGCCGACGATGATCCCCCCGATCATTCCGACGGCAACCGTCTTGAGCGGTTGCACGGTGAGATCGTGGACCACGCCCTGACGTAGGTGCCCGTTTCGGCGATCGAGCGCCGAGCGCACGATCATGGCGGCGGCACCGAGCAGCAGAGCGGCACCGAGAGCGATCTGCACCTTGTCCTCGGCCGAGGAAGCGTTACCGAACAGGTGGAGCAGATAGGCGCCGAAGAAGGCCATGGGGACCGATCCCATGGTCAGGTAACCCACCAGTTGCAGGTTGACCGTCTTCTGGCGCAGGTGGACCGCCGCGCCGATGGGTCGCATCACCACCGCCGCCACCAGGTCGCTCGAGATGGCGGTGGAGGGCTTCACCCCGAACAGCAGGATGAGCATCGGAGTCATGAGGGCACCGCCGCCGGCACCGGTCACCCCGACGAGGAGCCCGATGACGGCGCTGCCCAAGACAATGTAGGGATCCACGTAGAACGGTACCTCCGCATCGCCCTGACGGCGCCACCAGCGGAGTCCCTGCTCCGGCGGGTGGGACTCACTGGGCGAGAAACCCTACCTTCCGGGGGACGAAATTATGGAGAGTGGTCCTGAGCCGGAGTCCGGCACCGTGTAAAGCTCGGTTCATGAACGATGAAGAACCGGTCGAACGAGATCCCGATGTCCGGTTTTCGTTCGCCAACGAACGGACATTTCTCGCCTGGAACCGCACGGCCCTGGCCCTGATCGCCACCGGTGTCGCCGCCACCCAGCTGTTGCCCAAGTTTCACGTCACCGAAGGTCGTCGGATTCTTGGCCTTCCCCTCGTGGCCCTGGGCGCATGGGTGGCGGCGGCGAGCCTCCGACACTGGCGGGCGAACGAGAAGGCCTTGCGCCGGGGAGAGCCTCTCCCGCGCTCCCCGATGCCCTTCATCCTCGCCGGCGGTGTCGTGATCATCGGTGTCATCGGAGCGGTTCTCGCCGCCTACGGCGCCGGGTAGGACGCCATGGCCGTCCCAGAGCCGGTCGACGAAGGACTGGCCCACGAACGCACCGAACTCGCCTGGAATCGCACCGGGCTCGCCGTCGTCGTCGTGATGGCCGTGCTGTTGCGTCGGCTCTGGCCTCTCCGAGGGACCGATCAGGTGGTGGCACTGGCCTGCATGTCGGCGGGCGCCGTCGCCTGGGCCGCGGCCATCTGGATAGGGCGAACCGTTTCTCCCCGCCCGGGTGCCGATCCGAGGCTCATGGACCGGAGCCGGGCCGCTCTCATCACCGTCGGCACTCTCGCTCTGGCTCTCGCCGCCTTCGCCCTGGGACTCTTCCCGCCGTCGTAAACAGCGCCGTCACACGCTGGTCGCGTGAGCCTTCATCCACGCCTGGGCGCCTCCCTGGACGGCGTCCCAGGGGCTGCCCAGCGGAGGTGTGTAGGAGAGATCAAGATCGCTGATCTCATCGACGGTCATCTCGTTGAAGATGGCGACGGCGGCGATGTCGATCCTCTTGGCGACCTCGGCGTGGCGGTGCCCGAAGAGCTGGACACCGAGGAGCCGCCCGGAGCGGCGGTCTCCCGTATACCGCATACGGATCCGGTGGCTGCCAGGGTAATAGGCCTTGTGATCATCGGCCTCGAAGTCCACCGACACCGGCTCATAGCCCGCGGCGATGGCCTCGTGGTCACGCAGGCCCGTCCGGGAGGCGGCCATATCGAAGATCTTCACGACCTGGGTACCGAGGCTGCCGGCGAACTCGCGGCTCGCTCCGAGTGCGTTCTCCCCGGCCACCCGACCTTGCTTATGGGCGGTGGTTCCGAGCGGGAGATAGGTGATGCCAAGCAGTCGGTGGTGGGTGATGACACAGTCGCCGGCGGCGAAGATCGATTCCAGATTCGTCCGCATCTGCCGGTCCACGACGATGGCGCCGTTGGCGGCCCGGTCGGCTCCGGCCCGCTGCGCCAATTCGCTGTCGGGGCGCACCCCGACCACGACGAGGACCATGTCGGCGCGTCGGGTGACCTTGACGTCAGCGCCGGTGACGGCGTCGATCTGAAGCCGGCCGGCGCTGTCGTCCGATGATCGACTGATCCGGGTGACCGCCGTCCCCGTCAGGACATCGACGCCATGGTCGACCAACTCGGCGCGCACGAGTGTCCCGAGCTCGGCGTCGACGGTGGGGAGCACTTCGGGCAGCTGCTCGATCTGGGTGACTCTGAGACCACGGGCGATGAGTGCTTCGGCCATCTCCAGGCCGATGTAACCCGCCCCCACGATCACGGCGCTGGCCGGGGAGGCCTCCTCCAACGTACGCATGATGGCGAAGGTGTCGCCCATGGAGTGCAGCAGATGGACCCCGTCGTCGGTTCCGAGTGCACCCTCGCCCATGAGGCCGTCGATGGGTGGACGGGCCGACACGGCGCCCGTGCCGATCACCAGGGCGTCGTAGGACAGGTATTCCTCGGCACCGGCGGAATCGACGAGCAGCAGCTTGTGGGCATCGACGTCGATACGCTGCGCCCTGGTGTCGAGCCGCAGCTGCATGCCCGTTGCTTCGAGGTCGGCGATCGAGCGGTGGGCGAGGTTGCGCCAGTGGGTCACCTCACCCGACACGTAGTAGGGGATGCCGCAGATGGAGAAGTTCGGGTATGCGTCGGCGACGACGACGGTGACCTCGGTCCCGGCATCGATCTCCCGGGCGCGCAGCGCGGCGCTGATCCCGGCGTCACTGCCGCCGATGGCGACGATGTGCATGAGCTGGCTCCCGTTTCGTTGTCAGGGTCCGATGCCCCGGTCGGTGGCGCTCTGGCCGGCGTGACCGTGGCTCGGACCACTGTTTCCAGCAGTGTCGACTTCCCGGAGATGAGGGACGATGATGTCGGCCGCTTCGGCCGAGGTCACCCCGGGGTAGAGCATCTTGATGACGGCGACGGCCAGGAGACCCCCCACCACCTCGGCGGCCACGAAAACGGGCACCGATGAAGGAGCGATCCCGGCGAAGCCGTTGGAGAACATGCGACCCACGGCTATGGCCGGGTTGGCGAAGCTGGTCGAGCTCGTGAAGAAGTAGGCGGCGCCGATGTAGGCCCCGACGGCGGCGGGTGCCGTTCCCGATCTTCCCGTCCGAGCCAGGGCGAGGATCACCAGTAGCAGGCCCAATGTCGCCACCACCTCGGACAGGAAATGACCCGGCGAGGCGCGGTGGTGCACCGACAGCGACATCGCCGCCGTCGAGAACATCACGTTGGCGATGACGGCACCGCCGACACAGCCGACCACCTGGGCCGGGAGATACAGACCGGCGTCGCGCCACGACAGACCGCCGAAGGCGGCGTCGACGAAAGACACCACCGGATTGAAGTGGGCCCCGGACAGCGGTCCGAACATCAAGATGATGGCGAACAGCCCCGTGGCCGTGGCCGCCGCGTTCTCCAACAGCTCGAGACCGATGTTGCCGGGAGACAGTCGCTGGGCGGCGATCCCCGAACCGATCACGATGGCGGCAAGAAAGGCACTTCCGAGGAGCTCTGCCATCAGCCGACGCCACAGCACCACGTCATTCATGGCCCGGCCCGTGGTCGAAAGCGGGGACTCAGCAGCACCGGGCGTCGGCCGGCCCTGACTCGGCGCCGATAGCCACGGGCTCTCCTTCGTCAGACACACAACACGCACCGGAGCCGGAAAGGCCGGTCTCAGCCGGAGCGTCGGCGAGAACGGTGTAGACCTCCCACGGTGCGCCGTCCGGGTCGCTGACCCACACCTTGTCCTGGACGGCGTAACAACACGTCGTCCCCTCCTCGACGTCGGTGGCCAGTCCCTGCGCCGCCAGACGCCGGGTGGCCGCCGTGACCTCCTCGGGCGATGCCACCTCGACGCCCAGGTGATTGAGAGCGCCCCCGACGCCGACCCCACGGGCATCGGCGCTCTCGATCAGCACGAGCTTCAGAGGGGGTTCGGCGATGGCGAAGTTCGCATACCCGGGACGGCGTTTGGCCGGCTCGGTGCCGAAAAGCCTCGAGTAGAACTCCACGGCGGGGTCGATATCGGCCACGTTCAGCGCCAGTTGGACTCGCGACATCATCCACCTCCGGTAGATTGACCCCCGTCAATGCGATGAGTATCGATCACATATCGACATTTGTCAATGGGAGTTCGCATGCCGACTGCTCGCACCGCCAGAACACCTACCTCGAGCACCGATGACCTGCTCTGCTGTGCCCCTCTCACCGACGCTCCCGTGTCCGACGCTGACGCCCAGATGCTGGCCGGTGTCTTTGCCGCCCTGGGCGATCCCGTACGCCTTCGCCTGCTGTCGATCGTGGCGACGCAAGGGGAGGTGTGCAGCTGTCATCTCGAAGGCCCCCTCGGCAAGAGCCAGCCGACCGTCTCGCACCACACCCGGATCCTTGCCGCCGCAGGCCTGATCGTTGGCGAGAAGCGTGGGAAGTGGATGTGGTGGCGCGTCGTTCCCGAACGTCTGGACGCACTTCGCCGAGCCCTCGGCGGCCAATAACTGGAGGCAAGACGCCTTTCGGGGCACGCCGTCAGCCCTCTATTTCAGATTGCAGAACCCTCATCGAATTTCGCAACGGCCGCTGGCGACACATCGCAACAGTGAACATTGACGACGCTAAGCACAACCCCGACGACCCATTGAAGCCGCCGGATGCATAACATATAGCGATGCGATTCTCTCTCGTGGTAGGCCTCGTCGCGCCATGTTGTCTCCTGACCGCCTGCGGTAGCTCGGGGCCGGACCTCGGGTCCTTGCAGGGCCACACTCCAAAGGAGATCCTCGCTCTGGCTACGACGTCCATCACCGCCAAGGCCTCCTCATTTCACTTCATCGACCAGACCCGCCTGGGTAAGAAGACCACCACATTGAGCGGCGATGACACGGACACGGGCGCCGATCAGACTTTGTCTGGATCAGGAGGCGCGCTGGAGGTGGTCCGTACGGCGGACGGGACTCTCTTCGTGCGCGGGGCGGCCGGTGCCCTCGTCACAGCGCTCAGCCTGCCTCAAGCGACGGCGACAGCCAAGGCCGGCCAGTGGATCTCCTTGCAGTCAGGCGACGCTCCCTACAGCGTCGTCGCCGTGGCTCTCGACCCCGAGAAGGAGCTCAATTCCTTCATGCCGACCGCTCCGCTGCAGCTCGAGTCTCCTCGGCGCTTCCACGGCCACACCGTGGTCGGGGTGGTCGGGAACGCTCCCACGTCAGCAGGAAACGGTTCGGGGGGCATCGCCACCCTCTATGTGCCCACGGAGTCTCCTTACACACCGGTGGGCGCCACCCTCACATATGCAACCAACACCGGCCAGGCAGACGAAGCCGTCGTGTTCGACAACTGGGGAAAGCGGATCAACCCGGCCGCTCCCACCGGGGCCGTGACCTACTCGTCCCTCGTCGGCTGACGAGGCGCCGACCGCCCACTGCAGTCTCCTTCTTTACGAGAAGGGGGCCCGGTCGTTTCCGACCGGACCCCCTCCGACTGCGTGACGCTGCAGCCCAAGTGCATGTAAGAGGCGACTAGCTGATGCCGTCCCCATCCGTTGTGAACACCCGGCACCGGCCTTGCTGCGTAGCCGGATTCGGCGCCTGTGACTGCGGATCCGCAAACTTGTACCCCGGGTCCGTGATCACGGCGTTGCTGTCGACGTTCGCCGCGTCCATGGTGGCCGACGACAAGGGGAACACTCCGTTAGCCAAGATGGCGCTCTGGATCTCACTGCCGTAGCTGAGTCCCGAGTTGGAGTCGACCGCCGAGTCCTGCTTGCAGATGAATCCCCACTCGCTCACAAAGTTCAGAGCGGCCTGGCTGCTCGCCGGAATGGTTGCGTTCGTCCCGTTGGAGTACACGTTCCAGAACAGGCGGTCGGTCGGGAAGGACCCGTTCTGGATGGTGGTCTGGCTTGCCACAATAGGTGCGCCACCGGTGGTGATGGACTCCTCGCCCAAGGCGAAGGCCGAGCCGGAGGGCGACTTGTCGCCACCGCACGCGGCAGTCTTGGCCTTGGCCGTAGCGGGAACGCACACCGTCTGGAACTTGCCATACGAGAAGTAGAAGATGGCGTTCTTCTCATCCCCGTTGGTCAAGATGCCCTTGATCTCATTCTCGAAGATCACGTGCGTCGCCGGGTTGGTGACCCCCGCAGGTGTGGCCGATGTGAGCTGGAGAATCTGAGCCCACGTTCCCTCTGTTCCCGATCCCGCCTGCGCCATGTAGACGACGATCGGTCCGGCCTTGCCCTTCGGAATCTGGCTCCAGTCGGTGATCGTCCCGTTGTAGATGGCTGCCAGCTGGGTGATCGACAGGCTCTTGATCTTGGCCGAGGGCGTGGAAGCTCCGCTCACCTTTGTCCAGTGGAGCCACGGCAGCGCGTCGGCCGCATAGGCGACGAAGTTGAGACCCTGAGGGTCCGACGCGGTGGTGTTGACAGGGTCACCCACGGGAACGGGCTGGGCGTTGTTCGGGCCACGCGAAGACCGGGCAAAGTCGCTGGGCGCCGGGTTGGTGCCCCTCTGCTCCAGCTCCTTGATGCCGTTGCTCGATCCGAGCGGCGGTTCTTCGACCACCACGTCGTTGTACGGGTTCTCGGGGTCTCCCTGGGCGACGGATCCCGTGTTCGTGTAGCCCGACCCGTCACCGAGGCCATTCTCACCACCGGTGGCGTTCTGCGGGCTCGGACAGCTGTAATTCAGGTTCTGGGTGCCACCACTCGGAGCAGCCAGGTCGCAGCCCGGAGACTGGTTGAAGAGCTGGCTCAGCTGATTCATCAAGAAATACGTTGTGTTCGATCCAGCGCCAATGACCATGTGATTAGCCGCCGGTACGGTCGCCGCATTGGCAGGCATGGCGAATCCCGCCACCGCCGCCGATGCACCGAGCAACCCCGCTGCGGCACGCAGCCCTGCTCGGCGTTTCCATTGATTCTGGCGCATCAATCTTTCCTCCTCGATTCGGTTTGACTGGGGACACGCCGCCTCTGGATCTGCTGACACCGTGGTCCGCGTCGCACCTTACGAACTGCAGGTAAACGGGCGGTGACGGCGTGGTGACAGCAAGGCCGCATGGAAGGAAAATGTTGGTGAAACGAACCGATTCCTCGTCGATCGTCTCGCGCTTGCGCTATAAGACACTCGTCAATTGTGGTGAGACGCAACCCGAAATCGCAGGGAAGCCACGGCCGTGCTCCTCCCCGTGGTGAAGGAAACGCTCGCCGTTGCCCCTGCCTTGTACCCCGTGCTCGTCAGGGAGCGTTTGGGTTCTGGAGGGTTAACCTGGCGTGACGGCCGGCCGCCGTGTGGTACGTGAGGCTGATGGCGTAGCCGGGGGACGTCCATGTGAACGTTGCGCCGGGTGCGATGACGGGCGACCGGACCGGCGCGTCGTCGAAAACGACTTGCTGAGGCACACCTGACAGATTTGTCCACGTGATCGGCAGGTTCACCTCGGCCACCAGCCATTCGGGAAGGAGGTAGCCGCCCTTGGCGATGACCACCTCTTGACCGGCATCGTTCGAAGGGTCAATAGGGCGACTAGCTCCCCGTTCAGTCGGCACGGTGGTCGTCGGAGACGGGGCACCAACTGTTGCGGTACCGAATTTGATCTCCGGCGGGAGGAAGCCGGTGCTCGGACGGGGGGCCACCGTTGTGCTGGTCGAGGCGGTTGTGTCGGATGTGGCACGCACCGCAGCCGGCCCACAGGCGGCCACAGCGACCCCGAGCGTGCCGAGAACCGCATTGACCACCCGTCGCCTCGCCGGGCCCTGGAGGCGCTGGAGTAGAAAGCGGCGAGGGAGCCCCGGCGAAATCACAACGACGCCACGATCTACAGGGTGGCCGGCAGCGAGCGGGCCACGGCTTCGGCCGCCAGCAAACCGAAGGCGACAAGCACGGGTAGCGCAAGGAGGTACGTCGGCAACGGACGGCGCCAACGCCACAACGCGAATCCGGTGCCGGCCCCGGCCACGATGAGGAGATCGAGCCACAACGCGATGGCCCAACCGGCGTTCGGGTCACCCGACAGGCCCAGCTCCGACGCCGGCGTCACGGTCGACAAGTGGGTGGGCGCCCGGACGGGAAGTCCGACCAGTGTGCCCACCGCCACCTGGATACCGGTCGGCTCAAAGGAGGAGTCCGACGTGATGAGTGTCAACCGGTTGTCCCGAGACGCGCCCACCACGTCGGGCCGGCCCGATGCGATGGTCCGGACCGATCGAATGCGATACTGGAATGTGCCGAGGCCGTCGGTCACCCGCATCGTGTCGCCACGGTGAAGCGTTCCGATCGACCTAAAGGGGCCGCCGAAGATCAGTCGTCGACCGGCGATGACGGCGTTCCCTTTCTCACCGGGCAGCACCGTACCGGGCATTAGACCCGGGCCAGCTTCTAGGTCCGATGCACTGGTTCCGCTCACTACGACTTTCGTCAGATCAAGGCTGGCGATGTGGAGCAAGGCAACGGGACTGCCTTCGGCCGGCAACCGCCCGCTGGTCAGCGCGAATGTGCTTTTCGGATTACCGGTCAGTTCGGAGAGCAACCGGTGCTGATCTCGACCGGCCGTGAGCGGCGAGAAGGCGTAGAGAAAGAGAATCAGGAGTACGAGCGCGATCCCCCCAGTGGTGATCACGGCACCAGCCACCGGCCGGACCAGTGTCGTCCAGCCCGATCGGATCTCGAGTGACGGTGCCTTGTCGACCTCGCCCGAGGACCCGACCACGTTCAACCCCCATGCGACGCTGGCCGTCATTACCCCGGGCCTTCCGATTCGCCAGACGGAGATCCGACAGTGACCGGTCGACGGCGGGGGCGCCAAACCAGGAGAGCGGGACCCACGATGAGGGCCCCGATGGTCAAACCGATGAGAAGGGGAAGGGCGATACGCGAGCCCGCGACCACGACGTCGAGAATGGCGCCCGTGACGAACTTCCCGACCGCACCGGTTACCCCGCTGGCGGCCGGAACCGATGATGTCGGACTCTTGGCGCCGGAGCCGACGGGGGACGATGTTCCTCCGGGCGCCGCTGTGGTCTCGCTCGTCGGTCCCTTCCCGATCGCCGCAGTGGCCCCCGGTACGGTGGCAACCGCGGACTCTGGGCCGCTTGCGGTCCCCTTCTGTGGACTCGAGGTGCTCCCCGAGCCAGCTGACGTTGAGCCACCCGGGCCGGTATTGCCCGCTGGTGCCGCCACGATGTCCTTGGCAATATCGGCGGTCGCCTGAGCGGCAAGGCCGGCCGTCAGCGGCACGTAGCCTCCAGGCAGCGCGCCGTCATTCCCGGCCGAAAAGGCAACCACGTTGGACAGAAAACTCTTCAAGCTTTGGGCGTCGGCCGCCGGGACGGGTGACGTCGGGACAACGGCATAGGTCACCATCGGCATCGGATACGCGGCGGTGTTGCCGGCGTCGCCGTAATTGAACGTAAGCGTCCCGTCAGGCTGTTCAACGGCGTCGGTCATGGCAGCGTCGATCGACGCCTGGGACGGGGCAACGAAGCTCCCTGAAGCATTTTGCAATGTCGTTGCGTTCAGACCGTTGAACGAGGCCTGGGACCAGTCCATGGCACCAAAGGCCAGGTCGCCTCCGGTGCCGTATGCCCTGATCGACTTGGATTGCAGGGCCGGCGTGTCCGCCGGTTGGTACTGCTGCAATGAGCCAGGCGAGAGCGTGGGAAACTGTGATGTGGCCTGACACGTCTTGAACGGCCACTTCGACGCCGGAGTGGAGGTGTTCCAGAAGGGCGACTGAGTGGGCGGCGTGGTGAAGGTCCCCGCCGCCGTGTTGTAACTGTCGGTCACCGACACCTGTTGCTGCCCCGACGAGCCCACCTTCTGCACAGAAAGTTCGAAAGGCGCATTTGGCGCTGAGCAGAGCCAATCGGATAACTGATAGTTCGTGCCGGCCGACGTATTGGAGAAGAACGAACCGATAGCGCCTGGTTGGCCGACTCCAGAAGGTTCGACGTTCAACATGTAGAAGGTGTTGAAATTGGCGACCGTTTTCTTGTTGCACCCCACCAGCTGACTGCAATCGAGAGGTGGCTTCTGGTTCTTGGCCGGGGCTGTCACCAGGTTGTCAGCCGCACCGCCACCGGCGTACGTCGTGGTCAGGACGCCGGCCACCATGTTCGGCGTCATGTTGTACTGGGCCATCGGAAACACGATCCCCGATTGGGTCTCGTCGGGGGCGCCGCCAAGGAATGCCACGACCGTGGCCGAGAGCGCTACCGGGATGTATGCAAATTTGGTCGTTCCCGATGTGAGCCCGCTATTCAGCTGGGTATCCCAAGGGTCATCGGTGAAGGCGACCGGTGTGTTTCCCGCAGCAAGGTCGCTGATCTCGCTGGCCGTGTTGGTAGCCGTGTTCAGCGCGACCACCCCGTTTTTCTGATTGCAGGTGGCCTGCACCACCGCCGGGAGCAGATGCTCAACTGTGAAGGCGCTGTCAGTGAAGAGCAGGGGGTCTGTTGTGGGACATGCTGAGGCGCCGGGCGAGAAGTCAAGAGGCACGACGACGGTGTTGTCCGACGTGTCGCTTGGGCCGGCACCCGCTCCGGGGCCGTCGTCGGTCACCACGACACCGCAGAATTCGGGCCCATTATCGCAAAAGAACGAACCGGCCGGCTGACCGTTTTGCACCAGTGGGACAGCAGCCAACGGTGGGTTGTCCTGCCCGGGGGGGTCGAAGGCGACCGGGGTGGCGGCGTTGGCCGTCCCGTCGGAGCCGACCACAACGAACTGTTTGCTGAGCTTGATGCCGCTGGGGGTGGTGGTGGCGCAGTATGGGTCGGCGGCGATCGTTCCGGTACCGTCGGTGGTGCAGAAGGCGATCCGAATGGTGTCGCCAACGGGGTAACTGGACAATGCCAGGTAGACGTACTGGTCGGTGACGAGGGCCTGTGTCGGTCCGGCCACCACCGACGGGCAGGGAGAGGTCTGACAGGGCAGAGTCACTTGAATGCAGGCGCTGGTACCGCCCGGACAGGTGCCGCTGAAGGACTGCGGAGCGGCCGAGACGGCTCGGCCGCTGCCCGCGACCACGACCACCGACGAGACGGCCGCCAATAGCACAATGACGGCGAGGCCGGGCCGGATCAACGTCGTCCTGCCGGACCCGGCAAGGCGCCGCCGGCCATGGCGGCCGCCTCGCAATGCCGCCGGCCACCTCATCGGGCTCATCGGGCGTCTCCGGAGTGCAGCGGGACCGAGCCCACGTCGGCGCGCGAAGCCCGCGCCGAGTGTCGTCTCCACCACTGTCGCCCGAGTGACGGCCCCACCAGCGCTACGGCAAGCAGAGCGCACCACAGGAGAACCGGACCGAGGAGTGGCGGTGCCCCGACGTCGGCTGCCGTCTGTTTGAGGGAGTCGAAACGGCTATAGGGATCTCCGAGCGAGCGACCCTGGCTTCGCGTTCGGGCGCCACCATGGGGTGAACCCGGAGCCGATGACCCGTTCGCACCATTACTTGAAGCCCCTTTGCCGGACGCCTTTGCCCCGCTGGCGCGAGTCGCGGCCGCACTGGCCGCGGCAGCCGCACTGGCCTGGGCCTGGGCTTTGGCGAGGGCTGTCTGGGCCGCCGCCTGTTGCGTCACCTGCTGCGCGCCGGCCGAGTGGACGTCTGAAACAGATGTATTGATCTGGGGCTCGCCGGGCAGAGCCACCTCCCCGTCGACATAGGGGTTATGGCAGTTGGCGGCAGTGGGTGCAGCTGGCTGCTGACCCCCGTTCAGCCGTCCGATGGAGTTGAAATCCTCCTGCACGAGATTCGGAGGTAGTGGCGAGTACCCGAGGAGTGCCATCTTCTCTTGGCCGTCACAGGCCAGGAAATTTATGAACTGACCCAGCTCCGAGCCACGGTCGGAGGTGAGGGGGGAGGACCCCTGTGGCCCGGTGCAGGCGAACTTCTGGGCTGCCGCCAAGGAAGGGCTGCACGGCGTGACGAGGTAGCTATATGCCGAGACGGGATACGCGTTGGGTAGCGGATTGGCGTAGACGTTCGTGAGATCCTGCGTCAGGTCGGCGAACAGCACAGCTTTTTCCAGAGCGGTGGCGTCGTTCACCGACGTGGGTTGAACCGAAGTGCCGGAGGCGTTCACCAATGACGCCACAGGGAAGTTGTGCTGAATCGCATACGCGGTCTCGAGGTAACCGATCGAACCCTGGCTCGACAATGCAGAGACGTAGTTGGCCACCCCGTCAGAGCCGTTCTGACCCTGCATGGAGGACGCGTTCGGGTAGCCCGCCGGGGGCGGTTGGCCCGCCTGGGGAACGGGCCAGGTGGCCGACGGCTGGTTCGCCGTCGGATCGATCACCGCGCTCTGATAGGCCTCGAAAGCGTGAGTGTCCTGGTGCAGCAGGTAGTCCGAGAACAGGTAATTTTCCCCCGAAGCATCCTCGCGGTACACAGGAATGATCGTGGTGTGGGGAAGGTTCTCGGCCACCTGAGGAGGGTTGACGTTCTTGATGGCCGAGTCGTCCCAGAAGGTGATCTTCCCCGAGAAGATTCCGTCGAGGGTCGACGCGTTCAGGACCAGGTTCTTGATCTGTTGACCGTCCACTCCCTGCAGGTTGTACATGAACGCCAGCGCCCCGGCCACGTCGGGCAGGTACTGGAACGGTTGTGTCGGAGAGCTGTCGGCCTGTCCCGAGCTGTACGGGATATCCGAAGCTCCGAAATCGACCTGATTCTGAGCGAAGGAGTTCAGCCCGAAGACCGACCCCGTCACCTGGAAGTTGATGTTGAACCCGTCAAGCGCACTGGCTTGGCCGACCCATTGCGCAATGGCGACCCCAGCGAAGCTGGACCCCGTCGACTGGAGCTGAGGGAAGGCACCCGCCGGCGATGCTCCCAATAAGACAGCGGCCACCAGAGAGATCGCCGAAACCCGCAGGACGCGTGCCGCACTACGACCGGTGCTCCACCACCCTCGGTGAACCGACGGATCAGCCGAACCGGCCGTGGACATAGTCCGAGGTCCTTTCATCGGTGGGACTGCCGAAGATGACGTCGGTGGGACCGGCTTCGATGATCCGCCCCGGTTCGTTCTCGGCGGCGAGAAAGAAGGCGCACACGTCAGAGACGCGCTGCGCCTGTTGCATATTGTGCGTGACAATGACAACCGTCACCTCGTCCGCGATGTCGGCGATCGTCTGCTCGATGCGAGCCGTGGAGGTGGGGTCGAGCGCGGAGCAGGGTTCGTCCATGAGGAGGACGCGGGGCTCGACGGCGAGCGCTCGGGCGATACACAGCCTCTGCTGCTGGCCGCCCGACAGCGCCCCACCGAGCTCGCGCATCCGGTTCTTGACCTCGTTCCAAAGGCCGGCCTTGGTCAGCGAAACCTCGACCAACGCGTCGCGATCGGACACGGAGATCCGCGAGAATTTGAGGCCGGACAGGACGTTGTCGTAGATCGACATGGCCGGAAAGGGATTCGGCTTCTGGAAGACCATCCCGATGTTTCGGCGGGTGTCGGTGGCCCGCAGGCGTCCGGCATAGATGTCGGTGCCGTCGAGCTCCACCGATCCGGCGAGCTGCGCTCCGGGCACGAGTTCATGCATCCGGTTCAGGATTCGCAGGAACGTCGACTTTCCACATCCCGACGGCCCGATCAGGGCCGTCACCGTCGACCTCGGCATGGCCAGGGTCACGCCTTCGAGGACGAGTCGACCGCTGAACCAGGCGCAAACCTCCCTGGCGACAAGTCCGGCAGCGCCCGTACCCGGGGTCGGTTGAACGTCGCTCACAGTGTTCCTGTCGTTGGTGGCGGTGAGAGTCATGGCAGTAAAGGTTCTTTCGGGTTGGGTGACACTGTCAGGATTTCGAGGGGCGGCCGTCCGGCTCGGCCCCCGACGGGTGAAGGGTTCTCCGAACCGCCTGATCGGGCCGAGGGCCGTAACACGGAACGGAGTCGGGCCCGGAGAGCCCCGGACGTGGACCGCTGGCGGCCCAGGACCCGGGCGAGGACGAACAGGATCAGGACAAGGGCGAGAAGGATGAAAGCGGTGGCATAGGCGAGGTCGATGAGGGCACCTTGCGGCTGACGCACGAAGTCGTACAGGACAAGGGGGAGTGCCGCTTGTGCACCGTGGAACGGATTGACATTCATGTTGTTATTGCCGAACGAGGTGAAGATCAGCGGCGCCGTTTCGCCCACGGCGATGGCTATTCCCAGGAGCGAGGCGGTGATCATTCCGGAGCGGGCGGTGGGAAGAACCACGGACCACACCGTGCGGAACTCCGAAGCACCCAGCGCCAAGGAAGCCTCACGGAGCCCACCGGGAACGATCCTCAAAACCTCTTCCGTCGTCCGTGTCACCGATGGAAGAATCAAGATGAACAGGGCCAGGGAGGCGAGGAAGCCCGAATATCGAGACACGCTGGTCTCAACGAGAATCGAGTAAACGAATACGCCGGCCACGATCGACGGCAATCCGCTCATCGCCGTGACGACGGTGCGAACGATCCTGGTACCGCGGCCCCCCACTTCATTCAGGAAGACGGCCGTCGTCACGGCCACCGGCACTCCGATGGCGGCGGCGATGCCGACCTGCTCGACCGTCCCCACGATGGCGTGGAGCACCCCGATCTGATGCAGGACGTTGCGGTCAGCGGGCACGAAGTGGCTCATGTCCTTGACGAAGAGATTGGTGTGCAGGTGGCCGACTCCCTTCCACGTCACCCACCCGACGATAAAAGCGACGATGCCGAGCACGAGGAAGGCACCGGTGACGACGACGACGGTGGCCGTCCTGTCGGTGGCCGCCTGCCGGTCTACGACCTGTGTGGTCACCACCCAATAGAGAGCCAGGAACGCGGCGTACCAGCACAGAAGGAACCCGAAGATGCCCGAGAGAAGTGTGACTTGATAGAAGACCACCCACACCAGGAGGAACGACGACAAGAGAGAGGCGGCGAGGATGCCGGCGTCGGCCCAGCCGAAGTCCCGGGGCCTCAACGGAGCACCAATCCGACGGGGGGTAGGGGGCAACGGTGGCGCTGCGGTCGAGCTGGAGGTCGGGGCGAGCGTGGTCACAGGTCCACCCCCGCTCCGCTGCGCGACCTCGAGACGATCGCCGATGCAGCCAGATTGATGGCCAGGGTGACGGCAAACAGGACAAGACCGGCGAAGAGGAGCGCCTGCGTCCCCAGGCGCCCGCCCTGCCCGAAGTGGACGGCGATCAGTTGAGCCACTGTGGTGCCGCCCGACTGCAGGATGTGGGGCGAGATGAAGAAGCTCTCACTCAGGATGATGACGACGGCGATCGTCTCCCCGAGCGCCCGGCCCATCCCGAGCATGACGGCGCTGATCATTCCGCCCCGCCCGAACGGCAGGACGACGCGGCGGATCATGGCAGATCGGGTGGCGCCGAGAGCCAGAGCGCCTTCCTTCTCCCCCGGAGGCGTGAGGGAGAAGACCTCGCGGGTGACAGAAGCGATGATGGGCACGATCATGATGCCCACCACCAGGCCGGCGATGAAAAGTGAGGCGTTGACCTGCGGTGTCGCCACCTTGAAGATCGGAATCCACGACAGGTGGCGCGACATCCAGCCGCTGATGCCGACCACGTTCGGTTGCAGCTCGTAGATGGCCCAGAGCCCGTAGATCACGCTTGGAATGGCGGCGGCTAGGTCGACCACGGCGATCATGAATGGCCGGAGACGCCTCGGCGCGTACTCGGTGAGGAACAAAGCGGTGGCGATAGCCACCGGCGTTCCCACCGCGAGTGCGACCAGGGCGACCACGACGGTGCCGTACAGGGAGGCCTCCACCCCGAAATGCTTCGTCTTGCCGATCGTCTGGAAGCCCGAGGTGGTGAAGAAGTGCCATCCCGCCACGTGGATTGCTGGCCATCCCTCGATGAACAGGAACAATCCGATGAGGAAGAGCAGGACCAGAGTGGCGTAACCCGTCCCTCGGGCAAAGCCACGAAAGACCCTGTCGCCCTTGCGGCGGTCGTTCCTAATGGTTGCCGGCGTCAGCGGAGCCCGGCCGGGTCCTACTGTCTCGGTCGCGATGGCCACGTCTCAGTCGTCCTCGCATGCCGCTTCGGCCCATGTCCGTCGCCCGGAAGCCCCATCTGTCGCACCGCCGGGGACAAGGGCCACGCGGGGTCAAAGTACAAGCCCAAGGTGAACGGCAGTCGAACGAAAGACGAACTGGAGGTGAAATGGCCTCAATCCCAGGTCACAGGGTCCCAGATCTCTTCGAGGCACCCTCCGTACTCGAAGGATGACTCTCCGTGTTAATCGGCCACGACTCATGTGCAGGTCCACCACCAGGGACCGTTGTGACGACGGGAAGCGGCTTGCCCATCCCGCTCGCTGCGCAACCGTGTCACCGCACCGGCGGCCCGATCGCCGAGCCAGGGGAGCGACGAATTCGAGGTGAACGAGGCGCGAACGCCACGTCACAGTGACATGAATCTTTGTCGTCCTTGTCGGTTTTCGCGCTCTCCTTGACCCGAGGTGCTTGACCTGATCACCAGCGCGAGCGACCTTGGTCGCAGTCGATTCGGGGCGAGAGGAGCGATCGAAGAGCATGCCGCAGTCCATCGCCATAATCGCGTCCCGGGTGAGGTCCCATCTCATTCTGGTTTCGCTCGATTCCGCGGTGATCATCACTGGCTACGGCGCCGCCGGCCTGCTCTACAGCCGCAACAACAACTCGGCCCGCTCCTGGCCAGATCTCCTTTTCCTCCTTGCGGTGGCACTGGGTGCCCATCTCCTCACTCTCCACGTCTGCAGTCTCTATCGCCGCATGTGGCGACACGCAGGAATCGAAGAGGTGCGCCTTCTCATTGTGTCTTCTGCTGCGGCGATGACATTCCTCATCGCCCTGCACGGCGGCGCGAGGCTCGGTGACTTCCGGGAACTACCGGTGGGCGTCATCCTCTTCGCCGGTGTCCTCGCCACACTGGGGATCGGCGTCGTCCGATTCCAGTCACGGTTGTTACTTTCGCCCCGTCGCTCGGACGGGGCCGGGCTGCGTGTCGCCGTCATAGGAAGTCGCGACGCAGGCGCCTCCGCCGTCCGCGACATGCTGAACAACCCGCGGGCAGGGCTCGTCCCTGTAGCCGTCTTCGACGATGACCCAAGGGCCCACGGTTTGTCGCTCCGAGGCGTGCCCGTCGTCGGTCCGGTCGACGCCATCCCCCAGGTCAAGACGACCTACGGGATAGAGCAGGTGGTCTTGGCCATCCCTTCGCCGTCACCGGATCTGATGCACCAGTCGCTGCTCGCCGCCGAAGCGGCCGGGGTGACTATGAAGCTCCTGCCCGGCATGAGCGACCTGGCCGGTGCCAAGCACCGGCCACCGGTGCATCTTCCCCGCGAGTTCCGTATCGAGGACCTCCTCGGGCGCCCACAGGTGGCGACCGACCTCGACGCCGTCAGCCACTCCCTCGAGTCCCAGCGCGTGCTCATCACCGGAGCGGGGGGATCGATCGGTGCCGAGATCGCCCGACAGGTGGCCCGATTCCATCCTGAACTCGTGATCCTCCTTGACCGGGACGAGACCCATCTCCACGACGCCATCTCGAACATGACCGGGCCCCGACAGCAGGAGTTGGTCGATATCCGCAATCCGGAGGCCATTTTCGATGTCTTCGATCGGTACCGGCCGTCAATCGTCTTTCACGCCGCCGCCCACAAGCATGTCCCCATCTTGGAAGCCCATCCCATCGAAGCGGCCAAGACGAACGTATTCGGGACCCTCAACATGGTCGAGGCAGCGGCGGCCCACGGGGTCGCGCGCTTTGTCATGATCTCCACCGACAAGGCCGTCCGACCGAAGAGCGTCATGGGCGCGGCCAAACTGATCGGGGAGCGGATCCTGCTCGCCCAAACCCCCACCTCCACAACCTTCTCTTCTGTCCGGTTCGGAAACGTCCTGGGCAGTCGCGGAAGCGTCATTCCCACCTTTGCCCGCCAGATCGCATCGGGCGGTCCGGTCACGGTCACCGATCCACTCATGACCCGGTTCTTCATGACGGTGGAGGAAGCCGTACAGCTCGTCCTTCAAGCTTCGCTCTCGGCCACCGGTGGGGACATCTTTATGCTCGACATGGGCGAACCCGTCTCGATACTGGATCTGGCGCGACGAATGATCCGACTTTCGGGTTTCGCAGTCGGTTCCGAGATCGACATCGAGTTCGTGGGCGGACGACCGGGCGAACGACTCTCTGAGGAGCTGTGCTCGCCGGACGAGGAACGGACGCCGACCAGCCATCCGTCCATTTTGCGGCTGGCCCCTCCCCCGGTGCATGCGGACGTCCTCGATAAGGGTCTTCTCCAACTGCAAGAAGCGATTGACATGAGACAATCGCAACGGGTGCACGAGGTGCTCTTCGCATTGGCCGCTTCGGTCCCCCATCTGGCTCTTCCTTCGTCGTCTTCGTCCGTACAACCCGCGCCCTCTGCGCCGTCTGACCAACCTGCGCCCTCTGGGTCATCTGTGCCGTCTGGGTCATCTGTGGCGGCTGCGCCTTCTGTGGCGACTGTGGTCTTGGCGTAAAGCGCCTGGCGGTCTCCTCGGGCCGCAATAGCTCTCGACTTCGTCAGACCGGGCCGTACCGGTCGATGTCGTTGATAGCTACTACCGCTGTCTCAAAGACATCTCGTCCTCGTGCGGACACCCGCCTGTCGCATTGGAGAGCCGGGTTCGCGATCGCACCGTTGGTGTGTGCAACGGCACTCCTGCAAGGTGCAACTGCACTCCTACAACACGCGGCGCACATGGCGGTCGTTCACGCGTAATGAACGCGTGTTGTCGCAGATTGATTACCAACAGTTTGGGCAACCGTGACTCTCTGGTCACCGAGGCTTCACCTTCTCTTCGTACGCTCCGCGACGTCAGTTCACTTCTTTGGGCGGGGCCTCCGCGGGTGGAGGCAGGGAGGCGGGACAGAACGATAAGCCGAACGCGGTGACATACGTGCGTTTCCGAACACAAATCGAACCATGAAAGGGCAACTAAATGACTAAATGGATCGGACGACCGATTCTTCTGGCCGTTGCCGTCGTCGCCAGCGTCTTGGGCACGACCGCAGTAGCTTCAGCATCCGGATCGACGCCGACGACGACCTCAGTCGTCGAGACGACAACGAGCCCGGTGGTGGGCCAGCCCGTGACGTACACGGTCACGGTCGCCGGTGCCTCCAGTGGAGCAGACCCCACAGGCACCGTGACCTTCACTGACTTGCCGAACTCGAGTGGTGGTTGCACGACCAGTGCCCTCACGCTCACCTCACCGTCGGCGACAGCGGGGCAATCGACCGCCACGTGCACGACGACCTACTCGAAGGCTGAAACCGGAACCTTCACCGCCAGTTACGGTGGCGACGCCATCTACGCCAGCTCGACGGGTGCTGTCAGCCCGAACCCGGTCATTGCCAAGGGTTCGACAGCCACGGCCCTCGCCGTCACCTCACCGGCGGGGACCCCGGTCACCGGCCAGCTCGTGACGTACACGGCCACCGTGTCGCCGATCAGCGGGTCCGCGGGGACTCCGACGGGAACAGTGACGTTCACCGAGACGGCGGGCGCCGGTAGCCCGGCGGCCTGTGGCACCGTGGCTCTGGTGGGCACCTCGGCGACGTGCACCGTTGTCGTCGGACTGACGACGGTGCTACCCAGCCTCCAGGCGGCGTACAGCGGTGACGGCAACTTCGTCACCAGCACGTCTGCCATCGTCTCGGTGGCTGCGGTCAACCCGGCGTCTACCCGTGAGGTCATCTCGTCGCCGGCCAACCCTTCGGTTTCGGGTCAGGCCCTTACATTCACGGCAACGGTCCAGGCCATCGGCCCGGGCACGGGAACGCCGGCAGGAACGGTCACCTTCTCGTCCTCTCCCGACGGAGTCTCGTGTGCCAGTGTCACCCTGGTGGCCGGTTCAGCCAAATGCTCCTTGGCGGCGGGCTCCCTGACCCCGACGAGCGCTCCTTCGGGCATGGTCGTGACGGTCGCCTTCACCCCGGCGGGATCGGGACCGACCTACAGCAGCTCCTCCGGCACCCTCACCCAGTCCGTGGTGAAGGCATCCACCAGTCTCACGTTGTTGGTGTCGCCGAAGAAGCCGTCGCTCGGTGGACCGGTGACCCTTTCCGCTGTCGTTGTGGCCGGTCTGCCCTCGTCGGGCTCGCCGACCGGAACCGTCCAGTTCAACGTGTTGGGCAAGTCCACCGGCCCCCTGCTGTGCGACGCTCCCCTGACCAACAACACAGGCCCGCTGACCAACAGCGTTGTGACCTGCAACCTGTCGTCGATTCCCGACGGATCGACTCCTCTGAAGGTGACGGTCACCTACTTCGGTGACAACAACTACCTCGGTGGATCGACCAAGGTCAAGAAGATCAAGCTTCACTAGGAGGACACAGCAACACGGTTCCGAAAGGGATCCGACCCGAGCATTCGGAAGGTCGGGAATCCCCGGACCGAAAGGCACGGCCCCCGGCTTCTGCCGGGGGCCGTGCCGCGTCCGAAGTCGGGGCCACGGAGTAACGGAAAGTCGTGCCACCAAGGGCCCGATACGCGGCGTCGGAGAACTCCCTACGAGATCCCCGAGCTGGCGGTGCCCCGGGAACGGACCCCGAGGTCCGTCTGAGCTCAGCCCGACTGGGCGAGAGAAACGGCGTCGAGCGAGACGATCAGGTCGCGGTCACGCTCATAGCTGAGGGCCCGTCGAGCAATGGTCAGCTCCAGCCAACGCATCTCATCGACCTCGTCCGACGGGGCGAACTCTCCGTCGATCACTTCCATGAGCCAATAAGCGACGACCTTGGGGCGGTCCCGACGATCCCGGTATTCGGTGTACCCGACGAACCGGCCCAGCCGGCATCTCAGACCGGTTTCCTCCTGCACCTCGCGCAGAGCGCAATCCTCGAAAGATTCGTCGGCCGCCAGCTTCCCCTTGGGCACAGACCAGTCGTCGCGGCCCGGGCGGTGCACGACGGCCACCTCCCGCCGACCACCGGCGATGTCACGCAGGACGATGCCCCCAGCGGCACGTACAACGTCCTGGCTGGTGCCGATCCGTCGGGGCTTTTGTGCCGCGGTGCGAGCCATGACACCGACGCTACCGCCGTACTCTGGGAATTCTGCGGATCCCAGGCATAAATGCCGATCGAGCCATGGGACGTCACCCTCCCTGCCGAGTAGCCTCGCTATGTGCCCGAGCGGGGGGCGGACCCAACAAACGTCGAGGTCGAATGGCAGCTTGACGCGCTCGATCTCAGACCCGTCGAGCGGTGGCTGGGCACGTTCCCGAAGGTCGTACCCGGCGTAGAGGCCGGATCGACGGTGGTCGTGACGGTCGAGAGTCTGCCCGTGAAGCGGACCGTCGACGTCTATCTCGATACCGATGACTGGCGGATCGGTCGATCAGGATTCGTCCTGCGGATCCGGCACCATGCCGACCAGGGAGAGGTCACCCTGAAGGACACGACGCCGGCCGTGGCCGGACTCCGGCGCCGGATCGAACTGACCGAACCCCTCCCCGCCGCCGGGCTCCATGCCCTGGGGGCAGATGGCCCCGTCGGCCGTCGCCTCCGGGCGCTGGCGGGTGACGCCCCCTTGACGCACCTGCTCGAGATCCGGACGCGTCGTCGCCCGTACCTTCTGCACGCCGGGGACGATCTTCTCGGCGAGGTGGACCTCGATGACACCATCATCGTGGTGGGCGACGACGAGTATCCGGTCCGGATGCGCCGGGTCGAGGTGGAGGCAGACTCCCGGTGGGTACAACTGCTCACCCCGCTCGTCGACCAACTCCGACGCGACTGCGGCCTACAGTCGGCGATCCTGTCAAAATTCGAGGTCGGCCTCCTGGCTGCCGGGCTGAAGGTGCCGACGACTCCCGACCTCGGTTTGACGACGCTTCCGGCCCACCCGTCGGTCGGGGAAACTGCCTACGCCGTCCTGCGACGCAACCTCGCATCGATGCTGGCCCACGAGGCCGGCAGCCGACTCGGAGACGACATCGAAGACCTGCACGACATGCGGGTGGCCACCCGACGGTTGCGCGCCGCGCTGGACCTGTTCGAGGGCCTCTTGCCCGACCGGGCCCAGCGACTGCGCGACGAGTTGGGGTGGCTGGCCGGTGAACTCGGGGCCGTGCGCGATCTCGATGTGCAACGCGAACGGTTGGAGCAGTGGCGCGCCGAGCTTCCCGAGGACCAGGGTGACGCGCTAGCGGAACTGGCCGGCGTTCTCGAGCGCGAGCGCGACGTGGCCAGGAGGAACCTCCTCGCCGGGCTCGATTCCCCGCGCTACGAACACATCGTGACCGAGTTCACCTCCATGCTCCGCTCCGGGCCCGGCCAGGGATCGGCTCGTCTGGTTAGAGCGGCGCAGGCCCGGGCCACGGCTGTCGTCCCCGCGCTCATCCTGGGCCGCCACCGCTCTGCCGCTAAAGCGGCGCGCCGAGCACGTCGAACCGGCGTGCAGGCGGACTTCCACCGGCTACGTATCCGCTGCAAGCGTCTTCGCTATGCCCTCGAGTTCGTCTCTGAGATCTACGACGGCAAGACACGGCCGTTCGTGAAGCAGGTGGTGGGTTTGCAGGACTGCCTGGGCCTCATGCACGACGGCCAGGTGGCGGCCGAACGCCTCCACTTCCTGGCCACGGCCGAGAACTCCGGGTTGTCCCCCGCTGCTGTTTTCGCCATGGGGGCGGTGGCCGAGCGATACCGCAGCGAGAGCGATCGCCTGATGGAGACGGTCCCCGGCCGCCTGAAGGCCGTGAATGGTCGGCGCTGGCGGAAGCTGAAGGCCTTGATGGAAGACCGATGCCACGAAGCCGGTCCTCCCCAGACCCGGTCGCCCGTTCCGTCCACACCGGCCCGCCCGCCGACCGAGGACCTCTCCGGCCACGAGGAGCCGGACGCTCCGCCACCGCTTCCGCAGAGCCCCCGCTCGCCGGCGCACTCAGACGCCACCCCCGATGACGATCCGGACTGGGACGACGAGTACGCGCCGGCTCTGCGCTCGGTGCCCGTCCTCCCCGACGACATAGACGAGCCGACGTTCCTGGACGAGCCCGCGGCGCCGACAACGCCGCCCGTCGCCGATCCCCCTGGCGGCCGGCGCCGCAAGGAGCCGGTTTTCCTCCCGGCGCCACCCTCCGCGGCGCGGCCGGCACCGGTCAGGCCGGTCCCCCGGATCGAGCCCCCCGGGGGCGAAGAGGACCGGTCGTTCCACGACCGACCCTGACGCAAGGGGTTTCCTTACAGTTCTCGTGCCGTTCACAGAGCCGTGACCGAACGGACACGTCTTTCGCGTACCGTCACAGTGGCACCGAAAAACGTCCCCAAGGAGGCGACTCGTGCAGATACTGCTGCGGAAGATCACGGAAGTCGTGCAACGGGCGACTGGCCCTAGAGCCATTCTGAATGCCCAGTACGAGGTCAACCGCGCTGCGTCTTCGATCGCCGAGATCGAAGCGCAGCTGTACCGGGTAAGCGTCGCCAGCTCCTCCCAACAGGCTGCCTGAACCGCGTCCGGCCCAGGCGCCCTCCACCTCCCCCGGGAGGGCGCCTGGGTCCGAATGCGGTTGTTACCCGTTCACGATCGATCGGGAGCGAACCGAGCCCCGGCGTCGCGTCCGACAACCGACGACCTCGTAGTCCGACGGTCCGTCAGGCCGACACGGTTGAACCAGGGGCTGGTGCTCCCGACACGGGGGCCACCTGTTGCCAGTTCGCATTCGATGGTCTGACCGACGATCCCGGACCGGTGCCGAGGGTGGCGTAGACGTTCTCCATGGCTCGGAGTAAGACTTCGGTGACACCGGGGATGGCGGCCGGGACGACGATGGTCGGAAAGGCCGTGGTGTTGGAGAGCTTGTTCACCCACGAGGCGTTTCCGGTGGCGAACACGCCACCACCGCCGGGGGTGGTGTACCAGGTGACGTCCGAATAGCGCCCGGGACCGCGGTTCGTTACGGGTGAGTGGGCCAAGATCTCGACGTTGCGAGGACCGGGGACAGCGGTGTCGAAACGGTCGTACTCGCCTTGGACGACATGGTCAAGAGCCTGGCCGTCGGTGACGCCGGTGCCGGCCCAGAACCACGATGAGGCATCCGTGACCACCATGGCGGCGTCGGCCCCGACGTCTTGGTACATGCTCCCGATCAACTGGCTCTCGTCCCACGACGTCGGCGGCGCCGCCCACTCGGGCCCGGTCACCCGAGCGTTGTCTTTCCCGAACAGCGGGTCCTCTGCGGCCGACTTGTAGCAGACCTCGATGCGATTGGGCCCCACCGGCGAGGGCTGGAAACGGATCTGGCGGTAGCAGGCGTTGGCCCCCAGGAATCCCAGGTTGACGCCGACGTTGTGGGCCCAGGTGGCGCCGTCGCGCATCTCCTTCGACCAGTACTCATCGTGGCCCAAGCTGAAGAGGCAGCGGTGCTGTAACAGCCGTTGCGGCTGCTCGTGCAGGTCCACGTCGGTCCAGTACGTCACGTCGAGGCCGAGGCTCTCCATGTGGAAGATCAGGGGGAACTCGTTGCCGATGAAGTCCGAAGCCCCCTGGGCCCAGTCGTGGGAATACGGACGGTCGAACGAGACCAGGCGTGCTCGGTGCGCGAAATCCTTTCCGCCCGTACTCTGACTGAACGCCAAGCCACCGGCCGCCACACCGTTGTACAGGCTGTAGCCACCCCACAGGTTGTAGGCCTGCCAGGTGGTGACGCTGTGCTGCACGACAAAGGCCGCCCTGCTGGCGTCGTCGCGGACGCACAACGGTACGTACTGCTGCTCGCCCCCGTCGCCGACCAGCTTGAGCAGATAGGCGCCGGGAGGCCACGTCGCGTCGATGGGGACCGTGAGCGACGGCGTCCACCTGGTCTGCACGGTATTGAATCCGGCGATGACGGTGGGCGGAGACTGTCCGACCCCGGCCGCGTCGTCCGATGTCCAGATCAACCGACCGCCCAGGCCCTGGTAGTAGCCCATCCGGTAGGCCTCGACATGGAAGCTGCGAGCCGTCGTGTTCACGAAGAGGGTCACGTCGTTGCCGGCCACGGCACTCGTGACGTCGGCGAATCCCTCGATGGAACGCGGTGTCTGGGTGCCGGTGACGACCCATCCTGTGGTCCCCGCCTGGGCGTTCTCACGCTTCACCCACATCGCCGTGGGCACCACGGACCCCCCCGGAAGCGCCGTCCGTCGCACCTCGGGAAGTGCGTGGCTCCGGCGACCGGCCACGCGGTGACGGGCCGCCACCGCGTGACGGCGCGGGTTGACGGCGCCGGAGGACGCGAGCTCGGCCACGCCGAAAGAGGCACCGCCGAGCCCCACGGCGGCCAGCACACGGCGGAGAAAGGTGCGTCTCGAGACGCGACGTCCCCGATGGTCGGACCCTGACGCCTCCGTCATCTGTCCCACAACGCTTTCATCACTGACGACCTTCTAATCCACATTGCCCATTAATTGGAGATGGTCCGTTAATTGGAGATGGTCCGCAAATTCGACTGTATTAATTCGACTGAGTCCGCTCTCACCGGGGCCGCTGTCCCGGCGCGTGTGCGGACGGCGACTCTCTGTGTAGCTGTGTATAGCGCTTCCGTGGTGGGTTCGGTGGGGCGGGGGCGGCGCGATAGGAGCGAGTCGGGCCCACGGAGCCTCCCCGAGCGGCGATTGGTCACCTCAGCTTCGGGCCCGACCGATGGGTAAGGTCACCGGTGAATGGACACGCCCACCTCACCATCGGTGTCCCCGGCAGGCGGCCAGGCGCCTTGGCCGGCTGATCTTCTCCAGGTGTGGGAACGATCGGCGACCGCCGAGTACGCCAGCCTGACCCGGACCGGATCCCCCGTCACGGTGCCGACGACCCCGTATGTCGGTGTCGAAGGGCGCACACTCGATATCTCGACGGGACTCACCTATCCGGCCAAGGCGGAACGGGCCCGCCGGGACCCTCGCGTCTGCCTGCTCTTCGCCGACCCCGTCGGCTCGGGGATCGACCAGCCGCCCACCGTCCTCGTCCAGGGTCTCGCCACCGTGCGCGACAGCGACCTCCAGGACAACACCGACCGGTACATCCGCCGGAGCACAGAGAAACTTCCCGAAGCCACGAAGGGCCAACCCCGCTTCGTCCTGCAGCGCATGGGGTGGTACTTCGCCCGGATCTGGATAGAAATCACCCCCCTGCACGTGTTTTGGTGGCCCGACCGGCAACTGAAGGAAGCGGCACAGTCATGGCACGCTCCCGAGGGAACAGCGGCGCCCCTTTCCGATCCCGCCCCTTCCGGCTCGCAGCCGAAGGCGTGGTTGCACCCGCCGACGTCGTGGCGCCACAAGGCGGCCGACGTCTGTGCCCGGCTGCCTCTCCAGGACCTCACCGTCATAGGTGCCAATGGCTTTCCCACCTGCCTGCCGGTGACGTCGACACGGCTGGTCGACGACGGCTTTGTCGTGCAGCTGGGCCCCGGCGCTCTGTCGATCGGTAATGGACCCGCCTGCCTCACCATGCACAGCCACCCCGAAGTCTTCACCGGACAGGAGAACCGGACCTTCGTCGGCCACGCCATGTCTGAGAGCAGACCCGGTCAGCCGACGGCGGTGCGGATACGGGTCGACAAGGCGCTGGCCGACTGGAGCATCGTCGGAAACCGTGCACAATCTTCGATCAGCTTCCTGCGCAAGGGGAGGCTGTTGGCCCCCCGGCTGCACAGTGAGGCCGATCGCCGCTTCCAGCCGGTGCCCACCGTGAGATTTCCCCCCGGGCGCTGAAGCGTTCAGTCTTCGGCCAGAACTCGCTCCGTATGACTCGTAGCGCCGTCCGAGACGCTCGGCCAGGGCCGTTCCCGCCCGCAGCTGGAACGGGCTGATGCCCCCCGGCTCCCAGGGACCCACGGACCGCGCCGTCGTCGCCTCGGGGGATTTCTCCACCACAGAGAAATGCCGGCGGACATCATGGGCAGGCAGGTCCGCCAAGTCGAACCAGTCGGTCCGCATGTAGTCGACACTTCCCCGGCACAGCGCACCCCGGCGCATGGCGTCGGCCACCCGGGTCGACATGCCGCTCCGGGACAGGTGCCCCGGTGAGTACTCGAAGAGACCGGCACCGGTGCGCAGATAACCCGTCTCGAACAGAGAGACCACCATGGCCAGGAGGGAGAACGCCCGCATGTCGTCGTTGGCCCGGGCGATGAAGGCGAAGACCTCGAGCTCGGATTCGACGGTCGTGCCGTAGTCGGCCAGGACATGCACCCAGTCGTGCTGGGCGAGCAACGGCGGCGCCGAGCCGGGCTGTCCCGGATAGGCGAAACCCCGGGCCCGGTAGAACTCGGTCACGCGCCGGCCGAGCGTGTCCTCGGGCAATCCTCACGGCGCTCACCACACCCCGGCTCAGTATCGCCACCTCGACCGCGTCGGGCGGTGCGAGGTTGGCGATGGTGGCGTCGCGAAGAGAGACGGGCACGGCTTTACGGCGATCCGTTCGACGGTCGCATGGCGACCAACTCCTCGTTCTCATAGGCACGCATGCGGGCGAAGACGTCTCGCAGTTCATTGCGTCGCGATCTGTCGTTGGCCATGTTGACGAGCTCGAGGGGGTCCGAGTCGTGGTCGTACCACTCGTGGTCCTGGTCGTCGAAGGCGCAGTCCACATCGAAGAGCTTGCGGCCGGGATCCTTTCCCCACAGACCGGTGGACGGCTTCCCGCCGCCCACCCCGTAGTAGCGGGCGTACTTGGTCGTGCCGTCGAAGAAGCCGCGCAACGCGTAACGGACGTTGTTCAGGTTCTGGGTCTGGGCCGAGTCCTGGGCGAAGAGAACGTGGTCACGCACCGACGCCGCCGGATCGGCCAGGACGGGCGACAGGTCGAGACCCTGGAGGGTGGGACCGTCGGTGCCCGTCGCCAGCGCCGGGTCGATTCCGGCCAGGGAGCAGACGGTGGCGGCCAGATCGACGTGGGTGGCCAGGGCATCGGTGGCGGTGTGCGGACCGGTGATTCCAGGCGCCCGGACATAGAGAGGAACCCGCATGATCTCGTCGTAGACGAACGGGCCCTTGGACCGCAGGCCGTGTGATCCGCACATGTCGCCGTGGTCGGAGGTGAAGATGACGACGGTGTCGTCCCAGGCGCCACTGTCTTGCAACGCCTGGAGCACGGTCCCGAGGCTCCGGTCGGCCAGGCGGTGGAGCTCCACGTAGTAGTCGAGGTGACGCAACCACGCCTTCTTGTCCGACGGGTCGATGTATCCCCACAGGCCGTGCTGCTGATCCCAACGCCACTGCCGGTGGGCCTCGGGCTTGGCGTGGAGGTCGTCGGAGAAGTTGGCCGGGAGCTCCTCGAACACCTCGTCGTAGGAGTCTCCGTAGATGGGAAGGGCGTCGTCTTCCTTCCAGGCCGCGCTCTCGAGGATGCGGCGAATGCCGGCCACCTCATCGGGATGACGCTCGCGGTAGCCGGGTTGGTCGACCGGGAACCACATGACGTCATGCGGATTCACGAGGGCAACGGTCAAGAACCACGGTGCGGGGGCCGAGGCGCCCGCTGCCGTCGGGGTCGCGGCGTTGGTCCGTAGCCAGTGGGCGGCATTGGAGGCGATGACGGGATCGAAGTGGACACCTGTCCCGGCCCATCCCATGAAGTGTCGATCGTTTCCGTCCCAGTCGGAGTAGCCGTAGGCCTCCATGTCGGGGTGCTCGGACTGCGACAGATGCCATTTACCGATATAGGAGGAGCGGTAACCGCCGGCGCGGAGCAGGGAACCGACGGTCGGCACCGACGGGTCGAGCTCGGCGTGCTCCGGCATGATCACGTTGTCGGTGACCCCGTGACCCGGGAGGTAGCGGCCGGTGAGGAGACTGGCCCGGCTCGGCGAACAAGGAGACGAGTGGGTGTAGTAGCGGGTGAACTCGAGCCCCTCGGAAATGAGGCGGTCGCGCCAGGGCAAGCTGACCGATGGTGGCAGCCAACCCCGCTGGCGCTCCTGGTCGGAGACGACGAGAAGAATGTTCGGGCGACCGACTTCCCGTGGTGCCCGCTGCTGTTGTCCTGCGTCTCCGTCGACCACTGGGGCGCCCCTCCTTCCCGGCGCAGAGAGCCGGGCTCCCTGGACGGTAGCCCGACTGCGGGCCGGAGTCGGCATGGCTCTACACTGCCGGTTTCGTGACCGGACCCCGGCAATCCGACGCTCCCAGGAATGACGGCATCGAGGTGACAGAGGTCACATCGGTCGACCCGGACGTCATCGACGCTTTGTGCCGGTTGATCCCCCAATTGTCGTCATCGGCCCCGGCGCCGACCATGGCTGACATCGGCGAGATCGCCACTTCTCCGGCGACGGTGCTGCTGGTGGCGCGCGACGATGCCGGGACCATCGTGGGGTCGCTCACCCTCGTTCTCTTCCGGGCCCCCACCGGCCCGCGGGCGTGGATCGAGGACGTGGTCGTGGACACGTCGATCCGCGGCCAGGGGATCGGCGCCGCCCTCGTCCATGAAGCTCTCGACCGGGCCGGCGCCGCCGGTGCCCTCACCGTGGACCTGACATCCCGGCCCTCGCGTGAGGCGGCCAATCGGCTGTACGTCCGGCTGGGTTTCGAGCAGCGCGCCACGAACGTCTACCGGTGGAACCACCCCCTGGCGGAGCGCTGACCGCTTCCCGGCATGGAAAATAGCGGTTCTGGGTAAGGTCGGACCCAATGTCCACATTCATCACGCGATTCGATACCTCGGGACCGGGCGTTCGGCTCGCCGTCAAGGACCTGATCGACATGGAAGGCGTCCCGACGACGGCCGGTTGCCGGGCCGTGGCCGAGACCGCTCCTCCGGCCCCGGTCGACGCCCTCTGTCTGGCGGGAGCGCGGGCCGCCGGGGCTCGCATCGTGGGCCGGACGAACCTCCACGAGTTGGCCTTCGGCGTGACCGGTGTGAACCCGTGGTTCGGAACGCCGGTCAATCCTCTGGACGCCACCCGCGTACCGGGAGGGTCGTCCAGCGGTTCGGCTGTGGCCGTGGCCACCGGCGAAGCGGACGTCGCCTACGGCAGCGACACCGGGGGTTCGGTGCGGATCCCTTCGGCCTGCTGCGGGACGACGGGACTGAAAACGACCTGGGGACGGATCCCCCTCGAAGGGGTATGGCCCCTATCACCGAGCTTCGACACCGTCGGACCCATGGCCCGCGATGTCAAAGGGGTCGAGTTGGGCATGGCCCTTCTCGAACCGGGATTCGCAGCGGCGGAGGCGGCCCCGTGGCGGGTGGGCCGGCTGCGGTTGGAGGCCGATCCCAAGATCGACGCCGCCATCGACCGGGCCCTGGCCGCCACCGGATGGGAGATCGTCGATATCGACATGCCGGAATGGGAGTCGGTGGCGACCACGGCCGGCCTCCTGCTCGTGGCCGAGGCCTGGAACTGCAACCGGCTGTTGGCCGAGACCCGGCCCGATGGCATCGGCCGCGACGTCCTCGACCGCCTGCACCTCGGTCGCGATTCGTCGGATCAGGTCTCGCTGTCGGCCGCCCGCACGGCGCAGGCGCTGTGGAACAGTCGGCTCGGCGCCGTGATGAAGCGGGTCGACCTGGTGGCGACACCGACACTGAGCATCTTTCCCCCCATGATCGATCACGCCAATGACCTGCTGGTGGCGCGCTGCACCTTGCCCGTCAATCTGGCCGGCGTCCCCGCGCTGTCCCTGCCGGTGCCGACCGAAGGACACCTGCCGGCGAGCCTGCAGCTGGTGGCACCCATGAACGCGGAGGAGACACTGGTGGCGGCCGGTCTCGTGATCGAGGCGGCCACGGCCAACTAGGCGACCAGTCGGTACGCCACCATCGTCAGGCTCCGGGTACGTCGGGTCCCGATGTCGCGGATCCCGGTCTCGACGGCCCCGACGCCGGAGGCGCCGGTGGCCGCGAACGGACGACCACCTCGGAGCGTTCGGGGTGGTCGGGGTCGAGACGAATGTCGTGGAGGTCGTCGTTGGGCGGGTCGCCTCCCGCCTCCTGGACGATGGCCACCTCGTTGTCCGGTCGTCCGTAGATGGCGTCGCGCAGACCCAGCATGGCGGCACCCATGGCCCCGCCCACCGGGTGGCTGCGCCACGCCGCCATGCGGGGTCCGGGATCGGGGTCGGGGTCGTCGGGTTCGGTCGCCTCGAGCCACGCCAACCACTGCTCGTCGGTCCAGTCGTCGGGATTGGCGGGCGGCTCCGCTCGATCTGGTGGCGCTGGCATTGCCGCCCACGGTACCGGTCATCCCGGCGCTACCGAGGGGCGCCTCTTCGGGAAAGGGACCGGGCGTTATGCCGGCGTGGGGCCGTCGGGTGGTTCGTGTGGCGGATCACCGGCGTCGCCACCGGCTCCGGGGCTTCGGGCGGCGCTGTCGGGATCGGCTGCGTCACGGCCTCGGCGCCACGCCGCTTCGGCCCGGGCGGCGACCTCGCGCAGAGGGAGCCCGGTGCGGGTGGCCAGCCGCGCCGCGTCGTCATGCTCGACCTTCACCCTTCCGGGGCTGACTTTCACCCGGACAACCACTCCCTCCACTTCCACCTCGTCCATGGCCCTCGTTGCCGGCCACCGCTCCTGGGTGGTGGCTCGGACCCCGAGGCTTCCGGTCTCGGTCCGCAGCGCGTGGCGCACCGACGCGACCAGGGCCGGATCGACGAGGGCGCTGATCGTATGGCCGGGACGGCCCTTCTTCATGATGACGGGGGTGATCCAGGCGTCGAGGGCACCGGCGTCGAGGAGGACCTGCACGGCGTAGGCCAGGGTTTCGCCGGTGGCGTCGTCGAGATTCGCTTCGAGAACGACCACCGGTTGACCGGGCTCCGAGAGAGCGACCGATTCCCCCACCACGACCTGGGTGCAGTTGGGCAGGCCGTCGAGTTCGTTGCTCCCGGCACCGAAGCCCGACGCCGTGATCCGCATGGGCGGCAGGGGCCCGAAGTCTGTGGCCATGGCGGCGAGGAGAGCGGCCCCCGTCGGAGTGGTGAGCTCGACGGCGACGTCGCGGCCCCAGGTCGGCACGCCCTCCAGGAGACGGACGACGGCGGGCGAGGGGTTGGGGAGAAATCCGTGAGAGGTGCGAATGGTCCCCGTCCCGGTGGCGACGGACGACGCGGTGACCCGATCGACGCCGAGAACCTCGAGGGCGGCCGCCGTGCCGACCACGTCGACGATCGTGTCGTGCGAACCGACCTCGTGGAAGTGGACCTGGGCGGGCGAGCGACGGTGGAGACGGCCTTCGACATCGGCCAGGGCGGCGAAAGTGTCGAGGGCGCGACGCGCCACGCGCGGAGGAAGGCGCGCTTCTTCCACCAGCCCGACGATGTGGGCGTGGGTGCGGACGATGACGTCATCGGTGACGTCCACCACCGCACGGGTGGCCGCGATACCGGCCCGGAGTACGGGCTCGACAGTGAGCCCCCAGCCCCGAAAGGGAAGTCGTTCCAGGAGGCTCAGTACTTCGGCCAGATCGGCGCCCGCATCGAGGAGAGAACCGAGGGCCATGTCGCCGGCAATGCCGGCGAAGCAATGGAACCAGGCGATCGTCGGCGACGACGACCGGTCGCCGGGAGTGCTCCACGCGCCCGGTGAGGCTGACGGGGACCGCAGACTGGCGGTGGTCACGGCAGGATCCGAGCCACGGCGCAGGCGGCACCGAACCCGTTGTCGATACCGACCACCGTGAGGCCAGCGGCGCACGAGGCATGCATAGCGAGCAGGGCGGTGACCCCCTCGAGGGCGGCACCGTATCCGGTGGAGACAGGAATGGCGACGACCGGGGCCCCAGTGATACCCCCGACGAGGCTGGCCAGTGCTCCCTCCATACCGGCCACGACGACGACGGCATCGGCGTCGGCCAACTCGTCGACCGAAGCGAGCAACCGGTGGACCCCCGCCACTCCGCAGTCGGCCAGCAGAGTCGGGTGCAGGCCGTAGGCGCGCAGGACGGCCACGCACTCATCGGCCACCGGAAGATCGGCTGTCCCCGCCGTGACCACGACCACCCGTCCCGGACGCAACGGTGTGGGCCGCCAGACGACGGTGGAGAGCGATCCCGTGGCCGTCACCTCTCCCTCGGGCGACGCCTCGGTGGAGGCCGCCACCTGGGCCGGTTCGGCCCGGGTCAAGATGACCGGGCCACCGGCCGGTTCCGACAACAGCTCGGAGACGATGAGGGCACACTGCTCCGGGCTCTTGCCCGGGGCGTAGACCGCCTCCCCCACCCGCTGACGGAGCCGCCGATGGTGGTCGACCCGGGCGAAGCCCAAATCGGCAAAGGGGAGACGCCGCAGCCGCGCCGCCGCCTCGTCTGGGGTGACGACGCTGGCACGGACGTCGTCAAGGAGTTGGCGTAAGGCGGGCTCGTCCATGGTCGCCACTATCCTGCCCGGACATGGAGACGCCTGCGACCCCGGAGAACAGTCGCAGGCCGAGAGGCCATCTGGGCACGATCGCCTTCCTGGGACCCGCGGGCACCTTCACCGAGGAGGCGCTGTTTACCCAGAACGACTACGCATCGAGAGAAGTGCTTCCGTTGGGAGGCCTGGCCGAGGTGCTCGATGCCGTGCAGACGGGATCGGCAGACCTCGCCTTCGTGCCCATCGAGAACTCCATCGAGGGCACCGTGAACGCCATCGTGGACAGCCTGGTCTTCGACGTCGAGCTCCTCATTCAGCGCGAGGTCGTCCTGGACGTGCATATGCAACTGATGGCGCCGGCCGGATCGGAACTGGCCTCCATCACGCGGGTGCTGTCGTTTCCCCACGCCAGCGGGCAGTGCCGCCGGTTCCTGGCCGAGCAACTCGCCGATGCCGAGGTGGTGCCGACAAACTCGACGGCCGAGGCGGCTCGGATCGTGGGCGAGGAACGTCGGCTCGACACAGCTGCCCTGGCTCCCCGGCTCGCCGCCGAGCTCTATGGCCTCGACATCCTGGCATCAGCGGTGGAGGACCATCCGGACAACCAGACGCGCTTCGTGGCCCTGGCGCCGAGCGGCATTCCCGCCCCGACGGGTCACGACAAGACGAGCATCGTGTGCTTCCAGCGAGAGGACCGTCCTGGGAGCCTTCACGCCATTCTCAGCGAGTTCGCGGCCCGAAGTATCAACCTGACCAAACTCGAGTCCCGGCCGACGAAACGGGGTCTCGGTGACTACTGCTTTCTGATCGATCTCTCGGGGCACCTGGCCCACGAAGTCGTGGCCGACTGCTTGCGGGTTCTCCATGCCGAGATCGCCGCCGTGAAATTCCTCGGCTCCTACCCCGCCGCCGGAGAGCACGGCCCGGCCGCCCGTGAGCAGGCAGGCATGGCCTGGCGTGAAGCCGATGCCTGGATCACCTCCTTGCGGACCCAGATAGCCGCCGGCTGATCCATCAGGGTCAGTATTCCGGGCGCGACCGCCCGCACTACCCTGGACCCGTTCGGAGGGATGGCAGAGCGGACGAATGCGAGGCTCTTGAAAAGCCTTGGCCCACAAGGCCCGGGGGTTCGAATCCCCCTCCCTCCGCTCTCTGACCAGGGACTTTGACTACAATCTGCGGCGTGACGGGCTCCAAGACCGAAATCGCCCCCGGCGTCTGGAGATTGCGCGTCTACGCGGGCCGGCGAGCAAACGGCACACCGATCCAGATCAGCAAGATGGTGCATGCCCCCGAGCGCTAGCCCGGGGCCGGAGCGCGACTGGCGGATCGTGAGCTGGCCAAGCTCGTCTCCGAAGTAGGGGCTGGAAAGATCAGCGCGGGGAAGGAGACGGTGGGGACACTCCTCGACCTCTGGCTGAACCACTGCGAATCGATCGGCCACTCCCCCACCACGCTGCGGAAGTACCACCAGCTCGCCAACGCTGTCGTGCGACCTGAACTCGAAAAGGTGCGTCTCTCGAAGCTCACGGCTTTACAGCTTGACGGTCTCTATTCCAAGCTCACTGCTCGGGGGAACAAACCGCTGACCGTGCGGCGTCTCCATACCTTCATCAGCGCCATGCTGGCTCAAGGCGAACGGTGGAACATGGTGGGTGACAACGTCGCCCGGAAGGCGAGCCCTCCGCCAGTTCACGCAGGGCAGATCAAAGCTCCTGACGTCGCTCAGGTGCAAGCACTCATCACCGAAGCCGAGAAGGTCGAGCCGATGCTCGCGGCGTTGCTCTTTATCGGGGCGCTCACCGGGGCACGTCGAGGCGAGCTGTGCGCTCTGCGCTGGAGCGATCTGGACTGGCAGGCAGGCGTCCTAGCCATCGGACGTAGCGTCTACGAAACGAAAGGTGGCGGCTGGGGAGAGAAGCCGACAAAGACCCACCAGGTCCGGCGTGTCGGAATCGACGAGGTGGCTGTCGAGGTCCTGCGCAGTCACAGAGCCCAAGTCGACAAGCTGGCAGCAGACCTCGGTCTCAAAGTCCCACCGGATGCCTTCATCTTCTCGAGGTCGCCCGTGGGTTCCGAGCCGGTCAGGCCGGATGTCGTGTCGAAGTTCGTGCCTCGCGTGGCCAAGGCTGCCGGGGTGGATACGCATCTCCATGCCCTCCGTCACTTCTCGGCTACCCAGTTGATCGCCGGCGGCCACGACGTGCGAACAGTGGCGGGGCGCTTGGGCCACGCTGACACCGCCGTGACTCTGAGGGTGTATTGCCACGTCCTCCCCGAACGAGACCACGAGGCCGCCGCCGCTCTCGGTCGCGCTCTGGCGTTGCCGAAGAAGCCCTTACAGAGTTGACTCGCCTTCGTCGGTCAACGGGATTCGCTGTCCGCCACCGCTCCATGGACCTCGGCGAGGAAGCGCGGGACGGAGACCCGCCACTGAGTCCCGATCCGGAAAGCCCCAAGTATCTTGCCGACAGCGACCAGCCGATAGGCAGTCGAGGTGCCGATCCCCAATTGCTCGGCGGCCCACGAGAGGTGTTTTACGTCGTCTGGGAGTGAGGTCGGCATGGAACTTCTGACTCCTGGGTCGTAGTCGAATCCGTGAATCAGACTCGCGGTGCTGCCCGGTTCCGTTAGCGCACGTTGTACGTCTGATCGAAACCCATGATCCGGATTGGCGTCACCTCGAACGTCACCCGAGCGGAGATCGCACCACCCGGGACGAGGTGACATTCGCAGCCAGGTTTTGTCTGAGCCTCACCCTGTTGTCCGACCCCACGTCACCCTCGACCTCGTCGAAGGGCTGAGCGTGTCACCTTCGCAGCTCAATCAACCAGCTCGATGGACTCTTGCAAAAGCGCAGGCGGTCGCAGGAAAGGCCGGTCAAGGCCGGCCGATAGGCCGCCCGTAGACCGAACCTCGGCGCGATCCCATAAGGTTGCCTCATGCCTCTAGCCGAACCGGTCCCTGACATCCGCTCGCTCGACTTGCTCCGCAGCGTGGCCGAGTTGGGCTCGATCCGTCAGGCTGCCGGCGCGCACCACATCAGTCAGCCAGCGGCGAGCATGCGGCTCCGGACGCTGGAGCGGACGCTCGACCTGGAGCTCCTGGACCGGTCGGCCAGTCGGCCGGTCGGGCTCGCCTCACCGTCACCGGGCTCGCGGTCGTGCAGTGGAGCGAGGCGGTGCTCGAGGGAATGCGGGACTTGCTCCTCGGGACGGCAGCAGTGCGGTGCGAGGGTCGGGACACCCTGCGCATCGCGGCCAGCATGACCGTGGCCGAGTACCTCGTCCCGGGATGGCTGAGCCGCCTGCGAGGATCCGACCCGGACATCGCTGTCTCCCTGGACATGGGGAATTCCGGGCACGTTACCGAAATCATGCTGCGCCGCGGTGCCGACATCGGATTCATCGAGGGACCGGATGATCCGCCTGATCTGCAGACCCGAGTCGTGGCGGGCGACGACCTCGTGGTCGTGGTGGCGCCGTCTCATCCATGGGCGGGCGCGCCGGCGCCGACCGCTGTCCGCTGCCGACCTCGCAGCGACGGCACTCGTGCTGCGTGAAGCGGGATCGGGCACACGAGAAGTGTTCGAGCGCGCCCTCAGCGCATCCGGGTTGGAGCCCACGCCCCTCGTCGAGTTGGCGTCGACGACGGCCATCAAAGCCTCCGTCGCAGCAGGAACTGGGCCTGGCGTGCTCAGCCGGTTGGCCGTCGAACCAGAGGTGACCGACGGTCGGCTGGTCGTCGTGGCGACATCAGGCATCCCACTCGATCGACGAATCCGTGCGATCTGGCCGAACGAACGACCACTGATGCCTGCGGCCACCCGGCTACTGCGTCAGCTTACGGAAGGCGTTGTCTGGAATTGACGGCGCGCACGACGGTGTCGACCGCATCTCTCGGGCCGTCGTCCGTGTCCAGGACCCGGATTGCCTGTTCCGCCCGCTCTACGGTCAGGCCGGCATCCACCGCAGCCTCCGTCACCTCGCTGACCCGATAGAGCACGTCAGGATTCTGCGGCCCCCCATACCCCCGAGTCAGGTTGTCGACATCGTGCGCCACGACAAGCAAGGTGCCACCCGGGGCCACAGCTGAAGCCGCGGTGGCAAGCGCGGCTGAGCGGGTGGGCAACGGGAGCTGCAGGTAGAGCATGGCCACGAGGTCGAAGCCGTCTGAAGGTGGCGTCCAGTTCTCCACGGGAGACTCGACCCATGCGACCTGGACGCCCCTGAGGTCGGCGAACCGCTTGGCCTTCGCCAGCCCGACCGGCGAGAAGTCCACACCGGTCACCTCCCAGCCCTGTTCCGCGAGCCAGATCGAGTTTCGACCCTCGCCGCAGGCGAGATCCACCGCCCGGCCCGCAGGAAGTCCGACGACCTCGGCGACGAGGAACTGGTTGGGCGTGCTCGTCCACACCAACTCGTCGCCGCTGTAGCGCTCGTCCCACTGCCGGCTGTCCATGGTCACACCTTCCGTTGGTCGGAGACCACGGAAGGTAGCCCTGGCACGCCCCGCGGCGAGGCCGGGGTCCCGTCGCCGGCACCTGCCGGCAGCGGCTCCGATCGTTCCTTCGAGCTCGTGCTCATCGACCGAACCAGCGTCGTCCCTTCGTCACAGTGCGAGCGCGGCACTTGCACCGATCAGCTGGGGCGACGTGGCCCAGAACCTGCTCGACGTGCATGCCGCACCCCTTCCAGGACGGGTGGCCGCACTGCTTGCATGTCACTTCTGCACACATACGTCGTTCCTTTCGTCAGCTCGAGCGGTGACCCGCTCAGCGAAGTTCCTTGCGGATGATCTTCGCCATCTTCAGGTTGATGGCGAGGAAGCGCGCGAACTGGGCGATCAGGCTCGTTCTGGCCCGAAGGGTCTTGGCCGTCGGGAGCGGTGCACTGGCGATGTCGTCTGCCGTGTGGTCCATCGTTCTCTCCTCTCCTACTCGGGGATCAGGTGCCAGCCCGGGCGAGCCTTGGCCTTGTAGATGAACATGTAATGGAGCGCCAGCTTGATCCAGTGCCCCGCCAGGCCGATCTCGCCGAAGGTGTCCTTGAGGCTGCGCCCCGTGCCCGGGTACTTCACGAGGTCGGGCACGACCGGGTACATGGTCATCGACGCCGCGCTGCCGTGGCGTAAGCCGGACCCGGCCGACGCGACACAGGCTGCCGCCATGTCGGCCATCGAGGCCGACCGGACCTGGACCGCGTCGCCCTTCTCGATCATGGCGGCGATGTTGGTAGCCGCCAGCTTGCCCATGATTCCCGACGGCATGCCTGTGCGCGGCGGCGACGGGGCGATGACCGTGCCGTGGGGTGACGTCCGCGGCCGCGAGATCTGGTGGGGCGGGGCGAAGGCGATCCCCACGGCGAAGATGTTGGGGAACCGGGGCACCTGGTAGGTGCGGGGCCAGTCCTCGGCCCGCCACTCGTCGAACGGCTTGGCCGTGTAGTCGGCGTCGACTTTCATGAACCCGTTGGGGGCGAAGAACTCGGCGCTGATGTCCTCGCCGTCCTTGTCGAGCACCTGGAGGTCGACCCCGCGGAAGGGAGGGAGGAGCATGGCGAAGTCGAACGCCAGCGTATTACTGGTGCCGTCCAGCTGCTCGTAGTGGACGATACCGTCCTCGACGCCGGTGACGTGGGCCCCTGTGATGGCCCGGATCGCCCGCTCCCGGAAGAGCGACTCGGTCCACAGCTTCGACGTGGTCTGGAACCCCTGCTGGGTGAAGGTCAGCCCACCGACCCCGAAGTCCCCGAGCTCGTACTCGTTGGTCAGGTACACGATGTCGGCCAGGTCGCGCACCCCCGCCTGGCGTACCTCGTGCTCGACGTTGAAGGCGTACTCGAAAGCCGCGCCCTCGCACGTGCACGTCCCGTGCCCCATGCCGACGACGAGGACCTGTTGCTCGCCCTGCTTCATCTTGGCGATCGACTCGTGGAGCGCCGCCGCCGCCTCGACTGCGTGACCCGAGGTGCACACCGAGTAGGAGTGGCCGTCGGGGCCCAAACCCGGCGTGGCCCCGAAGTTGAGCATCGGGCCGGTGGCGTTGATCAGGTAGTCGTAGGCCAGCTCGCCGTGTTCGCCCGAGCGGGCCGGGTCGGTGTAGGTCACCTTGACATAGGGCGAGTCGTGTGTCGCGTCGCCCTCTGGGTGGATGGCGGTCGCCAGTGCCTGCTCGTAGCCGATCCCCTTGCGCTTGTAGATCGGACCGAGCTTGAAGGTCACCTGGTCGGTCTTCATCTTGCCGACCCCGACCCAGATGTTCGACGGGATCCAGTTCCACTGCGAGTTCGGGGTGACCACCACGACCTCGTCGGACCGCTTGAGCATCCGGGAGAGGTGGAGCGCCGCCGTGTGGCCGGCGATCCCTCCTCCCAGGACTACCACTCGTGCCATGTCGGACCTCCATCTGTCTTGCTGAACCCAGCCTACCTTATACCCCCTGGGGTATCAAGAGCGAGCCGTCCCGAGCATGCGCCTACAACTCATGCGGGCCCGGGAAGGGCCAGGCACCGCTCCACGAACTCCGTCAGACGCGAGACGTCCCGGACGACCGACAACCTCTCGACAGGGTCCTTCGTCATGTCGAGCGACGGGCAGAACACGTCGATATCACCGCAGAAGAAGTGCGGCGAGCCCAGCACGCCCCGTTGCTGACCCTCGTGCCAGTCGGCTACCACGGCAGTACGGTCGGACTCGTCGGGCATGACGACGCCGAGGTCGTGGGCGAGGTACTCGAGGGTCACCGGATCCGAGACGTCCCGGCCCTCCTCGAACAAGGCATCCCGGAGCGCGAAGCTCACCCGCTCGCCCACCTGCAGGTCGGTTCGGTAGGCACGGTTGGCCAGTGCCAGGGCAGCAAGGGTCGAGGTCGGGAAGCGGTCGACATCGAGGTGACTGAACAGGTTAGGGGCGACCTGGTCCCGCAGGTCCTCGGCGTGCTCCCAGGTCACTGTCGGGTCGAGCGGCACGCCGTTGACCAGCTCGAGCGGCCATGCCCGCACCCAGATGGCCACGTCGCTGTGGCCGGCGAGGGCGCGTTGCTCCTCGATCGCCCGCAATCCGACGTGGGCGAAGGGACACCAGATGTCGGCGAACACCTCGATGACCGGCATCGTCGTTGCACTCATGTTGCCGCCTCTCGAATCGACGCGGGACGACGGGATCGGCGATCAGGTCCCGTCGCACCAGCTCGACGGTCTGTCAGCTGGCCCGGACAGCCTTGCCGCTGAGCGGCTGTCCGAACAGGACGTTGAACAGGCAGATGTCGAGTGCGCCGGCAGCGAACGGGACGAGGCCGACGACGGCCAGCGCCCACCATCCGCCCCCGAGCAACCCGCCGACAACGATTAGCGCCACACCGACAATGGCTCGGACGGCCCGGCCGCCAGTTGATGCCATGAATTTGGAGAATCCCATCGTTCCTGCTCCTTCTCTCGGAAGTGCTTTCTCGTTCTTGCGCTTCTCACGCCAGCTTGGTGAACATTCGCTGCACTTCGTCGAGGGGATAGCCGGAGGCGGCTGCTTCCTCGGGGTGCTCGATGCAGTAGGTGAGCCCACTGGCTACGAGCCGGAACCCGGCCTGTTCGAGCGCACTGATGGCCGCGCTGAGTTGGGTCACGATGTCCCTGCACTCGCGTCCCTCAGCCAGCATCCTCTCGACGGCCTGGACCTGGCCACCGGCTCGGCGCAGCCGCTTGCGCAGGTCCTCGACAATTTCGTCGGGTAGTTCCACGGTCACTCCTTGTTCATCGTTGTGGGCCATTTCGTAAACCCGGTGACCCAGGGTCAGTGGGAAAACGTCACCTTGGGCAGAATCCGTCCGAGCCATTTCGGCTGATGCCAGGCGCTGTGCCCGCCCAGTCGCAACAGGACCGGGAGCACCACCAACCGGACGACCAGGGCATCGAGCGCCACGGCGATTGCCAGGATGACCCCCATCTCCTTGGGTGCGAGGGGCCCCGAAAGGGCGAAGGTCAGGAACACGGCGATCATGACGGCAGCGGCGGACAGAACCACCCTTCCGGACGTGCGCATCGAGCCGATCATGGCGTGCTCGGGGTCGGGATGGGTCTCGTAGCGCTCCTTGGCCGCCGACAGCATGAACAGCGTGTAGTCCATGGCCACGCCGAAGACCATGGCCCCGAAGAAGAGCGGGGCCCAAGCGTCGATGAATCCCTGAGGCTGGAAGTTGAGCGGACCGGACAGGAACCCGTTCTGGAAGATGAGCCGGCCGATGCCGAAGGCCCCTGCCACCGACAGCGCTGTGATCAGGACGCCCATGGCGGCGATCAGCGGGGCGCCCAGCGCAATCAGCAGCAGCAGGAACCCGAGGACGCCCAGGATGGCGAGGACGATCGGCGTGTGGGACGCCAACGACTGTTGGAGGTCGTAGTTCTCCGCTGCCGCACCACCGATCAGCGTTCCGGCCGGGAGCACCTGTCGGAGGTGGTCGATGGTCGCACCTGTGGTGGTCGTCGACGGTCCGGTGGTCGGTACCACCTGATCGAGGGTCCACCCGGCGTTGGTCGGACCGGGCACGGCTCCGGCCACGCCGGACGTGTGGGCGAGGACGGCCATGGCCCGGGTCTGCTCACCTGCGGGCACGACCACCTGAAGGGTGCCCGGGGCCCCAGGCCCGAAGGCACTCGTGACCTCGTAGTAGCCGACCCGGGCGTTGGCGCTGGGCGGCACGATGGTGATCGAGGGCATGTTGGTCCGCATCCCGAAGATCGGGGCAGCGGCTAGGACCAGCAGGACCAGTGCGGCTGCACCCGTCGGGAAGGGGTGCTTCCACAGGAACTTGCCCCACCTGTGGAGCATCCGGTCGAGGGGCCCCTCACCCACCTTCGGGCCACCGCGACCGAGCCGGATCGTTCCCTTGTTGATGTTGGTCCCGAGCTTGCCGAGCACGGCCGGCAGCAGGGTCAGCGTGGCGGCGAGCACGGCGATCACCGACAGCATGATCCCGAAGGCCATCGACCGGAACGCCGGGCTGGGCACGATGAGGATGGCGGCCAGTGATGCCAGGACGGTGAGCGCGCTGAATGCCACGGCCTTTCCGGCGGTGTCGACCGTCTCGGCCACCGACGCCACGATCGCTTCGCGGTCACCCGGTTCGGCTCCACGGCGCTTGAGGGCCGAGCGGAAGCGCATGACCAGGAAGAGGGCGTAGTCGATCCCCAGGGCCAGGGCGAACATGAGGGCGAAGTTGAGCGCCCAGATCGAGACCGGGGTGAACTTGGTGGTGATCACCAGCGCACCGGCAGCCACCAGCAGCCCGGCCATGGTGAGCAACAGCGGCAGGCCCGCGGCCACCAGGCTGCCGAAGGCGATGACCAGGATGATGATCGTGACCGGCCACGACAGCATCTCCGACTTCAGCATGGCCGACCGGTTGGCCGTGTTGAAGTCGGCCCACAGGGCACTGTCACCAGTCAAGGTGACGCTGACACCGGAGGTGGACAGGGCAGCCAGGTTCGGCTGCACGGCGTCGGCCGCCTGCACCATCTTGTTGGAGTCGGCGGCCGACCCCGCGGTGATGATGGCCGTCCGGCCATCCCGAGAGATCGAGACGCCGGCTTGGGGCGGGACGACGGTAGACACCCGGGGATCGCTGCGGAGCACACTGGTCGCCTTGGCCACGACGGCCTTGGCCTGGGGATCCGACGCGATCGGACCGTGGTGGTCGACGATGACCACCTGCAGCCCGGTGGCACCCAGGCCGGCGAAGTCCTTTTCGATGACGGCACGGGCGGCGACGGACTGACTGTTCGATGCCTGCCAGCCGGCACCGGCCAGAGCGTTCTCGACGTGGACGGCGAAGATCCCGAACACCAGGAGCACCAGCAGCCAGGCGATGAGCACCCTGCGGAAGTGGGTGGCGGCCCACCTGCCGAGCCTGGCGAACGGGCGGGGTCGCCGGATGTGGATCGTGTCGTCGGCCACTCCGAGGCTGTCCCCGACCGGGCCCGGCCCGTCATCAACCTCAGTGGGTGCCGTCGCCCGGGGTGAGTCGAGTCCGGTTCCTCGGGTCGCGGCCATGGGAAGGAGTCCTTTGATCAGACCGGCACACACACTCGGAACGGGAGGAGCATGCACGGATACCTGGGTGGGTATGGAGGACCGTAACATGATACCCCCCCTGGTATCAAGAGATTTGTCGAAGCGGCTTCGCGTTCCGCGCCGCCAGAGAGCCAGCCGTCATCTCACAGCAGCATGGAGCGCACGCACGAAGGGCGGGTGAGTGACGGCCCCCACTGCCCATAGGCAATCGGGTTCGCGCTCGTCTCACCGGAGAGCAGGGTGCCGACGAAGCCCAGCCATGGCACAGGCGCAAGTAAACATCGCGAGCGAATCCCCCGAGGACGGCATACCTGGCGAATGTCGGCCTTGCAGGGACGGGCTCCAAAAGCTTGGCCACGCGACCCTCAGTCCGAGTCGACTTGCCGCCGCTACCGGTCCGCTACGAGGAGTCCGTGCTCGGTCAGGAAGTCGACCTGCTCCGTGTGCATGGGGTCGGGTGGCGCCGTGAACCACCCTCGTCCGGACATGGCGTCGGCCCTCAGGTCAACGTCGACGTGGCAGAGGAATGCAATGCCGACGGGTGAGTCCAACCCGTTGAGGTAGTGGCTCGGGTACTCGATGTAGCCGAGGAGCGGCCCCGCTTCGATCTCCAAGCCGAGTTCCATTAATGCGACCCGTTCGACTGCGGCGACCACCGGCTCGCCGAACCGCACCGTGCCCCCAGGGATGTGCCACAGTCCCGAGCACGGCCCTTCCGTACGCTTCGTCAAGAGAATGCCGAGCGGACTCTGGATGACGACCTCAACAGTGAGGCGTGGAACCTTGGCGTAGATCTCGCGGAACTCCTGCTCCGTGAGTGGAGGCTCCGCACCCACTTCAGGGAGTTGCGGCTCGACCGCCTTCCGATCGGTCACCACGAGCGCTCGGGCGACTCCACCATGGTGACAGCGTACCGAGGCACCCTGCCAACTGTGCCGGTGCCTCCACCTGTGCGGGTGGTGCTGTCGGCGGGAGGCGGCGCCCCATCTCCGTTGAGCCCCCCCTTGAATCCCCAGGTCCGAGATGGACCGATGAATGGCTCCTGAGGTCTCGGCCTGCAAGGTCGAAGCCATGTCAGTTCCGCCAGAGGTTGAGATTCACTCCTGGAGGCGCAGTTTCGATCCGAAAGCGACCGTCCTCGTCCGTTCCCCACGACCGAGAGACCACAACGGGACACCACCGCCACAGGCTTCGGCAGTTCCGAGTGCGACTGCCTATCCAACGCGATGGAGCTCCGCAGCAAGGTGAAGTGCGAGTGGCTGACCGACAGCTGCCATCCGCAGCGAGTACCGAAGCGTGTCACTGTCGATGGTTAAGTCTCGTTCGACGACCGTTACCTCCTTGGCTGTTGAGGTGCGCGCGATTGCTGTCGATCGGAGCAGGATGGCGGAACCGGCAACGGTGCCCTCGGCAACCTCCGCTATTCCCGTTGGGTGCGAGATGATGACCTCGGCCCAGCCAGGGCGCGCCATGCGCCAGAAGCCAGTCTCGCCGTGGAGCAGGCGACCGTCAGCAGCGTGTTTCGTCGACTGGGTGTAGGCGAGGAACGGCTTGCCGACGTGCGAGAAGTTGATGGTCTCCTCGTAGTCGAACGCTTCGATCGTCGGATACTCTCCGTGGCCTGACCCAGTCCAGGTCCCCAAGAGGGCAGCGAGAGGTCCTACGTCAGGGTGCAGGGCGTAGGTCACATCCCAAGCATCTCACTCCGGCAGCCATGCCGGGCCGTCAATCCTGATCTTCGGTCGAAGGCGCGCGCTGATCCGGCAATCCGCCTCCGCGAGGTTCACGCCGCGATGGTCATTCGCGTCGTTGGTCCGACGATGGATGGACACTTGGCACTATCCGGGATTGACCGCCACCCCCCGAGTGAACCAACTCCAGGGCTTTGGTCCAACGCCGTAGCGCTGGTCAACGTCGTCGAGGGTGAAGCCGGCGCCCCGAACCAGGGCTACGGGATCACGGGTGAGATGACAGCCATCGGCCACCCGGCGCTGGAGAGGTTCCAGACGGCGCTGCCACGCCGCCACGCCCGCGTCAGGAGCAAGGCCGTGCTCGAGGAAGTGGAATCGGCCTCCTGGACGGAGCACCCGTAGGACCTCCGCCAAGGCGGCGTCGGTATCGGGAATCGTGCACAGGGCGAAGGTGCAAAGAGCATCGTCGCAGGAGTCATCAGGCAGTGGGATCGACTGACCGTCGAGCCCGACGAGCTCCACCGGCACCGATGAGTTGTCAATCCGACGCTGCGCAATCCGAAAGCCTTTGGCTGACGGTTCGACCGCAAGGACCTTCTCAACTGTTGATGGGTAGTGCTCGACATTGAGGCCCGAGCCAAACCCGATCTCGAGGACTCGTCCGGACAATCCACTGGACAGTTGGCTTCGCCACTTCTTGAGTCCGGCGGTCCCACACGCTCGGTCGACCAGGACTGGGAGGATGTGCTCGCGGTAGAGACCCATGTCGCCAGAGTACCGACCCAATCCACCGATGAACCTCGGGAACGCTCGGCTCGAACGACGGGTGAGCGCCTGCTCTCAGGTCGGTGGCAGTTGCTTCGACTGATGAGGCCGGACGGACCGCCCGGTTCGACGAACTCCGCCGTGCGCCGGGCCGGTAGCGTTCCGGTATGCCTGACAGCGCTGATACGAACGAGGCCATCTGGAAGTCTGATGCTGCGATCTCGCACTGGGTATCGACGGCCGAGGACCGTGAGCGCCGACGCGCCGACGAGCGCCGGCTCATGGCTGAGCTGCTTCCCTTCGACAAGGACCAGCAGTTCACCTTCGTCGACCTGGGCGCTGGGACCGGCGCTGCCGCTCGGGTGGTCCTCGACTACTTCCCCGGCGCACGAGCCATCCTGGCCGACTACTCCTTGCAGATGATGGAGCAAGGGCGGCGAGAGCTCTCCGCCTTCGGGGATCGCTATACCTATGTCGAGTTCGATCTCGCTCGCGGCCCCTGGCCAGCGGAGATCCCGAGTGAGGTCGACGCAGTCATCTCGTCACTCTGCGTCCATCACCTCCCCGATAAGCGCAAGGGGCAGTTGTTCGCCGAGATCCTGGAGCACCTGCTTCCCGGGGGCTGGTACTTCAACTACGACCCTGTCACGACCGAGGATGCAGTGGTCGAGGCAGCCTGGTTGCGGGCCGGGGACCGCCGTGACCCCGAAGCAGCAGCGAAACGGGAGAATCGAACGCCCGGAGAGCAGTCCCGCCACGAGAACCACGTTCGATACATGATCCCTCTCGCCCCTCAGCTCGACCTCCTGGAGGAAGCGGGCTTCGAGGGTGTCGACGTCTATTGGAAGCAGCTCGACCACGTCATCTACGGCGGTAGACGACCCTGAAGGGCGGCTCCTAGCCACGATGTTCCCGGTCGTCCGCAACGCGTGGACCCGCCTGGACGTGCACGTTGGTGGCTGTGCAGGAAGCATGCCCGGCGGGATGATGAAGCTTCGCACGTCAATCGGTGATCTATGAGGTTCGATGCCCGTCCTGCGGCCGTCAGAATAAGGATTCCGGCGTACGGATAGTGGTTCACTTTGCGGCGGATCTCACGTCAAGGAAAACATCTGCCGAACTTGGCCGGGCGGGTGCCAAGGGGAGCCCGGGCAAAAGACCTACCCTCAAATCGAAATAACAAGAGGTCCCGCCTGGAGGACCGTGCCCCAGGCGATTCTTGGCACTCTTCAGCTGGACCTCCCCAATACGCACAGCGGTCCTCGATGCTCGACGACCTTCCAGACATGGCCCAGCTGATGATCACCATCGCACTGGCCGCCCATCGGCCTGTCCACCGGACTTCGTGATATCCGGCGAGCAGGGTTCAGACCCCTCGCCCTCGGTGCCGTGTTGTGGTTCGTGGTGGCAGCGACCAGTCTCGGGCTACAACTGGCCAGCGGGACATTGACGTGACTCGGCTCAAGGTCGTTGAAGGTCGCGTCGTGATGAAATGTCGGTTTCAACCGATCGCAGATTGCCGTCGCCAATCACCACGTTGGACCGAGCCTGGGCGCATTCTAGGCAATCTGCACCGCTGTCGGGCGGAGCACCAGCGCGTCTTTTGGCTTATGGCCGTGACAATCCGTCGAGGTCAAACTGATACCCGTCGCGCGCCGAGAACTCGGCCACCACACTGAACCGATCGCCGCGTACGAGGGTGTGACGCCACTCGACGGGTCCGTCCTTCGCGCAACCGAGCCGATCGATGGCCAGGGCAGCCACGTCCTGTACGAGGCCGAGCAGAGCGCTGTCCTCGGCGTCGGGCACAACAGCGCGGATTTGTTCGCGCCCGCCCGTTAGGGACACGCCGGCGCGATCGAGCAACTCGTCGTAGAAGCCGGTGTGAGAGAAGTCCACCTCGAGCAACGGCGCACCGAGTTCCGCCGGCATCCAGACGCGGTCGAGGGCGAGGGGTTCACCCCCGGCGAGGCGCAGCCGCTCCAGGAACAGCAACGCGGACGTCGGTGACCGATCGAGGCGGGATGCGGCGTCGGCGTCGGTTCGAATGTCGAGGGCCCGGACCACGCTGCGCTGCTCCAGCCCCGATGCCTCCACCGAGGCGAACAGGCTGTAGAGGGCGCCGAGGGGTTGGACGATCGCTGTCTCGCCCGCCAGCCGGGGTCGGCGTCCCCGGGCGGCCACGACCACGCCGTCACTTCGCAGTCGACGCATCGCCTCACGAACCGTATTCCGACTGACCTCGTACTGGGCGACGAGTGCCATCTCGGCTGGGAACGTCTCGGCGAACTCTCCTGCCTCCAGACGTCGCCGGAGGTCGTCGTGCAACTGTGCCCACAGCGGCACCGGGCTCTCTCGGTCCAACTGCCAGGAAGATCCGCCTGTGTCCACTGCCATTCTCCAGTTTGGCTCCACGAGGGGTGAGAGGCCGGACTTCGTGGTTAAATGTACCTACATTGGTATGTAGAGGCAACTTTCGATCGAGGGAGCCGTCGTGGTCCGTGTGGAGGTTGTCTCAACCGAAGAGCTCGGCGACCGCAGCTACATGGCCCATGACGGCGAGACGGCTCTCGTCATCGACCCCCAACGTGACATCGACAGGATCGAGAAACTGCTGTCTGACCTCGGTCTTCGCTGTGCGCTGGTGGCCGAGACCCATGTGCACAACGACTATGTGAGCGGTGGCCTGGAACTGGCTCGTCGACACAGCGCCCCGTATCTGGTCTCTGCGGCTGAGGACGTGGCCTTCGATCGCCGCGGTGTGGCTGACGGCGATGAACTCCGGGCCGGACGACTCCACGTCAAGGTGGTGGCGACCCCGGGCCACACCGACGGACATGTCGCCTATGTCGTCGACGACGGCGACGGCACAGAGGTGGTGTTCACCGGAGGGTCCCTGCTCTTTGGCAGCGTCGGGCGCACCGACCTGGTCGATCCGCAGCGCACCGTCGAGCTCACCCGGGCTCAGTACCGCTCGACTCGGCACCTGGCTGTTCTTCTGGCCGACGACGTCGCTGTCTACCCAACGCACGGGTTCGGGAGCTTCTGCTCGTCCGGCTCGACCACGGCAGATACGGACAGCACCGTCGGGTCCGAGCGCACCCGCAACGACGCCCTCGTCATCGACAACGAGGACGAGTTCGTGGCCAAGCTCGTGGCCGGTCTCACGGCCTTCCCCAGCTACTACGCCCACATGGGCCCACGCAATCGCCAAGGCCCGGGACCGGTCGATTTCTCGACTCCCGAACCAACCGACGCCACAGAACTCCGTCGGCGGATCAGCGGCGGCCAATGGGTTGTCGACCTGCGGTCTCGAACGGCCTTTGCCGCCGAACACCTCGAGGGCACCATCGGGATCGGCCTCGGCCAGGATTTCGCCACCTATCTGGGGTGGCTCATTCCCTGGGAGATGCCTCTCACCCTCATCGGCGAGAACGCGGAGCAGATCTCATCGGCTCAGAGACAGCTCGTCCGCATCGGGATCGACCGCCCCGACGGTACGGCCGTCGGTCGACCGGCCGATCTCACCGTTGACGGCGGGCTCCGCCACTACCCGACGGCGACGTTCGTTGATCTGGCCCGCGAGCCCGGTGTTGTCGTGCTCGATGTCCGCCGAGACGACGAACGACGCCACGGCCACATTCCCAGGTCTGCCCATATTCCCCTGCACAGCTTGCTTGAGCGGATCGTCGACCTTCCCGCCGGCCGCCTCTGGGTGCATTGCGCCTCGGGCTACCGCGCCAGCATCGCCGCCAGCCTGCTCGACCGGGCCGGGCGCGACGTAGTGCTGATTGACGACGACTTCGAAAACGCCAAGGACCTACTGACCGATGTTGCTAAGTGATCCAGGTCGATCTGGAACTTGCCAATGACATCGACCGCGGCTGAGAGCGCTTCGAATATCGGGTGGCGCCGCATTCTGGTGGAGCGGCGGCGACCTCCGTCGATCGCCGCCCGACCCAACGCCTACTGGTTGGTCCTGGTAACGGTCTGCATCGGTGCCTTCATGAACCAGCTCGATGCCAGCATCGTGACCGTGGCCCTTCCCACCCTGCAGAGAAGCTTCCACGCCGGCCTCGGGTCCGTCACTTGGGTGGGCCTTTCTTACCTCCTGGTGCTGGTCGGTCTGGTGACCGGGGTGGGACGGATGGCCGACATGGTGGGACGAAAGCTCCTCTACTTGTACGGCTTCATCGTCTTCATCATTGGTTCCGCCTTGTGTGCTCTGGCCCCCAGTCTCCTGGCCCTCGACGGTTTCCGGGTCCTCCAGGGCGTGGGGGCAGCCATGATCCAGGCGAACAGCGTGGCCATTCTCGTCCTCGCTCTCCCCCGGGAGAAGCTGGGCCGGGGCATCGGCATCCAGGGTGCGGCCCAGGCCCTCGGTTTGGCCCTTGGCCCCACCATCGGCGGACTGCTCATCGCCCTTGGAGGCTGGCGGCTCATCTTCTTCGTGAACGTCCCGGTCGGTATCGTCGGCACGGTCATGGCCTGGTTTCTCATACCCCGCAGCCGCCACCTCCAGGACCGCGTGCCCTTCGACTGGCTCGGACTGGGTCTCTTCGTTCCTGCCGTAGCCGCTCTGCTTTCGGCGGTGTCGTTCGGCAACAGCGTTGGCTGGACCTCTCCCGGCATCATCAGCCTCTTCTTCCTGGCCGTCGCTCTGGGAGCGGCGTTCATTGGCCGTGAACGCCGCACCTCCGATCCGATGCTCGACCTCACACTGTTCAAGAGGGTCCCGTTCGCCGCCGGTATCTCCAGTGGCCTGCTCTCCTACCTCGTACTCTTCGGCACCTTGTTCGTGGTCCCCTTCTACCTCGAACGTGCTCTCCACCTGAGTCCGGGTCGCAGCGGCCTCATGCTCGGCGTCATGCCGATCGCTTTGGGGATCACGGCACCCATCGCCGGGCGTTTGGCCGAGAAACTGGGGGCACGACCGCTCACTGTTGCCGGCATGGCCATCTCGGCGACCATGATGGGGGCGCTGATCGTCGCCCACGGCTCACTGCTCTTCATCGTGGCGGAGTTGGCCGTCCTCGGCGTGGGACTCGGTCTGTTCACCCCACCGAACAACGCCGCCATTATGGGCGCGGTACCGAGGGAACAGTCGGGTCTGGCCAGCGGTGTGCTGAACATGACCCGGGGCATGGGCACGGCCATGGGTCTGGCCTTCACCAGCCTCGTCTTCGGCCTGGTGGCCGGCTCCGAGCATGCCTCGGTGGCGCTCGTGACCCGCGGCTTCGAAGCGTCGGCCGCCTTTCTGGGCCTCATTGCCCTGATGGCAATGGTCCTGGCGGGGATGCGTGGGAGGACCCAGCTCAATCTCGACCCGGTGCTCTCCGCCGAGTAGACCCTCGGCCATCTCCCAGCCTCGAGCTGAGCGCGATTGGCGAGTTCGCCAATCCCACCGACGAAGCGGTGTTCTCGCGATTTGGGTGGCCCGGCGGTAGTCACCCTCCACCGATCCCGTGCCTATAACGTGCCTATATTTTCGGGTCGTCGTCTATCCCACCTGGTCGGAACGTGCCTGGTGAGGGCGTCGGCTGTCCGCCATTTCGTGCCTGGGGCCGGTTTTCAGCTGATTAGCAGTGGGTCTGACTCGGCGGCTCTCGCCGCTCTCCAAGTGACCTACTACCAAGGTGATGTTCTTTTCGATTGTGCGGGCTCGACCAAATCCCGGCCGTGTAGCAACGAATGGGATGTGGTTCCCGATTCCTGAGTGCGGTATTTTCGTCCCAACACACGTCACAACAATTCGGCGTCAGCACGTCGCCACCTGTCGCAATGGTGGCGACGGCACCAACACGACCACCGCCGTGGCAATGCACCGAACTGCGATGAGCTGCCCCATGCTGCTCCTGTCATAAACGTCCTTACAACCTGATGATCGGCCAACGGTGAGCCCGCGAGCGCACGAGACTCTCGGTGACTACGGCGCTATCTCCATGACTACAAAATGACTACAACTCCCGAACAAGGCCCGCAAACGTCGATGAACGTCGAGAACAAACGTGCATATCACGGAGCATTTCGGCAAGTGCTGATCAGTGATGGGAATGGTCAGTTCGCTCTTGAAAAGCCTTGGCCCACAAGGCCCGGGGGTTCGAATCCCCCTCCCTCCGCCAATATGGGGCGTTCGGGTTGGTCCACTGTCGGTGGAGGACCCGCCCGTCCAGATCAGGCGAAATTGACGTTCGACAACTACGATCGACGAATGGCCAGACCGTCGTCTCGCGTCGTGCGCCTGCTCGTGCTGGGCCTGCTTTCGACCATGGCCGGACTGTCCGCCTGCGGCTCGTCCTCCGGTTCGAAAGCCACAAGTGGTGAGTCAGCCAAATCGGCGAACCAGATCTTCGCCGACGCCAAGAAGGCGACAGGCGGCGCGTCGAGCGTTCATATCTTCGGCCATATCACCTCGGGTAGTGACAAGACCGATCTCGACTTTGTTGACTCGTCCGTTCGGAGCGGGGGCACGATCACCGACAGCGGCGCCACGATTCAGGTCATCGTGTCGGGCAAGACGCTCTATCTGACGGGCAGCGCCGCCTCGATGGCGAAGCTCACCGGCGATCAGGCGGCGGGACAGCTGCTCGGCGGGAAGTGGCTCGAAACGACGAAGGAAAACAAGGATTTCGGAAGCCTGGCGCAACTGTTCGACCTGACGAACCTGGTCAAAGACATCCAACCCCAAGGCACTCTGCAAAAGCGTTCCGTCACCACCATCAACGGGCAATCCGTGATCGGCCTGACAGACGCCTCTCGCAAGGGGACCCTGTACGTCGCCAGTAGCGGTCCCCCGTACATGATCGAGCTCGTGGGCGGACCGGGAGAAACGGGAACGATCACCTTCGATAATTACGGGTCGGCCAAACCGTCGGCGATACCCAAGAACCCGATCAACCTCGACCAGTTAGAGAGTGGTTCGGGCGCCTAGTAAAGAACCACAGACGATCCGGAAGGATCTTTTGTCGCTGCCTTTACAGGCAAAGTAGGCGCCCGGAGCCCAAATGACCACGGATCGAGGGTCCCCTCAAGGTGTGGGCGTCACCTGCCGATGGTGCCAATAGACCCCTGAGAGGGGGCGCCTGGTTTGGACAGGGTGCCGATGCGCACCCGCCGCCGAGGCTCGACGTGTCCTCTCCCCACTCTGTTGGAAGAGGCGAATCACGTCTTCGATCCGAACAATTGCGTCATCCGTCAGTGCGGTCATAGGACCCCGGCGTGGGGAAGACGCGGGCCCCCTATGGGCCAATTCTCGGCGTGGGCATCGACACCATCTCTCGAACTGATCACCCGATTCTCAGGAAAGCCTCGTCGCGTCCGCTCCCGTAAGGGTTGAACGCGGCCTCCAGACAGGAGACAACGTGCCAAGAAACGCGTATCGAAGGATCGCAATCGGGACAACCACGGCGCTTCTTGCCTCGTTCGCTATCATGGTTCCTGCCGCCTACGCCTCTGTTGTTAATACGGTTACCGCATCTCCATCTTCCTTGATTGCCAACGCCGCTGCCACCTATGCGGTCGATTTCAATACAAGTACATCTGGTGCGTTAGCCAATGGAGTGGGCACCATCACCCTCAGCGGCCCTGTTGGCACTCAATTTCCTTTGACAGCAATCGACTATTCCGTCAACGGTCAGGCGGTTGCCATTTTACCGACCCAATCAGCCGCCAACAACGTCACGATTACCACCCCCGTCCTTGTCAATGCGTCGACGGCTGTCGCCGTTGTGGCTGGGGTGGGCAATACGGTAACCAACTCAACGACCGCTGGAAGTGACACGATAAGCGCAAGCTCCTCGAGCGACTTATCCCCCGTCGCTAGCAGTCCCGCATTTACAATCGTCGCAGCCGCGGCCTCTCAAGTCGTTGTCGCATCAGGTGGTGGTCAAAGCAATACGATCGGAACTGCCTTCACGACTGTCCTAACTGCCACTGTTTATGACTCGTTTGGCAACACAGTGTTAACGGCAGGGACGCCGGTCATATTCACGGCGCCAGCCACTGGGGCAAGCGGAACATTTCTAAACACCACGAAAACGACCACAGGAAACACCAACTCCAGTGGGGTTGCAACTGCTACTACATATACGGCAAACAATTCATCTGGCGTCTATTCGATCGTAGGGTCCTCGTCGGGCCTGGCCTCAGTAAACTTCACTGAGACGAATACTGCTGGACCTGCATCCCAGGTCGTGGCCTCAGCAGGAGCTACACAGAGTGCCGCTGTCGGAACCACATTCACCACACCCTTGAGTGCGACCATCGAGGATGCAAGCGCCAACCCCGTACTGGTCGGAGGGACGAGCGTGACCTTTACTGCACCGGCCAGCGGCCCAAGCGGAACCTTTGCGTCCGGCGGTGGAAGGGCCACGACGGTTCTCACCAACACGAGTGGTGTGGCGACGGCAAGCGTGTTCACGGCGAACACAACGGTAGGCGGCTACACGGTTACGGCGACTTCGGGCGCGCTGACTGCAGGTCCCTTCACTGAAACCAATGCTGCTGGAGCCGCCTCCCAGGTTGTGACCTCCGGCGGCGCAGGGCAAAGTGCCACGGTCGGCACAAACTTCGCCACTCCTTTGACGGTGACCATCGAGGATGCAGGCGGTAACGCTGTTCTGGCTGCTGGGACCTCGGTGACTTTCACGGCGCCGGCCAGCGGCGCGAGCGGAACATTCTTGAATGGCACCCGCATCACCAGTGTTCTTACCAACGGCGGCGGAATTGCAACCGCTACCGCCTACACCGCCAACACGACTTCTGGCGGTTACTCAATCGTGGCCACGTCGACGACCTTGACCGCCGCCAGCCTCGCCGAAACCAATAACGCCGCCGCTGCTTCACAGGTTGTCGCCACCGGGGGAGCCAACCAGAGTGGGACCATTGGAACCTCTCTTGGTTCTGCGCTGAGTACCACCATCGAGGACTCACATGGTAATCCGGTACTTACGGCCGGCACCTCGGTGACCTTCACCGCACCGGTGAGTGGAGCGAGCGGTACGTTTGCCAACGGCCTCTCCACGACCACCGCCACTACGAACATCAGTGGGGTCGCCACCGCCACCGCCTTCACTCTCAACGCAACTGCTGGCAGCTATGCGGTCGTTTCCTCATCCTCCGGTCTGACGCCTGTCGGATTGTCCGAAACTAATAATGCGGCCGTACCGGGTGCTCCGACGGGCCTGACCGCAACGTCGGGCAACACGTCGGTGACGCTCGGATGGAGTGCGCCCGCCAACAACGGCGGTGCAGCAATCTCTGGCTACAACGTGTACGAGGGCACAACCCCGGGTGGGGAGCCGACTACAGCCGTGTCGACTGCGAACCTCACAGGATGTACCTCCTCGCAGTGCACCGTCACCGGCCTCACCAACGGGGCGAGATACAGCTTTACCGTGAAAGCGGTCAACGCGACTGGCCCTTCCGCTGCCTCCAACGAGTCTTCGGCGACACCGGCCGCACCCCCGACCGGTGGGTACCACTTGGTGGCGTCGGACGGCGGCATCTTTACCTTCGGTAATGCCCACTTCTTTGGGTCCATGGGTGGCAAGGCGTTGACCCGGCCCGTCGTCGGTATGGCCGATACACCCGACGGCAATGGCTATTGGTTGGTGGCCTCCGACGGTGGGATCTTCACCTTCGGTGACGCCCAATTCTACGGCTCCGCCGGCGGTACTGCCCTCACCCGACCCATCGTGGCGATGGCCGCAACACCCGACGGGAAGGGCTACTGGCTGGTGGCTTCGGACGGTGGTGTCTTCACCTTCGGTGACGCCCACTTCTACGGATCCGAGGGCGGGGTGGCGTTGACCCAACCTATTGTCGGCATGGCTGCTGATCCCGCCACCGGGGGATACTGGCTGGTGTCGTCTGACGGAGGGATCTTCTCCTTCAATGCCCCGTTCGCCGGCTCCCTGGGCGCAGTGCACCTGACCAAGCCGATCGTGGGCATGGCCGCTGACCCCACCACCGGGGGCTACTGGATGGTCTCGTCTGACGGAGGGATCTTCTCCTTCAACGCCCCGTTCGTCGGCTCCCTGGGCGGAATCGCTCTGACCAGACCCATCGTGGGCATGGCCATCGGCTGATCAGCGTTCGTATCGACGGTTTCCCCGGACATCAGTCCGCGGCATCAGGCCCCGTGACATCGCCATCGTCCGGGGCCTCTTCCGTGATCAGCCGTGGGCGTCCCAGCCACACGGCGAGCAGAGCGAGAATCACGGCCAAGCCGGCCACGATGAGAGCCACCACAGCGACACTGTTACTGCCCCCCGACACCGCCGCGCCGACGGCCGCCGGCGGCGATGTCGTCTCGGGACCGGCCGCCGCCGCTGACGTCACCTTGCCCGGCGCGGTGAGGACAAGGGTCGGGGCGGGGTGGGCGGGATTGGGAGCGGCGCTGTCGGGGATCTGGATCCATGACACCGTTGTCCCGTCGCTGTATTGCTGAATGGCCTTGAAAACCAGCTTGTCGGTGACCGTCGGTAGGCCCTGGGCCAGCACGTTGAACTCGCCGAACTGAGCAATGGGAATGGCCCCTCCGCTCCAGTCGATCTCCGAGACCGTCGAGGTGAAGGTCCCGTCGTCGGTGGTGATGGGCTTGGGCAGCGTCGCCGTTTTCACCGTGACCTTCCAACCCGACCCCGCCTCAGGAGAGACGACGACGATCGGGTGCTCGAGGGGGAACTGAAGGCGCAGGCCGGTGACACTGGCCGAGGTTGATTCGTTCGGGACCCGGAAGGTCAAGATGGCGTCGTTGGTGCCTTGGGGGAGCGACGCCGGGCTCACCGTCACGTGAGCGCCGGCGACCCCGGCCCACAGAGCGATTCCGGCCATTGTGGTGCTCAGGACGGCGGCGACCTTGGCGTACATGGGTAGCTTCCTCTCTCGCTCGACCGAATGGGTCGCGCATGTGGTCAACGGACGTTGTCGACGAAACTGGCATCGGGCTCGTCAAAGGCCGATACCTGGATCTGGAGTGTGATCTGCCAGGTACCGATGATCGGCGGATCCGGGGTATTCGACAGGACGAACCTCCCCACTCCCACCTTCCGCATGTCCGTCTCGATCGGTCCGACGTTCTCCGCAGGAAGAGTCAGGTAGACCGACACACTTTCTGCCTTGTCCGCCGGCGTCCCACCGGGACCGGTGAACTGGACGACGAAGCTATTTTCGAACGCCTGGTTGGGCGAGATCCGCAGGGAGAGGTGTCCGCCCTCGAATGGTTGGGTCTGAGCGAACGGGACAGGGCGAGCGAGGGGCTGGGCACCGTTGCTCGGAGTGCTGTTGGCCAGAACGGCGGTCACGGCGAGGACGGCCACCACACCGATGGCCTCGACTCGGACGGTGGCCAAGAGTCGTCGCCACCCGGAGCCGAGTCGACTGCTTCGCGCTGGGCGGGTCGCCTGGGTGAAGAGGGTCGGCAGCAACAGGAACCGGTTGTAGGCGGCCATGAAAATGAGCAGGCCCACCAGGGCGATCTTGACCAAGAGGATCTGGCCGTAGGAGGTGGAGACAAGATTCTTGAGAGACCCCACCTCGGCGATGCCCAGCAGAACGCCGGCCACCAAGAGAAGGGCCACCGATATCCCCGCCATCGTCGAGAAGCGGGCCACCACGGCGACGGTTGAGGTGAGGAGATTGCCTTCGGGTCCACTCCCGTCATCACTGCTTGGCGAAACGGCACCTTTGCCCGTGCGGGGAGGGTCGCGCTCGAGAACGGCCGTGGTGACGGCACCCGGCCCCGCCGTCGACCGGGCCACCGCACTCCCGGCACCGGCGATGAAGACGGCCCCGCCGTCGCCGTGGCTATGGCCGTGACGAACCGAGCTCAGTTCGCCGGCCCGACGCGCTGTCCGGGTACGTGCCCGCAGGACGACCACGAGCCCGGCGAGCCCTCCGATCCAGATGGCGGCCACGACAACATGGACGATGTCGGCAGGGATGCTCAACCATCTTTCGGGCGACGCCACGGCATGGCCGAAGAGCACAAATGCCCCGGCGGCGATGAGCGTGCCGTAGAAGGCGGTGAACTGTGCCGCCACCAGCGTCCTCAGTCGGACCGACCAGACGCACCCGGCCAGGCCCACGATCTGTACGGCGCACTGGGCGCCGAATTTCCCGCCGACCGCCTCCCTGTCCACGCCCCAATGCAGGACCGCCCCCCAGTTGCCTCCGGTCAGCGCGGCCTGAGCCACAGCGGTGACAACCATGGCACCCAGCGCCACGGTGGCGGCTCTCACGCACCAACGCCGCAGCTGATCACGCTCGGGGCCGGCAGGAAGGATGAAGGCCAGGAAGAAGGCCAGGCCTCCGGACGCCAGCACGCCGAGGTACAGGAGGAACTGGCCGGTCTTGTCCACAAAGCCGGCCAGGGAGCTCGTCCGTCGGGCGAGCTGGCCGATCTGGCCGGCCGAGGCGTGGCCGACCAGGAAGACGATGCCCCCGCTCACCACGTGCCCGTCCACCGACGTGACCGTGTAGTTGGCCACGTAGGCCCCGTTGCCTAGAGAGTTCGGGAGCGCCGCCTGCAAGGTGTTGGGCGCCGGATGGGTGGACGCTCCGGCGTTGACCTCGGTTCCGTTGGAGTCGAGAACCAGCAGGCCACCGTCGTCAGGCTTTACCGGTTGGTCGAATACGACGGAGACGACGGTCGGGGCATGGGCCAGGTGAGCCCCGGCCGCAGGAGAGGACGACACCACTGACGCGTGGGCGCTGGCCAGTCCGCTCCAACCGAGGACGATCCCGGCGGCCAGTGGCACGATCAGGAACCACCGGCGCGGCGCGCGGGCCGGTCGGCGATGTCCTCTGCCGGTCGCCACCCGCACGTTCAGGCCTTTCGTCAGATCACGATTGGCGCTTGCAGAATCCGATCGCGTCGGTCAGGTCTGTGTTGCCGGGACAGTAGACGTGGAGATTGGCGTGGGAGAAGACCCCCTGCGGGCTCTCCCAGCCGGGAACAACCCAGGCGTGCACCATCCACACCGTCTTCTTCATGAACTGTCCGTGGACATCGGCGCATTCTTGAGGGGTCACCGAGGAATCAGGAGCGAAAGGCACCGTGATCATGCCGTTCTTGAAACCGATGCAGAGATTGGAGTGCTGGTGCCAGTGGTCATTGGGTCCGATGAACCCCGACGGCGGCGACGCCGTCAGTGATTCGTACATGACACCGACGACCGGCGCATCGTTGGCCGTACTGGCGTAGATCCAAGAGGCCGGCTCCGCCGGGTTGACCGAACCGTCGGCATTGATGCCGGCCAAGGAGGACGCATTCAAGACCTGGTAATGCGCACCGACGCCGGGCGCCATCCCGCCGGCCAGGACCATCCCGGCCGCCTTGGCGTCCGCCACTGTCGGGAAGCGCATGGCCGCCTGTTCGGCTACGGCCAGCTGCGCCGAGAGCAGGGCTTGGGCCTTGGCATCGAGAGGGACGTAGGGCTTCAGTTCCGACTTCTCGGTGTCATTGCCCGAGGCGACCTGGAGGAAGCGGGCCGAGTTCTGCCCCGGCACCGTCACCGAGGTCTGGAGGTCGTTCGGGATCGTGGTGGGAGAACTGGCGTGCGTTACGGGAGTCGCCGAGGCGATCGATGGCATGGAGAGCGCCGTGGTTGTCAGCGCCACGATGGCCACGGGGATGATCGAACTCAGCACCGACGTCGAGGTCTGCCAACTGGCGACGATGAAGGGTCGACTGGCCAGTGTGGCGGCGCTGAGCACAGCGACGCCGGACAGAGCCACGCCTATGCCAACGGCGAACGTCGTTGTTTCATGGTGACCGCTCAGAACGACCAGCCACAGCCCGATGATCGCCAGATTCACGACGGCCACGATGCCGAAGAGCGGGCGGCGGCCCCGCAGGAGACCGCCGACACCGAGACTGACCTGCACCCAGGCCGCCACCACCAGTGCTATCGAGCCGACGCGCCATCCGGAGAAGTGTGGTGCCGCGGTGAGGAAGAGAAGCAGCGCTGAACACCCGAGCACCACGGCGAGCAGGACCCGGCCGGGCCACGGAAATGACCCGGTCTCCACAGACACATCTGTTCCGCTGATGAGGTCGGTCATGGTCTCCCCCGGTTTTTTGGCGTGCACCGGACCAGCCCCTCGAAGAGAGCTGACCAGCGCACTGATCCCCCGATCACTTCTGAGGTTAACCCACAGGGGTGAAAAGGCCCTGGTGTACCGATTTCAGCCTCCCCTAGGGGCGACCGTTCCCATCGTCCGCTCTCGCCCCTCAAACCTTCTTCAGGAACGGCACCAAGTGATCGAAGAAGACGTTGCTCGGATAGGCACCGGCCGGATCGTTGTGGGAGTACGTGCTCTGCCGGTTGACGAGGGTCAGATTGCCGAGCGGTATGTGTGACTGTTTGGCCAGGACGCGGGCGTCGGCCAGAACAGCCGGGCCACCGAGGCGCGCCCCGAAGGCGTAGATGTGCAAGCTCTTCGGGAGGTGGTGGCCCATGGTGGCGCGCAGGCCCAGGACATTCTGGGCCGGGTTGGCGTTGCCGTTGTCCACCGCACCGGTGTCGTCGGTCAGGCGCTGCGGGAAGTACCACTCGGTGCCGTCGACGCTCTGCATGGGATAGCCCGAGAACATGGTGGCGAAGCGATTGATCGGGGTGAGGGCACCGGCGCCGTTCCAGCCGTGGACGGAACCGGACGTCGAGAGCCCGGTACCGAGGTGCGCCTGAGCGGCCAACAGGCTGGCCGGCGAGGTGGCCGCGTTGAGGGCGAAGCCGTACTGGCCGAGGTTGGTGACCGGAACCGTGGGCACGATGTCGGAGGGCAGGATGCCCGAGGATTCACCGAGCGACGGAGAGTTCGGGTCGAGCAGCGCAGCCGCCGATCCGGTGGCGTTGAAGACGCCGGCATAGGGAGCGGGGATGCCCCCGAATGACAACCAGGGCGACGTGCCCGCCGATTCGAGCGTCGCCACCTCGGAGGTCGCCGTCGCCGTGCTCACCGGTGTGGCGGTACTGCCACCGTCGATGTAGACGAGGCCGGCCAGGTCATCGGCCCCCGCCTTGCCTTTGAAGTTCCAGGTGGCGTACGCGGTGACCACGGATCCACCGAGCGAGTGGCCACCGAGCACGACCTTGCCGCCGAGCTTCTTGGCCGACTGGATCACATTGTGGAGGTCCTGGACGGCGACGTTCATGCCCCACTGCTTGGCGAAAGCGACCGTCGAGTCCGGGATCGTCTGGAAATGGGTCTTGATGGCAGAGTTCTTCAGGTAGCCGAGGTAGTAGTCGAACAGTTCGGTCGATGTGGCCTTGCGCTGCTTGTACAGGTTCAGCTCAGACTGGTCCTCGAGCAGGTTCTCCCGGCGCTCGACCGACCAGACCTGCCAGCCCTTCGTCTTGGAGACGATCCATTTGGCCAGGGGCACGAAATAGGCGGCACCGGCCGAGGTGCCCGGCTCGAGGACGAGGACGTTCTTGGCGCCGCTCGGCCCCACTTTGATGACCCCGACCTTGTTGTACTTCGCCGGGGTACCGGGGGCGGAGAAACCCTTCATCCAGCTGACACCGAGTGCCGGGGCCGGAGTACCGGCCGAGCTGGCGCCGCCGGGCAGGCCCCCCAGCACGATCCCGAGGGCCACCGCCACCAGGAGGCCCCGTCGCTTCACCGTCGTCAGTGTCATCCGTACTTCCCCCGAGTCGTGACGCTTCCCTCGATGAAGCGAACGCTGTTCGCTACAATACGATCGATGTTCGCATCGAGCAAGCGACCCGAGGACGTGCCGGGAACCGCCCCATGGTGGCGCAATCGCTACGAGCAGAGGCTCCGGCACCGCGACCGCGGGCTTACCCTCGAGCGGATCTGCGAGGCCGCTCTGGCCATCCTCGACCGGGAGGGGCTGCGGGAGCTGACCATGCGCCGGCTGGCCGACGAGCTCGGTACCGGTCCGGCCTCGCTCTACCGGCACATCGCCAGTCGTGAAGAGCTGTTGGTGGAGTTGGCCGACCGGCTGATCGGAGAGCTCCCCACGCCTGACGACGCACTGGGCTGGCGCGACGCGGTCGAGCAACTGGCGCACGAGCTCCGCCGGGTCCTGCTCACCCATGGCGGCGTTGTGCTCCTGATCACCAACGGTCCTTTACTCGGCCCCAACTCGATGCGGCTCCGGGAGATGTTCTGGCGGGTGATGGACCGCGATGGCTGCGAAGCGCAATTCGCCGTGCAGACCTATTTCACGGTGATCCACTTCGTCGTGTGTTCCGCCCTCTTCGGCGCCAGCGCCATCCGCAACGCCAGCGCCACGTGGGAGACGAGCCGGGAGAAAGGGTCGGGGCTGGCCGAGCTGCTCGACGTCCTGCCGGCACGGCTGTACCCGACGGTGCTCAAGTTCAGCGAATACGGCGACCGGCCCGATCCCGAATACGACTTCAACTTCGGGCTGGGGGCTCTGCTCGACGGTCTGGAGAACGCACCGGGGGCGGCCTCGACCGCACCTCGACCGTCGGCCTGACATCTCAACCTGAGAATTCTCGCCCGAGCTGTCGATCAGGGTCGTCGGGCGGCGTCAATTGGGCAGGTGGAAATCCCGCCCATGCCAGACGAACGAGGTTCCCATGCGCTACATGCTGATCATCCACAACGACCCCGAGCTTCACCCCGTGCCCGGCGACCCCGCCTGGGACGAGCTCATGGCCGGCTATGCCGACTTCAGCAAGGAGCTCGCCTCGCACGGGCGACCCTTCATCGGCGACCCTTTGAACGGACCGGAGACGGCCACCACCGTCCGGGTCCGCAACGGCGAGACTCTGACCGTGGACGGGCCCTTCGCCGAGACCAAGGAATGGATGTCCGGCTTCTACATCATCGAATGCGACGACCTCGACCAGGCTCTGGCGGCAGCGGCCATGGTGCCGTCGGCCAAGTACGGATCGGTCGAGGTCCGACCCGTGGCGGAGATGTAGAGCTGGAACCTTCTGCAACGTCACGCACGGGCGGTGGCGGTCCGGTGGACGAGGCGCTCGACCTCGTCTACCGGTCCGAACGCGGTCGGGTGCTCGCCCGGCTGATCGCCGTGGTGAAGGACTTCGACCTGGCCGAGGATGCGGTGCAGGACGCATTCGTGGCCGCCGCCGGCGCCTGGGCGGTGAGCGGCATCCCGACCAACCCGGCGGGCTGGCTCGTCACCACCGCCCGGCGCAAAGCCGTCGACCGGCTTCGCCGGTCGGCGTCGGCCGAGCGCCGTCACCGGGCCTGGGGTGAGCTGGCCATCGCCTGGGACGCCTGGGAGACCCCGGGGCCGATCGAGGACGACCGGCTGCGGCTGATCTTCACCTGCTGCCATCCGGCGCTGTCCATCGACGCCCAGGTGGCTCTCACCCTGCGTTCGCTCGGCGGACTCACGACCGACGAGGTGGCCCGGGCCTTCCTCGTGTCCGAGACGACGTTGGCCCAGCGGATCGTCCGGGCCAAGAGAAAGATCCGCCAGGCCGCAATCCCCTACCGGGTCCCGTCGTCGGAGGAGTTCGCCGAGCGGCTGGGGGCGGTGCTGGCCGTCGTCTACCTGATCTTCAACGCCGGCTACCTGGCCTCGAGCGGAGACGAGCTCGTACGGGTGGATCTCTGCGACGAAGGCGTGCGTCTGGCCGGACTGCTCGTGGAGCTGCTCCCCGACGAACCCGAGCCACTGGGCCTCGCCGCCCTTGTGCATTTTCAGGATTCACGGCGCGTGGCCCGCATCGACGACGAGGGGCAGCCGCTCACTCTTGAGGAGCAGGACCGCGGCCGGTGGGACGCGGGCCAGGTGGCCGCCGGAGGCGAGCTGCTGGCCCGAGCCCGGCGCCTGGACCGGCCCGGGCCGTATCAATTGAAAGCGGCCATCGCCGCCGTGCACGCCGGCGCCCGGAGCGCCGATCTGACCGACTGGGCCACGATCGTGCGGCTCTACGACAACCTGCTGCAGTGGGAGCCAACCCCCGTGGTCCAACTCAACCGGGCGGTGGCCGTGGCTATGGCGCAGGGGCCGGCCACCGGTCTGGCGCTGCTCGATGAGCCGACGCTGGCCGGGGTGCTCGTCGACTACCACCTCTACCACTCGACCCGGGCCGATCTTCTGCGCCGCGACGGACGGGCCCGCGAGGCGGCCGCCGCCTATCAACGGGCCCGGCGCCAGACCAACAACATCGCCGAGCACAGCTTTCTCGACCGGCGTCTCAAAGAGTTGGCCGAGTCGGCAGAGACCGCCCCCTACGGGGGCTGATTTACGGGCAGGCTGCTACTTGCGCGAGCTGAGCTACATGCGCGAGCTGAGCTACATGCGCGAGCTGAGCGTCGCCACCCCTTCACCGCTCAGATCGGCCAGGGCGGCCTTGCGTCCGGTCATGGCCACGACGAGCGAGGCCAGGGGGCCGGTGACTTCGGGACCTTCGCCGTTTCTCCAGTCCGCGTCGTTCGCCCGGAGCGCGAGTCCGGCGATCCGCCTTTTCGACCCGATGAGGAGATTCGACTTCTTGTAGGAGTCGGCCACCGCCACCAGGGCCTCCTCGGGTGCCGCGTGGGCGATGCCGAGGGGCCGGCGGATGTCGTCGCCGTGCACCACGATCTCGCCCAGCATGGCCATCACCGGTGCCGGTGGGTGGTTGGTCGTGGTCGTCCTGGCCCGGAGGCGTTGGATGAGGGAGGCGGGATCGAGGGCTCCAAGACGGCGGGCGGCCCGATCGGTGAAGACGTCGAACTTGAACCGGGCGGAGATCAATTCCTTGTAGAAGTTGCCCGGGGTCTGCTCGGCGGCGGCGAGAATGTGGCCGGCCGTCTGCTGGACCGTCCAACCCGTGCACAGAGACGGCTTGGCCCAGGCGTCGGACGGGAGATCGGCCAGGGTGTCGGCCATGGCGGCTCTCTCCGAATGAATGTGCTTCCAGATGACGTCTGTCTTCATGGCATTGACCTCTCTCGCCGGGGTCCCGGCCGCCGGGACCATAAAGGTGACGAAGCTCGGGTTGTCAGATCGACAGAATGGCGCGAAAAGGTGCGGAAAGTTCGTTGTCATGAGCACGCGACGCCGAGAGACACTGACAGTGACCGGCCCCCGACAACCTGCAGGTGGCCGGTCACCGAGTGAGAGGTCTTGTCGGTCCGGCGGAGACAGCGGTTTCCGGGTGGCGCGCCGCGGAGCGACGGGCACCGGCCCGGTCGGTCGGAAACCGGGTTGAAGTACCCGATTTCCGAAGAGACCCATGCCTAGACTGCGGCGCGTGGCACGAGTGGTAGCCGTGGCGAATCAAAAGGGTGGGGTCGCCAAGACGACGACGGTTCACTCCTTGGGTTTCGCCTGGGCCGAGTCAGGACGACGGGTCCTGCTGATCGACCTCGATCCGCAGGCCTGCCTGACCTATTCGACGGGACTCGACCCGAGTTCTCTGCATGCATCTCTGCACGACGTCTTTGTGCGGACCATGAAGGCGGCGGACGCCCGGTGCAAGGTGCCGGGGATCGACGGTCTCGACATCCTGCCCGCCACCATCGATCTGGCCAGCACCGAGGTCCATCTGCTCACCCGGACCGCTCGCGAACATGTCCTGCGACGCGCGTTGAAGGGTCTGCACGATGAGTACGACATGATGATCATCGACTGCCCGCCGTCGCTCGGCATCTTAGCCATCAATGGACTCTGCGCCGCCGACGAGGTGGTGATCCCTCTGCAATGCGAGACGCTGTGCAACCGGGGTGTGGGGCAGCTGCTCGAAATGATCGACGACGTGCGGATGTTCGCCAACGCCGATCTGCGCGTGCGGGGGATCATCAACACCCTTTATGACGAGCGGACCAGTCACGGCCGGGTCGTCTTGGAGGACGTGAAGGAACGCTACGGGCTGGAAGTGCTCGACCCCCCGGTGAGGAAATCAGTCCGCTTCGCCGAGGCGCCCGAGTTCGGGCGTTGCATCTTGCAGCACGCGCCGTCGTCGGCCGGGGCCGAGGCCTACCGGGCCCTCGCCCGGGAACTCGAAGTCGACCGGTGCCCGGTCGGTTGACCGACCACGACCTGACCGAGCGGAAGGAATGCCGTGTCTGACCCTCCTGACCCACTCGGAAAGCGCGCTCTGTTCTGGGCGCCGGCTCAGCGCCAGGAAGCGGGACCTCTTCGACCGGGGGGCAAACGGGTGCTTCCGGGACGACACGCATTGTTCTCCGGCGGCGATCCCGGCGCCGCCACGGTCACCGCCAAGAAAAACGGCGCGACACGGGCTCCGTTGGCGGGGGCCGGCCGGCCCACGTTCGCCGATCGGCCGGTCCGTACTCGGAAAGAGACGGCCACGGTGGAGACGGCACCGGCCCGTCCCGGTGACAACCGCCGGTCAGACGGTGAGGTAGGTGAGGCCGGCGGCACCGGACCGATCAGCCTGTCGTGCTCGAAGTGCGGGACCCATACAGACGTCGACATCGTCAAGTACCTGGTTCTGCACCTGCCGTACTGGGTGTGGCGTCCCGGTCGGGGCTACACCAGCCTGATGAAGTGCCCGGCCTGCGCAAAGCGGACATGGGTTAGCGCCTCATGGGCCCCGAAGCACCGCTGACCTCGTCACCTCACGCGGGGGTGCCCTCGAGGGCTGATGGGAGAGTCAGATCGTCGGTGCCGGTGGGTTAACGGTGTAGGTCGTGACGTACGTCGGGTGGCTCCCGGCCAAGACGTCGGCGATGACCTCAGTGGTCCCGGCGGCACACGACGAGCCGACGAAGACGAAAACGGCGTTCCCGTCGTCATCGAGGGTCTCCTGTGGCGTGGAACCGGAGAGGAAGTCCGTGTACGAGTCGTACCAAACGGAGCTCGTGATGCAGCTGTCGAAAAGCTGGTTGTCGCTGATCTCCACCGTCTGCTCGGCGTAGACGGGGTCGGTCTCGACGTAGAAGACGGCGTAGACGTTGGAGTCGCCACTGGCCGCCGTATCACCGGTCTCGACCTCGGGATTCGGAGTACCCGTGACCCCCGGAGTCGTCACCTGGGGAGGTGCCACCACAAGAGTTCCGAGCGCCGTGTAAAAGGGAGCGACAGCCAGATCCGCCTCGATGATGTCGTTGCCCGGGGCACAGTTGTAGCCGTTGGCGATCACGGTGACGTTGCCGTCGTTGTCGAGCGTCACGGTGAGGGGAGCGTTCTTCGAGTAGGTGGTGTTGTGGTATGTGAGGGGGCCCGACGACTGGGCGGTCTCCAGGTACAGGGTCGAACACGACGCCAGAAGCTGGCTCGACTGTATGACGACTTCATCGCCGGCCAATGACGGATTGGTCTCCACCTGGATCACGGCGTCGACGTTCGACTGGCTGGTCTCCACCAAGGGGTTCGGGTCGAGCTGGACCGTCATGAGGGGCGGAGTACCGCCCGTCCCGCCTCCGGACCCCGTCCCGCCACTCTTGCAACTATGGGTCTTGTGGCAGCCCTTGGCCTTGGCCGACGCCACCGTCGACAGGCCCAGCAGGGGCATGCTGACAACGACGACCAGCGCCAGTGCCTTCAGAAAGCGATCACGGACACCCATGTACTCCAGCTCCCGTCACGGTAAGTGAATTTCCCACTGGAAGCGGTGGTAGTTCAACTCACAAGCACCTCCATGGTGCCCGTATGGAGGCCCTGGGCTCATCGTCATCCTTGATGAACCACGTTAAGTGGTGATCTGACCGCGAAGAAAGGGGAGCAGGAGCAGCCGTCTATGTTGACTCTTCGGTCTCGGTCCCGATAAGGGGAGCAGTCGAGATGCAGAAATGCCCGGGACCGCGATTGAAAGTTTCGCTCGGGTGGCGGGGTTCCGGTGTCCTCGATGTCTCGCGACATGGGCGTTTAGCCCGTTCAGCGGGGCATCAATCGAGGGAGGACACTCCGCTCACCGCACCATGTACCAGGTGAGCCGGTTGCAGGAGCTGAGGGCGGCCAGGTTGTCGGCCTTGGTGTCGTCTGCGACGGAGCGGATGGTCTTCTCGCCGCAGCACTTGTGACGCTTGACGGAGACCTTTTCGCCCGTGGTCGAATCGAGCGTGTAGAAGGTGTCCTTCTTGACTTTGATGGCCTTGCGGACGTCGATGACCGACCGGCGCTCGAGCGCTCTCTTGCCGCGGACGATGCCGACGCCGGTGACGTGATGGTGGCCCGTGGCCGGCTTGCGCTCGACACAGACCACCCTGTACTTCGCCATTGATCCACCTCGTCCCGCCCCGGTCCCGGTACCCCCCGGATCGGGGGCCATGGTAGGACGCGGGACAGGTGAGGTGGATGCGATCAGGCGCCGGCGAGCCGCCGCTTTGGGATCAGGTGGCGGGCCCGGAGGCCAGGGTCACCTGGGCGCTGTGGCTCTGGCCTTGGGCGTCTGTCCACTGGACCTGGATTGAGTCGCCCGGGGAGTGCGAAGCAATGGCGGAGGAGAGATCCGTGGGAGAGCTCACCGTCTTACCGCCGGCCGAGGTGATGACGTCGCCGGCAGCGAGGCCCGCCTTAGCGGCCGGAGAACCCGACGCCACGCCGGCCACGGTGGCACCGGACACCGTGGTGCCCTGGCCCAGTCCGTTGCCGAAGGTGCCAGAGCCGGACGAGGCCGAGATCTCGACACCGAGGAAAGCGGTGGGTCCGATGTGGACGACCGAGGAGCTCTTGCCCGACTCGATCTGCTTGGCGATGGTGATGGCCTCGTTGATGGGAATGGCGTAGCCGTCACCGCCGGCCGACGAGAAAGAGGTCGCCGAGGCCGCCGTGTCGATACCGACGACATTCCCGGCAGTGTTCACCAGGGGTCCACCGGAGTCGCCGGGTTGGACGTTGGCATTCACCTCGATGAGCCCGGTCAGCTGTTCGGCGTTACCGCCGCCGCCGTCGCTGGCCGTGATGGCCTGGTTGAGGGTGGTAACCGTACCGGCGGCGACACTGGGAGTGCCGCCGACACCGCCGGCGTTGCCGATGGCGGCGACGGACTGGCCGACGGTGACCTTGGAGGAGTCACCGATGGAGACGGTGGACAGGCCCGAGGCACCGTGGAGCTGGATGACAGCAAGATCGCCGGTGCGGTCATAACCGACGACCGATGCCGTGTAGGTCTTACCGTTACCGATGTCGGTGGCCGTGATGCTGGTGGCACCGTCGATGACGTGGTTGTTCGTGAGGACCTCGCCCGACGATGTGAGGACCTGGCCCGTCCCGGCGGCCGATGCATTCTGGTAGCTGAGGCTGACGTTGATGTCGACCAGTCCGGGGTCGACCTTGGACGAAACCGTCGAGGAGCTGGGTCCTCCCGTTCCCGTCGAACCCGAACCCGACGGAGCGGTGGGGAGCGATCCCGAACCGAAGGGCAAGGTGTTCTGTCCCGACGACCCCGAGCCGGAGTTGTTGTTGTTACCGGTGGCCACGTTGGTGGGGGTGTTGTTGCCCGGACGCCAGACGGCGTAGCCGACACCGAGACCGATGAACAAGGAGGAGACCACGAGCAGAGCGATCACGCCGATCACGTGCGAGCGGCGGCGGGGCGACGGGTGCGACGGGGGGACGGGAAGCGGTCCCCAGGCCAGGCCGTAAGGAGTATGGACCGGTCCCCAGGCGCCGGCTCCTGCCGCCGGGGGGGGACCCGGCGGAGCCGGAGGCGGAGGAGAAGACAGAGGGGTCCAGCCGACCGGGGGCGTGGTGCCGAAGGGCGGGCTGCCGGCGGCGGGGCTGTCCGGCGTCGGGAACGGCAACGGAGCAGTCCAACCGGGGGCGGGAGGGTTGGCCGGCGGAGGGCCGAGGGCGATGGGGGCCGTCGGCTCGCCGGTGGCGCTTTGGGCCGGGCTGTGGGGGGCCGTCGGCATGCCGGGGATCTCGGTGGTCGGTTCGTCGGGTCCTGGGGTGGAGGGGTCGGGGGTGTCCATGGTGTCTCCTCAAGAACTCGTGAGCACTGATGCGTTCATCTGTTCCTCAGTACACCGACTTTTCCTGAGGATTCGCTTTGACCCGCCTGTGAGTTCGTCTAGACGAAGCTCGGAGAGCCCCCGGCTGGCAGCAAGCACCTCTTCGTGGCCGGAGCCATCTAATTTGAGCGAAACCGCCATGCCCAGGTTACCCGACGCCCAGCGGAGGTCGATGGCAGATTGAACCCAATTCCCACGGTGGCAGAGGTAACTGCGCTGGTCCCGGTGCCTGATCCGGCCCGCGGCACCGTCGTGCAAGAGCCTCTCGGCAACGGTCCCGCTGAGGATCGACCAGGTCAAGGACCAGATTGTCCGGCGGGCGCCGAATCGGCGGTGAGGTGCAACGGGCTTTCGAGCGCGGCTTCGTCTTTGACCATGGCCATGAGGTCGGTTTCGGTCAACGGCCGGGCCAGGTTGTAGCCCTGGAGGACGTCGAATCGAAGGCCAGCATCCGTTCGTAGAGGTCTTTGTTCTCCACCCCTTCGGCCACGGCCACGAGTCCCAGGCGGTGGGCCAGCTCCCTGACCGAATACGGCCCGCAAGCCCACGACTTCAGTCGTGGGTCAAAGGCCGTCTGGGCCGGAACCCCGATGTGGCCCAGTCATACACCCGCCTGAAAGGCTCCTGCTGTGGCTTATCGGTCGTCGAACAAGACGGTGTACTCGGCGACGTACCACCTCATTTGGTGCCCGAAGTACCGCCGGCGGGTGGTGGCCGGCCCGGTCGAGGCCCGGCTCAAGGAGATCATCGGGTCCGTGGTGGCCGAATGTGGTGGCGAAGTGATCGAGGTGCCCGACCACGTGCATCTTCTCGTCGAGGTGCCCCCGGCGATCGGTCTCTCGGGGCTGGTCCAGCGGCGCAAAGGTCATTCGTCGCTGCTGTTGCGCCAGGAGTTCCCCCACCCGCTATGGCTTCGCGCTCTGTGGAGCCCGTCATGGTTCGTCTCGACGGTCGGCGGCGCCCCCCTCGCCGTGGTCCGTCGCTACGTCGAGAACCAGAAGCGTGCCGCCTGATGGCCCACCGCTACCGTCTCACCCCCGAGTCAGCTCAACTGGAGAGACTGGCGCGCCACTGTGCGGACGCCCGCTACGTGTGGAACCTCGCCTTGGAGCAGGCCAACTATTGGCGCCCGGGTCGGGGCTCGACCCCGGGCTCGGCCGAGCGCCTCCGACAGCTGGCTGAGGCTCGTCGNNTGGTGGGGTGGTAGCCACCGCCGCCCCCGGTGGCGCAAGGCCGGGCTCGACGAGGGGTTCTGTGTGCGCGACGTCACCGTTGTCCGCCTGAACCGAAGGTGGGCCACTATCAACGTCGCCAAGCTCGGCCCGGTCCGCTTTCGGCTGAGTCGGCCGCTCCCCGAGGCCTTCGGCATGGCTCATATCACGATGGACCGAGCCGGGCGCTGGCACGTGAGCTTCACTGCGCCACAGCCCGTGCTCGAGCGCACGACCACCGGGCGTTCGATCGGGCTCGACGCCGGCGTCGTGGCCACGCTCACGGGGTCCGACCGCATGCGCCGCCATGCCCCCGGGCTCGGAGCAGACGAAGCCCACCGCTTGCGTCGGCTCCAGCGGAAGCTGGCCCGCCAGCAGAAGGGCTCGAACCGCCGGGCCAGGACCAAGAGCTCCATTGGCCGGCTCCGGGCCCGAGAAGCCGATCGCCGAAAGAACTGGATCGAGCAGACCACCACGGAGCTGGTCGGGGACTACGACCTGATCGCCATCGAAGACCTCAGGGTCAAGAACATGGTCCGCTCGGCAAAGGGCACCGTCGAGCAACCCGGAACCCATGTCGCCCAGAAGCGGGGTCTCAACCGGGCCATCTCGGCTCAGAGCTGGTCCCAGTTCCGCCGCCGTCTCGAAGACAAGGCCGCCACGTGCGACGTCACCGTAGTGGCGGTCAATCCAGCGTTCACGTCCCAGCGTTGCTCGGCCTGTGGGCACACCGAAGAGATGAACCGCGAGAGCCAAGCGGTCTTTCTCTGTCGAGCCTGTGAGCACTACGACAACGCCGACGTGAACGCAGCAACCAACATCCTCGCCGCCGGGCTGGCGGTCACAGCGCGTGGAGGGACACCCCGTCAGGGGCCCGATGAAACGCGAACCCGACCGGTCGCCGCATGAGCA
>PLXQ01000011.1 GCA_003151475.1 Acidimicrobiaceae bacterium | reverse complement strand
GCCCGACCCCCTCGCACCCCGAGCGGGATCACCCGCTTGCGCGTAGGGGTCGGTGACCTCTGACCGTCGAAGTGCGGCGAATTCTGCTGAGGAGTTGACAGGCTTCGTCAACGTCCAAAGCCGGTCGGTATCGCTCCGCGTTCCGGTGATCCCGGCTCCCCACGCGGCGCTTTTCGCACCGCCCCAAGGCCCCTCTCGCCCCGCCCCTCCGTGCCTCGTCCTCCGGGCCGGGTGGGCCGCCGTGCCGTGGCCCCGTGGGCCGGCTCTTCGCCGTTTCGTGGCCGCCGGTTTCGTGCCTGGCGGCCTGGCACCCGAACGACGATGCGATTGGGACTTGGGCGGTTGATGAGATTGGGACTTTCGGCCCTCGACGCAACCAACTCCAACTCGGGATGATGGAACCATGGCAAATGTGCGACCGTCGGGCAGGCGTGCCAGGGACAACCGACCCATCGAGGCCATGAAGCAGATCACCCCCACAGAAGAGTTCGCAGTCGAATACATCTCTATCCACGGCCACCAGATCGGCTACCGCCGTGGTGGTCAGGGCCCGGTGCTGTTGCTGCTCCACGGCATCGCCGGCAGCTCTCTCACGTGGGTCCCCGCCATGAGCCTGTTGCAGAGCGACTATACGGTGCTGGCCCCGGACTTCCCCGGGCACGGGGCGTCGGAGAAACCTCTCGGCGACTATTCGCTCGGCAACCTCGCCAGCGCCATGCGGGACTTCCTCAACCTCCTCGGCATCGACCGGGCAACCGTGGTCGGGCAATCCTTCGGTGGTGGAGTAGCCCTGCAGTTTGCCTATCAATTCCCCGAGCGTTGCGAGCGCCTGGTACTTGTCGACGCCGGGGGCTTGGGCCGCGAGGTGAACTGGATCCTCCGTCTCGCCACCCTGCCAGGGGCTGAGTACGTGATGCCGGCACTGTTCCCCGCATCCGTGGGGAACTGGGGGGACTCGGTCGTCAAGTTCTTCGGCGGGCGAGGTTTCCCTAACGCCCAGGCGGTGGAGATGTGGCGCTCCTACAAGTCGTTGACGGAAGGCGAGAGCCGCCGTGCCTTCGTCCGAACCATACGGTCCGTGATCGACCCGGGCGGCCAGTCGGTCAGCGCCGCAGACCGCCTCTACCTGACCGCGCACACGCCGACGCTCATCGTTTGGGGCGACCATGACAGGATCATTCCGCTCCACCACGCCTACTTAGCGCACGAGGCCATCCCCAACAGCAGGTTGGAGGTGATGGAGGGTGTGGGCCACTTCCCCCAGGTGGAGGAGCCCGTCCGCTTCGTCAAGATCCTGAGGGACTTCCTGCGTACGACGGAGCCCAGCAAATTCGACCCCAAGGAGTTGCTCGACTTGCTGCGACAAGGCCCGCAGGACGAGGCGGGGCCTACGAACACCACATCCGCTGACCCCCAGTTTTGACGTAAGGAGGAGGCTTGCGGGTCTACTTCTACAAGGGCGGCGTGAGAGCCTCACTATGACCGGACCGGTTTCCGCCACATTGCGTAGTGCCCCCAAACGCCGGCAGTGGGGCGCACATAACGCTCGGCCAACGCCGTGCTGGGTGACAGGCCGGCCGCGCCGGACTCGGCGATCTGCTTGGGTCGTTCGACGGGGCGCGGTTCCTAAACCCCGCTCATATCCGAAGTGCCACCAAAGCGGCTGATGTTGTGTCAGCCGCTGTTGTAATGCTTTGTGGCGACAAGAAGAGCGTGGCGTTTGCTCTTGAAAGGCCCACGGAGCACCTGAACGGCGGGCTGACTGTCAATCAGCCGCGGCGTTGCGGCGATTCCAGATCTCGAATCGCCCGGTCGTTACGAACTCGAGATGGACGACGCCGGGATCGGGTTTGACGGTGGCGACAACGACACCTTCTCGCCCCATTTGGAAAACGTCAGCGTAATGTGAGTCGAGGTCGAGGCGTCAACGAATACGTTCTCCACCAGGAGGTACGGAGGACTCGCGGAGACGTACGCCGTATTCGTCCCCACTCCGTTTTCAAGCGAGGATTTCTTCGTGCCCCCGACGATCTTGACTACCTTCTTCCCGTTGAGCGTCGTGAACTCCGGCTTTGCGTAGGGAGCCACCGGCAAATCGTCCTTCAGTGACGGGACGATCGTCTCGTCCGTCGTCCAGAAGCTGTAGTTCTGGTCGCCCTTGTGGAACGCGATCCACTTTCCCGCGTACGTGGTGGCTTGGGTCTGCGAGAACCCGGAGTTGATGAGATAGGTGGCGTCGCCCATCACGTAGACAACCCCCTTGATCACCAAGATCGTCCCGTTGCCGAACGACCCCGGCCCCGAGTCCACCTCCCTCCCCTCGGTCTTTGTTTGGTCGAGGGACTCGGTCCCGTTCCTACCACCCCCCCACAGGCCGATCTCGGTGATATGGACGGAGCCCTTGGCCACTCCGGCGGCCCGGGCGATGGACACCACCTGCTCGGACGACTTGCCTGCCAGTCCGCCACCGGCCGCGACTGCGGGGCTCGCACCAACCATGGTGAAGGAGAGCACGATGACAACAGACGCCCCGACGGCGTGGACCCTCAGCCGAGACATGGAACCCCCTCAACGAGACCGAGCGGTGCGGTTCGCCGTCCCATCCCGGCTCAAACAGATGGCTCAGGTGACCACGCGGGATGGCCAGTGTCAAGTGTCTCGGTACACCGCTGGGGGCCGTGAATGCTCGGGGGATGTACCAGGCTTGCTGGCAGGCGGCCCGTAGCCCGGCACCATGCGCCAGCACCGGCCCGGCTCGGAGTAAACGGCGTCGGCGTAGTGATCCCATCCCCCGCACTGAACTAGCCGCTCGCTACCGTCAGTCCCGGTGGCTACCCCATCATGGATGGCCTTCGCAGCCTGTCGTGAAGCCCCAACGGTCCTCTTCTTTATCGAGCGTGGTGGCAGCTCCGCCCCCGCCAGGGTCATCTGTGCGGCCTGCGCGGTGCGCTCCCACTGCCTCGACTACGCAATGGCCGACCGTGACCTCATGGGCATCTGGGGCGGCACGAACGAGCGAGAACGGGACCGGATGCGTCGAGCGACGGCCTAGTCTGCCTTCATGTCGGACACACCGGGACAAACTGAGGATGGACCGCAAGTTGAGCTGACGTTGTACGCCGACGTTACGACGGTGCAACTCGTGCACGAAGCGGACCTCTGGATGGTCGCGTACACACACGGTGGAGCGCCGGGGGCCATTGATCACATCGACACCGGCACCCTCGCATGTGAAGTCGGAAGCGCAGCGACCGACCAAGACGTCGTTGCTTACATCGAAAGCCGGTTAGGAGTCGCTGGTTATTCCGTGACTCGCAGCGAGACTCCCGACAGCGTCGCCACTTGGGAAGTCACCCCAGCGAGCGGAGAGGCGGCTTCGGCGTAGTGGTCCACCCGGGGGAACCTACCGCCGACCGTCTTCCACACTGATCATCTTGCTCCGCATAGAACCGCGGTGATCAGTGTGGGCGCAGTAGTGCGGCGCCCCCTGCGGTGGGGGTGGGCAGCACCCGCGCGGCGAAAGCACCCCTGCCGTAACCTCTCATTTGGTGCGTCAAACAAAGGAGACCGCAATGCGTCGTCTGTTCCTCATCGCTGCACTCGTTATGTTCATTTTCGCCCTCATCGCCGCGGCCGTATCGAGCGGGACATTCCTCACCACCGGCTGGCCGGTATGGATAGCCGCGGGGTTCGTCGCGTGGGCTGCCGATCAGGTGTTCGGTGACCGACTAGCGAAGAGGTGATGCACCCGCGACTGGAGCCCAAAACGCTGGCAGAAGCCCTAGAGCCCTGTTTACCGAATGGCCCGCCGGGGGTACTGTCCCAACGGCCATGACCGATACGCCAACTGGAGCGGGTCCCGATCCCGGGGTGCCCCCCACCGAGCCCGTCGGGCGCGGGGCCCTTTCGTCACACGGCACCGGACGGACGCGCATTTCGGCCGCATGGATCTGGGTAATCGCTGGCGCGGTAGTGGTCGCCCTGCTTCTAGTCTTTATCCTCCAAAACACGAGGTCCGTGAAGGTTTCATTCTTCACGGCTAATGGGACGCTGCCGCTCGGCGTGGCGCTACTGCTCGCTACGATCGGCGGCCTCTTGCTGGCAGGCGTCGTTGCCTCTCTGCGAATCTGGCAGCTCCGCCACCGGCTGACCGGGCAAAGAAGGCTCGCTCGTGGCTTTCGACCGCCGTTAGCGCCGACGACCCCCACTGAGCCCGAACGCCCGCAGGATGCCCGCTAACAGCGCAGCACTCCTGACGGCGCTGAATTCGAACCCATCACGACCTGGGAGGATGGCTTGGCCACAAGCCTTGCTGCTTGGCCGACGGACTATTGCCACCTTCCCAAGGCCGAGTCATGTTCAGCAGCCCCCAGGGAGGTGTGGAGCCAAGAACTCAAACGCTTCG
>PLXQ01000056.1 GCA_003151475.1 Acidimicrobiaceae bacterium | reverse complement strand
GGGCCACGTCGACCACGGCAAGACCCTTCTTCTCGACCGGATTCGCTCCTCCAATGTGGTGGCCGGTGAAGCGGGCGGGATAACCCAGCACATCGGCGCCTACCAGGTGGAGCGCGACGGGCACCGGATCACGTTCATCGACACCCCGGGCCACGAAGCTTTCACCGCCATGCGCGCCCGCGGCGCCAAGGTGACCGACATCGTCGTCCTGGTGGTGGCGGCCGACGACGGGGTCATGCCCCAGACGGTCGAAGCCATCGACCACGCCCGGGCCGCCGACGTTCCCATCGTGGTGGCGGTGAACAAGATCGACCGGGAGAATGCCGATATCAACCATGTCCTGCAGCAGCTCTCGGAGCGGGGCCTCGTCCCCGAGGCGTGGGGCGGCGACACGATCGTGGTCCAGGTCTCGGCCCTGCAGAACATCGGGATCGACGATCTCCTCGAGCAGCTGAACGTGGTGGCCGAGATCGAGGAATTGCAGGCCAGCCCCGAGGGGCGCGCCCGCGGTGCCGTCCTCGAAGCCAATCTCGAAGCCGGGCGGGGACCGGTGGCCAATCTTCTGGTCGAGAGCGGCACCCTCCGGGTGGGAGACCCCATCGTGGCCGGCGCCGCCTGGGGCCGGGTGAAGGCCCTGATCGACGACCACGGTGACCAGGTCAAAGAGGCCCCCCCTTCCACTCCGGTCCAGGTTCTCGGCTTCTCCGAGCCCCCGGCCGCGGGCGACGAGTTCCGCGTCACCTCGGACCAGACGACGGCCCGCACCATCGGTGAAGCGCGCGAGCGCCGTTACCGGGTGGCCGGCCACGCACCTTCGCCCACGGCACCCGGAGCGCGGCTCGAGGACCTCTTCGAGCAGATCCAGAGAGGCGAGGCGGCCACTCTCAACCTCATCTTGAAGGCCGACGTCCAGGGCACCCTGGAGGCGATCACCGACAGCCTCCGCAAGCTGGAGCGACCCGACGTGAAGCTGAGCTTCGTCCACCGCGGCGTCGGCGGCATCACCGAGAACGATGTCCAACTGGCGGTGGCGTCCAACGCCACCATCATCGGCTTCAACGTCCGCCCCGACCGCCGGGCACGCGAGATGGCGGTGGAACGCGACGTCGAGATCCGGACCTACGAAGTGATCTACAAGCTCCTGGAGGAGATCGAGAAGGCCATGGTGGGCATGCTCGCCCCCGAGGTCGAGGAGGTCGTCACCGGCGAGGCCGAGGTCCGGACCGTCTTCCGGGTTCCCCGGGTGGGTGCGGTCGCCGGCTGCTACGTCCGCGACGGTGTCATCACCCGCGGCTCGAAGGTCCGGTTCCTGCGTGAAGGCGTCGTCATCTGGAAGGGCACGATCACTTCCTTGCGCCGTTTCAAGGAGGACGCCCGCGAGGTGCAGGCCGGTTTCGAGTGCGGGATCGGCTTGTCGGACTTCCAGGACCTGAAGGATGGCGACATCATCGAGACCTTCGAGGAGCGCGAGATCCCGCGCACCTGAATGGTCCGCGGTCGCCGTTCGAACGACAAGTCGCCAGCGCCCTACCCGCGCACGGCGCGTGTCAACCAGGTGCTGCGCGAGATCGTGGCCGACGCCCTCGAGCGTCTGTCGGACATCGACGACCGGCTCCGCATGATCACCGTCACGTCGGTGGACACCGCGCCCGACCTGCGCCAGGCCATCGTCTATCTGAGCTCTCTGTCCGATGAGGCGGCCGAAGCTCTGGACGACGAACGGGTGAGCCTGCAACGCGAGATCGGTCGCCAAGTCCGGCTCAAGCGTACGCCGCTGCTCGTCTTCAAGTCCGACCCCGCCGTGGCCGCCGGGTTCCAGGTGGAGGAAGTCCTGCGGCGACTGCGCGACATCGAGGGCGGGGACGAACCGCCCGGTGACGATGCCCGCTAAAGCGGGACGCCAGGGCGACGATGGACCCCTGGGGTTGGCGGTGGTGGACAAGGAGCCCGGTTGGACCTCGCACGATGTCGTGGCCCGCTGCCGCCGGATCTTCGGCCAGCGGCGCGTGGGCCATGCCGGTACCCTCGATCCCGACGCCACCGGGATCCTCCTCGTCGGCATCGGCCGGGTGACCCGGACACTGCGTTTCCTGACCGCTCTGGGAAAGCAGTACGAAGGCGAAGTCGTCCTCGGCAAAGCCACCTCCACCCTCGACGCCTCGGGTGAGGTGACCGGGACCTGGGACATGAGTGCGGTCACGCTGACCGAGGTCCGGAGCGCGGCGGCCACCCTCACCGGTGCCATCGAGCAGGTCCCGCCCATGGTTTCGGCCGTGAAGATCGACGGTCGCCGTCTCCATGAGCTGGCCCGGGCCGGTCTCGAAGTCGACCGACCGGCGCGGCCGGTCACCGTGAGCCGCTTCGACGTGATCTCTCCGGGAGACGAGCCGGGCACCTTCCGCGTCGTCGTCGAGTGCTCGTCGGGCACCTACATCCGGGTGCTGGCCGCCGACCTCGGTGCCGCCCTCGGCGGCGGGGCCCATCTCCGCCATCTACGGCGGACCCGGGTGGGCTCGTTCGGTGTGGCGGAGGCCCACCGCATAGACGAGCTCACCCCGGCGCACATCCTCACCCCCGTCCAGGCCATGCGGGACATGACACAGGTCGAGGTGGACGACGACGTCACCCGCCAGGTCTCGCACGGCCTCGCTCTCGACAAGGTGGCGCTGGGCGCTCCCGGGACCGGCCCCTGGGCCCTGGTGGACCGGCGGGGACAGCTCCTCGCCATCTACCAAGGCACCGAGAGCGACCGGATGGTGGCCGCCTGCGTCTTGGTGGCGAGCGGATGAGCACGACGGGGGCCAGGGACCGCACAACTAACCTCGGCCCGATGGAGGTCATCGTGGGGCCCGAAAACTGCACGCCCCCGGCGCGCGGATCGGCCGTCACCATCGGCGCCTACGACGGCGTCCACACCGGCCACCGCCATCTGATCACCGCTCTCGGCTCCATGGCCCATCAGCGCAACCTCGACACCGTGGTGGTCACCTTCGACCGGCACCCGGCCACCGTCGTGCGTCCCGAGTCGGCCCCTCTGCTGCTCACCGACCTCGACCAGAAGCTCGAGCTCCTGGCCGCCACCGGGATCGACCGGACCGTGGTGGTCGAGTTCGACGAAGCCCGGGCCAACGAGTCGGCCGAGGACTTCGTCCTCGAGGTTCTCGTCCGTGGCCTCGGCGCCCGCCTGGTGGTGGTGGGGGAGGACTTCCATTTCGGCCACGGCCGCAAGGGAAATGTGGCGCTTTTGACGGAGATGGGAGCCCGACACGGATTCGAGGTGGTCGGTCTCGGCCTCGAAGCCGACAAAGCGGGCGAGGCCGTCTCCTCCACCCGTATCCGTCGCCTCCTGGCCGCCGGCGACGTGGCCGCGGCCGGGCGACTGCTCGGCCGGCCCCACCAGGTCCGCGGGGTGGTGGTGCACGGCGACGGCCGGGGCGGTCCCGAGCTCGGTTTCCCCACGGCCAATGTCGATGTCCCCGGCGACGTGGCCCTGCCGGGCGAAGGTATCTACGCCTGCTGGTACGGCCGACCCGACGGGTCGGTCCATGCCGCCGCGGTCTCGCTCGGTCGCCGGCCCACCTTCTACGCCCCCGCCGACGCCCCCATCCTCGAAGCCTTTCTCCTCGACTTCGGCGGCGACCTCTACGACGAGCAGGCCCAGGTGGCGTTCGTGGAGCGACTCCGAGACGAAAAGCGCTTCCCCGGGATCGACGAATTGGTGACCCAGATGACCCTGGACGTGGAGGCGACCCGGGCCGTTCTGTCCACCAAAGCACACTGACGGGCTCGACGCGGCGTCCCCAGGCACGCGCATTCGCCCAGGCCCGAGCCGGTGCGGACGGGGGAGGAAACTGCCTGCTAGAGTCACTTAACAGCCGGGGCGCCGTCCCGGTGGGATCCGGGTGGGGGCGACGGGCTTCGACGCCTGCACCGCCCCCAAGTCTTTCCGAGGTCGTTCTTCACACATGCCCGACAAGCCTGCGACGATTGCCGAATACCGCCTGCACGAGACCGATACCGGTTCTCCCGAGGTGCAGATCGCACTCCTCACCGAGCGCGTCACCCATCTCACGGAGCACCTGAAGGTCCACAAGGGCGACCATCACACCCGACGAGGGTTGATGAAGATCATCGGTCAGCGGCGTCGGCTTCTCGACTATGTGCGGGACAACGACGTCGAACGCTACCGGTCGATCATCGGCCGTCTCGGCATCCGCCGCTAGCGGTCCGGTCCCCGGGCGGCCAGCAGGCCGGACGGGTACCACCCGGGTAGGGGGGACCCTTCCCGGACACAGGGCGGAGCCCCCGCCCGAGAAACAGTTGGATCAGGGCATCTGGACAGCCGTCAGCTGCCAGTCGCCGGTCACCCGTACCGGCTCGCACCGACCATCTGTCGCCACGATCACGGTCAACCCGAGGTCAGGCGGCGATGTTCAGCGCCGGCACCGGGGTGATGGACGACTGGGAACTGGCCTGACAGATGCCCGCGACGCACAAGAGGAGACACATGGCGGACGCCATCACCGTGTCGGCCCCCATCAGTGGGACCGACCGCACACTTTCATTCGAGACGGGCAAGCTCGCCGGTCAGGCCGACGGAGCAGTCCTGGGTCGCATCGGCGACACCATGATCCTCGTCACGGCCACCGCATCGAAGGGCGTCAGGGAGGGAACCGACTTCTTCCCGCTGACGGTCGACATCGAAGAGCGGATGTACGCGATTGGCAAGATCCCGGGTTCGTTCTTCCGTCGGGAGGGAAAGGCACCGGACCAGGCCATCCTGACCGACCGCCTGATCGACCGGCCCCTGCGGCCGTCATTCCCCGAGGGCTTCAGAAACGAGGTCCACGTGGTCGGAACCGTTCTCGGCTCCGACCTGGAGAATCCCCACGACGTGCTGGCCATCAACGGCGCCTCGGCGGCATTGATGCTGTCGGGCATCCCCTTCGAAGGGCCCATCGGTGCCGTCCGGGTGGCCTGGTCGCAAGAGGGGACCTGGATCCCCCACGCCACCTACCAGGAAGGTGACGAATCGTGCTTCGAGCTCGTTGTCGCCGGACGGGCACTGTCGGAGGAGGCCGACGCCGAGATCGCCATCATGATGGTGGAGGCCGGCGGCACGGAGAAGTCCTGGGGCTTCTACGAAGCTGGGACCCCCCGGGTGACCGAGGAGGTCCTGGCCGAGGGTCTCGAGTCGGCCAAGACCTGGATCCGCGAGTCGATCGAGCTCCAGCGCGCCCTCGTGGCCAAGGCGGGGAAGAAGCCCCCGATCAGCTACACGCTGTTTACCGACTACGAGGACGACGTCTATGCCCGGGTGACCGAGGTCGGAAGCGACCTGATCACCAAGGCCAACTCCATCACGGAGAAGTCGGACAGAAACGCCGCGCTCGACGGGGCCACGCAGTCGATCATGGGCGACCTGGAGTCGGAATTCCCCGATCGCACCCGTGAGATCAAGGCGGCGGTGCGTTCGCTCACCAAGAAGATCGTCCGTACCCGGATCGTGGAGGAGGGCATCCGTATCGACGGTCGGGGCACCTCCGATCTCCGCCCGGTGTCGGCCGAGGTCGACTTGCTCCCCACGGCCCACGGCAGCGGCCTCTTCCAGCGAGGTGAGACCCAGGTGCTGAACATCACCACCTTGGGCATGCCCCGAATGAACCAGATGCTGGACACCATCGGCATCGACGATTTCAAGCGCTACATGCACCACTACAACTTCCCTCCCTTCTCCACCGGAGAGACGGGCTTCATGCGCGGCCCCAAGCGGCGTGAGATCGGCCACGGCCTCCTGGCCGAGCGGGCCCTTCTGCCCGTGGTGCCCCTGCAAGAGGAGTTCCCCTACACACTGCGGTTGGTGTCCGAAGTGCTGTCCTCGAACGGCTCCACGTCGATGGCGTCGGTCTGCGGATCGTCGCTCTCGCTCATGGACGCCGGCGTGCCCATCAAGGCGCCGGTGGCCGGCATCGCCATGGGCCTCGTCTTCGACTCCGGTCGTTACGTCACCTTGACCGACATCCTGGGCGCCGAAGACGCTTTCGGTGACATGGACTTCAAGGTGGCGGGCACGAGCGACACCATCACCGCTCTGCAGCTCGACACCAAGATCGACGGCCTCCCCTCGGACGTGCTGTCCCAGGCGCTCAGCCAGGCCCGCGACGCCCGTCTCAAGATCCTCGAGGTCATGGCCGGCGCCATCGCCGGACCCCGACCCGAGGTGGCCGAGAACGCCCCGAAGATCGTCTCCTTCCAGATCCCGGTGGACCGGATCGGCGAGGTCATCGGTCCCAAGGGCAAGGTCATCAACACCCTGCAGGCCGAGACGGGCGCCGACATCACCGTCGACGACGACGGCATGTTCGGTCTCGTCACCATCGGGGCCAAGGACGGCGCCGCCGTCGAGGAGGCGCGCAAGCGCATCTTCCTCATCGTGGAGCCCCCCGAGGCCGATGTCGGAGGTGTCTACCCGGGCAAGGTGGTGAACATCACCAAGTTCGGTGCCTTCGTCAACATCCTCCCGGGCCGCGACGGTCTGCTCCACATCTCGAAGATCGGCGGCGGCAAGCGGGTCGACCGGGTGGAGGACGTCCTGTCTCTGGGCCAGGAGCTCGAGGTGAAGGTGGACGACATCGACCCTCAGGGCAAGGTCTCGCTGTCGCTGGTGGGAGACCCGCCGACGGCTCCGGCCGGGGGCGGCGGGCCGAGCTCGTCGTCCGACCGCGGTTCTGACCGCGGTTCTGACCGGGGTTCTGACCGCGGTTCTGACCGAGGAAGCGACCGTGGTGGTGAGCGCGGCGGCGGTGACCGTGGTGGCGATCGCGGCGGTCGCAATGGCGGGTCGTCAACATCTGCACTGGCGTCCACGGGAGCACCGGTCGCCTCGTTCGAGTCGGCCTTCGAGGCCGAGCTCACCGGCGATCTCGGTGATCTCGGTCCGGCGCCGGCGCCGGCGTCGGGTGGGGGCGACCGCGACCGCGGTGACAACCGTCCCCGGCGCCCTCGGCGTCGGTGATCGTCGGCACGCCGACACTGTCCGGACCACCGCGGCCTCCGCGGTGATCCGGACCGAGGTACTTGACTGCGGGATCCGGTTGGTCACCGAGCCGATGGCCGACGCCCGGTCGGTCACGCTCGGTGTGTGGGTGGGAACCGGCTCGCGCGACGAAGACGACCGGCGCTCGGGCGCGTCACATTTTCTCGAGCACCTGTTGTTCAAGGGCACGCCGTCGTGGAGCGCGGCCGACATCGCCGAGGCGGTGGACGAGGTCGGTGGGGACATGAACGCCTTCACCACCAAGGAGTACACGGTCTTCTACATCCGGCTGCTCTCGGAGGATTTGCCTCTCGGCCTCGACGTCCTCGGCGCCATCATGACGGACCCGGCCCTGCGGGCCGTGGACATCGAGGCCGAACGCCAGGTGATCCTGGACGAGATCCTCATGCACGCCGACGAGCCCTCTGACCTGGCGGCCGAGCAGTGCGTGGGAGCGCTGTTCCCCGACCACCCTCTCGGCCGGGAGGTACTCGGCGCGCCGGCCAGCGTGTCGGCTCTCGGCGAGCCAGAGATCCGGCGTTTCTTCGAGCGCCACTACCGCACCGGCAACCTCGTGCTCTCGGCCGCCGGCGATCTGGACCACGGGCAGCTGGCGGCCGAGGTCGAACGGCGTTTCACCGGGCGTTCGGGAGGTTCCGGCCCCAGCCGGAGACCGCCCGACACTCCGGCGCAGACTCTGGTCGTCACCCATCGACCCACCGAGCAGGTCCACCTGGTGGTCGGTCTGCGGGCCCCGGGCCGGCACTCCGAGGATCGCTGGTCCCTGGCCGTGCTGAACCACGTCCTCGGCGGAGGCGTGGCCAGTCGTCTGTTTCAGGAGATCCGCGAGCGCCGCGGTCTGGCCTATTCGATCTGGTCGGAGCGGACCCACTACGACGAGATCGGAGCACTGACCGTGAACGTCGGCACCGCGCCCGAGCACGCCCGCGAGGTGCTCGATCTCGTCAACGGCGAGTTGAACCATCTGGGCGAGGACGGGATCACCGAGCGCGAACTGTCGGTGGCCCGGGGCCATCTCCGGGCCGAGACGCTGCTGTCGCTCGAGGACTCGGGGGCCCGGATGAGCCGGATCGGTTCCAGCCTGCTCCTGCACGGGCACGTCCTCGACGTGGACGATCTGCTCGCCCGCGTCGAAGCCGTCACCGTGGAGGACGTGGGCACCGTGGCCAGGAAACTGGCCGACGAACAGCGGACGTTGTCGGTGGTGGGCCCCTTCGATCGCCGCGACTTCGAATGACCGGCCCGCTCCGATGAGCGACATGTTGCGGGTCGGCGTTCTCGGTGCCGGCGGTCGGATGGGCCGTGAGGTCTGCCGCGCCGTCTCCGAGGACCCCGCCCTCGAGTTGGTGGCCGCCGTCGATCCCCGACTGGCCGGGATCGATCTGCGCCAGGTGACAGGGTCCGACGGCGCCGGTATCCAGGTCTCGGGTGATCTCGAAGCGCTCGAGCGCGCCGGGGCCGACGTGGCCGTCGATTTCACCGTGGCCGATGTGGCCGTGCAGACGATGCGCTGGTGCGCCGCCCACGGCGTGCACAGCGTGGTGGGCACCACCGGTATCGCCGACGTCGACGTGGCGGCGGTGGAGGCGCTCTTCGATTCATCTCCGGCCAACTGCGTTCTGGCCGCCAATTTCGCCATCGGGGCTGTCCTGATGATGCGGTTCGCCGAGTTGGCCGCTCCGTTCATGGACGGCGTCGAGATCGTCGAGTTGCATCACGACGGCAAGCTCGACGCCCCGTCAGGGACGGCACTGGCCACGGCGGACCGCCTCGATCGGGCCCGGCGCGCCGCCGGCGGTGACTCGTGGCCCGCCGATAAGACGGCGTCGGACGTGGTGGCCGGCGCGCGCGGCGGGGAAGGGCCGGGAGGGATCCGGGTCCACTCGTTGCGGCTCCCGGGACTGGTGGCGCACCAGGAGGTCATCTTCGGAGCGCTGGGCCAGAGCCTGACCCTGCGCCACGATGCCTACGACCGATCGTCGTTCATGCCTGGCGTCCTGCTGGCCGTGAAGTCGGTGGGCGACCGACCGGGACTGACCCTCGGCCTCGACGCCCTGCTCTCTTTCTGAGGGCCATTAGCGTTGTCGGCCATGGAAGCCGATCCCCGGCAACGGATCCTCGAGGCCACCTACGCCTGTGTGGCGCGCTGGGGACTGTCGAAGACGACGGTCGAGGACGCGGCGCGCCAGGCGGGGTTGTCGCGGGCGACGGTGTACCGGTACTTCCCCGGCGGACGCGACGAGTTGGTCGATGCCGTCGTGTCCTGGCAGTACATGCTCTTCTTCGGGACGCTGTACGACGAGGTGCACGGGGCCGGTTCGCTCGAGGAGGTCCTCGAACGGGGCCTGATCTTCGCCCGGCGCCAGGTCCTCGAACACGAGGTACTGCAGAAGGTGTTGCAGACCGAGCCCGAGGTGCTCCTGCCCAAGCTGACGGTCGAGTCGAACCGGACCGTCGGTCTGATCAGCGGCTTTCTCGTTCCCTATCTGCAAGAGCACGGATTGCCCGAGGGCCTGCCGGTGCACGAGGCGGCCGACTTCTTGGCCCGGATGATCCTGTCCTACATCTCGGCGCCGGGCCGGTGGGACCTGACCGACCCGGCCGAGGTCCGCACCCTGGTCCGGGTCGAGTTGCTTCCCGGAGTGATGGGGAAAACGCAGATCGTGGACAGATAGGCACAAACCGACGCCGCCGGCGGGGGGCCTGGGCGCGTTGACAATGAGACAGAGTTCGCAATACTGTCTCATGTGTGGGTAGTGCGCGGCTCGAGCTCGTGCGTGATGAGGACCCGGGTCTGGCCGCGAGCCCGGAGGCGGACGCCGCCGTGGCGGTGACGCCGCAACGGGTGCGGCTGGCCGACGCCGCTCTCGGGTGCATCGCCCGGCAGGGGATCGCCAAGACCACGCTCGACGATGTGGCGCGGGCAGCGGGTTGTTCGCGGGCGACGGTGTACCGGGTCTTCCCCGGCGGCAAGGACGGCCTGATATCGGCCGTGGTGGACACCGAGGTGGCCCGCTTCTTCAGCGCTCTGGCCCTGCGGATGGGCGCGGCCTCGGATCTCGAAGACGTCCTCGTGGTGGGCATGACCGAGGCGGCGCTGCGGATCACGGCCCACCCGGGGCTGTCGTACCTGCTCGCCCACGAGCCCGAGGTCATCCTTCCCCACCTGACGTTCAGCCACCTGGACAGGGTCCTGGCCGTGTCCTCCACCTTCACCGCACCGTTCCTCGGACGGTGGCTCGACCACGAAGAGGCCAAGCGGGTGGCCGAATGGGCCGCCCGCATCGTGTTGTCGCATCTGCTGTGCCCAGCCGAAGGTGTCGATCTCACCGACGAAGTCCGGGTGCGCCGCCTGGTCCGGACCTTCGTCTTACCGACAGAGACAGTTCGCTCCATAGACAGTGCCCATAGCGGAGGCGTCGAGAGGATCGACCGACCTTCAGGATCTACCCGAACACACAAAGGGGAAGCGTCATGACGGACCAAATGCGGCCGACGATCGACATCATCGGTCGAGAGGAGATCAACGATCTCGAGGCCATCATGTCGGTGATCAACACCGATACCGACGAGCGGCTGCATTCTGTGCACTCGGTCTACGACACGGTCTTCACGTGGGACTACGAGAAGGGTCAGCGGCCGAAGCTCGACAAGCTGTACGAGAAGGCCAAGAAGGCCCAGTGGAACGGCCAGACCGACCTGCCGTGGGAGACCGAGGTGGACCAGGAAAAGGTGGTGGCGGCCAACGCCGTGGCCAACGGTGGCTTCCACGAGGGCATCGACATCTCCGGCACCAGCATCGCCAGTTGGGGCGACAAGGAGTGGCTGCAGTTCGGGGTGGAGAGCCAGAACTGGACGCTGTCACAGTTCATGCACGGCGAGCAGGGCGCTCTTGTGTGCACGGCCAAGATCGTGGAGTCCGTTCCGTGGATCGACGCCAAGTACTACGCGGCCACCCAGGTGGTGGACGAGGCCAGGCACGTCGAGGTGTTCTCCAAGTACCTGGACGAGAAGTTGTCGGGTCACTATCCGATCAACGCCCACCTGCGGCTGCTGCTCGACGAGATCATCGCCGACAAGCGTTGGGACATGACCTATCTGGGCATGCAGATCATGGTGGAGGGCCTGGCCCTGGCCGCTTTCGGTTTCATGCACCAGATGACGACCGAGCCGTTGCTCAAGCAACTGCTGCGCTACGTGATGTCGGACGAGTCGCGCCATGTGGCCTTCGGGGTGCTGAGTCTTCAGGAGTACTACACCGAGCTGTCGGCGGCCGAGATCCGCGAGCGCCAGGAGTTCGCCTTCGAGGCGGCCATCCGGATGCGCGACCGGTTCTTGCAGCAAGAGGTGTGGGACCGGATGGGGGCCAACCCCAAGGAGATCGTGCCGCTGCTCATGCAGGTGCCCGAACGGCAGGTCTTCCAGACCCTTCTCTTCTCGAAGATCGTCCCCAACTGCAAGAAGCTGGGACTGCTCGACGCGGCCGACGGTTGGCTGCGGACGAAGTTCACCGAGATGGGGGCCATCGCCTTCGAGGACTGGGCCGACACCGGCGAGGAATACGAAACCATGCAGGTGACCGGGTCCGAAGCCGTCGCCTGATCCCCCCGCCGGTCCGGCGTCGGCCGGGCCACCACCGGGTCGGGGTGCCTGATCCGGGCCCGCTGAGCGTGGCTTCGGCGCCGGAGGCCAGGTACTAACCTGACGCCGTGGCATCGATACCCGGAGCCGGTCGTTTCGGCGCGGTGGTGACCGCCATGGTCACGCCGTTCGACGATTCCGGCGCGCTCGACATCGAGGGCGCCGTGACCCTGGCGCGGTGGTTGACGGCACACGGGAGCGACGCACTGGTGGTGGCCGGCACCACGGGCGAGGCCCCTGTTCTGTCCGAGGCCGAGTTGGCCGTGCTGTGGCGGGCCGTGGCCGGAGCGGTCACCGTTCCCGTGATCGCCGGGACGGGGACCAACGACACGCGCGATTCCATCCACCTGACCAAGGTGGCCACCGAGGCCGGCGTCGACGGGGTGCTGGTGGTGACCCCGTACTACAGCCGGCCCTCGCAACACGGGCTGGCCGACCACTTCGCCGCCGTGGCCGACAGCACGTCTTTGCCGGTGCTGCTCTACGACATCCCTATCCGGACGGGGCGGAAGATCTCGCACGAGACCATGCTGCGCCTGGCGCGCGCCGTGCCCAACATCGTGGGGGTGAAGGACGCCGCCGGTGACGTGCCGGCGGCGGCCCGGCTGGTGGCCGAGGCCCCCGACGGCTTCGAGGTCTACTGCGGCGACGACAACTTGGCCCTGGCCCTGCTGGCCGTGGGTGCGGTGGGCCTGGTGAGCGTGGCCAGTCACTGGGCCGGGGTGGAGCTGGGCCGGATGGTGAGTGCCTTCGCCAAGGGCGAGGTGGACACGGCCCGGTCGATGAACGCCCGGCTGATGGAGTCGTACGACTTCGAGTCGAGCGACCGCCATCCGAACCCCCTGCCGGCCAAGGCGGCGTGCCGGGCGCTCGGTCTTCCCGCCGGGCAGTGCCGGCTGCCGCTCGGGGCGGCCGCACCGGAGCTCGACGGCCAGGCGCGGCTCGTGATCTCACGGCTGGGCCGGAACCCCGGCGGCGGCGCCCAGGCAGGCGGACCGCTTGCCTGAGCAGGTACGCATCAGCTTCCTCGGCGGCCTGGGTGAGATCGGCCGCAACTGCGCTGTCATCGAAATGGGCGGCCGGATGGTCGTCCTCGACTGCGGGATCATGTTCCCCGATGCCGACATGCCCGGTATCGATCTCGTCCTGCCCGACCTGTCGTACCTGAGGGACAACGCCGACAAGGTGGAAGGGGTCGTCCTCACCCACGGCCACGAGGACCACACCGGCGGTCTGGCGTATCTACTGCGCGACCTGTCGGTCCCCGTCTACGGCTCGGCTCTCACCTTGGGTCTGGCCCGGAACCGGGTGGAGGAAGCGGGCCTGACCGACCGGGCCACCTTCATCGAGGTGGTGGACGGCGAGAAGCGGACGGTGGGGCCCTTCGAGGTCGAGTTCATCCCCGTCACCCACTCCGTGCCCCACGGGTTCGCCACCGCCTTCCATACGCCTCAGGGGATCGTGCTGCACTCGGGGGACTTCAAGCTCGACCTGACCCCGGTGGACGGCCGGCTGACCGACCTGGCCCACATCGGTTCGCTGGCCGACAACCCCGGGATCCGGCTTCTTCTGTCGGACTCGACCAACGCCGAGGAGCCTGGCTTCACCGACTCCGAGAGCAACGTCGGGGCCACGCTGCGCCGGTTGTTCGCCGTCTACGGCGGCCGGAGGCTGGTGGTGACCTGCTTCGCCAGCCATATCCACCGGGTGCAGCAGGTGATCGACGCCGCTCTGGCTTGCAACCGGAAGGTGGCGACGCTCGGGCGGTCCATGGCCAAGAACGTCGAGCTGGCGCGGCGGCTGAACCTGCTGCACGTCCCCGACGACGCTTTCGTGGACGTGGAGGACATCGACAAGCTCGATCCCGGGCGGGTCTGCGTGGTGTCGACCGGATCGCAGGGCGAACCCCTGTCGGCGCTGTCGCTGATGGCAGCGGGGGAGAGCAAGTGGTTGAAGCTCCGACCAGGCGACGTGGTGGTGATCAGCGCCCATCCCATTCCCGGCAACGAGTGGGCCGTGGGCCGGGTGATCGACCGGCTGCACCGGCGGGGGGCCGAAGTGATCCACACCGGGATCGAGCCCGTCCACGTGAGCGGGCACGCCCGGCAGGGGGAGCTGCAGACGCTTCTGGCCGTGGCCAAACCCGAGTGGTTCATCCCCGTGCACGGCGAGTACCGGCACATGATCCATCACGCCCGGCTGGCCGTGCGGATGGGGGTGGCGGAGGAGAAGTCCCTGTTGTGCGAGGACGGGGACTCGGTGGTGATCGCCGATGATGGTGTCTGGCGGGGAGACGATGTACCGGCAGGCTTCCTTTATGTCGACGGGACCGTGGGCGACGTGGGCCATGGCGTGTTGCGGGACCGGCGGGTCCTGGCCGAAGAGGGTGTCGTCGTGGTGGTGGCCACCGTGGACCCCCACGCGGCCGAGGTGGTGAGCCCCCCCGAGATCATCACCCGGGGCTGGATCCACGCCCCCGAGGCCGAAGAGCTTCTCGAAGAGGCGAGCATGGTGGTCCGGGCGGCGCTCGAGAAGGCCCTGAGCGACGGGGCCGTCGATCAGGAGACGTTGCGCCGTCACGCCCGGAAGGCCCTGGGCAAGCTGGTCGGCGAACGGACCCGCCGACGGCCCATGATCGTTCCCGTCGTCGTCATCGTCTGACCACCACCCCGCCCGACTCGGCCCTCTAGCTGGGCTTAAGCGTGCGCCGCGGGCCCGGGTCCTCGGGTGCCATTGGGACTGCTGTTACCGTTGTGGGCATTGTGGTGACCACGAAGCGCCGCGCCGTGGGCGCCCGATCGTCGGGACGGTCGACCTCCGGTAGAGGCAAGTCGAAGACTTCGGCGAGCAAGGCCCGCCCGAAGACCGCCGCTCGCCGCTCGCCGCCCAACACGCGGCGTGGTCGGAAGCCGCCGCCGACGCCTGGTCTTCTGGCCTCGGTCGGATCGGTGTTCGGCTCCCACGCCGAAGACGTCTGGGGCATCGCCCTTCTCACCACCGCCGTGCTCGGAGCCCTGGCTCTGTACGGCGATGCCCTTGGGCCCGTGGGTCAGGGGCTGCGTCACGGTCTTGGCTCCCTGCTCGGCGTCGGTCGATTTGTGGTCCCCGTGGGCTGTGCCGGGGCCGGGGTGCGACTGGTGATGGGTCCGCTCGAACGGGAGAAGGCGCGGGTGGCCATTGGGTTGGTCCTGACGGTGACGGCTGTCTCGGGTCTGGCCGACGTGGCCGGAGGTGCTCCCCGGCTGACGGCGTCGGCCGCCCACTTGGCCGGGGCCGGCGGTTGGGTCGGGGTGGCGGCCGGCAGTCCGCTGCGCCACGGGATCGGGGGCTGGGGTGCCTCGGTGGTCCTGGTCGCCGTGCTCCTGCTGGCCCTGGTGCTCTTCACCGGGGTGACGCTGCGCCGTGCCGCCGCGGCCGTGGCCGGCGGGACCCGGGATCTGTGGCAGGCGCTCGTCCCCGAGTACGACGAAGAAGACGAGGACGCCCAGCCGGTGCTGCCCGTCATGGATCCCGTGGCCTTCGCCGCCGGCGTCGATCTCGACGCGCCGGCCTCGCCTCCGGCGCCGGCCGCGGTGGGCGCGGCGGTGGCCGAGGCGCCGGCCGACGACGAACCCGAGGCGGTGCCGGCGCCCGAGGAGCAGACGGTGCCGGCGAGCTCGGGATCGGCCGACCACCTCGAGCTCGATCTCGGGATGCCGGCCGGAGAGTGGCGGCTGCCGCCACCGAAGACACTGAGCCGGTCGAAGAAGCAGGAGTTCGACCGCAGTGAGGTGGCCGCCGCCGGGCGCGCCCTGGTCGACGCGCTGACCGCCCATGGGGTGGACACGCGACTGGTGGGCCACACCGTGGGTCCCACCGTGACGCGCTTCGAGCTCGAGTTGGGGCCAGGGGTGAAAGTGGCCCGGGTGACCAGCCTGGCCAAGGACATCGCCTACGCCATGGCATCGGCCGACGTGCGGATCCTGGCGCCCATTCCGGGGAAGTCGGCCATCGGGGTCGAGGTCCCGAACCGCCGCCGGCAGCTGGTGACCTTGGGCGACGTGCTGGCGTCGGAAGAGGCACGGACAGCGACCCACCCGCTCGAGGTGGCCTTGGGCCGCGACATCGCCGGTCGGGCCGTGATGGCCAGCCTGGCCGAGATGCCCCACATCCTGATCTCGGGCGCCACCGGAGCAGGGAAGTCGTCGTGCATCAACTCGCTGCTCACGTCCATCTTGATGCGGGCCACCCCCGAGCAGGTGCGGCTCATCCTGGTCGACCCCAAGCGGGTGGAGCTCGGGCAGTACAACGGCCTGCCCCATCTGCTCACCCAGGTGGTGGTGGACCCGAAGAAGGCGGCCAACGCGCTGTCGTGGGCCGTCACCGAGATGGAGCGTCGGTACGACATCCTGGCCGAGGCGGGGATGCGCGACATCGACGGCTACAACCAGGCGTTGGACAGCGACGAGCTGGGGACCACCGTCGTGGGCCTCGATGACGACGAGGACGTCGAAGACGGCGACATCGACGACGGGACCGTGAACCTCGATGACGAGCTCGAGCAGCACGGGTTGGATACCGACGACATAGAGGCCGCTGACGTTGTGGGCCAAGCGGCCGACATCGTGAGCGAAGCGGCCGCCCGGGCCGCGGCGCGCGTCGAAGAGTCGCGGGCCATCGTCGACCCCCCGGTGCACCGCGAGCGGTTGCCCTACATCCTGGTGGTGGTGGACGAGCTGAACGACCTGATGATGGTCGCCGCCCGCGACGTCGAGGAATCGGTGTGCCGGATCGCCCAGATGGCCCGGGCCGTCGGCATCCACCTGGTCCTGGCCACGCAGCGGCCGTCGGTCGACGTGATCACCGGCGTGATCAAGGCCAACGTGCCCTCGCGGTTGGCCTTCTCGGTGTCCTCCTTGGCCGACAGTCGGGTCATCCTCGACCAGCCCGGCGCCGAACGTCTGGTGGGCAAGGGCGACATGTTGCTGCTGACGGCGTCGTCCTCGGTGGCCCGGCGGATCCAAGGTCCGTGGGTGGCCGAGAGCGAGGTGCGCACCGTGGTGGCCCATTGGCGGCGTCAGCACCAGCCCCAGTACGTCGAGGGTCTGGCCGGCGACGGAGGGTCGCGGTCGGGCGCTGGCGGCGTCGAGGACGACGACGACGACCTGCTCCCCGCGGCCATGGAGCTGGTCGTTCGATCTCAGCTAGGGTCGACCTCGATGCTGCAGCGCAAGCTCCGGGTGGGTTTCTCCCGCGCCGGCCGGCTGATGGATCTCCTCGAGCGGCGGGGGGTCGTGGGTCCGTCCGAGGGCTCCAAGGCCCGTGCTGTACTCATGACGGCCGAGGAGTACGAGCAGCTGTCGGACCGGTAGGGGCGGTGGCGCTGCGCCGCGGTCTACACGTCGCCGCCCGTTCGCATCCTCTGCGTTGGGCCGGGGTTCTCACCCTGGTGATCGTGGCCGTCGGGTTCCAACTGAAGCGGTCGGTGCCCGATCCGGTCGTCCACCTGGCCATGGCCACCACCGCCGCCGCCCTGCCCGGCGCCGCCCCGGCCTTGCCGTGGCCGGTGACGGGGCAGGCCGCCGTCGCTGTGCCCGGTCGTGGGCTGTTCCTGGCGTCGGGGCCCGAGTCCCCGGTGCCGATCGCCAGCCTGACCAAGATCATGACGGCCTACCTGGTGCTACGCGACCACCCTTTGTCGCCCACGGCCGAGGGCCCGACGGTGGTCATGAGTGATGCCGACCGGGACGAGGCCGCGCTGGACGAGGAAGCCGATGCCTCGTCGGTCCCCGTGCAGCCGGGCGAGGTGCTCTCCGAGCGGCAGCTATTGAACGGGCTGCTCGTCCATTCGGCCAACAACTTCGCCGACGTGCTGGCCAACTGGGACAGAGGAAGCCTGGCCGCCTTCGTGGCCCAGATGAACTCGGCCGCATCGGCTCTCGGCATGAAAGAGACCCACTACGCCGATACCAGCGGCCTGAGCCCCCAGTCCGTGAGCAGCGCCGGCGACCAGCTGCGGGTGGCCGTGGCCGCCATGGCCATACCGGCGTTCGCCGTGATGGTGGACCAGACGAGCGTCACATTGCCCATCGCCGGGGTCATCCCCAACTACGTGAGCTCGGTCGGCACCGACGGGATCGTCGGGGTGAAGTCCGGATTCACCCAGGCGGCCATGGGCTGTCTCGTCATGGCCGCCGATCGAGAGGTGGACGGACGCAATGTCATGGTGATGGCGGCGGTGACGGGCCAACCCGGTCTCAAGCCCCTCGACGCGGCCAATACGGCCGACACCGCCCTGGTCGACGCGGCGGCTCATGCCCTGCACGAGCGGCCCGTGCTGTCGCGATCCGCCGTGGCCGCCACCGTGGGCCTGCCCTGGCGGTCCGACGGCGTGGCCGCCGCCACCGGGCGGGGCGTGACCCTTCTGGCCTGGCCCGGCGACGACGTCCAGATGACCTTCACCCCGAAGCACCTGCGCAACGGGGCGCCGGCGGGGACCCTGGTGGGGACCCTGGAGGTCAGCGACGGTTCCCAACATGTCTCGGTTCCGGTGCGTACGACGGCCCCGTTGCCCACGGCTTCTCTCTCCTGGCGGCTCAAACGCAGGTGAGCCCCGGTTTCTTCGCTACCGTTAGCCCGTGCGCGCCCGGGTCCCCGCTTCATCGGCCAACCTGGGTCCCGGATTCGACGTCCTCGCCCTGGCTCTCGACCTCTATGTCGAGGTCGATGTGGAGCCCGCCCCCCGACTGACGGTCCGGGCCACCGGCGAGGGATCAGACCTGGCCGCCGACGCCACCCATCTGGCCGCCACGGTGGCCATCGACGTGACCGGCCATGACCGCCTGGCCATCACCGTGCGCTCCGACATCCCCGTGGCCCGCGGTCTCGGTTCCTCGGCCGCCCTGGCCGTCGCCGCCGCGGCGGCGGCGGGGTCGAGCGACCCGCTGGCCGTCGCCGCCCGGATCGACGGCCATCCGGAGAACGCGGCCGCCTCCATGGTGGGCGGACTGGTGGCGGCCACCACCGTCAAAGGCGCCGTGCGCGCCGTGCGGATGCCCCTCGATGGGGGACTGGTCTTCGTCGCCCTGGTGCCCGACCGTTCGCTGTCCACCTCGAGAGCCCGCCACGCTCTGCCCCAACAGGTGGCGCGCACCGACGCCACCTTCAATCTGGGCCGCATGTCTCTCCTGCTGGCCGGCCTGGCCGACAGGGCACTTCTCATCCGCGAGGCCACCGAGGACCGGTTGCACCAGGACTACCGCAGCCCCATGTTTCCCGAGGCCCCCCAGCTGTTGGCCCGGCTCGTGACGGCCGGCGCCCTGGCCTCGTGCTGGTCGGGCGCGGGACCCACCCTTCTCGGGATCTGCGACGGGGCCGAGGCAGAGAGTGTGCGGACGAAGGCCGAGGCGGCCATGGCCGAGATCGGTGTCTCGGGTCGGGCGATGCTCCTGCGGCCCGACCTCGAAGGACTCGTCGTCGACGGCGGCACGAGCGGGCCCTACGACCTCGGTGGCCACTCCCGGCGCTGAGGGCGATCCGGTCCCCCCCCGGAGTCTCCGACAGCGTTTCGTGCCTCGTCGGGGACGGGGAGCCCACTGCCTACACTTGGGGGTATGGCCAGGACTTTTCACATCCGGACCTTCGGGTGCCAGATGAACGAGCACGACTCCGAGCGCCTGGCCGGCCTGCTCGTGGCGGACGGGTTGGAGCCCACCGATGACGTGGAAGCGGCCGACGTCGTCGTCCTCAACACGTGCTGCATCAGGGAGAACGCCGACAACAAGCTCTACGGCCACCTGGGTTGGCTGAAAAGCCTGCAGGAGCGGCGGCCGGGCATGCAGATCGCCGTAGGGGGTTGCCTGGCCCAGAAGGACCGCGACTCCGTGCGCAGGCGCGCCGCCCACGTCGACGTGGTCTTCGGGACCCACAACCTGGGCCGGGCCCCCGAGCTTCTGCGCCGCGCCGCCGTCGAGGGCCCGGTGGTCGAGGTCCTCGACGCCCCCGACCCCGCCGGTGACCCGGCCCACTCTGCCGCCCTGACCGCCGTGCGCGACGTTCCCTACCTGGCCTGGGTCACCATCCAGATGGGGTGCGACAACTCGTGTGCCTTCTGCATCGTGCCCCAGGTGCGCGGGCCCGAGGTGAGCAGGCCCTTCGAGGTGTTGGTGGACGAAGTGACCACCCTGGCGGCGCGCGGTGTCACCGAGGTGACCCTGCTCGGACAGAACGTGAACTCCTACGGCCGTGATCTCACCCGGCGCCGACCCCTGTTCGCCGAGCTCCTGCGGGCCGTGGGGGCGGTCGACGGCATCTGTCGGGTGCGCTACACGAGCCCGCATCCGAAGGACCTCCGACGCGAGACGATCGCCGCCATGGCGGAGACGCCGGCGGTGTGCGAGCACCTGCACCTGCCCCTTCAGTCCGGGAGCAACCGGGTGCTGAGCGCCATGCGCCGGGGCTATACGGCCGAGCGCTACCTCGAGCGGCTGGCCGAGGCCCGGGCCGGTATCGCCGATCTGGCCGTCACCACCGACATCATCGTGGGATTTCCCGGGGAGACCGAGGACGACTTCACCGAGACCCTGGAGGTCGCCGCGGCGGCCGAATACGACAGCGCCTACACCTTCATCTTCTCGCCCCGACCGGGAACGCGCGCCGCGGCCGACCCCGAGCAGTTCGTTGCCGACGACGTGGTGGCCGAGCGCTTCGAGCGGCTCCGCGTGGTGGTCGAACGCTCGGCGCTGCTCAAGCACGAGGCGCGGGTGGGTCGGACCGAGGACGTCATGGTCGAGGGCCCGAGCAAGCGCGACCCGGCCGTCGTGAGCGGCCGGACGCGCCAGAACAAGTTGGTGCATTTCACCCCCGACGGCCCGGCCCCGAGAGCGGGCGCCTACGCCCGGGTGCTCGTCACGGCGGCCGCCCCGCACCACCTGCGGGGGAACCTGGTCGAGGTCACCGCACCGCCGTCCACGCGCACGCGCATCCCCGTCTCCGTGCGGTAGGGGCGGGTGCCGCGCCCGTCGCCCGTCGCCCTGGTCGGTCCCACGGCGTCGGGGAAATCCACGTTGGCCCTGGCCCTCGCCCGTCTGCGGCCCGAGGCCGAACTCGTCTCCGTCGACTCCATGGCCGTGTACCGGGGCATGGACATCGGGACGGCCAAGCCGTCGGCGGCCGAGCGGGCGATGGTGCCGTACCACCTGGTCGACATGGTCGATCCGGACGAACAATTCAGTGTCCGGCAATTCCAAGCGGCGGCGCACCGGGTCATGGCCGAGGTCGACACCCGACACCACCGGGCTCTTTTGGTGGGAGGGACAGGGTTGTACCTGCGGGCCGTGGTCGACGACCTGGAGCTCCCCGGTCGGTGGCCGCAGATCGCCGCGGATCTCGAGGACGAAGCCGACGGCCCCGGAGGGCTGGGGACGCTCTTCGTCCGACTGCTCGATCTCGACCCCACGGCGGCGGGGCGCATGGAGAGCGGCAACCGCCGTCGGGTCATCCGGGCGCTCGAAGTCACGCTCGGCTCGGGCCGGCCCTTCTCTTCTTTCGGCCCCGGGCTCGAGGTCTATCCCCCGACCCCGGTGATCCTGGTGGGCATCCGATTCGATCCCGCCGTCCACGACGCCCTCATCGAGCGCCGCTTCGAAGCGCTCCTCGACGCCGGGTTCTTAGACGAGGTGCGGGCCCTGGCGGCGCGGCCCGGGGGCCTGTCGCGCACCGCCCGGCAGGCGCTCGGCTACCGGGAGCTTTTGGCGCATATCGAAGACGCCGTGCCCCTCGACGAGGCCGTCACCGCCGCCATCAGCCGCACCCGGGCGTTCGCCCGCCGGCAGTGGTCGTGGTTCAAACGCGATCCCCGTATCCATTGGCTCGAGCCCGACGCTGACCTCTTGGCGGAGCTGATCGGGCTGTGGGACGCCACCTCTTCGCCCGACGACGCGACCACCTCCCACGACTCCGACACCGGTGCCGGCGCCGCGGTCGCGGTGAGAGACTGATGCGATGCTGAGCACAGGGGGGCTGCGGCTTACGAAGCACCACGGCGCGGGCAACGACTTTCTCGTGATGCTCGATCCCGACGGACAGAGATCGCTGTCATGCGAAGAAGCGCGCGTCTTGTGTGATCGCCACCGGGGCATCGGGGCCGACGGCATCTTGCGGGTCATGTCCGGGAGCGACGGCGCCGCGCTCACCATGGAGCTGCGCAACGCCGACGGTGGTACGGCCGAGATGAGCGGCAACGGTATCCGCTGCCTGGTCCAGGCGGCCGTGGACGCCGGTTGGGTGAAGCCCGGCCCGGTTTCGGTGGCGACGGGTGGTGGGCTGCGCATCGTGGAATATCGCGCCGCCGAGGGTCCGGGTCTCGGCCACGCCCGTGTCGACATGGGACCCGTCACCCTCGGACCGGAGCTCGCCGCCGACATCGCTCCCGACGTCCGTGGCGTGCGCCACGCCCGGACCGTCGACATCGGCAATCCCCACATCGTACTTTTCGCTGACGCCGTCGACGACACCACGGTGGCGACGGTGGGGCCACGGCTGGAGCACTTCGTGGCGTCGAGGGCGAACGTGGAGTTCGTGTGGCCCGGGGCCACGAGCGACGAGCTCACCATGCGCGTGTGGGAGCGCGGCGTGGGCGAGACGCTGGCCTGCGGAACCGGTACCTGCGCGGCGGCTGCCGCCGCGCACAGCTGGGGCCTCGTGGGAACACTGGTGCGGGTGAACAATCCGGGGGGCACCTTGGAGGTCGAGGTGCGCGGCGACTGCGTCTCTCTGGCGGGTCCCACCCAGAAGGTGGCGGAGATCACCGTCGAAGAAACGACGCTGGCCGGCCTCGTGACAGCGCTCGGTGGCGGTTCATGACCCTGATCGAGCGCTCATTTCGCGAGCGGATCGTGCTCGTGGGAGTGATGTTCCCCTGGATGACGGCGGAGGCGGTCGACGCCGACCTGGACGAGCTGGCTCTCCTGGTGGGTACGGCGGGGGCCGACGTCGTCGGACGTGTCGTCCAGCGCCGCGACCAACCCGATCCGGCCACATACGTGGGACGGGGCAAAGCCGAGGAACTGCACGAGCTGTCGTTGGCGGTGGACTCCGACACCGTCGTCTTCGACGACGAGCTGTCGCCGGCGCAGCAGCGCAACCTGGAGAAGATCCTGGGGCGGACGGCCATCGACCGGACCGCCGTGATCCTCGACATCTTCGCCCAGAACGCCCGCAGCCAGGAGGGCAAAGCCCAGGTGGAGCTGGCGCTGTTGCGCTACCGCCTTCCCCGTCTGCGGGGCCGAGGTCGCCAGTTCAGCCAGCAGGCCGGTGGGATCGGGACACGTGGACCCGGTGAGACGCAGCTCGAGGTCGACCGGCGCCGGCTGCTGCAGCGCATGGCCCGGCTCGAGGTGGATCTCCGCCACGTGTCGGCCACCCGCCGGACCCAGCGCCGGTCGCGCGCCCGGGGCCGGCACCGCTCGGTGTCGTTGGTGGGCTACACGAACGCCGGGAAGTCGACCTTGCTCAACCGGCTGACCGACGCCGGCGTGCTGGTCGAGAGCCGGCCCTTCTCCACCCTCGACCCTCGGACACGGAAGCTGGCTCTCCCGGGCGGTGAGACCGTTCTCGTCTCCGACACGGTGGGATTCGTCCGCAAGCTGCCGCATCAGTTGGTCGAGGCCTTCCGGTCGACGCTCGACGAGGTGCGCCAGGCCGAGCTGTTGCTCCACGTGGTGGACGGATCGGCTCCCGAGCCGCAGGCGCAGATCGATGCCGTGCGTCTGGTTCTCGACGAGATCGGCGCCCAGGACGTCCCCGAGCTCCTGGTGGTGAACAAGGCCGACAGAAGCCCCCGGGCGGCCGGGGTGGCCGCCGACCACCCCGGGGCGGTGCTCGTGTCGGCCCGGACGGGGGCCGGAACCGACGAGCTGATCCGCGAGCTCGGGGTGCAGCTGCGGGTGGCCGACCGGGTGGTGGAGCTTCTCGTGCCCTTCGACCGCGGTGACGTCCTGGCCGCCGTGCATCGCGAGGGCGAAGTGGTCGACGAAGCCCACGGCGAAGGTGCCACCGTCGTCCATGTCGTGCTCGACGAGGTCGGTCGGGCGCGCTTCCGTCAGTTCCTGGCGTCGTGACCGCCGACGGCAGGGTCAGCCCCGCCCGGGACGCGCCGAGGGAGACGGTGGGATTCGTACCGCCGCCCTATCCGTACAGCCGTCTGGCGGCCGTGGCCGAAGTAGCGGGGCACCACGAAGGGGGGATGGTCGATCTTTCCATCGGTACACCGTGTGACGCTCCGCCGGACGCCGTCATGGCCGCCCTGGCGTCGTCGGGGTTAGAGCGGGGATATCCCTCGTCGCCCGGGAGCCCGGCGCTGCGGAGCTCGGCGTCGGGGTGGATCAAACGCCGTTTCGGCGTCGCCATCGACAGCGCCCAGATCGGTGCGTGCGTGGGGACCAAGGAATTCGTGGCCTCGACGGCTTTGTTCCTCAGGCTGCGCAGCCCCGGACGCGACACCGTCCTGGCGCCGGCTGTCGCCTATCCCACCTATGCCGTGAGTGCCCAGTTGGCCGGGTGCCGGATGGTGGGGATCCCCGAAGCGCCGGGCGGGGGCTTGGATCTCGATCAGGTATCGGACGACGACGCGGCGCGTGCCGTTGCGCTCTGGGTGAACAGCCCGGCCAATCCAACCGGGTCGCTTACCGACCTGGGTGCGGCGGCGATGTGGGGCAGAGCCCGGGGGGTGCCCGTTCTGTCCGACGAGTGCTACGCCGAGTTCACCTGGTCGCAGTGGCCACCGCCCACGATTCTGCACCACGGGTCCGAGGGCGTCGTGGCCGTGCACTCGTTGTCGAAGCGGTCCAACCTGGCCGGCATCCGTGTCGGTTTCTACGCCGGCGACCCCGAGATCGTGAAGTTCTTGACCGAGGTCCGCCAGCACGCCGGGCTGATGGTCCCGGGACCGGTCCAGGCGGCCGCCGTGGTGGCGCTCGATGACGATGCCCACGTCTTCGCCCAGCGCGACCGCTATCTCGGTCGCCTGCAGCGCCTGGCCGAGGTGCTCCGGTCCGGCGGACTCGATGCCGCCGTGCCCGCCGGCACCTTCTATCTATGGGTGCCCGTGCCCGGGTGGGCCGCCGCCCAGGGGGAGACTGAGGGTCGCGACGGGGCGTGGGCCCTGGCCGACGCCCTGGCCGAGGTGGCCGGGGCCCTCGTGAGTCCGGGCGAGTTCTACGGGGAGCACGGTGCCGGTCACGTGCGGATCGCCGTGGTCCAGCCCGACGACCGTCTCGAGCTCGTGGCCCGACGCCTCGCCGCCTCCACAGATCCCCGTCTCGGGCGCCGCGTCGGGTCCCCTTAAGTCCACGACGCCGACCGGTAATCTCATCGCCATGGCCGACCTGCAGTCCCAGATCGAGGAATTATGGGCGCGCGCCGGTGAGCTCGGCCCTTCCGATGTCGACGCCCTGGAAGTCGTGAACCAGGCCATCGAAATGCTCGACAAGGGCGAGGCGCGCGTGGCCGAGATCGACGCCGAGACCGGTGAAGTGGTGGTGCACAGCTGGTTGAAGACGGCCATCTTGTTGTTGTTCCGCCTGCGCTCCATCGCCACCACCGAGCTCGGACAGTTCGAGTACGCCGACAAGCTGCCTCTCAAGAGGGGCTACCAGGAGGCCGGGGTGCGGGTGGTGCCCGGGGCCTCGGCGCGGTGGGGGTCTTTCCTCGATCGCGGCGTCATCCTCATGCCCAGCTACGTGAACATCGGCGCCCGTGTCGGCGCCGAGACCATGGTCGACACCTGGGCGACCGTGGGTTCGTGCGCCCAGATCGGCGCCCGGGTCCATCTTTCGGGAGGTGTCGGCATCGGGGGCGTGCTCGAGCCTCCGAACGCCGCTCCCGTGATGGTGGGCGATGACGCCATGATCGGCAGTCGGTGCATGGTGACCCAGGGTGCCCGGGTGGGGGAAGGAGCGGTTCTGGGCGAAGGCACGATCCTGAACCCTTCGATCCCCGTGATCGACGCCGAGACGGGCGAGGAGCTCGGTCGGGGGTCGGTGCCGGCGTGGAGCGTGGCCGTCGGCGCCTCGCGCCGTCGGGAGTTTCCCGGGGGGGAGTTCTTCATGCCCTGCGTCCTCGTGTTGAAGCGTCTCGATCCGGGGCAACGCCATGACAAGGCGCAGCTCGAGGCCGTGCTGCGCGAACAGCAGGTCTCGACGTGACGGCCACCCCGCCACGGTGACCGATCTGCTGGCGCTCACCGCCGAGCTGGTCGACATCCCGTCGGTCAGCCACTGTGAGACGGCGCTGGCCGATCGTGTCGAGGCCGGATTGCGCCAGGCCGATCACCTGGTCGTCGAGCGATTCGGTGACACCGTGGTGGCCCGCACCATGCTCGGCCGGTCGCAACGTCTGCTTTTGGCCGGCCACCTCGACACCGTGCCGCCTTTCGCCGAGACCGACGGCCACCGCATGGACGGCGAGACCCTGTGGGGTCTCGGTGCCGTCGACATGAAGGGTGGACTGGCCGTCCTTCTCGATCTGGCCCTCTCGACCCCTGAGCCGGTCGTCGATACGACGTTCGTGTTCTACACGTGCGAAGAGGTGGAGCGCCGGCACAACGGGCTCGGTCGGCTCGTGGCCGAGAGGCCCGAGATCCTCGCCGCCGACGCCGCGGTGTTGGGTGAACCGACAGGCGGATATGTGGAAGCGGGCTGCCAGGGCACGATGCGGGTCGAAGCGACCCTCACCGGCCGGCGTGCCCATACGGCCCGACCCTGGACGGGCGTGAACGCCGTGCACCGCCTGGGACCGGTGTTGCGTGCGCTCGAGAGCTATGTCCCGCGCCGAGTAGTCCTCGACGGGTGCGAGTACACCGAACAGCTCCAGTCGGTGGGCGTCAGCGGGGGAGTAGCGGGCAATGTCGTCCCCGATGAAGCCAAGATCACCCTCAACTTCCGTTTCGCCCCGGACCGCATCATTGACGGGGCCGAGGCCGAGGTTCGTCGACTGCTCGGCGACGCCCTCGATCCTGATATCGGTGACCGGCTCATCGTGGTCGACGCCGTAGCCGGTGCCCCTCCTGCTCTCGACCATCCGCTTCTGGCCGGACTGGTCTGGGCGACCGGTCACTCGCCGAGGGCCAAGGTGGGCTGGACCGACGTGGCCACCTTGTTCGCTGCCGGTGTGCCCGCCGCCAACTTCGGACCCGGCGACCCGCTGCTCGCCCATACCCCCGACGAGCGGGTGACGGCGGCCGAGCTGAACAGCGTCCGTGAGGCTCTGGCCCGGGTCCTCGAGAAGCCGACGTAGGACGCTGCGTCGTCGGAGCGCTGAAGATCAGAGGCGGCGCAGGACCGTGACCACCTTGCCGTAGATCGTCACGGTGTCGGCGTCGAGCTCCATGGGTGAGAAGGCGGGGTTGGCCGGGGTGAGCACCACGTTGGCCCCCTTGCGGCTGAACGTCTTGACCGTCGCCTCGTCGTCGGGGATCCCGGCCACGACGATGTCTCCGTTGTCGGCGTCGGGCTGTTGGCGGACGACCACGTAGTCGCCGTCGAGGATCCCGGCCTCGATCATCGACTCACCCCTCACCCGCAACATGAACAACGAGCCTGTGCCGGTGAAGTCCTCGGGCAAAGGCAGGAGCTCTTCGACGTTCTCGTGGGCCAGAACACCCGTGCCGGCGGCCACATCGCCGATCAGAGGCACCGTGCGTACGGGCCTCGCCGCCATCTGAGCCTTGGAGGACGGGTCGTAGCGGACCTCGATGGCCCGGGGCTTGGTGGGGTCACGGCGCAGGTAACCCTCGCGCTGCAAGACGGCCAGGTGGGCGTGGACGGTGGAAGAGGACGTCAGCCCCACCGCTTGGCCTATCTCACGGACCGACGGGGGATAGCCCTGCACCTTGATCCGGTCACCGATGAATTCGAGGATCTGCTGCCGCTTGCCCGTCAATGCCTCCGCCATGGCGCCGTGCCTCCGTGCCCGGGGTGCCCGCCGCTGTGGCCTGGACGAACACCAGTTCGTGCCAACGGTAGTCCCCGGGGAGGGTCAAGGCAAACACCTGTTCGTTGTGGTCGTGGCGGGGCCGGATGTCACACCCCCCTGGCATCCTCCAATCATGAGATCTCGATCGGTCCCCGCGCCGGGGAGCACAGCGGTTGACACGAACAGGTGTTCGTGGTCAGATGAAGCCTATGACGAACACACGTTCGGAATCTGGAATGCGGGCGGCAGGACGGTGAGCCCGGTGGTGGCGCCTGCGGGCGCTCCCCGCGTCGAGCCGAGAAGGCGCCACACTGCGTATCAACGTCCGGAGTCGTGGGCGCCGGCGTTCCGTCCCGGAGGACCCGGCGAGCGTCGGGTGGGCGCCCCGGCCGGCCACCGGGCCCGGCCGATCCCGTCGCGGTGCGACAACCCCCGGGCGTCGGCCCGGGCGGCCGCAGTCCGCCGCCGACACATCCTGCTCGGGATCGTGGCCCTGGCCTCGGTGATCGCGCTGGCCGTGCCCTGGGGGACAAAGCCCGACCACGCCCTGGCGGCGCCGGCGGTGGCAACCTCGGGAGCGGCTCTAGCTCGCCCGTCCGTCTACACCGTCCAGGCCGGGGACACCCTGGTTTCGATCGCCCAGAGAATCGAACCCCGGGGCGATCGGCGGGCACTGACGTCCGAGCTCAGCGCACAGATCGGCGGAGGCGGCGTCCGACCTGGAGAGCGGCTCGTCCTTCCCTGAACCCTCCTCACCCGGTCGTGCGAGGTGGTCGGCCCCCATTAGGTTGACCGTGTGCGGTGTCCATGGTGTCAGAGCCTCGATGACAAGGTCGTCGACTCGCGCCTGGCCGAGGAAGGCGTGGTCATTCGTCGACGCCGAGAGTGTCTGTCGTGCGGACGCCGGTTCACCACGTATGAGCGCCTCGAAGAAGCTCCGTTGTGGGTGGCCAAACGGGCCGGACAGCGCGAACCCTTCGACCGGGTCAAGGTCGTGGCCGGCATTCGGGCCGCCACGAAGAACAGACCGGTGACAGAAGAACAGCTCGAGGAGCTGGCACAACAGGTCGAGGAAGCCCTTCGGGGCGAGGGGGCCGAAGTGACGAGCCAACAGATCGGGGTAGCCGTCCTCGAGCGTCTGCGCGAGCTCGACGACGTGGCCTACCTGCGGTTCGCCTCGGTGTACAAAGGCTTCGCCGACATCGGCGATTTCCAACGCGAAGTCGGCCTGCTCACGAAGACGACAGAGCCGAAACGAAAGGGCTGACGAGCGGTGGCGCAGCTGCTCGAGACCGTCCCTGAGAAGGTCCTGGCCATCTACGCCCACCCCGACGACCCCGACGTCTCGTGTGGCGGCACTCTGGCGCGCTGGGCCCGGCAGGGCTCGGAGGTGCATGTCGTGCTGTGTACCAACGGGGACAAGGGCACGACCGATCCGACCGTGGACCCTTCACAGTTGGCCATCCGGCGCGCCGCGGAGTGCGACGAAGCGGCCAAGGTGCTCGGACTGACAGAGCAGCACGTCCTCGGATACGGCGACGGCGAACTGACCGATGACGAGGCTTTTCGCGGTGAGCTCGTCGAGTGGATCCGGCGTCTGCGCCCAGGCACGGTGCTGTGCCCCGATCCCACGGCGGTGTTCTTCGGAGAGGACTACTTCAACCACCGGGACCACAGGATCGTCGGGTTCGCCGTGCTCGATGCGTTGTCGCCGGCAGCGGCGCTCCCGCTGTATTTCCCCGACGCGGGGCCCGTGCACCAGGTCGAGACGGCGCTTTTGTCCGGGACACTAGAACCGACGGTATGGGTGGACGTCACGGCCACGATCGAGGACAAGGTGGCGGCTGTCTCGTGTCACCGGAGCCAATTCGCCGGTGACGGCGAATGGGCGGCCGGTGCGGTACGGATGCGCGCCGCCGAGGACGGCAAGCGCGCCGGGGTCGCCTTCGCCGAGGGCTTTCGGCGGCTGCGGCTCAGCGTCTGATACCTGTGGCTCGGTCGGCCATGCCCGCTGATCCCGTCGACGAGTTCGACGCCTGCACTGTCATGCACGTCGACCTCGACGCCTTCTACGCCGCCGTCGAAGTCCTCGACGACCCCTCCCTGGCCGGCCGGCCCGTGATCGTGGGAGGCACGGGAACCCGGGGCGTGGTCGCCGCCTGCACCTACGAGGCGCGTGCCTTCGGCATCCACTCGGCCATGTCTTCGGTCGAGGCCCGCCGCCGTTGCCCCCACGCTGTGTTCCTGCCGGGCCGGTTCTCGCGCTACACGGAGATAAGCGAGCGGTTCCACCAGGTCCTGAACGGCTTCACCCCGCTGGTGGAGGGAATCGCCCTCGACGAGGCGTTCCTCGACGTCTCGGGCGCCAGGCGCATCCTCGGCTCACCTCCGACGATCGCCCGGGCCATACGCCAGGCGGTGAGCGACGAGTTGCATCTTCACTGCGCCGTCGGCGTGGCCCGCACGAAACTCCTGGCCAAGTTGGCTTCCCGGGCCGCCAAACCGACGGCCTCGCGATCGGGGACCCGCCCGGGTCCGGGTGTGGTCGTCATCGAACCCGAAAAGGAGTTGGCCTTTCTGCACCCCCTGCCGGTGCGGGCACTGTGGGGGGTGGGCCCGGCCACCGGGAACCGGCTGGCCGATCTGGGAGTGGTGACGGTGGGAGACCTGGCCGCCATTCCGGTGGAGACGCTGTGCCGGGCGGTGGGCACCGCCAACGGCCGGAACCTGGCCGACCTGGCGCGCGGCGACGACACGCGGCCGGTGGTGGCGATTCAGGCGGTGAAGTCGGTCGGTCACGAAGAGACTTTCGCCTCTGACCTGCACGATCACGACGAGTCGCACCGTCATGTCGTTCGGATGTCCGATGCCGTCGGGAGGCGACTGCAGGAGGCGGCCCTGCGGGGACGAACGATCACCCTCAAAGTCCGCTTCGGGGACTTCTCCACCATCACCCGTTCCCACACCGTCTCCCATGCCACGGATTCGCCGAGGGCGATCGGGGCGGTGGCCGGTGCCCTGATCGAGGGCGTCGACGTCTCACCCGGAGTCCGACTACTCGGGGTGTCCATGTCCGGTCTCGTGTCCGGGGCAGCCGTCCCCCAGCAGCTTTCGTTCGCCGACGCCGGGCCCACAGCGACCGGCGGGACCGGAGCCTTCGATGACGCAGGGTCTGCTCACCGGCCCGACGCCCAGGTCACCGAGTACGGAGGTGGGCGCAGCGACCGCCCCACCCCGGCCGACATCGAGGGCCACGGCTGGCAGGAGGTCGAGGCGGCCGTGATGGCTATCCGCAGCCGGTACGGCCATGGCTCGGTGGGACCGGGGACCTTGATCGGTGGCTCTGGTCTGGGCGTGAAGCGCCGGGGCGACACCCAATGGGGTCCGAGCGCTCCGACGGAGCCGGACAATCCGGTCCCCTGACGCCGGCGCGCCACGGCGAAAGAATGACGAAGTTCGGCAACGACCGGAATCCGGTTCTGACCAGGCCCTATGATCAAGGTGTGGGTCAGATGGGTTACGGCAGCGACGATGGGGCTCCGTTGTCAGTCTGTGGTGGCTGCGCGAAGATTGGGCAAGCCGCACATTCGGACCGAAATCTCCGCGGCAGGAAGGGGTAGTCGTGCCGCTCTCCGAGCACGAGCAACGGGTGCTTCAGGAGCTGGAGCAGGCGTTGTACCAAGAGGACCCGGCTTTCGCCAACCGGGTCCGCCAGGAGAACGTCTACCGGTACGCCGGTCGTTACCTCAAGTGGTCCATCCTCGGTTTCGTGATCGGCCTCGCCGTGATGCTGGTCTTCTTCACCTCATCGGTGCTCGTCGGATTCCTGGGCGTGCTCATCATGTTCGCCTCCTTGGTCAGCTTCTGGACCAACCTTCGCCGCATGGGCAAGGCCGGCCTCGAGGACATCGGTCGTTCGCTGCGCTCGGACGGCATCGGCAACGCCATCAACGACGCGCGGACCAAGATGCGCGAGAGGTTCCGTCGAAACCCGTAGTGGCGCGGTCCTCGGACCGCTCGGCCGATCTAAGACCACGGATCAGGCGATTTCGGCGCTCCGGTACCGGCCGACGGCAATGGCCGACCAGATGATCTCGACCACGCCGAAGGGCCATGCTCCGGAGAGAAATCCATAGGCGCTCGACAGCAGACACCCGACGGCAAAGAGCAGGACGAACAGCCGGCTACGTCGTTCGAGGGCGTACATCGTGATCATGAACGTGACCACACAGACCCCGTAGATGGTGACTCCGACGCTGACCACCGTCCCAGTCAATCAGTTGGCCCAGGACCCGCCACCGGATCCCGGTCGTTGTCTGAAGAGGTATTAGCGTGCCCGGGCGTGGACGTCTGCCTGGCCGTTGACATCGGCGGGAGCAAGATCGCCGCCGGTCTCGTCACGCGCGACGGCGATCTGGTCGTCCACCAACGCCGGGAAACTCCGGCCACCAGCGACGCCGAGGCGCTCTTCGGCGTGCTCGAGACGGTGGTGGACGGGGTTATGGGCTCCGAGGGAGATGGAGAGCGCGCCACGGCATCGGCTCACACCGTCGTTGCCTGCGGAATCGGATGTGGTGGGCCCATGGACCTCACCACCGGCACGGTGTCGCCTCTCAACATTCCCGCATGGCGGGACTTCGCTCTGCGCGGACGCGTGGCGGCACACACCGGGTTGCCGACGGGTCTCGACAATGACGCCAAGGCGCTCGCCCTGGCCGAAGGCTGGGTAGGTGCGGCGCGAGGACGTCGCGACTTTCTGGCCATGGTGGTCTCGACCGGCGTGGGGGGAGGGATCGTCATGGGCGGCCGCCTCATGCACGGGGCATCGGGCAATGCCGGGCATGTCGGCCACGTGATCGTGGAACCCGACGGTCGGCAGTGCCCGTGCGGCGCGCGCGGGTGTCTCGAGGCCGAAGCGTCGGGTACGGCCATCGCCGCCATCACTGGGCGGGCGCCGGCCGACGCGCCACCGGAAATGGTGACTCGCTGTGGTCAGATGGTGGGCCGGGGGGTGGCTTCGCTCGTGAGCGCTCTCGATATCGACCTCGTGGTGGTGGCCGGATCGGTGGCCCTCGGATACGGGGCACCCTTCTTCGCCGCCGCCAACGAGGAGTTGCGGGCCCGCGCCCGTCTGTCTTTCGCGCGGTCGGCCGTGATCCTGCCCGCGGGCCTCGCTGATCAAGGACCGCTCGTGGGAGCGGGGGCGGTGGGGTGGGACGCCTGCGGTGCGGACGTTCTCGGTGCCGGCTCGTGAAGAAGTCTGCCGCCACGGTGGTGGCGGCTGTGGCTGTCCGTCCGTGGTTGTGGCCCGTCGCCGTCATCCAGGTCCTGCGCCTCGCCCGACCAGGCTGGTGGCACCGGTGGCCGCCGGTTCCATTGCCCGACGGGCCGTTGTGGCGTTTTCGTATGGAGACGGCGTACGGGGGAGTGGGCGACGCGGAACCCGACGTCGAGGACGTGCGGTCCTTCTTGCGATGGAGCCGCGATATGAGGCACTGGCGTCGCCAGTGACGTACGGGCCGTCGGTCCCGAGAGTCGCATGGCGGTCGCTTCGAAGGACGAGAGCGACTCCCCGGGCCTGGGATGACGCCACCGCGGTGGCCGCCGGGCACGTCCCCGGCGGGTCGAAGTGGAGCTTTGCGGAGTAGCCTCGCGAAATGGCGAGGGAGCCTGGTGTCGCGGGAACGAGTCGAGCGCTGGTCCTGAACGCCACCTTCGAACCCCTCGGGGTCGTCTCCACCCGCCGGGCGCTTCTGCTCGTCCTCGGTACCAAGGCGGAGCTGGTCCACGCCACGGCGAGAACCTTTCACTCCGAGCGGATGACCTTTCCCGAGCCCTCCGTCGTCCGTCTGGCCCGCTATGTCCGGGTACCGCACGACCGCCAGGTGGCCGTCAACCGACGAACGGTCTTCGCTCGCGACGGTCACCACTGCCAGTACTGCGGTTCTCCGGCCGAGAGCATCGATCACGTGATGCCGCGCAGTCGCGGTGGTCTGCACGCCTGGGACAACGTCGTGGCCGCCTGTCGGCGCTGCAATACACGCAAGGAGGACCACCTGCCCCACGAGGCGGGGCTGGTCTTGCGCAGCCAACCGGCGGCGCCCCGGCAACGGGTGTGGTTGCTGGCCATGAGCGGGGGAGCCCGTGACGAGTGGGCGCCCTATCTGGGCGAACAGTCACTCACTGCGTGACAGCGCGTCGGTCGACCGGCTGGCGCGTCGAGCGGTCCACGGCTTCGCCCGCCACCCTGCTCGACGAATGGCCGCCCGACGCGGGTGATGACGCGCCGGTGCTGCGCGCCAGTCGGGTGGATAAGCGCCAGGCGCTCGTGCTCGGAAGCACCCAGGACCTCACCAAGATCGACGAACGCCGAGCCGCCGACATGGGAATCGACGTCATCCGGCGGACGACCGGAGGTGGAGCCGTCCTCGTCGCCCCCGACGCCCAGGTCTGGATCGACGTCTGGGTGCCCCGGGCGGAGGAGCTCTGGGAGGACGACGTCATCGGAGCCGCCTTGTGGCTGGGCGAGACCTGGGTGGTCGCGCTCGAAAGCCTCGGCGTCGATTCTCTGTCGGTGCATCGCGGCCGAGCCACGCGTGGCGTGCTGTCCGACCTTGTCTGCTTCGCCGGACTCGGTCCCGGCGAAGTCCATCTCGGAGCGGCGGGCACCCATCGCGCCAAGGTGATGGGGCTCGCGCAGCGTCGGACCCGTCGGGGCGCGCGCTTTCACACCAGTGCGCCGCTGAGGTGGGATCCGGACCCGTTGCTCGCCTTGCTCAACGTCGAGGGTGCCGACGACGCGCGTCGGCAGTTGGAAGATGCCGCGCTTGGTCTGCGCTCCCTGATCCCCTCGTTGTCCGGTGTTACCGATGTCGAGCTGATCGGCGTCGTCGAGGACGCCGTCATCGCCGCTCTACCCGCCGTCTGACAGACATCGCCGCTCTACCCGCCGTCTGACAGACATCGCCGCTCTACCCGCCGTCGGCGCCGACTCTTAGCGCTGTCAGTAGGCGGATGTGGCGCCGGCTCCCAACTCGGAGCTGACGTCACATCGCTGAGGAGAGACACCGCGCATGCCGAGCGACGAACACACCGCGGCAGCATGCGGCCGCCGGGCTGAGGGCTCGACACGACGAACCACCCCTCGGCGCTGCGCTCAAGGGGCGAACGGTGGATCGGCGGTCCGGAAATCGACCTCGGAGACGCCTGTCGAGGCGGTGGAGACGCCTGGTCCATGAGCCTGGCGAGGGCCGCGCGCACGCCCACGGTGGGGGGTAAGTGTGTTGACGGGTGGGGGTGTGTGGCGTATGGTGGCGCGAAGTGGTTCGTAGGGGAGTGGCGGCGGCATCGATGGGGGTCGCCGGAGGACGGGGGAGCCCCGTGGGAGTCCGCAGGAATGGATCGGTTCTTCGGGAGGTACGAGCACACGCTCGACGGCAAGGGTCGAGTGATCCTGCCGGCGAAGTTCCGCGCCCCCTTTGTGGTCGGGGGGTACCTGACGCAGCACCTCGACGGCTGCTTGGCGTTGTGGACTCCGGCCGAATTCGAGATCCAGGGCCAGCAGATGCAGGAGAGGGCCACGCAGAGCCGTCGGGACCGCAACTTGGCCCGGATGTGGGCATCGGCATCGCAGGAGGTCGACATCGACCGGCAGGGCCGGATGGCCATTCCGGCACACCTTCGTCAATACGCCGAACTCCAGGGCGACGTCCTGGTGCTCGGAGCCAACGACCGGGTGGAGCTCTGGTCTCCGCCGAAGTGGGAGGAGATCGTGGGACCGGAGGCCCAGCGACTGAGCGAGGGCATGGACGATTGACCGCCGTCGTAGGTCTGCGCAGTGACGTCTGCGGGCCTTGCGGTTCGGTCACAGCGATGACAGAAGAGTCATCGTTCGACGAGAGGAGTGGTCGAGAGATCCCGTCACGGCAGGACCCAGAAGGACACGCAGAAGCTCACGGTGACACCAGGCCCATGCGCAGCCCCTCGGCTGGTTCGGTGGAAGACTCCTCCTCCGCCCGCTTCCAACCGAGTCGCAGGAGCAACCCTCCCGACGGCATTCCGCCGGTCGAGGGGCTGCGGATGCGCCAGGTGTTCGAACACGAGCCGGTCATGGTTGCCGAGGTGGTGGCGTTGTTTGCGCCCGTGCCACCCGGTGTCGTCATCGACGCCACGGTGGGGGGCGGCGGGCACGCCCGCGCTCTGCTCGAAGCCCATCCCCATCTCCGGATTCTCGGCATCGACCGTGATCCCGACGCCGTCTCCGCCGCCAGTGAGGCCTTGGCGGAATTCGGGGACCGGGCGTCGCTGCGCCACGCTCCTTTCACCAGCCTGGCCGACGAGATGGCGAGTGAAGCCGGCGCTTCTGACGATCCGGTGACCGGTGTCCTTTTCGATCTCGGCGTGAGCTCACCCCAGCTCGACAGGGCCGAGCGGGGCTTCTCCTATCGACACGACGGACCACTCGACATGCGGATGGACCCCACCGACGGTCCATCGGCCGCCGACGTGGTGAACACGTGGTCGGTCGATGCACTCAGCCGGCTGTTCGCCGCGAACGGTGAGGGCCGTTTCGCCACCCGGATCGCCCGGGCCGTGGTGGCCGGCCGACCGTTCACTTCGACGGCGCAGTTCGCCGATACCGTCCGCGCCGCCATACCCGCCGCCACGCGCCGAACCGGTGGCCACCCGGCCAAGCGCGTGTTCCAGGCGGTGCGGATCGCCGTCAATGACGAGCTCGATCTCCTGGCCGACGCTGTGCCCACCGCCATCGACATCCTCGCCCCCCGGGGGCGCTGCGTGGCCATCTCCTACCACTCAGGAGAGGATCGAATCGTCAAGGCCGCTTTCTCCGAGGCCGAGACGGGCGGCTGCGTCTGCCCGCCCGGTCTGCCGTGTGCCTGCGGTGCCGTGCCCGTGGGTCGCCTTGTGTTCCGTGGTGCTCGCCGGCCCACGCCGGAGGAACGTGCGAGGAACCGCCGGGCCGAAAGCGCCCGACTGCGGGCCATCGAACGTCTCGACCCGGTTCCGGCCACAGGTGGGGACACGACCACAGGGGACCGGAGCTGATGGCGACCGCTTCCGCCACCCGGCGGGCGCCGGCACCGAGTCGCGGCCCTGTCGGCGATCGCCGCCCCCGCCTTGAAGTCGTCGGGCCGCCGACGCGTCGACGGGCCCTCTCGTCGATCCGCCCCACGTTGGTCATCGCCGCCGCTCTGGTAGTCGGCAGCCTTCTTTTCGCGGCCGCTACCGAGGCGTACATGACGCAGCAGCAGGTTCGCCTGAGCCAGGTTCAGGCCCGACTGGCGGTCCAGGCGGGGGAGCACCACAACCTGGAACTGCGGGTGGCCCAACTCTCGAACCCCTCGCACGTGGTGAGTGCCGCCCAACGACAGGGGCTTACTGTTCCCAGCCAAGTCACGGACCTGCCGCAAGTGACGGTGCCGACCAGCACCACTCACCGGGCCCGCAATTCGTCCACTCGTGTACGGGCCACCGCCCCGGCGCGCCAAGGCACTTCTGCCCCAGCGGCCGGAGCCGGTGGTAAATGAGCGTCCGTCAGGCGCGTCCGCCGTCAGTAACGGTGCGCCGGGGTCGGCGCCGTGGGCTCGGGTCCGGTCGTACCGTCGTATCCCGTCGCCGTGCTCCCGCCCATCGGACCATCGCCTCGAGTCGTACCGTCAGCGGTGGTCGTTCGGTTCGGTCAGCCCCGTCGGCCCGCCCGGCGCCCAAGCGGTCGAAATTGGCGGCCCGCCGCGCCGCCCGGCGGTCTGATCGGAGAATTTCGGCCGGCCGCCCGGTGCGGTCGGGCCAGACATCTCCGGCGCGTCGGCCTGCTCCGTCGCGCCGGTCCGCATCGCCGCGTCTGTCCGCCCCCGCCGGTCGGTCGGCGCCGGCGCGTCGGCTCACGCCTGGGGGTCGCCCGGCTCCGAGACGTTCGAAGTTGGCGGCCCGCCGCGCCGCCCGGCGATCCGATCGAGCGCTGCTGGCGGTGCGGTCAGCACCGTCGCGTTCGAAGTTGTCCAGTCGTCGAGCCGAGCGCAAAGCGGCGCGTTCCTTCGCATCCGGTCGTGTGGGCTCCGGGCGCGCCACCGCCGCCGGCCGCGCCACCGCCGGTGGTGTCGTCACCGGTCCGGCGGCCAAGAAGACGTCAGACCATAAGGGCTCGCGCCGCAGCCGAAGGCGGGGATACGAGAGACGCGCCCCCGTACAGGGCTCCCAGGCGGGGACCACCCCGAAGGTCGTTGGCCCGGTCCCGCGCCGACGCCTCGGCGTCGTCCGGATCATGGTGATCGTCGTCTTCTTGGTCATCGCCGCCCGTCTCGTCATGGTCCAGGGTCTCTCCGGCGGGCACTATTCGTCTCTGGGCGCCGCCGAAGTGACGAGCACGGTGCAGGTTCCCGCCACCAGAGGGGGAATCTTCGATCGCGACGGCGCTGTGCTCGCCACGTCCGTGCCCCGGACCACGATCGTGGCCGACCCCTTTCTGATCAAGCATCCGAAGACCGAGGCGGCCGCTCTCTCACCTGCGCTCGGGGTGTCGCAGGGCACGTTGCGCAAGGAACTGACCGAGAACTCAGGCTTCGTCTACCTGGCGCACAAGGTGGGCGATACCGAGGCCAAGAAGGTCGGGAACCTGAATCTCGTCGGTATCAACCTTCTGCCCGATACCGAACGGGTCGACCCGGCCGGCCAGCTGGCGTCGCCGGTGGTGGGACAGGTGGGGGCCGAGGGGACGGGCCAGGCGGGACTCGAGTACGAGTACAACAGCCTGCTCGGGGGCCAGAGTGGGACCGAGAAGATCGAGCGGTCACCGGGCGGGGTGGCCCTCCCGGGAGGGACGACGCAGTTGTCGCCTTCAGCGCCGGGGACGAGCATCGAGCTGACGCTGGACGAGCCCCTTCAGTATGTGGCCGAACAGGCACTCGGCACCGAGATCACGACGTCGCACGCAGAGAGCGGTTCTGTGATCGTCATGAACTCGCACACCGGGGACATCCTGGCCATGGCCAACATGGTGGTTGATCCGGCCACGAAGCAGGCCATGGAGGCACCGCAGAACCTGGCGCTGACCCAGGTCTATGAACCGGGGTCGGTGTTCAAAGTGGTGCCGTTCTCGGCTGCGTTGCAGGACGGGATCATCACCCCCGCTCAGGTCTTCACCGTTCCCAACAGCTTGAACATCGGTAACTGGGTGTTCCACGACGCCGAGTCCCATGCCACCGAGCAGCTGTCGGCGACGCAGATCCTGGCGCAGTCGTCGAACATCGGAACGATCGAGATCGCCCAGCGACTGGGGAAGAGCCGACTGGCCAAGCAGATCCAGACCCTCGGTTTCGGTCAGCCCACCGGTCTCAACTATCCGGCCGAATCGGCCGGGCTGGTGAAGAGCAATCCCAAAGTCTGGACCGGTTCCGACATCGGGTCCACCCCCATCGGCCAGGACGACGCCGTCACCGCCCAGCAGGTTCTGGATATGGTCAACACGGTGGCCACGGGCGGCGTCTACGTGCCGCCCCGCCTGGTCCAGGCCACGATCGCCGATAACGGAACCCTGACCCGGACAAAGTCGCATGCCACCCACAGAGCGCTGTCGACGACGGTGTCCTCCGAGCTCACGACCATGATGGAGCAGGTGGTGCAGGACGGTACCGCCGTGGCTGCCGGCGTTCCGGGGTACACCGTGGCCGGCAAGACGGGAACCGCCCAGATCCCCGACCCTGTCCACGGCGGCTATATCCCGGGCGCCTACATGGCCACTTTCGCCGGTTTCGCCCCGGCCGAGAATCCCGCTCTGTCGACCATCGTGGTCCTCAACCGGCCTCAGCCGATCTACGGCGGGACCGTCGCTGCCCCGGTGTTCTCCGAGGTCATGCAGTATGCGCTTCATCGGTACGACATCCCGACGTCGCCCGGCGGCGGCACCACCGGAGGGAGCCCAACGGCTGTCCAGTTCCCTCCACCGCCGTCAGTGGCCACCCCCACCCCCACAGCGACAACCGCTCCGGGAACGGCGGGCACGACGGCAGCCAAGGCGAAAGCAACGGCCGTGCCTGAGAGCCCGGGTACGATCAACGCCGCGGTCAGGCGCACCACGGAAAGGCCGTGATCCGTCCGGCGGCGGGACCCCGACTGTGCGCATGGACCGTTTGTTCGAGGGAGTCGAGGTCACTGAGACACGCGGCGACACTGCCGACACCGAGGTGACGTCGATCGAGCTCGACAGCAGGAGCGTTGTCCCCGGCGCGCTCTTCTTCTGTGTCCCCGGTTCGCACTCCGATGGCCACGACTTCGCCGCCTCCGCCGTCGCTGCCGGTGCCGTTGCCCTGCTGGTCGAGCGCGTCCTGCCCCTGCGCGTGCCCCAGGTCGTGGTGGCCCCGGGTCGGGCCCGGCCGTCGATGGCCCGGGTGGCCTGCACCTTCTATGACAACCCGGCCCGGTCGCTCCTGACCGTCGGGGTAACCGGGACCAACGGCAAGACGACCGTGACCCACCTTCTGGCCTCGATCCTCGACGAGCACGGGGCCCCGTGCGCCGTCATCGGGACCCTGGACGGGGCGAGGACGACACCGGAAGCCCCCGTTATCCAGCGGATCCTCGACGAGGCCCGCCGTGGTGGGCGCAAGGCGGCCGCCATCGAGGTGTCCTCCCACGCCCTCACCCAGGCCCGGGTCGACGGCATCCGTTTCGACGCCGCGGTGTTCACCAACCTCAGCCACGACCATCTCGATCACCACGAGACGATGGAGGCGTACTTCAGGGCCAAGGCGTCGTTGTTCGACGAACAGCGCGCCGCGCTGGCCGTCATCAACACCGACGACGGCTGGGGTCGGCGGCTCCTCGATGCGGTCAGGATCCCGGCCGTGACGTACTCGTCTGACGATGCGAGCGAGGTCGCCACCGGTCCGGGCCGCACCACCTTCGTGTGGAAAGGCCGCAAAGTCGAGCTGGCGCTCACCGGGAGCTACCACGTGGCCAACGCCTTGGCCGCCGCCACCACGGCGCTGTCGCTCGGCGTGGCCGAGGACACCGTGGTCCGGGGTCTGGGCCGCGCCCGGCCCGTGCCCGGACGATTCGAGCTGGTCGATGTCGGATCGCCCTTCACCGTGGTGGTCGACTACGCGCACACGCCCGACGGACTGGAGGTGGCCCTCGACAGCTCCCGGCGCCTGGCCGGAGCGAAACGCGTTCTGTGCGTGTTCGGCTGCGGGGGAGACCGGGACCGAGCCAAACGACCGCTGATGGCGACAGTGGCCACCGCCGCCGCCGACGTCACCGTGATCACGTCGGACAATCCGCGCCATGAGGATCCGGCCGCCATCATCGACGACATCAGGGGCGGTGTCGTCGCTGGCGCCGATGTGATCGTCGAACCGGACCGGGCCCGGGCCATCGCCCGCGCCGTCGAGCTGGCCCGTCCCGGTGACGTGCTTCTCATCGCCGGCAAGGGTCACGAGACGGTGATCGAGATCGGCGACCGACGTCTGCCCTTCGACGACCGGCTGGCGGCGGCCGCCGCCGTCCGGCGCCCTGAGCTCCCCGACCGGGAGATGACGCCGTGATCAGCCTGATGGCGTCGGGCGGCATCGCACTGTGGATGGCGGCGCTCGGGACCCCGTCTCTGATCGGCTGGTTGAAGCGCCGGAGCCTCGGTCAGCAGATCCGTGAAGACGGGCCGTCCATGCACCAGGTGAAGGCGGGAACGCCGACCATGGGCGGTGTGGCCCTCGTGGGTGCCGGCGTGGTCGGCTACTTACTGGCCCACGCCGGGACCCACGTGGCTTTCAGCCGTCCCGGCATTCTCGTCATAGCGGTGATGGTCGGCTCGGCGGGGATCGGATTCGTCGACGACTGGATCAAGGTGCGCCACCAGAGGAGCCTGGGGCTGAACAAAAGAGCCAAGTTCGGCGCCCAGGTCCTGGTGGCGCTGGCCTTCGCCCTGGCCGCCGAGCACTGGGCCGGGGTCGACACGCACCTGTCGTTCACGCGCTGGAATTCCATAGGGATCGATCTCGGGAGTATCGGCTGGCTGGTGTGGGCGGTGTTCGTGGTGGTGGGCACGTCCAATGCCGTGAACCTCACCGACGGGCTCGACGGTCTGGCTTCGGGCTCGGCCACGTTCTGTTTCGCCATCCTGGCCATCATCGGGTACTGGCAGTTCCGTCACTTATCCATCTACCACGTGGCCGCCGCGCTGGACCTGGCCCTCACGTCCATCGCCCTGGCCGGGGCCTGTCTGGGATTCCTGTGGTGGAACGCAGCACCGGCCCGGATCTTCATGGGGGACACCGGTTCTCTCGCCATCGGCGCCGGCCTGGCCGCTCTGTCGCTGCAGATGAACCTGCAGCTGCTTCTGCCGGTGATCGGGGGGCTGTTCGTGATCATCACGCTGTCGGTGGTGATCCAGGTGATCAGCTACCGGGTTTTCGGACGGCGGGTCTTTCTGATGGCGCCCCTGCATCACCATTTCGAGCTCCTGGGCTGGCCCGAGACCACGGTGATCGTGCGCTTCTGGATCCTCGGGGGCCTCTTCGCCGCCCTCGGCCTCGGACTCTTCTACGCCGACTTCCTGTCGGTCACGGCGCTCCACTGACCCCGGCCATGGGACCGCGTCGCGTCCTCGTCTACGGCCTGGGGGTGAGCGGCGTCGCCGCCGCCCGGCACCTCCTGGCCGAAGGGCTTGACGTCGTGGCCGCCGACGACAGTCCCGGCCAGCGGCAGCGCGACAGTGCCACCGACCTCGGCATCGAGCTCGTGGTGGCCCCCGATGCCTCCACGCTGGCGCAGCTGGCTTCCGGGGTGGACGAGATCGTGGTCAGCCCCGGGGTTCCCGCCGGCCACGGCGTGTTCTGCCTGGGCCCCGGGGTCCGGCTGGTGGGTGACGTCGAGTTGGCCTGGCGGCGGGCGCGGGTGCCCATGGTGGCGGTGACAGGGACGAACGGAAAGACCACCGTGACCACCCTGATCGTCTCGATGTTGGTGGCCTCGGGTCTGCGGGCGGTGGCCGGGGGCAACATCGGCGAACCGCTTCTCGACGTCGTGGCCGGCGATGCCGAGGTGGTGGTGGCCGAGGTCTCGTCGTTCCAGTTGGCGCTGACCGACACCTTCCGGCCCGCCGTGGCGGCCTGGGTCAATTTCTCCGAGGACCATCTTGATTGGCACGCCAGCGTGGACGATTACCGCGACGCCAAGGCGAAGGTGTGGGCCAACAGCGGTCCCGGTGACGTGGTGGTGGTCAATGCCGACGACGCCGTGGTGCGAGAGGCCGCGGCCGGGGCCGCCGCCCGGGGGGCGACGGTCGTGACCTTCGGGCTCCGAGACAGCGACTACGCGGTGACCGACGGGTGGCTCGTGGGCCCGGGAGGTCTCCGGGTGGCGTCGGTGCAGGAGCTGCCCCGGTCCCTGCCTCACGACCTTGTCGACGATCTCTGTGCCGCCGCCGCCGCCCTGGCCGCCGGGGCCACGGCGGAGGGGTGCCGGAGCGCCCTGGGTGCCTTCCGGGGGCTCCCCCACCGTGTGGAGCTGGTGGGCGAGGCTAGAGGGGTGCGTTTCTACGACGACTCCAAGGCGACGACTCCCGGCGCCGTCCTGGCCGCCCTGGGTGGCTTTGACTCGGCCGTTCTCATCGCCGGGGGCCGGAACAAGGGCCTCGACCTGTCCGTGCTGGGCACGGCCGCCGATCGGCTGCGCGCCGTGGTGGCCATCGGGGAAGCGGCCCCCGAGGTGATGGCCGCCTTCGGAGGTCGCACCCCCGTGGTGGAGGCCCACTCGATGGCCGACGCCGTGGCCCGCGCCGCCGCGCTCGCCCGTCCCGGCGATACCGTGCTTTTGTCGCCTGCGTGCGCCTCGTTCGACTGGTATCCCTCCTACGCGGCACGCGGTGACGACTTCGTCCGCTGCGTACGCGATCTCGACACCACTCCCGTCGCCCCCGACTCGGTCGGTCGATGAGCCCCGCCGCTCCCGCATCTCCGGCCTCACCCGACCGACAGCGACGGCTGCCGTCGCTCCGGGTGCTCGACGGGGGTGGGGCCCGACGCCGTCGGCGACGCCCCGTCGGTGCCGCGGCGCGTGGTGACCTCGTCTCCACCCGGACAGCCGTGCTGCTGTTGGTCGGCAGCCTGTGTGCCGTCGGTCTGGTGATGGTGCTGTCGGCTTCGGCGTTCACATCGCTTCAGTACTACGGGTCGGTGTGGACCATCTTCGAGCGCCAGCTGCTGTGGATGGCCCTCGGGGCGATCGCCCTGTACGTGAGCGCCCGGATGAGTTACGACAAGTGGCGGCGCATCCGGGTGCTGCTGCTGATCGGCACGCTGCTTCTTCTGTTGGCCGTGCTCGTGCCGAGCCTCGGCGTCTCCGCCGGTGGGTCGGCCCGGTGGATCGGCTTCGGGCAGCTGCGGATCCAACCCTCGGAGTTGATGAAGTTGGCCCTGGCCGTCTTCGCCGCCGACCTGCTCGCCCGGCGGGCCGACCGGGTCCACGAACCGGGGGCCGTGGTGGTACCGCTTCTGGTGGTCCTCGGCATCGCCGGGGTCCTCGTGCTCAAGCAGCCCGACATGGGGACCGCCCTCGTGCTCGCCTGCATCACCTTGGCCCTGCTCTACGCCGGAGGTGTCCCCCTGCGGCCCGTGCTGAAAGTTCTCCTCGGCGTGGCCGTGCTCGGGCTGATCCTGGGCCTGGCCGAGCCCTACCGGCGGGCGCGGCTGCTGTCGTTCCTCAATCCCTTCGCCCACGCCCAGGGATCGGGCTACCAGGTCGTGCAGTCCCTCGTGGGGCTCGGTTCGGGCCGTCTGTGGGGTCTCGGTCTGGCCGGAGGCCGCGAGAAGTGGGGGTTGCTGCCCAACGCCCACACCGACTTCATCTTCTCGGTGATCGGCGAAGAGGGCGGCCTGATCGGCGCGCTGGTCGTGGTGGCGCTCTTCGGCGCCCTGGCCTGGTACGGGTTGCGGGCGGCCAGCCGGGCCCCCGACCGCTTCGGCGCCCTGCTGGCCGTGGCCGCCACCTGCTGGATCACGAGCCAGGCGGTGATCAACATCGGCGCTGTGATCGGCCTGCTGCCGGTGACCGGGATCCCCCTCCCCTTCATCTCCTTCGGCGGGTCCTCCCTCGTCATCACCATGGTGGCCGCCGGCGTCCTGGCCAACGTGGCCGGCCATGAGAAGGTGCCCACGGTCCGGGCCGTGCCGCTCGACACCCCGTCGAAGATGCCACGCTCGCCCAAACGGTGAGCGGCCGACGCTTCGCGCTGGTGGCGGGCGGAGGGACGGGCGGGCATCTCCTGCCTGCCGTGGCCGTGGCCCGGGCCCTGGCTGCTGCCCAGGGTGTCGATGCCGTCGAGCTGGTGGGGTCACGACGCGGACTCGAAGGTGACCTGCTGACCGGCACCGGTCTGCCCGTGACCAGGCTTCCCGGCCGGGGTTTCTCGCGCGCCATGAGCCCCCGGAAGGCGGCGGCCAACCTCGGCGCCCTGGCCTCTCTGGCATGGGCCTTCGTACTGGCGCTCGTCCTCGTGGCCCGGACCCGTCCCGCCGTGGTGGTGGCCATGGGCGGGTACGGCTGTGTCCCGGTGGCCCTGGCCGCCGTCGTGTTCGGGGTGCCCGTCGTCCTCGTGAACCTCGACGCTGTTCCCGGCGCCGCCAGCCGGCTCGTCGGCCGGTTCGCCCGCGCCACGGCGGTGGCGTTCCCCGACACGCCGCTGCGACGAGCCGTCGTCACCGGCGCCCCCGTCCGGCCCGAGATCGTGGCCGTCGCCCATCCGAATGAGGTGGCGCGAGCCGAGGCCAGGCGCCGGCTGGGGTTGCCGATCGACCGGTTCGTGGTCGGTGTGGTGGGGGGATCGCTCGGGTCCAAGACCATCAACATCGCCGCCTTGGCGCTGGTGGGACTGTGGGTCAGGCGCAGGGACGTGGCCGTCTACCACGTGGTGGGCCGGCGCGACATGGAGTGGATCGGAGAGGGACCGGCGCCCGAGACGGGCGGGCTCGTGTACCGCCAGGTCCCCTACGAGGAGCAGATGGCGCTGTTCTACCAAGCGGTCGACGTCGTGGTGAGCCGGGCCGGGGCGAGCACGGTGTCAGAGTTGGCCGTGGTGGGGGTTCCCGCTGTGCTTGTTCCTTTGCCCGGCGCCCCCGGCGACCACCAGACGGCCAACGCCGAGGTGCTGGCGCGGGCCGGGGGAGCGGTCGTGGTCCGCGATGACGAGTGCACCGGGGCGCGGCTGGCCGACGAGCTCGCCCACCTGCGGTCACCGCCCGAGCGACTCGAGCAGATGCGTAAGAGCGCCGCCTCGGTGGGACGGGCCGACGCCGTGGCCGCCGTGGTCGACGTGGTCGAGAGCCACGCCCGGGCCGGACCGAGACCGGATCGGTCACGCGACGCCGGACCCCGAGCGCGCCACCGGGTGAAGGACGACTCGTGACCGACGCCGTCGACCTATCCCAGCCGAGACGGATCCACGTGATCGGGGTGGGGGGGGCGGGGATGAGCGCCATCGCCTCGGTTCTCGCCGCCATGGGGCACCGGGTCACGGGCAGCGACCTGAAGAGCTCTCCCACCACCGGGCGACTGGCCGCCGCCGGGGTGGCGGTCAAGATCGGCCACGACGGCTCCCATGTGGGCGAGGCCGAGATGGTGACGGTCTCGACGGCCGTCTCGGAGTCCAATCCCGAGGTGAAGGAGGCCCGCCGGCGGGGCCTCCGGGTGCTGAGCAGGGCCGAGGCCCTGGCCGCCGTGGCCGCCTGCCGGCGCCTTGTGGCTGTCTCGGGGACCCACGGCAAGACGACGACGACGTCGATGCTCGCTCTGATCCTGGTCGAGGCCGGACTGCGGCCGAGTTTCCTGATCGGCGGGGATATCAACGAGATCGGGACCAACGCCGTGTGGGACAGCGGCGAGTGGCTGGTGGTGGAAGCCGACGAGAGTGACGGGACGTTTCTCGCCCTCGACCCCGAGGTGGCGGTGGTCACCAACGTGGAGGCGGACCACCTCGACTACTACGGCAGTTTCGACAAGTTGGTGGCTGCCTTCGACCGGTTCTGCACGGGGCGCCCGGGAGGCGTGGTGGCCGGAGCCGACGACGCCGTGGCCGCCGAGCTCGGGCGCGCGCACGGCGCCGATCTGGTGGGGACGGCCGCCGATGCCACCTTCCGGATCGCCGCCATCGAGGCGGGGAGCGGCGGGGTGTCGTTCGATCTCCACTGCGATGGCGCTCTCCTCGGGCGGATCTCGCTTCCGGTGACGGGGGCCAACATCGCCAACAACGCGGCGGTGGCCACGGTCACCGCCCTTCGGGTGGGGGCTACCTTCGACGACGCGGCGCGGGCCCTGGCCCGCTTCGCCGGCGTGGCCCGGCGCTTCGAATTACGTGGAGAGGCAGGCGGGGTGCGGTTCGTCGACGACTACGCCCATCTGCCCACCGAGGTACGGGCCGTTCTGGCCGCGGCGCGCCAGACCGGTCCCGATCGCCTGGTGGTGGTGTTCCAGCCCCACCGCTACAGCCGCATCGGGGCACTCGGAGAGCAGTTCGCCGACGCCTTCTCCGTGGCCGACGTGGTGATCGTGACCGACATCTTCGCCGCCGGCGAGGAACCGCAGCCCGGAGTGACGGGCCGGCTGGTGGCCGACGCCGTGGTGCGCAACCATCCGGGTCTCGACGTGCACTACATCGCCGGTCGGGAGGAGCTGCGCCGGTATCTGGGCGCCGTGCTGCGGCCCGGTGATCTGTGTCTGACACTGGGCGCCGGCGACCTCACCTCCCTGCCCGACGAGATGATGGAGGCGCCCGCATGGTGAGAGGCGGCTCCGTGCCCGGCGTGACCGACGTCGGGGCCGATGCCCTGGCCGAGGCGGTGGCGGCGGAGGGGGGGTTGACCGCCGTCCGGCACGCCCCGCTCGGGGCACGCACCACCTACCGGGTGGGCGGGACGGCCGCCGTGCTCGTCGAGGTGAACAGTGACGACGATCTCGCCGCCGTGCACAGAGCGCTCAGACGCGTCGGCACGGGCGGCGGCACCCGGTCCCGGTCGGGGGGACCGCACTCCGAGGTGCCCGTGCTCGTTGTCGGCAACGGGTCGAACATGCTCGTGGCCGACGCCGGCTTCGACGGTCTGGTGGTGGTGCTCGGATCGGGGCTCGGCGGCATCGAGATCGCCGGGACGACGGTGCGCGCCGGAGGGGCGGCGATGTTGCCTCTGGTGGCCCGACGCAGTGCCGCCGCCGGGTTGCGGGGACTCGAGTGGGCGGTGGGAGTGCCGGGATCGGTCGGTGGGGCGCTCAAGATGAATGCCGGCGGCCACGGTTCGGACACCGCCGCCGTGCTCACGCGCCAGCGCGTCTTCGATCTGGTGTCGGGTGACGCCGTCGAGGACGGCGCCGGGCGTCTCGAGCTCGGCTACCGGCACTCGTCGATCCGCGCCGGCGAGGTGGTGGTGTGGGCCGAGTTCTCCCTCACCGCCGGTTCGGCCACCGAGGCCCAGGAGGAAGTGAGCGAGATCGTGCGCTGGCGCCGGGCCCATCAGCCCGGTGGCTCCAATGCCGGGTCCGTCTTCACCAATCCGGAGGGTGACGTCGCCGGGAGGCTGGTGGAGGCGGCCGGTCTGCGGGGGTTCCGGCTGGGCAGTGCCCAGGTCTCGGAGAAGCACGCCAACTTCATCCAGGCCGACGACGGGGGATCGGCCGATGACGTGTGGCGATTGATCGAGCACGTGCGCCGGGCCGTGGCCGAAGACGCCGGGATCAGCCTCGTGCCCGAAGTGCGCTTCGTGGGGTTCGACCAGGGGCAGGGGCCCAAACCCTCAACTTCATGTTGAGGCTCCGAAATCGGCCAGGGGTCATGAAGAGGACGGTCAGGAGCAGTCAGCAACAGCGACGGTCACGAGCAGAGAAGGGTCACAGGAAGAGCGGCCAGGCAAGCAGGACAGAGCCGTCTTCGGAGCCGAGTCACGAGGGCAGAGTCATGAGGGCAGAGTCATGAGCAAGGTGGCGGAGGAGCTCGATCCGGAACCGGTGAGCATGGACCCGAGGATCCTGCAGCGGCGGGTGGATGTGACCCGGCAGCGAGGGCGGCGCCGGTTACTGGCGGCGGGGGTGGTGGCGGGCCTCGTGGCCGTGGCGGCGGTGACGTGGGGCGCGCTTCATTCACCGCTCTTCGCCACCCGGCACGTGACGGTGGTGGGGGCCATCCGCAGCGGGGTGGACCCGGTGGTGGCGGCGTCGGGACTGACGGGCGAGCCTCCGCTCATCGATGTGGACAGCGGTGCGGTGGCGTCGCGGGTGGAGGCCTTGCCGTGGGTGGCGCACGCCACGGTGACGCGTCACTGGCCCGACACCGTGACTGTGACGGTGACCGAGCGGGTGCCCGCCGCCGTGGTGGAGCAGGCGGGCCACGGTGACGAGCTGATCGACGCCAGCGGCCGGGTGCTCGGCCCCGTGGCCGGCGCGCCGGCGGGATTGGTGGTGCTGAACGTGCCCGTCGCGGCCGGCGCACCGGGGACGGGGCTCGGTGCGGCGGCGCGTCCGGGGCTGGCCGTGGTGGCCCTGCTACCGGCGTCTCTGCGGCCCGAAGTGGCGCGGGTAGACGTGTCGGCGAACGGCGAGGTGACGCTCGCTCTGACCAACAATGTCGGGGTGACACTCGGTCGCGCCGTGGAGCTGCCGGCCAAATTCGAAGCCCTGGTGAGTGTGTTGGTCGACGTGGCGCCACGGGCACCGGACGTGATCGATGTCACCGTCCCCGGGGCCCCGGCTGTCGGTCCACCGGTGTCATGACCGTTCTGACCTGGTCTTGCGTGGTGCCGGGGTGCCTCACGCTCTGCTTGACCGGTTCGCGCTGCGCCCCTAGGGTGAAGGCACCTCGGCAGGCACCAGTTGAAAGTTGTGGTCGAGGGTGAGGTGACTGGTGCTCGCGGCAGGCTCGTCCGGCCCGACCACCTGGCGGAAGTTTCCCACCGTGAGGCCCGAACTGACGGGTGAGGGTCGAGGAGAGTCGATGACCGGTCCAGCGCACAGCAGCTACTTCGCTGTCATCAAGGTCGTGGGCGTCGGTGGCGGCGGAGTGAACGCCGTGAACCGGATGATCGAGGCCGGGCTGAAAGGCGTCGAGTTCATCGCCGCCAACACCGACTCGCAGGCCCTGCTGATGAGTGACGCCGACCTGAAGCTGGACATCGGCCGGCAACGGACCCGTGGGCTCGGCGCCGGGAGCGATCCCGAGGTGGGTCGGGAAGCGGCCGAGGAACACAGGGGCGAGATCGAAGAGGCGCTGAAGGGCGCGGACATGGTCTTCATCACCGCCGGCAAGGGCGGCGGAACGGGAACAGGGGCCGCACCGGTGGTGGCCGAGATCGCCAAGTCGGTGGGGGCACTGACCATCGCCGTGGTCACCCGGCCTTTCGCCTTCGAAGGCCGGCAGCGTTCGGTGCAGGCCGAGGGCGGGATCCAGAAGCTGAAGGAAAAAGTCGACGCCATCATCATCATCCCGAACGACCGGCTGCTGACCGTCTCCACCGAGAAGACCTCGATGGTGAACGCCTTCAAGATGGCCGACGAGGTGCTGCTGCAGGGGGTGCAGGGGATCACCGACCTGATCACCATCCCGGGCCAGATCAACACCGACTTCGCCGACGTGCGGATGGTGCTGTCCGACGCCGGGACGGCCATCATGGGGATCGGCCAGACCACAGGCGAGGGCCGGGCCGTGAACGCGGCGCGCGCCGCCATCACGAGCCCCCTGCTCGAGTCGCAGATCGAAGGGGCCCGGGGCATCTTGGTGAGCATCGCCGGGGGACCCGAGCTCGGGCTGTTCGAGGTCAACGAGGCCATGGAGATCATCCACGGGGTGGCCCACCCCGACGCCAATATCATCTTCGGCAACGTGATCGACGAGTCGATGGGCGACGACGTGCGGGTGACGGTGATCGCGGCGGGGTTCGAGCGTTGGGAAGAGGGGGGCCGCAAGGGCGAGTCCAACCCCTCCGGGGGCGGCAGTCAGGTGCTCGGGCTCGACAACGTGCACGAGGACATATTCGCCACGCCTGGCGACGACGACCTGGACCTCGGCGACGACGAGTTCGACGTCCCTTCGTTCTTGCGCTGAGACCGTCCAACGCTCACTCCGTCGCTGGCTGACGCCGCTCCACACCGGTTGGGACGAACGCCCGTCGAGGCGTTGTGGTCGAGCCGGGCCGGCGGTGACCAGCGGGCCGTCACCACGGCGTCGCTGCCCGGAGCTGTCCCGCAGGGGCTATCGGTGCACCGGATACGCCAGGTCCACGGGTCCGATGTCGTGGTGGTGGACGCGCCGGCGCCGCCGGGAACGAGAGCCTGGGTGGTGTCGGGCGACGGAGGTGTCGCCGATGCCGACGCCGTGGTGGCGGTGGGAACGGGTGCGTGCGTGGTGGTGCTCACCGCCGACTGCGGGCCCGTGGCTCTCGGGTCGCCCGAGGGCATCCACGGAGCCGTCCATGTGGGTTGGCGGGGCCTGGTGGCGGGGGTGATCGGTACCGCCGTCGAGACGATGGCGGCGCTCGGGGCGAGCGCCGTCGTGGCCGGGCTCGGCCCCGCCATCCATCGCTGTTGTTACGAGTTCGGTATGGCCGATCTCGACCGGGTGGCTCAGGAAGTGGGCGACGAGGTGCGGGCGGTGAGCGCGAGCGGTGCCGTCGCGCTCGACCTGCCGGGCGGGATCCGGGCCCAGCTACGCAGGGCCGGGGTGCCCCTGGTCGTCGATGTCGACCGCTGCACGGCGTGCGGGGACGATGACTTCTCCTACCGGGCCCGCGCCGACGAAGCCCGGCAGGCGTTGTTCGTCTGGAGCACCGGGCCGGGGACGGTGATGTGAGCCTCCCGGCCGGCCTCGCCCCGGCTCCGGCGGCCGAGGTGGTGGCCTTACGGGTCGATGACGTGAGGCGGCGGATCCGGGCCACGAGCCCGCATCCCGACAGGGTGCGGCTGGTGGCGGTGACCAAGGGCTTCGACCAGAGCGCGGTGACGGCGGCACTGGCGGCCGGCGTCGGCGACATCGGCGAGAACTACGCCGCCGAATTGACAGCCAAAGCCGCCTCACTGGCGGAGGATCCGGCGGTGGGGACAGATCCGCAGCGCCGTCCCCGGTGGCATTTCCTCGGTGCCATCCAGCGTCGTCGGGTCCGTGATCTCGCTCCGCTGGTGGGGTGCTGGCAGACGCTGGCGCGACGGGTGGAGGGCGAAGCCATCGCCGGGCGGGCCCCGGGGTCGAGCGTCCTTGTCGAGGTCGAGCTGAGCGGTCTGCCCGGCCGCAACGGGTGTCCGCCGGGATCGGTTTCGGAGCTCGTGCGACAGCTGCAGGCGCTCGAGCTCGAGGTGGGCGGCCTGATGGTGGTGGCGCCGCCGGGTGGGGTCGACGTCGCCCGCAAAGCCTTTCGGACGACGGCGGAAATGGCCGCCGATCTGGGTCTGGCCGAGCTGTCGATGGGGATGACGGGGGACTTCGAAGTGGCCCTGGAGGAGGGCGCCACCATGGTGCGGATGGGGCAGGCGTTGTTTGGATCGCGTCCCGCCAAGGGACGGCCCGCCCACCCGATGTAGTCAGCGGCGCCGCGCCGCGCCGGGGCGGGGCTCGTCACCAGGTCCTCCAGCCCACGCAGTACGCTGTGGCGAAGGAGGCGCGTCTCATGGCAGGTTTCTTCAAGAGGGCCATGGTCTACCTGGGCCTGGTCGACGATGAGTACGAGGACTACGAGGAGTATGAGCCGCGGGTACCCGTCGGCCCGCGCCTCGCCCAACGTGCCGTCGAAGAAGAGGTGGACGAGCGTCCGATGGCGGTCACGACGAGCACCATCCGGCCCATGTCGCGCGACGAGACGACGTCGACGATGACTTCGGTGACCCCGCGTCCGGTGGTGCGACCCGTTCCCATGGACGTGGGCGCCCGGGTCCATGTGGTGGCCCCGTCGCAGTTCGGCGACGCCCGGCAGATCGCCGACCGGTTGATGTCGAATCAGCCCGTGATCGTCAACCTGCAGGTCTCGGACCGGGAGCTGATGCGGAGGATGATCGATTTCTGCAGCGGCGTCGCCTACGCCCTGAACGGAAAGATGGAGCGGGTGGCCGACAAGGTCTTCCTGGTCACGCCGTCCAACGTGAAGGTCTCGGCCGAGGAGCGGCTGCGGCTCCAGGAGAACGGCCTCCTCCGGTCGTAGCGTCGTAGCCGACGTCCTCGTTGAGGACCCCGGGTGCGACACTTTCTCCATGTCCTTTCTCCTGCCCGCCGCGCTGATCGCCTCGTCCTCCGGGAGCGTGCAGCGGATCCTCGACACCATCGTCTGGATCCTCATCATCGCCCTGGTGGCCCGGGCCCTGATGAGCTGGTTCCCCTCTGAGCCGGGCGGCGCCGCCTATTCGATCGTGCGTGTCCTCGACCGTGTCACCGAACCGATCCTGCGGCCCATCAGGCGGCTGCTGCCGCCGGTGCGCATTGGGGCCCAGGCCCTCGATCTGTCGATCATCGTCGCCATCTTGGTGCTCGAGATCGTCGTGATTCAGATCATCATCCCCGCTCTCTGACGGGCCCCCGCGCCCCCGGATCGGGCGCCTGGTCTGGGCGAAAGTGCATCTATGGACCGGGGGTTCGGGTTGGGTAGGATCCCCCTATGGACAGCCCGAAGTCGAGTAGTCAGCAATCGAGTCTCGACAGTCTGCGGACCGTCGAATTTCGCCAGACGTTGCGGGGCTATCACATCGATGATGTCGATGAGTACCTCGAGCGCGTGGCCGTCGAGGCGGAAGCGCTGCAGGAGCAGATGCGGCAATCCGGAGACCGGGTGCGGCAGGCGGCCGAGCGGATCGCACAGCTCGAGCAGACGACGGTGCAGTTGGAGCAGCAGCTCGATCAGACACCGGCGACGGTACCGGCGGCACCGGCCCTGGCCGACGACACCTTGCAGCGGACACTGCTGCTGGCTCAGAAGTTTGTCGAGCAGACCGAGGCCGAAGCCGAGGCGCAGGCGCGCACGACGCTGACCGAAGCCGAAGAGCGGGCCCGGACGATGTTGAGCGAGGCCGAGTCGCGGGCGCGGACACTGACCGAAGAGACCGAGCGGCACCTGCGCGAGGACATCTCGCGACTGGAGTCGATCCGGACGCAGCTGGCCGGCGACGTGGAGACGATCGCCCGCCATCTCGACACCGAGAGGAACCGACTGCGCGGCGCATTGGGCGAGATGCTCGCCTGGGTCGACGAGCACGTGCAGCCAGCCGCCACTCTTCTGGCCCAGCCGCCAGCCCCGGGGTCGTCCACTGCGACGAGCTCCTTGCCGGGATCATCGACCCCGAACCCCGCGTTGTCATCGGGCGACGAGTTGCCGCGCCCGGGGTCAGACACGGACAACCGCGCCCCGTCGGGCGACCAGCCGGGGGCGCCACGGACTGCTCCCGTCGGACAGACAGGGCCGTCCGGCCCAAGCACGCCCTCTGGTTCACGGCCCGGCGACACCGACGATTCGAGTTCCCCCGGTGACCGTCAGGGGACGATGCCTCTGGCCGATCCCGAGAATGCACGCGCCGGGGTGCCGCGCTGACGCTCGGTCGACGCTGAGGCTCGCAACGCCGGGGTTCGATCGGCGCGGTTCGATCAGCACCGGGGTACAGAGGGAACGCTCAGCGACAGGGGGCTTTGGTCACCCTGATGTCCTGCGTCTCGGCCACGGTCAGACGGAGCTCCACGGCCAGGGTCTGCTCGGTCACGTAGTCACGGTGCTTCTCGACCGCTTCGACCATGGCCGCCGGACCATCGAGTTCCAAGGAAATGCAGTCCGAGACGTGGAGGCCGGCTTCGCGCCGCGCCGCCTGGACGAGACGGATGGCATCGCGCGCCGCCCCTTCTGCTTCGAGATCGGCGTCGACGGTGATGTCGAGCGTGACCACACCCACATCACCGGGCAGGGTGCGGCCAACGTCGGGATGGCGGGGACGTAAGACGAGCTCGTACTCCCCGGGCTCGAGGGTCAGCCCCCCGGCGGTGACGCCGGTGTCGGAGACGGCCCAGTCGCCCTTCTTCATGGCGGCGAAGACCTTGGGCGCCTCGGGGCCGAGACGGGGACCGAGGGCGGAGGGAACGAGGGTGAGGACGCGCTCGGCCACGTCCTCGACGTTCTGCGAGAACACGACTTCCTTGACGTTCACCTCGTCGGCGATCAAGGCCACGAAGGGCCGGAGCCGGTCGGGATCGGCGGTGGCCACCGTCAGGGTGCGCAGCGGGAGCCGGGCCCGGCGGTTCTTGGCCTTGCGGATGGCATGGGCCGAGGAACAGACGTCGCGGACGAGGTCCATGGTCTCGACGAGCGCCGGGTCGGCCGGGAGGTCCGTTGTCGTGGGCCAGTCGGCCAGGTGGACGCTGCGCTCACCGGTGAGGCCCTGATAGATGTCTTCGGTCAGAAGCGGAAGCAGGGGCGCCGACAGGCGGCACAGCGTGGTGAGGACGGTCGACAAGGTGTCGTAGGCGTCGGCCTTGTCCCGTTCGGCGTCCTCCGAGCCGTCACGGGCCCGCCAGAAGCGGTCGCGACTGCGGCGGATGTACCAGTTGGTCAGGGCGTCGAGAAACGAGGTGATGGAGCCACAGGCGCCGTAGAGGTCGTAGGTGTCCATCGACACCGTGACGTCGTCAACCAGCGCGGACGTCTTGGCCAAGATGTAGCGGTCGAGGACGCCATCGGCATCGGTGCGGAAGCGGCCTTTGATGCCGTCGACGTTGGCGTAGAGCGAGAGGAAGTACCAGGTGTTCCAAAAGCGGTTCAAGACCTGGCGCCGCACCTCCTCGAAGCCCTTGGCGTGGACGATGAGATCCTGGCCGCGCAGCACGGGCGACGACAGTAAGAACCAGCGCATGGCGTCGGCTCCCCAGGTGTCGAACACCATGTCCGGTTCGGGGTAGTTGCCGAGGCGCTTGGACATCTTGCGGCCGTCGTCGCCCTGGACGATGCCATGGGCCACGCAGTGGTCGAAGGGCCGGCGGTCGAACAGGGCGGTGGAGAGCACGTGGAGGGTGTAGAACCAGCCCCGCGTCTGACCGACGTACTCCACGATGAAGTCGGCCGGGAAGTGTGACTCGAACCACTCGGTGCGCTCGAAGGGGTAATGGATCTGGGCGAAGGGCATGGACCCCGATTCGAACCAGCAGTCGAGGACGTCGCCCACCCGGCGCATGTGGGACTGTCCCGTGGGGTCGTCGGGGTTCGGGCGCACCAGGTCGTCGATGGCCGGCCGGTGCAGGTCGACGGGACGGACGCCGAAGTCGCGCTCGAGCTCGTCGAGGCTGCCGTAGACGTCGATGCGGGGATAGCGGGGATCGTCGCTCTTCCACACGGGGATGGGCGCCCCCCAGAACCGGTTGCGGCTGATCGACCAGTCGCGCGCCCCCTCGAGCCACTTGCCGAAGGCCCCGTCGCGGACGTGGGCGGGAACCCAGTCGATCTCCTGGTTGAGCTCGACCATGCGGTCCTTGATGGCCGTGACGGCCACGAACCAGGAGCTGACCGCCTTGTAGATGAGCGGGGTGTCGGTCCGCCAACAATGGGGGTAGCTGTGCTCGTAGGCCTTGGCCTCCACCAGCACCCCTTCGGCGCGCAGTGCCTCGGTGATGGGGGCGTTGGCCTCGAAGACCTGGAGACCGGCGTAGGGAGGCACTTCGGTGGTGAAGCGGCCCTGGTCGTCCACCGGACAGACCATGGCGATGCCCGCCGCCTGGCAGGCGAAGTAGTCCTCCTCGCCGAAACCGGGGGCCATGTGGACGACGCCGGTGCCCTCGTCGGTGGCCACGAAGTCCCCCGCCAGCACCCGGAAGGCGTCGGTGCGGTCGGCGAAGAAATCGAACAGCGGCCGGTAGGTGCGCCCCACCAACTCGGTTCCGGTGACCGATCCGATGGGTTCGGCCTCGGCGAAGAGCTCGGGGTAGGCGGCGGCGCGTTCGGAGGCGATGGCCGTCAGATGACCGAGGACCTCGTAGATGTCGTAGGTGATGTCGGGGCCGACAGCCAGGGCCAGGTTCGACGGCAGGGTCCACGGTGTGGTCGTCCACACGAGGAGCCGCAGGGCGCCGTCGGCCAATGTCGCCTTGTCACCGGCGCCGGACGAAGGGTCGAGGGCGAAAGCCACGGTGACGGCGGGGTCGACGCGGGGCCGGTAGGAGTCGTCCTGGCGGGTCTCGAAGTTCGACAGCGGGGTCTCGCACTCCCAACAGAAGGGCAGGACGCGCTCGCCCTCGTAGGCCAGGTCCTTGTCCCACAGCGCCTTGAAGGCCCACATGACGCTCTCCATGTAGGCGAAGTCCATGGTCTTGTAGGCGTGTTCGAAGTCGACCCAGCGGGCCTGGCGGGTGATGTAGCGCTCCCAGCCGTCGGTGGTGCGTTGGACGAGGGTGCGGCAGAAGTCGTTGAACCGGTCGATGCCGAAATCGACGACATCGGCCCGACCCCGCAGTTCGAGCTCTTTCTCGGCCAGCATCTCGGCCGGGAGCCCGTGGCAGTCCCACCCGAAGCGCCTCTCCACCCGGCGGCCCCGCATCGTCTGGTAGCGGGGCACGGCGTCCTTCACGAAGCCGGTGAGGAGATGGCCGTAGTGGGGGAGCCCGTTGGCGAAAGGCGGCCCGTCGTAAAAGACGTACTCGTTGTCCCCCCCGGGCCGGGCGGCCACCGAGGCGGCGAAGGTGCCGTCTTTGGCCCAGAAGGCCAGCACCCGGTCTTCGAGGAGCGGGTAGTCGGGCTGCTGGTCGACCTGGGGGTAGGGGGTCTCGGCGCCTAGGTCGTCGGGCATCGGACCAGAGTACGTGGGAGCGGCATCGGCTCCTGACAATCCCGGTGGCCCGGGCCCCGGTCGGATATGGGGGCATTGGCGAGTATGTTGTCCGCCGGTCGGGCGACGCTATTGTCGCCCACCCTCGTCAAGCAGGTGGGAGGCCCCCGCATGATCCGCACCGCACACGGCGCCGACCGGTCCCCGGTGTCGGGGACCTGATGGCCCCGACCAAAAAAGCATCCCCGGCATCCAAGAAATCGACGGCCAAGAAGGCCCCGTCGGGGCGCGCCCCGGCCAAGGCGGCCAAGAAGCCGGCAGGGAAGGCGGCGGTGGCGAAGAAGAGCCCGGTGAAGAAGACGGCGGCGAAGAAGACGGCGGCCAAGGCCCCGGTCAAGAAGGCCCCCCCGGTCAAAAAGACGGTGGCCAAGGCCCCGGCCAAGAAGGCCCCCCCGGCCAAGAAGGCGGCTCCGGTGGCCAAGGCGGCCGCTCCGGCCAAGAAGGCGGCTCCGGTGGCCAAGGCGGCCGCTCCGGCCAAGAAGGTGGCGGACGAGGCCACCAAGGCACCGGCTCGGAAGCTGGGTGCTCCGACCAAGGCGGCGCCCCCGGCCAAGCCGGCCAAGCCCACCCGGGGGCCGTATGCCTCGGACACGAAGTTCCTCGACGAGCAACGGACGTTGCTGCTCGAGGAGAGGATCGAGTACCAGCGCCAGGCCGACGATCTGAAAGCGGAGGCCGACTCCCTGGCGCTCGACCGCGAGCCCGGTGACGTCCAATTCGACGAGGAGTCAGGCGAAGGTGGCACCGTGGCCGTCGACCGCGAGCGAGACCTGACGCTGTCGGCCCAGGCTCTCGCCACCATCGACGAGATCGACTTCGCCCTGGTCGGTATCGAAAAGAAGATGTACGGGATGTGTGAGAACTGCGGCCAAGCGATACCGAAGGCCAGGCTCCGGGTCCTGCCCTACGCCCGCCTGTGTGTGGCGTGCAAGAGCGGCGGCCTTCATCGCCGATAGGTCGTCTCAGGCGCCTATGGCTGGCCGACGAAGCTGACCGGGACCGCGAACGACCGCTCAGTTGGACTCTTGGGTAGCGCCACGAAGGTGACAGTGCCCGATCCGAAGCATGGCAGCACGAGTGACGTGGACATCGTCACTGTCCCATAGCGATGAAAGACCACAGTTCCGGTCGAGGCGGCTGTAGGCGCGCCAAATTGGGCGTCGATCGAGGTTCCCCTGGAACCGGTGTTCCCGAACGTCGCGGCGACGGCCTCCGGTTGCCCGACGCCCACGGACTGCCCGGCCATGGGGTGGCCTGTCTGACCCGGGCGCACCGGACCAAAGCAGGCCATGTTGATCGCCACCGAATTGTTGATTCCAGCACTGCCGTTTATGAAGCCGAGAAAGGGTTGGTGCGGACGGATCGGGCCGGTCCCGGCCCCTCCTTGGGCCCAGGCCAGAGAGACTCCCGTTGATGCCGCCACGATGATCGCCCCTCCCAACACGAGAGGAACCCTCCGGAGATACGGGGTGAGTCTCATTCGCCGCTCAGCCTTCCCTTCATCACGGCTACGTCGCAACGCAGCGTCCATAGAAGCAACGGCGCCGGGGTAGAGCCGTTACAGCAGTGCGCCGCCGGCGACCTCTACTCAACCCCTTGGGCACCAGCCGCTCGTGCCTGGGACCCCGACATTTTCACCAGCACCCCACCGACCGGATACAAGAACGGGACCAGATAGCGCTCGGTCGGGTTTGCGGTATATCCGTGCTGGGTAGATAAGAGACAACCGCTTGCCCTTCGGGGGGCGGGGCAGCGGGACAGGTAACACCTGAGCCCCCGCCATAGCGGTGAGAACGACTCCGGAGCGCGGCCCCCCCGCACCTGGGGTCGTTTTCACGTCAGGGCTTTGGTTGGTGAACAACGGCGACGGCACCGCCGCCATCTCGGGCGCTACCCAAGAAGACCGTCGTCTACCGCTCGCCATCACCGCAGAGTTCAAATGCACGACACGGTGACTCTCTGAGACGCCTCTGGAGACCCGGGCCGGCGCCTTGCGCCGCCTTAGGAACCAGACGCAGGCCTGCCGGGGCCTCCCCCCTGAGGATGAGAGCAGAATCATCCTTCGGGGGGTCGAAGGTGGCGGTGGTGATCAATAGGGTCGGGATGTGGTGCGTCCTGAAAGCTGGACCATACCAGTGGGTGTAAGTCCCTCCTGGGTAATCGCCGGAGAGCCCAGTAGCAGGCCCCGGTCCGTCGTCGAGAGGCGGCGGGCTGAGCGGGGCGTCAAGAGCCTCTTCGGAGGG
>PLXQ01000024.1 GCA_003151475.1 Acidimicrobiaceae bacterium | reverse complement strand
GCGCCAGTGGGCCGGCGCCAGTGGGGGCGGCCCGGGCCCGGGCGACCCCTCGTATCGCTCCCGGGGCGATCTAGTATCGCCAGTGGAACACGTTCTAGGAGGACCCCCATGGAGCTCAGCGACATCGATCTCACGGCGGCGGCGGCCTACGTCGAGGCCGTCCCCCACGAGTGGTTCTCCTACCTGCGCACCAACGCCCCCGTCTGGTGGCACGAGGAGACCGACGGCCCCGGCTTCTGGTGCGTGACCAAGTACGACGACTGCGTGGCCGTCAACCGGGAGTACGACACCTTCTCCTCGGCCCAGAAAGCCACCTTCATCTGGGAGCTGCCCGACGAGGCCATCGAGCAGCAGAAGCTGATGATGCTCAACATGGACCCGCCGCTGCACACCCGCTACCGCCGGCTGGTCAACAAGGGCTTCACCCCCCGGACCATCTCGGCGCTGGAGGAGAAGATCCACCGGACAGCCGACGACATCATCGACGCCGTCATCGAGAAGGGCGAGGCCGACTTCGTCACCGACATCGCCGCCGAGCTCCCTCTGGTCGTCATCGCCGAGCTCCTGGGGGTTCCCCAGGAGGACCGGCACAACATGTTCGACTGGTCCAACCGGATGATCGGCCGGCTCGACTCCGAGTACGCCGAGGGCGACACCACCCTGGCCATGGACGATCCCGAGTTCACCACCCAGGCGGCCATGGAGCTCTACGCCTACGCGTCGGATCTGTACGCGAAGAAGCGGCTCGACCCGCACGAAGATCTCATGAGTGTCCTCACCCAGGTCGAGGTGGAGGGCGACAAACTCTCAGAGCTCGAGCTCGAGCTGTTCTTCCTCCTTCTCACCGTGGCCGGAAACGAGACGACGAGGAACCTGATCTCGGGCGCCATGTTCACCTTCTTCCAGAACCCCGATCAGTGGGCCAAGCTGCGCGACGACCGCTCCCTCATGGCTAAGGCGGTGGAGGAGATGCTCCGCTACGTGACCCCGGTCATGAACTTCCGTCGCCAGACCACCCGGCCGACGGAGCTCCGAGGCCAGAAGATCGGGGCCGACGAGAAGGTCGTCTTCTTCCACATCTCGGGCAACCGCGACGAGGACATCTTCGAGAACCCCCAGGAGTTCGACATCAGCCGCTCCCCCAACCCCCACATGGCCTTCGGCGGCGGCGGCCCCCACTTCTGCCTGGGCGCCAACCTGGCCCGGATGGAGATCCGGGTCATGTTCGAGCACCTGCTCGACCGGATCCCCGATCTGCACCAGGACGGTGACCTGCAGCGGCTGCAGTCGTCGTTCATCAACGGCTACAAACACCTACCCATCGCATTCCCACCCGCCCAGCCCGTCCGGCGCTGACTCCGCCGGCCGCGCCAGGGACGACGACGACCACTCGGAGACGACCGTGCGCTTTCACCAGGCGGTGACCTTCTTGCCCACCCACCACCAGGTGGCGCTGGCCCGGGCGTCTGACGAGCAGGGCTATGACGGGATCTACATCTCCGACCACATGTTCTCGCCCCGTGACCGGCAGTCGCGCTACACCTATTCGAAGGCCGAGGACGGCGCACCGGGCTGGGAGCCCGACACCGAATGGCCCGACGTCTGGTGCGTCATCTCGGCCATGGCCGCCATCACCAGCCGGGTCCGCTTCACTACCGGCGTCTACGTGGCCCCGGCACGCGACCTGATCACGGTGGCCAAGCAGGTGGGCACCGCGGCGGTGATCTCGTCAAACCGGGTCACCCTCGGTGTCGGGGTGGGCTGGTGCAAGGAGGAGTTCGAAGCCACCGGTCAGGACTTCCACACCCGGGGCAAGAGGCTCGACGACATGATCCCCGCCCTCCGGGTGCTGTGGAGCGGCGGCTGGGTCGAATACCACGGCCCGCACTACGACCTGCCCCCCCTGCGCATGGACCCCTCTCCCACGGCGCCCGTCCCCATCATCTGCGGCGGCCACTCAGCGGCAGCGCTGAAGCGGGCGGCCGAGCTCTGCGACGGCTGGGTGGCGGCCGGGGCCTACACGCCCGAGGAGGCCCAGCACTACCTGGGCCTGCTCCACGAGGAGCGCCGCCGGGTGGGACGAGAGAGCGAGCCCTTCTCCATCTACTTATCGCTCTGGGCCAATCCGGACATCGACATGTACCGGAGTTTCGAAGAGGACTACGGCGTCACCGACATGCTGAGCGCCCCGGCCATGGTGGCCGAGGTGGACCCGTCGGACTCCCCCGAGGCCCAGCTGCAGACCCGTCTCGACGCCTCGGCCCGCTACGCCGAGGACGTCATGGGGAAGATGCGTTAAGCAGTAGGGACCACGGCCGACGCGGGGGTCGGCCACCAGGAGGACGCACCATGGGAAAGCTGAAACTCGGCCTGCAGTTGGGCTACTGGGGATCACAGCCACCACCCGACGCGGCGGCGCTGACTCTGGAAGCGGAGAACCTGGGATATGACTCGGTCTGGACGGCCGAGGCTTACGGATCGGACGCCCTCACCCCCTTGGCCTGGTGGGGAGCGGCCACCAAGAAGGTCCGCCTGGGCACGGCGCTCTGTCAACTCTCGGCCCGGACCCCGACGGCCATGGCCATGGCGGCCATGACCCTCGACCACCTCTCGAAGGGCCGCTTCGTCCTCGGCCTCGGTGTCTCGGGGCCCCAGGTGGTCGAAGGCTGGTACGGCCAGCCCTTCCCGAAGCCGCTGGCGCGCACCCGCGAGTACGTCTCCATCGTCCGCCAGGTCCTGGCCCGCCAAGCTCCGGTCACCAACGACGGCCCCCACTACCCGTTGCCCTATCCGGGCGGCATGGGACTGGGCAAGCCCCTCAAGTCCATCGTCCATCCCCTGCGCAGCGACATCCCCATCGTCCTCGGCGCCGAGGGACCGAAGAACGTGGCCCTGGCGGCCGAGATCGCCGACGGCTGGTTCCCCANNCGTCTTCGTCCGGATGGGTTTCGAGAGCGAAGCCCACAAGATCCAGGACCTCTACCTGGACGGCCACAAAGAAGACGCCGCCGCTGCGGTGCCCACGGCCATGGTGGAGAAGATCGCCCTCATCGGCTCCCGGGCCAAGATCGTCGACGACCTCGCCGCCTGGCAGGAGTCGTTCGCCACCTCTCTGCTGGTGGCCGGTAACGCCGCCACCCTGCGCATGATGGCGGAGCTCCTGCTCTAGGGTTGGCGCCTGGCCTCGCGACTTTCTGGGGTGGCGACATGACGTGGATGATCTACGGCGCGTACGGCTACACCGGCCGTCTGGTGGCCGCTCTGGCCACCGAAAGAGGCGAGCTTCCCGTCCTCGCCGGACGCGACGAGCGACGGCTCCGTGATCTGGGCGAGCTCTTCGAGCTCGAGCACCGGACCTTCGATCTGTCCGACACCACCGCCACCCGACGCGGCCTCGAGGGCATCGACGCCGTGGCCCACTGCGCCGGGCCCTTCTCGGCCACCTCGAAACCGATGGTGGACGCCTGTCTGGACAGCTCCACCCACTACCTCGACATCACCGGTGAGATCGACGTCTTCGAGGCGGTCCTGGCGCGCGGGGCCGAGGCAAAAGAGGCCGGCATCTCGCTGCTGCCGGGATCCGGTTTCGACGTCGTTCCTTCGGACTGTCTGGCCGCCATGCTGGCCCGGGCGCTACCCGAGGCTGTCCGCCTGGAGCTCGCCATCAAGATGGGCGGCGGTGTCTCTCCGGGCACGGCCAAGACGGCCATGGAAGGACTCGGCACCCCCGGTCGGGCCCGCATCGGAGGCGTCATCGGTCCCGTCCCCGCCGATCGCCGCCGTCGAAAAGTCACCTTCGCCGACGGTCCCGCCACCGTCTTCGCCATCGCCTGGGGCGACGTCTCCACCGCCTACCACTCGACCGGGATCGGAGACATCATCGTCTATGCCGCTCTCCCCGCCGTCGTGGCTGCCATCACCGGCGCCGCCCAGATGGCCGGCCCCGCGGCCCGCAACTCTCTCGTCCAGGGAACGCTCAAGCGACTGGTCAGCCGGCTCCCGGGTCCCTCGGCCAACGCCCGCGCCGGTGGGGCGGGTCAACTCTGGGGACAGGTCACCGACCGCAACGGCAAGCGCCTCCAGGCCACCGTCACCACCTTGAACGGCTACGACCTCACGGCCGACTCCGTCGTCCGGATCGCGCAGCTCCTCTGCGCCGGGAAGGTGGAGCCCGGTGCCCTCACCCCGTCGCAGGCCTTCGGCGCCGACTTCGTCCGCGAGCTCGACGGCTCCGAGGTCCATGGCATCGGTTAAGACACTCAGCCGCAGTGTCGAAGGGCTTCCAGACACCGGAGGAGAACCGCGATGGCCGCAATTTCAGGCGTAGGTGCAGGAGCGGGGATCTTCGTTCTCTTTTATCTGGCGCTGGTCGTGGTCTCGATCGTCGCCTGGGTGAGGATCCTGAGTAAGGCCGGCTACTCGGGCTGGTGGATCCTGATCGCCATCGTCCCCATCGTCAACCTCGTCATGTTCCTCGTCTTCGCCTTCTCCACCTGGCCGATCGAGCAGCAGCTGGCGGCGGCCCGAGCTCAGCACCCCGGCGGATACGGGGGGGGGGGGGGGGGGGGGGNNTACGGGCCCCCCCCCCCGGTGGATGGGTTCCCCCGGCGTCCGGCTACGCCCCGCCCCCCTCGGCCGGCTATCCCCCACCGATGACCGGTTATCCGCCGCCCACGCCGACCGGCTATCCCCCACCGGCGGCGCCGTATCCCTCTCCCCCCCAGCAACCGCCGACGCCGCCCGCGAGCGGCATGGCCTAGACCCGCCCGCCTCTCGCTACCATCGACGGGTGCCGCAGGACCGTCCCGTCCGCTACCTCTCAGAGGACGAGGACAGTGGCCGCTGGTTGCCCTTCGCCTTCCGTCCGGGTGACATCGTGATAAGCACCCGGTCCAAGAGCGGCACGACCTGGATGCAGATGATCTGTTGTCTTCTGGTTCTCCAGACGGCCGAGCTACCCCAACCGCTCGGACGTCTCTCGCCGTGGTTGGACTGGACGGGCACCCTGGCCGACGAGCTCTACGCCCGGCTCTCGGCCCAGGATCATCGCCGCGTCATCAAAACCCATACGCCCCTCCTCGGAATAGTCCTCGACGACCGCGCCACCTATATCGTCGTCGCTCGGCACCCGCTGGACATGGCCGTCTCGCTTTATCACCAGGGCACCAACATCGACAGGCATCGTCTCCGTCAACTCACCGGTCAACCAGACCCGGTCAGGCCTCCGACGCCACGCCTGCCGCTGCACGAGTGGTTGCTCTCGTGGATCGACTGGGAGGGAAGCCCGAGCGAGAACCTTGATTCACTGCCCGGGGTTCTCCGGCATGCCACCGATGCCTGGGCCCGTCGACGGCAACCGAACATCGTTCTCGCCCACTACGACGACCTCTCGGCCGACCTCGAGGGCCAGATGCGCCGGCTCGCCGCACTCCTCGGGATCACGGTGCCCGACTCCACCTGGCCTGAACTTGTCCGAGCCGCCGGATTCGACGACATGCGGGCCAAAGCGGCACACACGGCGCCCGATCCCGCCGATATTTTGAAGGACCGTCTGGCCTTCTTCCGTCGGGGTTCGTCTGGAGCGGCCCGGGAAGTCCTGTCGCCTGACGAATGGGATCACTACCGCGCCCGCGTCGCCGATGCCGCACCGCCCGACGTCTTGGCCTGGCTCCATCACGATGAGCCGCCGGCCTCGTCGCCAGAAGAGGGCCCGGACCCCGAAGCCGCCTCCTAGACCTTCGTCAGCAACCGCCGACGCCGCCCGCAAGGGCCATGGCGTAGAGCCGCTCGTTCAGGCCGGTTCGGTGGCCAGGAACTGGCCCAGCCGCAGAAGGCTCGGCGTCGTCCCCCCGAGGGTCAGCGCCAGATGCTTGGTCCGTAGGAAGTGCCGGTGCAACGGGTAGTCCCGGTCGACACCGACGCCCCCGTGCAGATGCTGGGCACCGTGCACGGCCCGCTGGGCACCCTCGTCGGCCCAGTACTTGGCCACGGCCACTTCGGCCGCCGCCGGTAGTCCTTCGGCCAGACGCCAGGCCGCCTGCCACGACGTCAACCGGACCGCTTCGGTGTCGATGTAGGCGTCGGCGGCCCGCTGCCCCACGGCCTGGAACGTGGCGATGGGCTTCCCGAATTGCTCGCGTTCGATCGTGTAGGCGGCCGTCAGCTTCACCGCCGCCTGGCAGGCGCCCGACACCTCGACGCAGTAGGCAGTGGCCGCCCGCTCGAGCAGCCACTCGAGAGCGGCGGCCCCGTCATCTCCTTCGACGAGCAGTCCGTCGGCTCCGACCGACACGCCCGAGAACTCCATCTCCGCTTCGTACTGCCAACTCGTTGTCTCCTGTTGCCGCCGCGTCACTCCGGCCGTCGACGGATCGAGGATGAACAGGGCGATCCCCCCGTCCTCGGTCCGCGCCGAGACCACCACCCCGTCGGCGATCATCCCCACGGGAACCTCGGCCTTCACCCCGTCGAGCCGCCACCCGTCACCGTCTTTCACAGCCTGAAGCGTCGGCTTCCACGGATCACCGCCGGGCTCGACCAGAGCACCGGTCAGGATCGTCTCTCCGGCCACGGCGCCGGGCAGCCATTTCTGCTGCTGCTGCTCAGTCCCGAACTCGGCAATGGGCAGCGCGCCGAGAACGACCGACGCGGTGAAGGGGACGGCCCCGGCGTGGCGACCCACCTCTTCGGCCACGATGGCGGCGGCCAGGAATCCGAGACCAGCTCCGCCACAGGATTCGGGCAGCGCCACTCCGAGCAGCCCGGCTGATCCAAGCTCGGCCCACAGCTTCCGGTCGATCCGTTCGTCGGTTCCCTCCACTTCCTTCAACCGCTCGGGGGTGGAGAGATCGTTCAAGATGCGCGCCGCCAATTCCCGAACGGCGTCCTGCTCTTCGCTGAAGGAGAAGTCCATGTGCTCGAGTCCTCGTGTCTGTCTTTCTGAAAGGTCTGGTTGCGGAAAGGTTGGATTGTGAGTGAGCGCTTACGCGCCGGCTCAGCGCAGGGACCGGGGCATGCCCAGTCCGAAGATGGCGATCAGGTCGCGCTGGATCTCGTTCGTCCCACCACCGAAGGTCAGGATGATCAGACTGCGCGAGTACGCCTCGAGCCGGCCTTTCAGCGCGGCTCCCGGTGAGCCCCGCTTCAGGTAGCCGGCCTGCCCGATCACCTCGGACAAGGTCCGCAGTGCCTCCATGTAGAACTCGGTGCCGAAGACCTTGATGCTCGAGGCGTCGGCCACGTCCAGCCGACCCTGGGTCCCCTGCCACGCCACCTTCCAGTTGATCAGCTTCAGGAATTCGAGCTTGGCGTAGACCCGGGCCAGGTGCACCTGCACCCACTCCTGGTCGATCACCCGCCGGCCGTCGGCCAACTTCGTCTCCTGCGCCCACGCCCGGACGTCGCCCAGGGCCCGCTCGATAATCCCCGGCGAGCACAGCGTCACCCGTTCGTGGTTCAACTGGTTGGTGATCAGCGACCAGCCGTTGTTGATCCCCCCGACGATGTTGGTCACCGGTACCCGCACGTCCTCCCAGAACGTGTAGTTGATGTCGTGCTCCCCCAACAGCTGCATGGGCACCACCCGCACCCCGGGCGTGTCCATGGGCACGATCACCATGGAGATCCCCTTGTGCTTGGACGCTTCGGGGTCCGTCCGCACCGCCAGCCAGCAGTAGTCGGCGTCGCCGGCCAAGGAGGTGAAGATCTTGGCCCCGTTGATCACGAGCTCGTCGCCGTCGACCACGGCCTTGGTCTGCAGGGCGGCCAGGTCGGTCCCGGCGTTCGGTTCGGTGTAGCCGATGCAAAAGTGGATCTCCCCGCGCAGGATCTTGGGCAGGAAGAATTCCTTCTGCTCCTGGCTCCCGTAGTTCATGATCGTCGGCCCGACGGTGTTGATCGTCAGCATCGGCACCGGCGCACCGCTGCGCATGGACTCGTCGAAGAAGATGAACTGCTCGATGGCGGAACGGCCCTGACCGCCCCACTCCTTCGGCCATCCGATCCCGAGCCAGCCGTCGCTGGCCATCTGCTTGGTGATCCGCCGGGGCCCGGGCCCGATCCCGTGGCTCTGTGACAGCTCCTCTTCGACTGCGGGAGTGAGCAGATTGGCGTAGTAGTCCCGCAGCTCCCGCCGCAGGGCCTGCTGTTCCTCGGTGTAGCCGATCTCCATCTGCCGTCCCCTCTCCCCGTCGACCGCTCGGGATCGCCGCTGGCCCGGACGGGCAGCCGCGGTCGTGGCGCAAACTTTGGAACAGGTTACATTTCGCCCTCGGCCCAGCCACATCGGGTAGCGGCCAGCAGCGCCTCTGTGGGCACCCGCCGTTACGCTCCCGGCCGTGGACGACGACATCACCGTGGCCTTTGTTCCGGCCCAAACGACCTGGTCACTGCGCCAACAGGTCCTCCGACCGGGCCGCCTCATCTCCGACTGCCTCTACCGGGGCGAAGACGATCCCCGCGCCGCCCATGCGGCGGCCTGGCCCGCACCGCCAGCCCCCGCCGTCGACCGGGCTGTCGTCCTGGCCGTCGGGGTCGTCTTACCCGAGGCCCCTCCCTGGGAGGCGAACCGCCTCGACGGTTGGCGGCTCCGGGGCATGGCCACCCGGGAGACGGCACGTGGTCGGGGCCTCGGTACCGCAGTCCTCGATCTCCTGATCGCCCACGTCTCCTCCCACGGCGGCGGACTCCTCTGGTGCAATGCCCGCACACCGGCGCTCCACCTCTACCAGCGGGCCGGTTTCGTCCCCCGCGGCGAGGTCTTCGAGATCCCCGAGATCGGGCCGCACCGGATCATGTGGCGGACCGTGCCGGCGACACCGGGACCGCCCTTCCTTTAGCCTGTGCGATTGTTGGGCGCCCCGAACGGGGCCGTGGCCTACCCAGAAACGCCCGGACGAACCACCGAGAAGGAGCCCCTCCCATGCCCGAAGCCGTCATCGTCGCCACCGGACGCACGCCGATCGGCCGTGCCAACAAGGGCTCCCTCGTCACCTGTCGCCCCGACAATCTCACGGCCCATGTCGTGAAGGAGGTCCTGGCCAAGATCCCGCAACTCGACCCGAACACAATCGAAGACCTCATCGTGGGTTGCGGACAACCCGCCGGCGAAGCGGGCTACAACGTGGGCCGGGTGGCCGCCGTCCTGGCCGGCCTGGACGTCCCCGGCGTCACCGTCAACCGATACTGCTCCTCGTCGCTCCAGACCATCCGCATGGCCGCCCACGCCATCAAGGCGGGCGAAGGCGACGTCTTCGTGGCCGCCGGGGTGGAGACCGTCAGCCGCTTCCAATACGGGGCGTCGGACACGGGGCCGCACAACACAGCCTTGGCCGAGGCCGAAGCCCGCACCGCGGCCCGGGCGCCCAAGACCGGTGATCCTTGGACGCCGCTCAAGGGCCTCCCCGACGTCTACATCGCCATGGGCCAGACGGCGGAGAACGTGGCCGAGTACGAGAAGGTCACCCGCCAGGAGATGGACGAATTCGCGGCCCGCAGCCAGCAGCGCGCCGTCGAGTCCCAGGGAAACGGCTTCTTCGAGCGCGAGATCATCCCCGTCACCTTGGACGACGGCACCGTCATCTCCAAAGACGACGGTCCGCGCGCCGGCACCACCGTGGAGGGCCTCTCGCAGCTGAAGCCCGTCTTCCGCGAGGGCGGCACCATCACCGCCGGCAACGCCTGTCCCTTGAACGACGGGGCCGCCGCCGTGGTCGTCATGTCCGACACCCGGGCCCGCCAGCTCGGCATCACCCCTCTGGCGCGCATCGTGGCCAGCGGCGTCTCCGCCCTCGACCCCGAGATCATGGGCCTCGGCCCCATCGAAGCCTGTCGCCAGGCATTGGCCCGCGCCGGCAAGACGATCGACGACATCGACCTGGTCGAGATCAACGAGGCCTTCGCCGCCCAGGTCATCCCCTCGGCCAAGCACCTCGGCATTCCCTGGGAAAAGCTCAACGTGAAGGGCGGCTCCATCGCCCTCGGCCACCCCTTCGGCATGACGGGGGCCCGCATCATGACCACCTTGCTGAACGCCCTTGAAGACGAGGACAAGACCTGGGGCCTCGAGTCCATGTGTGTCGGCGGCGGCCAGGGCATGGCCATGATCGTCGAGCGGCTGTCGTAGTCGACACCGCCGCGGTCCGAGATACGGGGCGAGACCGGTGAGCGAGCCGATCTACGACGTCGGGTCGATGTGGGAGCTGGTGGCCCGCCGGGCCGCGGCGTCTCCGGACCGCCCCATGCTCATCGACGAGAACGACCGCCGGCTGACCTTCGGCCAGTTCGCCGACCGCTGCGAAACGGTGGCGGCCGGCCTCTACGACATGGGCGTCCGTCAGGGCACGGTCGTCTCGTGGCAGCTGCCTTCGCGCATCGAGACCATCGTCCTCTCCATGGCCCTGGCCCGCCTGGGCGCTGTCCAGAACCCGATCATCCACATCTACCGCGAGCGCGAGGTGGCCTTTGCGCTGCGCCAGACGGCGGCCGAGTTCTTCTTCGTCCCCGGCGTCTGGAAGGACGTCGACTACCTGGCCATGGCCGAGAAGATCGGACAGGACCTCGACACTCCCCCCACCGTTGTGGTGGCCTACGACACCCTCCCCGAGGGCGACCGGGTCGTCCTGCCCCCCCCGCCCGGTCCCGGTTCGGGTGATGACGAGCGCTGGATCTATTACACCTCGGGGACGACGTCTGATCCGAAGGGTGTCCGCCACACGGACCTCACCCTCGTCAATGGAGGCCGCGGGCTGGCCGAGGCCGCCAACATGACCGAGCGCGACGTCGGCACCATCGCCTTTCCCTTCGCCCATATCGCCGGACCCGACTACATCGTCATGGTCCTCTCCCTCGGTTTTCCGGCCGTCCTCCTCGAGTCGTTCATCCCGGCGCTGGCCGTCACCGTCTTCTCCCACCACGGCGTCACCATGGCCGGGGGCAGTACCGCCTTCTACCAGGCCTATCTGAACGAACAGCGCAAGCAGCCGGGCGACAAGATCATCCCCACCCTCGAGCGCCTGGCCGGCGGAGGGGCGCCCATGCCCCCCGAGATCTTCTACGAGGTCGGTCGCGAGATCGGCGTCAAGGTAATCCACGGCTACGGCATGACCGAGATCCCCATGATCTGCATGGGCACCATGACCGACACCGACGATCAGCTGGCCAACACCGTAGGCAAGCCCGTTTACGGCGCCGACATCCGCATCGTCACCCTCGACGGGGACGTCGCTCCCGCCGGCGTCGACGGCGAGGTCCGCGTGAAGGGCCCCATGGTCTGCAAGGGCTACACCGATCCGGCCATGACGGCCGAAGCCTTCGACGCCGACGGCTACTTCCGCACCGGCGACGTGGGCCACTTCCGGCCCGACGGCCATGTGGTGCTCACCGGCCGCCTGAAGGACATCATCATCCGCAAGGGCGAGAACATCTCGGCCAAGGAGATCGAGGATCTCCTCTACGAGCATCCGAAGGTCGCCGACGTGGCCGTCATCGGCCTGGCCGATCGCCAGCGCGGCGAGCGCGTCTGCGCCGTGATCCAGAGCACCTCGGGAACAGATCCCATCTCCTTCGACGAGATGGTCGACCACCTGAAAGCAGCCGGCCTCATGGCCCAGAAGATCCCCGAGCAACTCGAAGTCGTCGACGCCCTGCCCCGCAACGAGACTCTCAACAAGATCCTCAAGTACAAGCTGCGCGAGCAGTACGCGGACAAGCCTTTCCCGGGCTGACCGCCGCTGTCGTCGTCTACCGGCGGCCGCCGAGGATGCGGAGCAAGCCCAGGTAGAGCATCACGACGGCCAGGAAGATCGAGAAGGCGGCGTACCACTCGGCCTCGGCCGGAACCCCGGCCAGAGCGGCCCGATTGACCAGCTCGAAGTCGACGAACAGGTCGAGTATGGCCACGATCAGATAGACCACTCCGAAGACGATCAGCCCCGTGGCCGAACGGCCGATCCCGGGGAAGCTGAGCCCGAACGCCGTGGCCAGCAGCACGGCCAGCAGGGCGAAGCCGGCCACCACGGTCATGGAGATGAACCGGTTGCTCACGCGCACCAGCCTGGTCCGGTAGGCGATGAGCACGCCGATGAACAGGGCCCCGGTCAATACGATGGCGAGCGGCACCACGCCATGGCTCTGCGCGCTGTAGAGCCGGGAGAGGACTCCGAGCGCCAGCCCCTCGACCGCCGCGTACGCCGGAGCGAGGATCCGCGCCATCCGGGGCCGGAACGTCGTCCACAGTCCGAGACCGAGGGCGACGACCACGCACACCAGGGCGAACCCGATCGATACCGGGAGCACGAATGACAGGCCGCCGACGGCGATGGTGATCACGGTCAGGATCCCCACCTTGCCGAGCACATCCACCTCGACCAGCGGCTTCACGTCGGACACGGGCGGGAGCCCGGTTGCCCCCGGATGGGTGAGAAGGGCGGTGCCCACGGCCCCACTGCCTACAACTCCAGTCCCGAACTCGCGTTCCATCCGCGAGAAGTTGTTCCGCACGGCCCAGCTGCCGCCCTGCCGCTGCTTCCGTTGCCTTCCGCCTGACGTCATCGTTCTGAATTCAGGCTCGAAATCGGTGTCATCAGATCCCCTTCTGTTCGTGCGACCAGCGTACCGAGAAATGCGACGAGATCCTCGGCGACAGGCGGCGCAAGGGTGAGGACGCCGGACTTCTTGTCGATCAGGTCGGTGGGTGTTTCACCCGCCGGTGTCAGGCATGTGTCGGGAACCCCAGATGTGTCCCGGGCCACCGAAGACGTCACCAAGGGGTGGTTGGTGTCCGGCGACGTCTCTTACAGCGGCCCCGGTGCGACGGCCGAGTGGATCGAGGAGGCGCCGACGGTCGGGGGCACCCAGGCGACACTGGCCAACTTCGGGGCGATGCATTTGAGCGACCTCCAGATAAGCGGGAGCGGCTCGTCCGCCGGGCTGATCCCGGTGTCCATGGCCAACTCCCACGGAGTGGTCATCGCCTATCCCGGTCCGTACAACGCCACAAGCGACTCGTTCCCGATCACCTACGGGACGCCGGTCCCGGTCATCAGCTCGGTGAGTCCATCGCAAGGGCCCACCGTCGGAGGCACGACCGTCGTCATCAACGGCGATTACCTGACCGGGGCATCATCGGTGTCCTTCGGTGCTACGTCGGTGCCCTACACGGTCAACCCCGACAATTCGCTCACGGTGACGGCCCCGGCCGAGCCGGCCGCCACGGTCGACGTGACCGTGACGACACCAGGGGGTTCGAGTACCCAGCTCGGCCACCGAGCGACCCTCGTGCAGGTGGGCTTCCACCAGGTAACGGCCCATGTCCATAGGAGAACCCCCAGATCCGGTGTCTCCTATGTCTTGACACAGGCATTTCCGAGATGTCGCCTATGTCATGAATTCACACACCCACTCCACCGCCGATCAATTCACCTACGTCCTCACGGCGCAGGCCATCACGCTCACGTCGACGTCGCCGTCCGCCGCCGCCGTCGGGGGCCCGACCTACACGGTGTCCGCCACCGGTGGAGGATCGGGCCACTCGGTGACGTTCGCCATCGACCCGTCGGCGGCATCGTTCTGTTCCATCACCGGATCGACGGTCAGCTTCATCGGGGTGGGGACATGCGTCATCGACGCCAATCAGCTCAGCAACGCCAGCTACAGCGCCGCCCCGCAGGCGCAACAGAGCTTCGGCGTCGCTCCCCACGCCGACGCCATCACCAGTGCCGCGGCGGCGACGGCCACCGCGGGCACGCCTTTCACGTTCACGGTGACGACGGCGGGGGCACCGGTGCCGTCGATCACCAAGGTGGGCAAACTCCCGAAGCACGTCACGCTGGTCAGCCACGGTGACGGCACCGCCACCATCTCCGGCACCCCCACCAAGGCGGGGACCTACCACTTCTCCATCAAAGCGACATTCGGGAAGGGCAAGACCCGGAACCTTGTGATCCAGCCCTTCACGCTGACCGTCGGTTCGTAGCCGGACGGGGATTCTCGCCGTCGGTGCCGGACGGCGAGCAGCTCCTCAGGACAGCAAGCCGCGCCTCAGGACGCTTTGCGCCGACGCGACGGCGTCGATGACGCCGTGGCGCCGGCCACCGCCGACTCCAGCTCGTCCCGGCTCATCTTGGACCGTCCCTCGATGCCGAGCGCAGCGGCACGCTTGGCCAGCTCTGCCTTGCTGAGCGCCGAGAGATCCTCGCCCGACTTCCGGCCGCTCGAAGAACCGCCGCCGCTTGCGCTGACGCGCTTCGGCGCTGAGCTGGCCGTCGCCTTGGCCTTTCGGATCGAAGCGGGCACGAGCGGCGACACTTCGGCATTACCGGGGCGGTGATCGCGCGCCGCCTTCACGCTGGCCTGCAGCGCGTCCATCAGGTCGACGACGGGAGCCGACTCGCGTGGCCCCGTATCGGTCACCACGATTTCACCCTCCCGCTTGCGGGCGATGAGCTCTTCCACCCGTTCGCGATACGTGTCGGTGTAGTTCTCGGGGTCCCATTCCGCCGACATCGAATCGATGAGGAGCTTGGCCGTGTCGATCTCCCGACCCTTGAACGTCATCTCCCCGGGCAGCGAGCCGATCTCTTTGACCGGGTCACGGACCTCGTCGCCGAAGAACATGGTCTCGAGCGCCAGGACGTTCTCCTCGGGCCGCACTGCCACCAGGTGCTGCTTGCTCCGCATGACGAGGGTGGCGATACCGATCTTCTTCGTCGTCCCCATGGCCTGGCGGAGAAGTTCATAGGCCCGCTGGGCGTCGTTACCCTGGGGGGCGAGGTAGTAGCTCGTCTTGTAATAGATGGGATCGATGGCCTCGAGATCGACGAAGTCCACGATCTCGATGGTCCGTGTCGGCCCCGGCTCGACCGCCTCGAGCTCTTCGGGAAGCACGATCACGTATTCGCCGGCGCCGATGTCGTATCCCTTCACGATCTCGGAGAACTCGACCTCGTCGCCCGTCCGCTCGTTGACCCGCTTGTTGCGGATGCGGTCGTTCGTCCCCTCCTGGAACTGGTGGAACCGGATGGCTTTGTCCTCGGTCGCCGAATAGAGCCCGACGGGGATGTTGACCAGGCCGAAGCTCAGCGACCCGGTCCAGATTGCTCTCGCCACGGGATTCTCCTTTCGGCCGGGGACCAACCAGTCAATCAGGACCTCTACCCCCTGACTAGGCCTTTCATCCGGCCGTAGCCGAGAGAAGGCTTCTGACCAGGGACGATACGCGCATCCACCACGGTGATACACCCACTTGCGACACTGAGAAGCAGGTCCGCAGAGCCCTCGTGGGGGACTTCGGCCCGCAGGAGCGGTTTCCCACCGTGGGACCGCCGGAGAGCGCAGGGGTAGGTGAGAGGTGAGAAGTTTGCAGCTGGCGGTCGAATCGCAGTCGGCCGAGGGTCGGTTCCTGGTCGAGGCGGCCCACGGGGTGGCCGGCATGCTTCCCGAGGACCTCGACCCCGGCAACCTCACCATCCCCTTCGGCGTCAGCGTCTGGATCAAGCGCAGTGACATCGATCTGGCCGGGGCCTGTGACGCCATGCTTCAGTTGCGCTCGGCCTTTCTCACCGTGTCGGGACTCGACCAGCGCAGCGAGCCGGTCCCTCTCTTGGGCGGCGACCGACGGACCTCGGCACTGAATCTGGCCGTCTATCTCGACGGTTTGGTGGACCGTGCCGCCCGCTCGGCCGGGACCACCCGGGCCGAGCTGGCCCGAGCGGCGCTGGAACTCCTCGATCCGTAGTCTCTGGGGTATGTGCCGAAGCATCATGACCCTCAGGGGCCCCGAGTCCACCTCCGACGAACAGGTCGACGCCGCCGCCTTGCAGTACATCCGCAAGATCAGTGGCTACCGCGTCCCGTCGGAGGTCAATCGAGCCACATTCGATCAAGCCGTCAGGGACGTGGCCACCGCCACCCGGGATCTGCTCGACGGCCTCGTCACCCGCGCCGCCTCACCGCGCCAGGCCTGACGGAGAGCTGTCTTCTCCGAGCATCCGGGAGAAACAGCGGCTGCGCTCGTCGTTCTTGAACTCCCCGTAGGGCGCCACGGGCCGGTAGCCGGCCGAGGAATAGAGGGCGATGGCATCGGGCTGTTCCGATCCCGTCTCGAGCCACGCCTCTGTGCATCCGACCGTTTGGGCTCGCTGCTCCAAGAACCGCAGGATCCGACCGCCGAGGCCACGGCCACGGGCGCCCGGCTCCACGAACATGCGTTTGATCTCGGCGATCTCGGGCCTCAGGCGATGAAACCCACCACAAGCCACGGCCTCGCCGGCCATGGTGGCCACCACGAAGCACCCATCGGGTGGATCGAACTCCGCCGCGGCCAGGGGGCCCGGACCCCGTCCCCCGTAACGGCTCCTCATCTCCTCGATGTGCATATTCTCGAGAGCACGCGCCCTCGGGTCGTCGAGCCCCACGATCGTCAGCGTCGCCGGGGGCTGCGCAACTCCGTCACCGTCACCCACATGCACCATCTGACCACCAACGGCCTTTCCGAGACACGACCATAATGATCCGGTGGTCGACCGGGTCCCCGGCGCCGGGCGATACGCCCGACCCGAGAGCGAACAACGATGGGTCCTCTGGCGCCTTCCCGATGAATTGCGGGAGCCGGTGGCCGTCGTCGACCGCTACCTCCACGGCACTCGCCTCCGGCTTCGCCGCATGCGAAGCGCGACCGAGGTGATCTACAAGCTCGTGCAGAAAGTCCGGACGGACCCGCTAAGCCCGGCGTTGGTGCATCTCACGAACATGTACCTCTCCGACGGTGAGTACCGGTCTCTGTCGCAGCTGAGCGGTGAGGAGATCTGCAAGGAGGTGGCACTGGGACTGGGGCGGGCGGACCCTGGCCGTCGACGTATTCGGAGCGACTCTTGCCGGTATGATCCTGGCCGAGATCGAGTTGAGCCCGGACGAACCGCGACTCCGACGTCCGCCGCTCGCCGTGGGCGACGTCACCGATGATGACCGCTTCTCCGGCGGTCGGCTGGCGACGACCACCTCGGGGGAGCTGCAGAGCCTGCTCGCCCTCATCGCCGCCGAACCGACGTCGTAGCGTCGGCTCCGCTAGGCGGTGAGACCTCCGTCGACCGACAAGACGGCCCCCGTGGTGTAGCCGGATTCGTCGGAGCCGATGAAGGCGATGGCAGCGGCGATCTGCGCCGGTGTCGAAAAACCCATCCGGCTCATGATCCGGTGAAGCAACTTGGCGTCCCCACCCTCGGGAACGGAGAAGTTGGAGACCAACGGTGTGTCCACCCCGCCCGGAGCAACGGCGTTCACTCGGACACCTCGGCCCGCGTACTCGACGGCCAACGCCTTGGTGAACAGCACTACGCCGCCCTTCGAGGCGCAGTACGCCGCTGACCACGGCGCTCCCATCAAACCGGCGTTCGACGCCACGTTCACGATGCTGCCGTCCTTGGCTTCGAGCATCTGGGGCAGGACGGAACGCGCCATGAGGAACGTCCCCGTCAGGTTCACAGCCAGGATCCGCTGCCACAGATCGAGCGGCATCTCGGCCGTGTGGGAGAACGCCCCGATCCCGGCCACGTTGCACAGCACACTGGGCCGGCCGAGGGCGCTGCCGACCTGGGCCACGGTGTCGATGACCCCGGCCTCGTCGGTCACGTCGCAGTGGTAGGCCACGGCGGTGCCTCCACTGGAGACGATCGATTCGACCGTCTCCTTGAGACCCTGCTCCACCACGTCGAGGCAGGCCACCGCCGCACCCTCGGCGGCCAGACGGACGGCGGTGGCGCGCCCGATGCCTGAGCTGGCGCCGGTGACGACGGCCGTCCGGCCCTTGAAACGGTCCTTCGACGGCAGGGCATAGTGCTCGGTGCTCACGACGATCTCCTCGTGTCGGTCCATAGTGTGTCGGTGTAGGTGTCGGTGCCGGGGATGGTGGGGATGAACGGGAGCGCGGCCACGATCCGGCCACGACCCGAGGACTCTATGGCCGTCCGGTGGGCGGCGATGACGCTATCCCACGCTTCGGCCGGATCGCTGTCCAAGAACCACAGGGTCATCTGGCGACGGTCGTCGGCTTCTGTGCGCGGGACGTCACCCGGTGCGTCCATGAGCAACGGGAGCGGATCGGCGGCGATCACCAGTCGCGCCGGCGTCCCCGGCAGCAGCGACGGTAGGTGCTCCTCTCGCTGCCAGGTCTCGAAGTCGGCGGCCGACAGGTCGTCGGCCCGCTCGGTGAATACCGCCACCATCCCGGCGGACGGGTGGTCCAGCGCCAGCTCGGCCGGGAGTCCGTCGACGTCTCGCTGCTGCTGCCAGACGTAGCGGTACAGAAGCGTGTGGATGTGATCGCGCTCCTGGAACATTCGACCGGCCTTGTGCAGCGCCATCACCTGATCCACAGCCCAGCGGTTCCATACGTCGTGATAGCCGTCGAGCACCCAGTAGAGGCCCAGGTACGTCCCGCGTTCGGGTTCTCCGGTGACCTCGGATGAATCGGGGTCGCGCAGCTTCTTCATGGCGGCGGTGGCCACGAACCGCTTGCCGGCGAACTGGTAGGGGCCGATCATGCAGCCGGCATAGAAGTGGTCCCTCTCGTACCACCGGTTGTAGGCCACCTCGTGACCCCGGTGCGGCTCCACCAACGTGAACAACATCGATCCCAGCTTGATGGGCTCGGCGCCGGCCACGATCGTGTGTTGGCGAGGAGGTCGCTCCCCTTTCGGCGATTCGGCGTCCTTTTTGTCCTCGCTGTCCGTCTTCTCTGCCATTAGCCCACCTTCGAGTTTGGTGTCGATGTTCTCGTTCGTGTCTCTGATCTCGTGATATCGCTCTTCGGTTCTCCCGCCAGCTGAGCGGACAACGCCCGCTTGTCTACCTTGGCCATCGCCGTCAATGGCAATTGATCGACGATGACGAGCCGATCGGGCGCTTTGTAGTCGGCCAAACGCGGCGCACACAGCGCCCGCAACTCCCCGAGCTCGGGAACGGGCACCCCCACCGCGGGCACCACCACGGCGGCCCCGATCTCGCCCAGGACGGGGTCGGCCACACCGACCACCGCCACCTCGGCGATCCCGGGGTGGCTGCCGAGGACGGCCTCCACCTCGGCCGGATAGACGTTGTAGCCCCCTCGGATGTACATCTCGGCCACCCGGCCCACCAAGCGCAGATTGCCGTCGTCGCCCACCCATCCGAGGTCGCCGGTCGTGACCCATCCGGCGCCGTCGAGGACCTCGGCCGTGGCACCGGCATCGATGGTCTCACCGGCGGCGAGATCGCCGACGTAGCCCCGCATGACAGCCCCCGACCGCAGCCGGACCCGTCCGACTTCTCCGGTGGCGGCTACCCGACCTTCCTCATCGACCAGCTCGATCTCGACGCCGGGGACCGGTCGCCCCACGGTGGTGGCGACGACCTCGTCGGGATCGCCGGGCTGGGTTCCGCTCCCGAGAGAGCTCTCGGTAGAGGTGTAGCGCACGACGACCGGGCAGCCCAGACGCTGGCGCATGGCCCGGACGAGTTCAGGGGGCACTCGTGACGCGCCGGTGCCGGCGATACGCAGACGAGATACGTCGGCGTGGGCGAAATCAGGATGGGCGAGGATCAGCGCCCACTGCGTGGGGACACCCTGGCCCACCGTCACCCGCTCCCCGACGAGAAGCTCGATGGCGGTGGCGGCCGACCACGGCTGGGGCGTGATCACGGTGGTGACGCCGTGAGCGATCTCGTCCCAGGGCCGCGTCATGTAACCCACGTGGGCGAAGGGCAGGGGAGACAGCCGCCGATCACCGCCATGCGACAGGACGTCGGTACCGGCGGCGACGGCGGCGAGATTGCGGTGATCGAAGACCGCCCCCTTCGGGACACCGGTGGACCCGCTCGTCCATACGATGGTGACGGCGTCGCCGGCATCGAGCGACGGCAGATGCGGGGCCCGGCGCGAAGCCGCCTCGATGAGCGCCGCCCGTGGCACGACCCGACCAGCTCCGGGCGGCACCGATGCGGTCGCCACGAGATCGGTGTCCACGATGGTCACCGTCGGCTGGGTCCGCGCCGTGATGGATGCCTGCTCGGCCGAGCCCAACCGGAGGTTCACACCGGTCGTGACAGCTCCGAGCCGCGCCGCCGCCTGGTAGCAGACGGCGTAGTCGATCGACGAGGGCAGCAGTAAGCAGACCACGTCGCCTTTGGTCACGCCCTCGGCCGCCAGCAGACCGGCCACCCCGTCGGCGGCCGTGTCCCACTGCGAGAAAGACAGTCGGCGACGACCGTCGGCCCCGGCGCCCACGACACCCTCCGAACCGGGGCCGGCCATCTCGACATAGGCCTCGACCTGGGAATTCATAGCCGCAGCGGACCGCAGGACGTCGACCACGGTGGCCAGCTCCCCGCCGATCTGACGCACCGTCATAAGAGGGTCGATGGTAACAGGGGTGTCTGGCCACGGGCCGGGGAGCCCGTCGCGCTGGCCCTCGCGTCAGGCGCCGCTCATGTCCACCCCGGCGGCCAGGAGCTGACGCTCGAGATCGGCCCAGTCGTAGTAGTCGCGCCACGCTGCGATCTTCCCGTGGCCGTCGAACTCGAAAACACCGAGCACCGGCACCGTCATCTGGGTGTCGTTGAGCGAAAAGCGGTCGACGCGTTCGGTGAAGACCGTGTCGCCGACGACGGCCAGATTCCGGAATTCGAAGGAGAATTCGCTACCGAACGACGTTTGCATCTCGAAGACGGCGTGGAGCTCTTCGTGGCCGACCGACGCCGGACGGTTGGCTTCACTCCACGAGCCGTCGTCGGCGAAGAACGCCGTCAGCTTCCCGGGATCGCGCTCCACCCAGACATCGAAGAAGGAGCGGATGGTGGCCTCATGGTCGGTCGACATGCTTTGTCCTTTCGACGGCGGAACACCGCGGCGGAATCATTTCATGGTGGCCAGGATCTCGTCGACCATCTCCACCGTCGTGTCGGGGTGGAGGAAGGCGAACCGGGCCACCGTCTCGCCCTGCCAGGCCGTGGGGGTGACGAAGCCCACCTGAGCGGCCAGTAACTCCCGTGACCAGCGGTGGTAGTCGGCCGCCTCCCATCCGGGGCGCCGGAACAGAACGATGGACAGGCCCGGTTGGCGCACGAGCTCCAGGTGTTCGGCCGCCTCGATGCGCGCCGCCGCCTGCGTGGCCATGGCCATGGCCGCCTCCACGGCAGTGCTGTAGGCATCGGTGCCGTGCACGGCCAGGGAGAACCACAGCGCCAGCCCCCGGGCCCGACGCGTGAGGTGATAGGCGTAGTCGCTCGGGTTCCACCCGGGTCCTTCGTGAAAGACATCGAGATAGCTGGCTTGCTGCGTGTGCACCGTTTTAGCCAGAGCCGGGTTCCGGTAGAGAAGTGCAGCGCAGTCGAACGGAGCGAAGAGCCATTTATGGGGGTCGACGACGAATGAGTCGGCCCGCCCGACTCCTCTGAAGAGGTGTCGGGCACCGGGGGCGAGCAGCGCGGCGCCTCCGTAGGCCCCGTCCACATGGAACCAGAGGTTCTTCTCCGCAGCCACGTCGGCGATGCCGGCCAGATCGTCGACGATGCCGGCGTTCGTCGTTCCCGCCGTCGCCGCCACGGCCACGACATCGCCACGATGGCGATGGCTCGCCAGAGCGGCCCGCAGATTCTCTCCCGTGAGGCGGTGCTCAGTGGTCGCGACCACGAGCTCCTCCATGTCCAGAATGCGCAGAGCATTGCGGATGGAGGAGTGCGTCTGATCGCTGACCGCTACCCGCAGTCGCCGCCTTCGCCATCCTCCGCGCCGGCTGGCCGTATCACGAGCCACAGCCAGGGCCGAGAGGTTGGCCGCCGATCCCCCGGACACGAATACGCCGCCCGCTTCGGGCGGCAGCCCGGCGACATCCGCCAGCACCCGCAGAGCCTGATTCTCCGCCGCCACGGCGCCGGCGGCCTCCAGCCACGACGAACCCTGCAGTGACGAACAGGACACGATCATGTCGAAGAGCATGGACGCCCGGGTGGGCGCAGCCGGGATGAATGCGAGGAACCTCGGACTGTCGCAGGAGATGACGGCCGGCGCCAGATGGTCGGCGAAAACCTTGAGGACCTTCTCGTGGTCATTCCCCTCCGGACGCATCAACCCGGCCAGCGCCGCGTCGAGTGCCTCTTTCTCACCGGAGAAGTCCAGTGTCACCGGATCAAACGAGAGTCGTTCCCTGCAGTAGTCGAAGATGTGTCCGACCATGTCCTCGTTGTACCTGAACATCTCGCTACTCATGGGTCGGCGTCACCTCTGCGCATCTCTCAGAGAACCTTGGACAGAAAACGATCGGGTCCGCTCGTGCTGTGGACTGGTGAGCACGACCTTGGGATCGCCGCCCTCGACCACCACGCCGCCGTCCATGAATACCACGGTGTCGCCCACCTCCCGGGCGAAACCCATCTCGTGGGTGACGACGATCATGGACATCGCATCCTCGGCCACAATGCACGCATCACATCAACGACGTCGCCCACGAGCTCCGGGTCAAGAGCAGACGTGGGCTCGTCGAACAACATCAACCGCCGTCGATCTTCCCGAGATGGTTGAGGCACCGGATGAACGTGCTCTTATCGGAACGCGATGGTCCGATGATGCACAGCACGAGGCGGAGGTGGAGGTGGAGGTGGAGGTGGAGGTGAAGGTGGAGGTGGAGGTGGAGGTGAAGGTGAAGGTGAAGGTGGCGGTGGAGCCAGTCCCCGCTTCCGCCGGGGAGACCTGGTCACCAAGGCGATCGAGGAGAACACGGCCAACGCCGCCGACACGGCGAGGCGCGACACGCATCGGGCGCTGAGAGCACCCGTTCCCCCGGTGATCATGTGCTCGGCTGATTGCTGTCGCTGCACCACTCGGAACCCGTCTCCGCACGACCGCCTCCGCCACTCGGTTCGGCGACCGATGACCATCGCCGGAATGCCTTCAGGATATCCATAGGGGGAAAGCGCCGATCACGCTGCGGTCCGGGAATTGGACGCACTGAGCGGAGGAGGCCGCCGGGCCCGATCGGCCCGATCGGCCCGACGTCGCGCTGCGACGCCGGCGACGGCCTACTGTCTCGGCCACGGACAGGGGGAAGGGACGAGATGGAGCCTCAGGGGATAGCCGTGGTCACCGGTGCCAGTCGCGGTTTCGGCCGCGCCATCGCCATCGAATTGGCCCGATCCGGCTTCGATGTGGTGGCCACCATGCGGGATCCGGCCGCCGGTGCGGGACTACGCGAGGCGGTCCGTGACGGGTCCGGCACCATCACGGTGATGCGCCTGGACGTGACCGCTCCCGAGACCATCACCCTCCCCGACGGACTGCGCGTCCTGGTCAACAACGCCGGGACCGAACGTGAGTATCTCCCCGTCGAGGCCGTTCCCATGCAGGACTGGCGCGACGTCTTCGAGACGAATCTCTTCGGGCTCATCGAGGTGACCCGTCGGGCCATACCGATCATGCGCGCCGGCGGTGGCGGCGTCATCTGCAACATCACCTCGGCCTCGATCGCCATGTCGGTGCCCTTCTACTCCGTCTACCGGGCGTCGAAGGCGGCCGTTCAGACCATGGGTGAGACCCTCAGAGCCGAGGTCGGCCAGTTCGGCATCCGCGTGGTGGAGATCCTGCCCGGTCCGGTCGACACCGACATGCTGGCGTCTTCCGCCCGCCGCCCCGAGGCGGCCGGTTGCCCCGGCTACGAGTCCATGGCGCAAGCCATGCACGAAGGCCGCTCCGCCGTCGAGCAATCCATCACACCCCCGGCCACGGCGGCTGCCGCCGTGTGCGAGGCGATCCTGGCCGACGACGGCCCGCTGCGCTGGTCATGCGACCGGCTCGGCGGTCAGCTTCTCGCCGGCTGGCAGGCCGACCCGGACGGCTTTCTCGGCGCCCGTTAACGGCCTCACGCACGCGCACAGGCCCGACGCGCAGGAGAATCAGGAAGTCCCGGCGCTGTGGGCTCGTGACGCTTCCATCCACGCCTTCACGACGGGCGCGAAGGTGGCGGGGTTGTACACGTCCTCTTCGCTCGAGAACTGCATTTTCCCGGCGTAGGTGAGGATCGTGATGTTCGACGCCTGGTAGACGCCGCCGTCACCGGGGTCATTGAACCGGTTCTCGATCTGGCAGATCCAGCGGCCTGTGTCCTCGTCGCACACACACCAGTCGTGTGGGAACATCGTCATCTCACTGTTAGGCCACTCGGCCATGGTGATGGAGATCCAGGCCAAGATCTCCCGGCGCCCGTGGAAGCGACCGTAGTGGTGCTCGATGTACTCGGCATCCTCGGTGAACATCTCGGCCCACTGCGTCCAACTGCCGCTGCTGGCCGACTCGTTGGCGGCAACGATGAATCGGTCGTGCGCCGCCTGCAATTCGCTCCGGTCCCACTTGCCCATCTCGACCTCCCCGACGTTCTTCGCCGCACCCACCTTGCCACGGACGTACCGGGGACGCTCAGCGGTGCGATTCCGAGGCGACATCCACCTGGCGGGACCACGTGGCGTACATCTCGGCATACCTGCCGCCCGCGGCCACCAGCTCGTCGTGGCTTCCCAACTCGATGATCCGGCCCTCGTCGACGACCACGATCCGGTCCGCCTTCATGGCCGTGGACAGCCGGTGGGCGATGAGAACAGCGGTCCGGGCCTCGAGCAGGATGTCGAGGGCCGCCTCGATCTTCGTCTCCGACTGCAGGTCCAAGTTGGAGGTGGCTTCGTCGAGGACGAGCACCCGGGGATGGGCCAGGAAGGCCCGGGCCAGGGCAATCAGCTGCCGCTCCCCCGACGACAACGACTGCCCGCGCTCGTGGACGACGGTATCGACCCCCTGGGGCATGCGCTCCATCAGCTCCGCGAGCCCGACCGTCCGCACCGCCTCTTCCACCTCGGCGTCCGAGGCGTCGGGGTGGGCGAAAGAGATGTTGTCCCGGACGGTCCCGGCGAAGAGAAAAGGCTCCTGCGGCACCACCCCCAGCTGCCGTCTCAGCGAGGAAAAGGTGACCGTGGAGATATCGTGTCCGTCGATCAGCACGCGGCCTTCGGTCGGGTCGTAAAAGCGCACGATCAACTTGGCCAGAGTCGACTTCCCGGCCCCGGTGGGACCGACGAAGGCCACCGTCTCCCCCGGCGCGATCCGCAGGCTCACGTCGTGGACCACGGGGATGGCGGGGTCGTAGCCGAAGGCCACGTTGTCGAAGACGATCTCCCCGGCGATGGCGGGAAGCTCGCTGGCGTCGGGCGCCTCCTTCACATCCGGCTCGGTCTCGAGCAACGTCCGTAGCTTCAGCACCGAGGCCTGGCCCTGCTGGTAGGTGTTGTACTGCTGGACCAGCAGCTGGATGGGGGCGAAGAACCGGTTCAGGTACAAGAAGAAGGCGAACAGGTCACCGATGGTGAGCGACCCTTGCGCCACCATGACACCACCGATCGCCAGAAGAGCGGCCTGGCCGAGAATGCCCACCAACTGGGTCCCCGGTCCGTAAACGGCGTTGATATGGGCCGTGTAGTTGTTGGCGTCTCGGTACTCGCCCACGACATTGCGGTGATGGACGACATTGCGGCGCTGACGGTTGTGGGCGGTCACGATCCGCACGCCGTGCAGGCTCTCGGACAGGTCGGCCATCACGTTGGCGATCCCGTCGCGGACCTTGTCGTACCCGACCACGGACCGGTGCTGGAACCACAGCGACATCAGCGTGAGGATGGGGATCACGAGGAAAAGGGTGATGAGGGCGAGCTTCACGTTCAGCACGAGCATCACGACGGTGATGACCACCATCGTGAGCCCCTGGATGGCGAATTGCGCCAGTCCGTCCTGCAGGAGTTGTTGAAGGTTCTCGATGTCACTCGTCATCCGGGTCATGATCACCCCGGCCTTCTCGGCGGTGAAGTAATCGAGCGACAACCTCTGCAGATGGGTGAAGATTTTGATCCGGAGGTCGTTCATCACTCCCGCCGCCAGTCGACCGGTGACCTCCACCTGTCGGCGCTGCGCCAGCGCCCCGATGACTGTGCTGGCCAGATAGGCGAGCGCTGCCCACACCACGACGCTGAAGTGATAGTGGTGCGGGTTCAGTCCGTGGTCGGTGACGATCTGGGTCAGCAGGGGCCCAGCCTGGAGCGTCACGCTCATCAGCACGATGACCACACTGGCGCTCGCCAGCATGCGCGGGTAGCGCACCAACAGCCGCCATAACGTCAGCTGATGGCCGTCGTCCTCGCTGCCGTTCTGGCTGAAGACGACATCGGGCTCGGCGTGCTCGGGCTCGTCGGCCAACAAGTGGTCGACGCCGGCCTGGAGCTCCGACGGAATACCGCCGAAGGGCAGCCCGGCCACAGGCGCGCCAGGAGGACCGACCCCGACACCGCCGCCCCATCCACCGCCGAAAGCCATCAGTGCACCTCCGCTTCGTCGGTGACCAGCCGGGCGGCGTCGAGTTCGTTGCCCTGAGCCAGAACCTCCGCATAGAGCGGTGTAGTGGCCAACAGCTCGCTGTGCGTCCCGTCGGCCACGATGGAACCACCGTCAAGCAGCACGACCCGGTCGGCCAGGCTGATGGTGGACAGCCGGTGGGCGATGATCAGCGTCGTCCGGCCCTCCATGAGCTTTCGCAGCGCACCATGGATCTGTTGTTCCACCTGGACATCGATGGCGCTGGTGGCGTCGTCGAGCACCAGGATCGGCGGATTCACGAGCAACGTCCGGGCGATAGCGATCCGCTGGCGCTGGCCACCGGAGAGTGTGTAGCCCCGCTCACCCACCACCGTCTCGTAGCCCTCGGGCAGATCATCGATGAACTCGTCGGCCCCCGCCGCGCGCGCGGCGGCCTCGATCTCCGCGAAGCTCGCCGCTGGACGACCGTAGGAGATGTTGTCCCGGATGGAGATTGAGAACAGGAACGGCTCGTCGAGAACGATCCCGATGTGCGACCGCAGACTGGCGAGGGTCAGGTCCCGCACGTCGTGGCCGTCGACCTCCACCGCTCCGGCGGTCACGTCGTAGAAACGGGTGAGCAGCCGAGCCACGGTGGACTTCCCCACTCCGGTCCGGCCCACCAGGGCCACCGTTTCTCCGGGGCTCAGATGGAGATCGAAGTCCGACAGGACGAGCGGTGCGTCGTCGCCGCCGTAAGCGAAGTCGACCGAGGCGAAGCGCACGTCACCCTCGCAGTGCACCAGGTCGACCGCTCCGGGCCGGTCCACGACGGTCGGCTTCTCGTCCAGGATCTCGTAGATCCTGTCGGCCGATGCTGCGGCGCGCTGGCCCATCATGATGATCATCCCGAGCATCATGAACGGCGCCTGCATCATGAGCAGGTACGAGTAGAAGGCCACGATGGAACCCAGTTGCAACTGCCCGTGGATCACCATGTAGCCACTCACGAGCAGCACCAGGGCGAGGCCAACCTGGGGAAGGTTCTGGATGGTCGGCGTCCACCGGGCCCGGAGGTCCGCATCTTTGATGTAGCCCCACTGGACACGATCGGCCGCCTTGGCCAGAGACCGCAGTTGCTGCTGCTCGGCGGCGAAGGACTTCACCACGCGGACACCGTTGATGTTCTCGTCGACGATGGTGGCCACTTCGGCCAGACGGGCCTGGATGATCCACGACACCGGGAACATCGATTTCCGCATCTTCACGCCGGTCAGGTAGACGAACGGCATTGTGACCATGGACACGAAGGCCAGGGGCACGTTGATCCAGAGCATGAAGCCGAAGGCCACGAGAGCGATGCTGCACTGCACCAGGATCATCGGGGCGAAGGTCATGTACATCTGCACGGAACGGATGTCGGAGTTCGCTCGGGAGATGAGCTGACCGGACTGCACCCTGTCGTAGAACGGGAACGACATCTTCGTCAGGTGCTCGTAGATGATGTTCCGGAGATCGAATTCGATGTTGTACGCCGTCTTGAACAAGAACAGCCGCGAGACATAGCCGGCCAGAACCCCCGCCACGGCCAGTCCGGCGATCCACCAGACGTAGATGTGCAGAGGCACGTGCTGATGGACGATCAGCTGGTGCGTGGTGGGATTACGTGTCGGCGGGAGCACGGCCAGGGAGTTGTCGATCGCCTCCATCAGGAGCTTGGGGATCTCCAGCTGCAGGACCAGTCCCACGAACGACAGCAGCAACGAGATGATGAAAATCTTCTTGTGCGCCCGAAGGATGGGCATGGCCCGAGCCAGCCATTTCTTGCTGCGATCGGGGTCGATCGTCGCCTTGGGGGCCTCGTAGCGGACGGGCTCGGGCTCGGGGACGAAGGGCGAGACGTCATCGGAGCCGTCGGGCTTGTGGCGACGACGACCAGCGAGCCGGGGAAGCATCTTCATTGCGTCACCGCTCTCGTCTCGTGCGTGCTGTGGTGGTACGCGGCCATGGCGTGACGCCACAGTTCGAGCCCCTCGAGGGCCCGCTCTGTCAGCTCCTTGGTGGCGAGGCTCCCGGCGATTCCCGCCAGCCGGGAGTCGACCGCCTCGTTGGCGGTGGCCAGGAGTCGCTCACCTTTGCTCGTGAGCACGTGTGTCACCCGCCTCCGATCGTCCTCGGCGTGCCGCCGCTCGACCAATCCTTTGCTCACCAGCCCATCGACCACGGCGGTGATGCTCGGGGGACGCACGGCCAGTCTTTCGGCCAGCGCCGAGGACACGGCCGAGCCCTCGGTCAGGAGCCCGAGGATCCGGTACTGGGGCAGCGAGAGATCGGCGGTGACGAGGGCCAGCTCCACCTGCTTGGCCAGCCACGCCGCTGTCCGGCCGATGGCCATGGGCGCGATCTGGGTGAGGGGGCCGGCGGGAACGCCCGGTCCGCCCACGGCATCTAGTTCGGAAGTCACATTATTAGGGTATCTAATAATTCGACCCGCCCTGACATGACCGGAGTCGGCGGGTCCGGCCACAACGGCCCGATTCCGTGCCTACCGGACACCGGGCAACCGCCGCGACGCCCTGGATCCCGGCGCCGACCGGGCCGCCGGGAGACGTCGTCCCAGGTCCTGGGCGAGTGCAGAGAGTGGTGCCGGAATTGATCCGGCTGTGGATACGATGGTCGGACCAGAGAAAGGAGGTGGTCCAAATTGAGCAGTCATAAACCGGGGACCCTGGAGGTGGCTGGCCGCTGAGGCGGCTTGCTGGACCACCTGGCGAATCCCAGCCAGTTACCCGCTGAACCCTCTAGCCGGGAAGTAGTCCCACCCGGCGTGGTACGGAGGGTCCAGTGCCTTTTTCAGCAACATCGATGGCCGAGAGGCGCCCTCAGGGGCGCCTCTCGGCGCGTCCGGGGGCATGTGCATACAGATCGGGCGGCCGCGGCCGTTCGCCACGTCATCTCCATGGGGGGTAGGCATCGTGATGAGGGCCGTCGGCAAAGTCGGCGCCCCGTCACGATCCGCTGCCATGGCGCGACACGCCACGGCGAAGAGCGGTCAACCAGCGAGACAAAGGGGCTTCTGATGCTCGAGGAACTCGCCGCCGCCGGGGTCGACTTCGAACGGTTCAGGCGATGCAACAGGACGATCACGGCGTCTGGCTCTCCGAGCGGTACCGGCGTGGCGTGGTTCAAGGACACCGGCGGAAACGTCCTCTCGGTGAGCCAGACCTGACAGCAATGACGCCACTCGGGCCTGCGCCAAGACCGGACTGCAGGGGGTTCAGTCGCCGTCCATCGGGAGAAGAAGTTTTAAGGCGTCGCGCAGACCCCGGAGCCGACCCTCAGCTTCCTGGAGCTCGGCGATCAGAGCGACAGCATCCTCCCTGTCGAGAGCGAGGGAGCCCGGCGGCAACATCACCAGCGAGCGGCGCCAGTTCTCCAGTTCGTAGAAGCGGTCCATGGGATCGAACATACGTTCGTAAAGGTTTGACCGCAACCCCCGGGCATCGGCCCTGGTCCCGGCCCGGAGCGGGCCGCCACGGGGTCGGTGGACCCGGTGCGAAGACGGCCATCGTGACCGAACCGACGGACGAGCTCGCCCACCTCTGGGCGGCGTGGCCCGCCCCCCGGCCCAATTCCGGGGAACTCACCGCCCTGTCCCTTCTCGGCGCGTCCATCACCTGATCCTCGACGGTCTCGAGCACCCTCTGGGCGATGTCTATGCCGGGCGTTCGGACGCCGATCCCGCTCATAGGCGCGATGACCATCACCCGAACCACGGGCGACTCCCGTCTCCTCGGTTTCGTCCACAAACACCGAACCTCGATGGATGGGGAAGGACCTCGGGCCGAGTCCTGATCGGTAGCCTGAGCCCATGACCGGCGTCGAAGTATTTGTGGATCCCAGCTGTCCCTGGGCCTGGATCACCTCCCGATGGGTGAAGGAAGTCGCGCTCGAACGCAATCTGGCGGTGACCTGGCGGTCCTACTGTCTCGAGATCCGCGACGACTACGGCACCGCCCCCACCGTTCCCGAGAAACTGCGTCCCATGGTCATCGACGCGCATGCCTTCTCACATCGGATGCTTCGTATCTTCGAAGCGGCCCGCGCCCAAGGCGGCGAAGAAGCAGTCGACGCTCTCTACGCCGACTGGGGCAAGCGGTTCTTCGTCGAGGGCACCAGCCACGACGACGCGCTCCTCGTCACCTGCATCGCCGAGTCCGGCCTCGATGCCGACCTGATCAAGGCGGCCGAGGACGAGACGTGGGACACCCCGATCATCGAAGCGATGGACGTGGCCTATGCCTTCGGTGGTCCGAAGACACAGACGCCCACCATCGTCGTTGACGCCAGCCCCCCGTACGGCTTCAAGGGCCCCGTCATGGCGCCGGCCCCGACGGGCGAGGCCGGCGTCCGGCTGTGGGACGCCGTTCAGGTGATCGCCCGGGAACCGGGCTTCTTCGAGATCACCCGTCCCCGGGTCAATCGGCCCCGTCCGCCCGCCACTACCTGAGTCCGGTGCTCAAGACGACGTTCACGGCCATGCTCCAGAAGAGTCCGGCCAAAGGTGGCTGGACATACGTGCTGATGGCTGATTCGGCAGAGTTCTTCGGGACGCGGGGACTGGTCAAGATCCGCGGCACCGTCGACGGGCACCCGTTTCGGAGTTCTTTCATGGCCCTGGGCGACGGTACCCACAAACTGCCCGTCAAGGCGGACATCCGCAACGCGATCGGGAAAGAGGCGGGTGACTCCGTCACCATTTCTCTGCGGGAGCGGCTCGAGAACTAATTATCGCCTGGCGTGACACCATCGCGCAGAGCTGTTCTGCGGGGGGATTCGAGGGCCAGAGGGTAGAGGGGTGGGAGATGGCGGATCGCATCGAGTACGACGAGTTCGGACTGTTCCACGAGAACGCCGCGGAATTCGGATTGCCCTTCGACGAACCTCCCGTCGTGCGGCGCATCTCGGTGGACGTGTCCGGCGGGCGCAAGCTGAGTGCTCTGGTCTGGAAGAGCGGTGAACCTGAATTGGTATTTCTCCACGGCGGAGCCCAGAACGCCCACACCTGGGACACCGTGGCCATGGCCCTTGACCGTCCGCTGGTGGCTATCGACCTGCCCGGGCACGGTCATTCCGACGGCCCCGGCGAACTTCCCGAGGGGCAGTTGAACGCCCGGGGCAACGCCGCCGATGTGGCCGTCGCCGTTCGTCAGATCGCTCCCTCGGCCCAGGCCGTCGTGGGAATGTCGCTCGGCGGCCTGACCACCATCGCCTTGGCCAAAGAAGCACCCGACCTCGTCCGCAAGGTGGTCTTGGTCGACGTCCTGCCGGGCATCACAGGAGACAGGGCCAAGCACATCACCGATTTCGTGAACGGTCCCCGGAGCTTCGCCAGTCTCGATGATCTCCTGGACCTGACCATGCAGTTCAATCCGACCCGCTCCCTGTCATCTCTTCGACGGGGCATCCTGCACAACGCCGAGCAGCAGGAAGATGGCACCTGGGTCTGGAGGTGGGCCCGTCATCGACCGCCGGTCCCGGCGAGCGAGCCGTTGGGAGGCGACGCTGTCGCCTCGTTCTTCGGCGGTCTGTGGGATGCGCTGGCGTCAATCACGGTGCCCCTCCTGCTCGCCCGGGGCATGCGACCCGATTCCGTCCTCGGAGATGAAGACGAGCAGGAGCTTCGGCGACGCCTGCCCACGGCCCGGGTCGTCCATTTCGAAGAGGCCGGACACAGCCTGCAGGGCGACATGCCCCTCGAGCTGGCGGCACTCATCGAGGAGTTCGTCTTCGCCACCTGAGGCGAACTCACAGCGCCCTCTACTCTTATCTCGCCATGTCCGGACCTCGACAAGACAGCCCCCCGGGCGAACTGGCAACGTCGTCGGGCCCCGCCTTCCCCGAGCTCGGCTTCTACGCCCTGGCCGGGCAGGCCGAATCGTCACGGGATCTCATAGGCGAGGTCCGCTTGGCCGAACGGCTCGGACTCGGCTCCGCCTTCATTTCGGAGCGGTTCGACAAGAAGGAAGCGGCCGTGTTGTCCGGCGCCGCCGGAGCGGTGAGCGAACAGATGACCATCGTCACGGCGGCCACCAACCACAACACTCGGCACCCCATGATCACCGCCGCCATAGCGAGGACCATGCAGAGCCTCACCGGCGGCCGCTTCGTGCTGGGCCTCGGCCGCGGCATCCCTGTGATCCAGGACACCTATGGCATGGCGCGGATCACCACCGCCCAGCTCGAGGACTTCGTGGGGATCATGCGCCGGCTGTTCCGCGGCGAAGTCATCATGGGTCACGAGTCGTACCCGGTGCTCTATTTGGCCGCCATCAACGAAGAGCTGCCCCTGGGCCTCGTCGCCTTCGGCCCGAACTCCCTCGCCCTCGGGGGCCGGTGCTTCGATCAGGTCATCTTGCACACCTTCTTCACCGAGGAGACCACCCGGCGCTGCGTCGCCACGGTGAAAGAAGCAGCCGTCCGGGCAGGCCGGGATCCCGATCAGGTGAAGGTGTGGTCGTGCTTCGCCACCATCGGCGACCACATTCCGGAGGACCGCCGACTGATGAAGTCCGTGGGCCGGCTGGCCACGTACCTCCAGGGCTACGGCGACCTCCTGGTCCAGACCAACGGATGGGACCCGGCCGTCCTCGAGCGATTCCGATCCGACAGCGTGGTGGCCGGTTTCCTCGGAGGGATCGACTCCAATGCCACCACCGACCAATTGGGGCACATCGCCACCCTTTTGCCCGACGAGTGGTTGACCGCCAGCGCCACCGGCTCGCCCCCGCAATGCGTCACCGCCATTCGGAACCAATTGGCCATGGGATGTGACGGTGTCATCCTCCACGGCGCCACACCGGCTGAGCTCGAACCCGTCATCACCGCCTACCGGGGCTGACGGCGCCCCCCGATCTCGGTTACGCCCTCCGATCCCGGTTACGAGGTCGGCGACTCACCCCCGAGGATCGACGCGGTATCACTGTGGCGGATCGGGAACGAGCCCCCGCAGTGTGGGCAACGCACGTAGACATGCTGGATGGTCGCCTCGATGAACCCGGGTTCGATGACGACGACGCGAAAGCAGACCCGGCAGAGTCTGGACCCCGGCGCCATGGGGTCGGTGGTCTTGTACCGCCGTTCCTGCAATCTGGCATCAGCCATGGACATCTTCATCCACATTTGGGCAATATTTCGTCTGCCATCCCATCGTGCGTCTCGGGCCACGGCCCGCCAACGTCAAATTTGGGAATATTCACGGATTGCGCCCGGCTCACCGCCCTCCGTGCGCCTAGCTCGGGAGGCACGCCTACCGGACAGGAGGAAACCTTGAGCGAGACGGGTCCCCGGTAGACGAACTCGTCGAGCGATGTGTCCTCGCCGAATCGGACGGTGAGCTCACCGATCCGCTTCCAGCCACACTTCTCGTACATGGCGATGGCGGCGTGGAGCCCGGTGGCGACGTCCAGGATGGGCCACAGGCCCCGAGCCGCGGCATCTCGAGAGGCGACATCGAGGAGCGCGCGTCCGGCGCCGGATCGGTGGGCCGAGGGGCTCACGAAGAGCCGGGCCACGACACCGAGCCGGGAAGGGGGCTGCCGCAGCACCTTGCCTGCCACTGCGAGAATGGGGGCAGCGCTGCGCCGGTGCAGCGCCACGTGACCGAGGATCTCGCCGGAGCGTTCCGCCCCCCAGGCGGCAAGGGCGTCGGCTGAGACCACGAAGGCGTGGAGATCGGTGGGGAGATAGAGGGGATATCCGTCGCGTTCGTGGACGGCCAGAGCCATCTCGACGCACGCGTCGATATCGGCTTCTCCCCGCTGCCGCACGATCACAGGCGTCACCATCGGCCACAGATTCGCACACGCCGGTCAGCACAGGATCTCTACTGAGCGAACCCACAGTCGCTCGGTGAGTCAGTCGTCATCTTCGTCGCCCCAGCCGTCCTCGGGCTCACCGGGTCCACCGTTCGGGCCTTGGCGGGCCCGGAGCCAGTCACCGATCTGGTCGGCCACGCGCTGGACTCCGCCGCCCATCCGGTCGACCATGGCCACGAACCGGTCGCCGTAGTGGCTGACGGCGGAGTCGAACTCTTCAGAAGCGGGCGGCTCCTGACCCCGCCGCACGTACTGGCCGGAGCGGATCCGGTCGTAGTCGCCTTCGCTCACCCATGCCACCAGTTGCCGGACCCGGCGGACGGCGAACGGATGGGTCCGCCCGAGCTCCTCCCAGAAGCGGGCGTGGCGGGCGTAGAGGTCGTCCTCTTCCTCGTACTCGGTGGCTTGACGGATGAAGGCGTCGAGGTTCATGCCCGGCAGGGCACCACCGGCCATCCGCATCAGCATGTGGCACACGGGCAACGGATCTCCGAGGACGAGCGCACTGGCCCGGTCGCACGACAGCTCGGCCATGCGCGACCACTCGAGAAGCGCCAGATAGAGGGCGCGCAAGGGCAGCCCGGCCAGCAGCGAGCGCGGGATGGCGCCTTGGATGACCTGGGAGATGATGACGAGCGCCGTCGTGTACTGGTAATGCTCGGACAGGACATGGCCCAGCTCGTGGGCCAGCACCGCCTGGGTCTCGGTGGACTCGTAGGAACCGACCAGGGACGAGTAGACGATGATCATCGGATTGCGGGCCCCCACCGTCATGGCGTTCACCAGCGGGGTCTGGGTGACATAGAGGTCGGGCGTGAACTCGAGATCGAGGACATCAGCACAGTGCCGGTAGCTCGACCAGAGGTCGGGCAGCTGATCGTCACCGATACGGACGGCGTTACCGAGCAGGACCTGGCGCAGACGCCTCTCGTGGCCGAAATCGCAGAGCCGCTTGATGAGCTGGTCCATGAGCGGGATGGAATGTAGAGCGGCGGTGGCGGCCCGGTCGGCGGGGTGTTCGTAGGCCTTGGGGCTGATCCCCTCGTAACGCGTCGTGGGTCCCGCGGGCACGACGGTCACCCTTCCAGGCCATAGGCGGTGGTGTGCTTGGGCTGGTAGAGCCCGATCTCGCCGGCGCCGGGCACCCGCAGCCGGACCAGCTGTCCGAAGCCCTGATCTTCGACGGCTGAGGTGAACTCGACACCTTTGGCCGTGAGATCGGCCACCGTCTCCTCGACGTTGTCACACATCAGGTACAGCTCGTGGTGCCCGCTCGGAGCCGCACTGCCCGGATCACCGGCGCGGTGGATACCGAGCTCGGCCGGAGGCTGCTTGAAGATGAGCCAGCCGCCGTGGACGTCCACGTAGGGAAACTCGAGGACGTCGCGGAAGAAGGCCCGGGCTTTCTCGGCGTCATCGGCGTAGATCCATGGCGTGGGAGCTCGTGATCATGTCTCCACCATGCCACCGGCCACGGCCGGCCGCTTGTCGGCCACACGCACGCGACAGGGCCCCGCGTCCAAGAAGGCGGGGCCCTGGCTCTGTGCTCGAGGTTCGGTTGTTCGTTACGTGGCGGGAGAGGTGTAGGTGAACTGGTCAGCCGAGGTCGAGCTGCTCGTTCCCTTGGCGTCGGAGACGATGATGTCCACCGTTCCCGAGCCGTCGGGGGCATTGGCTGTGATGGTCGTGCTGTTGACCACGGTGAAGCCGGCTGAGGTGCTGCCGAAGTCCACCGTCGTTCCCTTCTTGGCGAAGCGGGAACCGGTGATGGTCACCTGGGTGCCGACCGGACCGCTCTGCGGCTCGATGGACTTCACCACCGGAATCTCCACGGCGAAGGTGAAGACGTCGGCCGAATCGGTCGGGCTCGTCCCGTCGGTGGCTGTCACCGTGACGTTGACCTTGCCGGGGGATTCAGCCGGGGACACGGTCGAGATGGCCAGGTTCGACTGGATCGTGAAGGGGACCGACACAGATCCGAAGCTCACGGAGACGGCGTTCAGGAAATCCGATCCGGCGATGGTCACTTTGGTCCCGCCGGTGTCGGAACCGATTCTCGGGGTGACGCTCTGGATGGTCGGGCCTGCCTGATAGGTGAACTGGTCAGCAGGACCGGTAGCACTTGTGCCATCGGGTGCCGTGACGGTCACGTCCACGGTGCCGGCCAGCTCGGCCGGTGCGGTGGCGATGATCGAGTCGTTGCTCTTCGGCGTGAAGGTCTGGGCCGGCGACGCGCCGAAATCGACGGCGGTAGCACCGACGATGTTCCTCCCCTTGATCAAGACGACCGTTCCTCCGCTTGTCGGCCCGTGACTGGGAGAGATCGAGGTCACCGTCGTGAGCGGTGGCTTCTTCGCCGCACCGGCGCTGCCCGCCATGGCGGTGACGACAAAACCCACCGCCAACAGGGTCCCCACTGTCAACACACTGAATCTTCTCACTGTCGATCCTCCGAATCTGTGGGCGTAATGCACCCAAGGAGAGCGCCCGTACGGCGCTTCATGGCCCCCTGCCATCCCTTGCCGATATGAACGGTCGAGATCGCATTCGCGTTACCGGGAACGATGAACCGCCGGACCCGGTACCCGGGATCTTGATCGTGAGAAGATGCCGTCCGGGCTACTCGAGAGCGGGGCTACGGGGTCGAGGAGAAGGTCGAGGAGAGCGTGACGATGCGAATTCCACCGTGTATAGCCGCCATTACCGGCGCGCTGTTGCTGTCGACCGGAGCGGGCGTCACCGCCGTCGGGACGGGCGTCGGTGTTGCCGGCTCGGCCACGCCGGCGGCTATCTCTCCCTTCGCCGTGCTTCTCCATCCCGGTGAGAGGTACGCCGGGCCATCCAGTGCGACGCCCCCGACGCTGGCCCACTGCGAGGCCGCTCTCCATGTGGCTTGCTACGGCCCGGGCCAGATCCAGCAGGCGTACAACCTGCCCGCGCTGTTCTCCACCGGCGTCACCGGCACGGGCGAGACCATCATCATCGTCGACTCCTTCGGTTCGCCCACCATCGGCCACGACCTGAGTGTGTTCGACAAGACCTACGGCCTGCCCGCCCCGCCGACCTTCGATGTGATCCAGGCCGCCGGTCCCGTCCCCGCCTACGTGCCCGACAACGCACGGGTGGGGTGGGCGGGCGAAACCAACCTCGACGTCGAATACGCCCATGCCATGGCCCCGGGGGCCGCCATCTTGCTGGTCGAGACCCCCACCTCCGAGAACGAAGGCACGACGGGATTCCCCCAGATCGTCCAGGCCGAGGAATATGTCATCGACCACCACTTGGGCGACGTGATCAGCCAGAGCTTCAGTGCCACGGAGGAGACTTTCCCGTCGGCCCAGTCGCTGATCGCGCTACGGGCTCCGTATATCGACGCCCACCAACATGACGTGACAGTGCTGGCCGCTTCGGGCGACAGTGGGGCCGCCGATGTCAGAGCCAACGGGACCTACTACCCCTTCCCGGTGACGTCGTGGCCCGACAGCGATCCGCTGGTGACAGGAGTGGGTGGCACCCAGCTGAAGCTGGACAGCAACGGCAACCACACCGGACCCGACGTCGTCTGGAACGACACCGACGACGTCCCCACCAACAAGTTCATCTTCGGCAACGCCGGCCCCAATCCCCTCGCCGGCGGCGGGGGCCAGTCGATCATCTTCTCCCGACCCTCTTACCAGGACGCGGTGAAGTCGGTCGTGGGCAGCCAGAGAGGCGTGCCCGATATCTCGATGAGCGCGGCGTGCAACGGCGCCGTGAACGCCTACCAGAGCTTCGCCGGCCAACCGGCCGGTTGGTATCCCGTGTGCGGCACGAGCGAGGCCACCCCGCTGTTCTCGGGCATCGTCGCCCTGGCCGATCAGATGGCGGGCCGCCCCCTGGGGCTGATCAACCCGGCGCTGTACTCGCTCTCGTCCAGCGGTGCGCCGGGGATCGTGGACGTGACCCAAGGGAACAACTCGGTGTCGTTCACCCAGGGCCACGTGCTCAAGTCCGTGACCGGCTTCCCCGCTCTGCCCGGCTACGACCTGGCGTCGGGGGTGGGCACCATCGACGCCGGCACCTTCGTGCCCGAGCTGGCCCAAGCGGCAGGCTGACAACGCAAAACCAGCCGTTCTGAACAACGGTGGGCAAGGCAATTCCGAGCCTCTTGCTTGACCCAGTACCGGGGTACGGCCCCTACTCTCTAGAGAGTGGAGACATGCACCGTCGGTCAACTGGCCCGTGAGGCGGACGTCAACATCGAGACCATCCGGTACTACGAGAGGCGCGGACTGCTGCGCCAACCCCCGCGGACCGACGGGGGCTACCGCCAGTACTCCGAGACCGACCTGTGGAGCCTGCAGTTCATCGCCCGGGCCAAGCAGTTGGGATTCACATTGGCTGAGATCGCCACGATGACGGGACCGGACGGGAGCAACTCGGCCGAGGGTGTTCTTCTTATGGCGCGGGCCAAGATCGAAGAATTGGACGAAGAGCGCAAGGCGCTGGCCGAGACCCGCGCCCGGCTCGAGCGGCTGGTCGCCATCTGCGCGGAGCCGGACAGCGACGACTGTCGGGCCCTGCGCCTGACTAACAACCGTCCGGTTTGTCAAC
>PLXQ01000077.1 GCA_003151475.1 Acidimicrobiaceae bacterium | reverse complement strand
TCAGCTACTGCCGCCTCAGCTACTGGGACAGGTGGTGGTGGCCACGGCGGCCAACCCCGTCGGTCGATAGCTGTCGGGGTTGGCGTCGCCGGCGAAGCGGTCGGCTATCCAGTGGGTCATGTCACCGAAAGAGGGGGCGATCACCCCGGCGTGGCTCTGGCCCGGGTAGATCCACCGTTCGAGATCCTGTCCCACCCCGCACAGGTGGGTGGCCAGTAACTGGGTCGACACCACCGGGATCTGCTCGTCGTTTCCGCCCTGGATGATGAGCAGGGGCACGCTGCTGGCGGTGTCGAAGTTCTCGGGGTCGTTGGCCATGAGAAGGGTCTTCCACTGGGGCACCGTGAACGGGTCCGTCTTCGTGATCTGTGAGATCTGGTACTTGTCGATGACCTTGGACAGGTAGTCCGAACACCCCTTGTCCAGATCGGGAAGCAGCCTGATACCGAGCGGGGTGAGGACCTTCGCCACCGGAGCGGCGCTGTCGCCGTAGGCCGACTGGTAGGCGCCGGCCACCATGAAGAGGTAGTAGCGGAACGGGCTCGTCTTCAAAAACGTGTAGATGACGCCGAACTGCGACGGCGGGGCGCCGGCCACCACGCCCTTCATGTGCAGCTCCGGTGCGTAGGACGGGCCGATGTGCAAGGAGAACATCGCCGTCTGGCCGCCTTCTGAGTGACCCCACACGAGGTAGTCGGCGCTGGCGTGGGCGGCCGGGAAATTGCGGGCGGCCCGGACGATGTCGATGGTGTTGCGCGCCGCGCTCACACCCACGATGTAGGGCAGCAGACCGGGCGTGCCCTCACCCTGGTAGTCGCTGGCCGTGACTTCCCATCCCTGGTCGAGCAGACCGTTCGTCTCGGGCACGGCCTGGGTGGGATCGAGAGAGGGAGCACATGAGTCGGCCATCCCGTTCGTACCGTGGCCCCAGCTCACCACCGGATACCCACCGGCGGGAGCGGGTGTGTCGGGCACGATGACGAGGCCGGTCACCACCACCGGCTTGTTCCGTACCGATTCGGACATGTACATCACCCGGTACACGGTCCCGTGCAGCGCGCTCACCGTGACCTTTTGCGGTGCTTTCACGAGGGTGCCTGGGCCGCCGGTGGGCAGAGGCTGCGGTACCGAGTAGAAGCCGGGAAGTCCCTTCGGCGCCGGGAGCGGGGCCAGGCCCTTCGACGGCGCCGGTGACGAACTGCAGGCGGCCACAGCGCCCACCATCACGAGGGCACCGAGCACCGCTCTCCCCGGCGCGCCCCGGTACCGGAGCGCGCCACTGTGATAGAGCCCGCCCCGGCGACGTCGAACACTGCGCTTGTCGTTGGTCATCTCTCCCCCGATCGAGCCCGCGGCCGCGGTGAGGGCCAACGGCACACAGTGTCGGCCCGGACTGGCGCCCGGTCCCTCGGGGGCCGTGTCTACCAGAACCGACGTCTACCGGGAACCGACTCCCGCCGGCGGTCGTGGCGTCAGTCGCTGCAGCGGGTACCGAGCGGCGGCAGGGTGCCCGCCACCAGGTACGCCTGATCGATGGCCCGCACGCAGGGGCTGTAGAAGTAGGCCACGTGGTTCTCGCCCTGCCAGGTCACCAGCTCCCCGTGCTGCAGCTCCTGGGCCAGGGCCACGGCCCAGGGATAGGGCGTGGCCGGGTCGCCCGTCGTCCCCACCACCAAGATGAGGGGTGCCCCGGCGGCGGTGATCGGTGCCGGGGTGCGGGTGGGGGCGATGGGCCAGACGGCGCACTGGAGCAGGCCCCAGGCGAGAACGGGACCGAAGACGGGGGCCACCGCCGCCGCCCGGGCCGCCAACGTCGGATAGGTCGACAGCTTCGGTGAGACGGGGTGGTCGAGGCAGTTGATGGCGTTGTTGGCGTCACCACCGTTCGTCGATCCCCCCGACGCGTAGCTGTCGGACAGACCGATCAGGTCGCTGCCGCTCCCGGCCGCCGCCTGGCCCAGGGCGTCACCGAGCGACGGCCACGAGGAGCGGGCGTAGAGGTCGTCGAGAAGGGCGTTGTAGAACTCCCCCGGCCCCGCCATCCGCCCGCCACCGCCGGGAAGGGGCTTCGTCCTGCTGCCGTCGATCAGCGCCACCAGCGACTGTGTGGGATCGGGGCCCGGCCGCCACGGGCACGAGGACGACGACGCGCACCAGGAGAAGAAGTCGTTCAGGACCGATTCGAAACCCTTGGCCTGGTCGAGAGCCATCTGGTCGGTGCCGAGGGCGGGATCGATGGCCCCGTCGAGCACCATGGCCCGGACATGACCGGGGTACATCCCGGCGTAGACGGCGCCGAGCAACGTCCCGTAGGAATGCCCGATGAAGGTCAGCTTGGCGTCGCCCAGCGCGGCCCGGATCCGGTCCAGGTCCCGGGCGGCGTCCACCGTGCCCACGAACGGCAGGATCCCGTCGGAGTACTCCTGGCACGAAGCGGCATAGGCCGTGTCCTCGGTCACGGCGGCGCTCTGGGCGGCGACCCCCAAGGGCACGGGGTCGGGCAAGGGCGCGGGCACCGCCGTCGTCGTCGGTGTCGCTGGCACCGTGGCCGGGGGCGAGCTCTGCGCCGTCGGTGAACATTCGACCGGAGCGCTCCTCTCCACCCCGCGCGGATCGAACGAGACGATGTCGAAGCGGTCGAGCAGACCGGGCGTCAGCACGCTCAGTTCGTTCGGCAGGTCGTCGATCCCCGACGTCCCCGGTCCCCCCGGGTTGATCACGAGGGAACCGATCCGCTGCGACGGATCCGCCGCCGGCCGCCGTTCGACGGCGATCTCGATCATCCGGCCCTGCGGTTGGCTGTAGTCGAGCGGCACGGCCACCGAGCCGCACTGCAGATCCGACCCACAGCCCGACCACGCCACCGGGGCGACGGCGCCGGTGGGGGCGGCGGTCGAGGTCGTGGTCGGGGCCGGCCGCCGCGCCGCCGTGCTCGCCGTCGTCGACGCCGCCTCCCGGGCCGGGCCGGCACACCCCGACAGCACCAGCATCAGCACCGTTCCCACCAGAAGAGGACCTCGGAGAGGACGCTCGAGAGACGCGCCACGGGCCCGGGCGTTTTCTCGGGCGCCGATGTCCACCTCGCCACTGTGCCATCACCGACCTCGTCGTCCGGGGCGCGGCCCACCCCAAAGTGACCGGCCGGCAGCGGCCTGCCGGTCGACGCCGGGGCCCCGGGCTCGGCATCATGGGGAGGTGCCCGAGCTCCCCGAGGTCCAGGCGCTGGTCGAATGGCTCGACGGCCGCCTGCGTGGCCTGGTCGTCGAACGCTGCGAGCTCGGCGCCATCGCCGCGCTCAAGACCTTCGATCCTCCCCTCGACGATCTGCTCGGCCGGGCCGTCTCCTCCTGCACCCGCCGGGGGAAGTTCCTCTGCCTGGACTTCGACGGCCTCTGGTTGGTCGTCCACCTGGCCCGGGGCGGCTGGATCAAGTGGTGGGACTCGCTCCCCGCATCACGGGCCCGGCCGAGCCGGAGCCCCATCGCCCTGCGGATCGGATTCGCCTCGGTCGATCTGGCGCCGTCGCCCGGTTTCGACGTCACCGAGATGGGAACGGAGAAGCGCTTGGCGCTCTGGGTCGTCCACCGGCCCGAGGACATCGAAGCCCTGGCCGCTCTCGGACCCGATCCCCTCGCTCCCGGCTTCGACACCGCCACCCTCGGCCGCATCCTGGACAGCGCCCCGGGCACCATCAAGAACGCCCTCTCCACCCAGTCGCTCATCGCCGGGGTGGGAAACGCCTACTCCGACGAGATCCTCCACGCCGCCCGGCTCTCGCCTTTCAAACCGGCCGCCCGGCTGAGCCCCGACGAGATCGAGCGGGTCCACGGCGCTCTGGTCGGCATCCTGGGCGACGCCGCGTCCCGGGCCTCGGGCCAGGCGGCCAACGAGTTGAAGGGGGACAAGAAGCGGACCATGCGCGTCCACGGCCGCACCGGCGAGTCCTGTCCCGTCTGCGGCGACGTTGTCCGGGAGGTCTCCTTCGCCACCAAGTCCCTCCAGTACTGCGCCACCTGCCAGACGGGGGGGAAACCCCTGGCCGACCGCCGCCTGTCCCGGCTGATCAAGTAGCTCCGACACGCTCGAGCGGACCGGCAGAAAACAGGACAGCCCCGGCGGAACCCCCGGTGGCCCGGGGCCTTTAAAGTCGGTGTCGACGCCGCCCGAGGAGGACACTCACGTGGACGACCAACAGATCGTGAATCAGATCAACGAGCTCGCCGAGCAGGAGCGCCTCCTGGAGGAGGCCCACGTGGGCCAGGGTCTCGCCCCCGAGGAGGCCGAGAGGCTGCGGACCATCGAGGTCTCCCTCGACCAGTGCTGGGATCTGCTGCGTCAGCGCCGGGCCCGTCGCCAGGCCGGCCAGAACCCCGACGAGGCTCAGCCCCGGCCGGCCCCCGTGGTCGAGGGCTACTGGCAATAGTCTGCGGGGTCCGCATCGAGATGAGAGCACGAGGTGGTCGGTGAGCGTGGAGGAATTCAACCTGGGCCAGGTCCACGAGACGGTGGCCGCCACCATCTCCGACCGCGAGTGCATCGTCTGGCGCGACCGCCGCTACACCTACGGCGACATCACCGATCGTTCGCGCCGGCTGGCGTCATTTCTCTACCGCCACGACTTCGGCGTCCACGCCGAGCGCTCGTCGCTGGCCGGCCACCAGTCCGGCCAGGACCATCTGGGGCTCTACCTCTACAACGGCAACGAGTACATCGAAGGCATGCTCGGCGCCTACAAGGCCCGGGTCGCCCCCTTCAATGTCAACTACCGCTACGTCGAGGAGGAGCTCCGCTATCTCCTACGCGACGCCAAGGCCCGCGGCCTCATCTACCACGCCACCTTCGCCCCCATCTTGGAACGCGTCCTGCCCGAGCTCCGTGATCTGGAGCTGCTCATCCAGGTGGCCGACGAGTCGAACGAGCCGCTTCTGCCCGGGGCCGTCGACTACGAGCAGGCCCTCGCCTCGGCCCCGCCCGAGCTCCCGCCCGTCGATCCCTCGCCCGACGACCTCTACATCCTCTACACCGGGGGCACCACCGGTATGCCGAAGGGCGTCCAGTGGCGCCAGCACGACATCTTCCGCGCCGCCATGGGAGGCCGGACCTACGGCACCTGGGAGCTCATCGAGGACTCCGAGCACCTGTTGAAGCGCGTCCTTCCGAACGACGGTGTCCGGGTCATGTCCATCCCTCCGCTCATGCACGGCGCCGCGCAGTGGGCCAGCTTCTATTACATGACCATGGGCGCCACCTTGGTCTTCCCCACCAACACCCGCACCATGGACGCCGTCGACATCTGGCAGACGGTCGAGCGCGAGCACATCATCGGCCTCTCCGTGGTGGGTGACGCCATGGCCCGGCCCCTCATCGAAGAGCTCGAGCGGGGGAACTACGACACCACCGGATTCCTGGCTTTCGGCAGCGGAGGGGCCATGTTGAGCGAGGGCATGAAGACCCGGATCCTGGCCAAGATGCCCAACATCGTCGTCTCCGACGTGGCCGGCGCGTCGGAGACCGGCGCCCAGATGGGCACCAACTCGACTGCCGGCGCGGTCTCCACCGGTCGCTTCGTCCCCGGCCCCGGAGCGACGGTGGTGAGCGAGGACCTCAGCCGCGAGCTCACCCCCGGCGACGACGAGCTCGGCTGGCTGGCCCAAAAGGGATCGGTCCCCCTCGGCTACCTGGGCGACGAGGAGAAGACGGCCCGGACCTTCCCGGTCATCGGCGGGGTCCGCTACTCGGTTCCCGGTGACCGGGCCCGCTACCTGGGCGACGGGGAGATCGAGCTCCTCGGCCGCGACTCAGTCACCATCAACTCCGGGGGCGAGAAGATCTTCGCCGAGGAGGTCGAGCAGGCGATCATCTCCCACCCGGCCGTGGCCGACGTGGTGGTGGCGGGCCGGCCCAGCGAGCGCTGGGGCCAGGAGGTGGTGGCCATCGTCCAGCTGGTCGACGGCGCCTCGGTCACGAACGAAGAGCTCCTGGCCGAAGCGGGCACCCATGTGGCGCGCTACAAGCTGCCCAAGGCCTTCGTCTTCCTGCCCCAGATCGTCCGTTCCCCGTCGGGCAAGGCCGACTACCGCTGGGCCAAGGAACAGGCCCTGGACGCCTGAGCGGACTCCGGCCAAAGAAAGATGGAAGACCGCATCACCCCGGGTCTCTACCTGGAGCTCGGTGACACGAGCCCCGCCGACTACGCGGAGATCCGGGCCCCGGAGCTGCTCGCCCTGACGGCGGTGCAGCGCGTCAGCTGGTGGGAGACGATGATCCCGGGCCGCGACGAGCTGCCCATGGCCGTCCCCGAGGGCACCTTGCTCGGCGTGGCCGAGACGGGCGACTCCTTCGTCGCCCCGCCGGCGCCGGCCGCGACCACGGCCCGGCACTTCCGCCGCTACCCCCGGCCCGGCCAGGGCATCCTGACGGGACGGCCCACCACCGGCCTGCTCGTCGTCTGGATCAGCCCCAGCACCCCCGAGCGGGCCCAACCTCTGCGGGACTGGGCCGATTTCATCCACATCCGGACCATCGCCGAGGCGGCTGTGCCGGGCTACACCCAGATCACGCCCTATCAGAACGTCGACGACAGCGATCCGCTCTTCATGCACTTCTACGAGATGGACTCGGCCGACCCCGAGGAGACCTTCCAGACCATGGCCGAGAATCTCCGGGTCCGCCTGGGCGGCTACCGGACGCCGCAGTTCAAGCAGTGGGCCGACTGGACGGCGGCCGGCGCCGAGATCATCTATGTGAACACCTTCCGGCTCCTCGGATCGTCGGGCCCTCCCGGTCTTCCGGGCGGCGCCGGGCCCGATGTCTCGGGCCGCGCCCGCGTCTGACAACATCCGGCGATGTCCTTCGTCCTCGTCGACAGCCCGCGCCCCGGTGTCACCCTGATCACCTTGAACCGGCCCGAGCGGATGAACGCCATGGCCTTCGACGTCATGATCCCTCTGCGCGAAGCCCTCGAGAAGGTGAGCGTCGACAACGAGACCCGGGTCGTCGTCCTCACCGGCGCCGGTCACGGTTTCTGCTCGGGGGCCGACCAGCAAGACGCCGGGGTCATCCCCCATATCGACGGCCTCACCGTCCCCACCATTGCGCTGCGGGCCATGGAGCTCCTCGACGATGTCATCCGGGCCCTGCGCCGGATGCACCAACCGGTCATCGGTGCCATAAACGGCGCCGCCATCGGCGGCGGCTTCTGCCTGAGCATGGCCACCGACATCCGCCTGGCCTCGGAGACCGCCTACTTCCGCGCCGCCGGCATCAACAACGGCCTCACCTCCACCGAGCTGGGCTTGAGTTACCTGCTGCCGCGCGCCATTGGTTCCTCCCGGGCCTTCGAGATCATGCTGACCGGACGCGACCTCGACGCGGCCGAGGCCGACCGGATCGGCCTCGTCTCGCAGGTGGTCCCCGCCGACGAACTCCTCGAAGCGTCGTTCGACGTGGCCGACCGGATCATCTCCTTCAGCCGACCCGGCGTGGAGCTCACCAAGCGCCTCATGTGGAGCAGCTACGAAGCGGGCAGCCTCCAGGGCCACATGGACGCCGAAGGCCAGGCCCAGCTCTTCGTCCGCATCACCACCCAGAATTTCGAAGAGGCCACCCGCGCCCGTAAGGAGAAGCGGCCGCCGGAATTCAAGGACTGACGGCCGGCACACCTACCGGCACGCGCTACTAGCGGCACACACTCCTACCGGGGCAGGAAATCGAGTAGCAGCGCGTTGATCGTGTCGGGCGCCTCGAGCTGCATCCAGTGGGCCACGCCATCCACCCGCTCGTAGCGCCACGGCCCGGTCACGTGGGCCGCCGAACCGGTCATCTGCGCCTCGGTGAGGGCGAAGTCGTTCGCCCCCCATACCCCCATGGTCGGCGCCGACACGGGCGGCAGCTCGAGCGGAGGCCCGATGAGGGCTTCGGGCGGCACGTTGGCCCGGTACCACTTGAGAGAAGGGGTGAGTGACCCGGTCCGCTCGAGGTCGGCGATGACACCATCGGCGTCGGGGTGGCCGGCCCAGGACCGGAAGTTGGCCCAGTCGTCGTTGGAGAGCCACTGCTCGGAGACGTCTTCGAACTGGAAGAGAAGCATGTACCACGACTTCTCCTGTTGCTCGATGCCGACGGCACGAAACGACAGGGGGTGGCCCACGGACAGAGCGACCAGGTGGTCGACGCGGTCGGGGACGAGCGATGCCATGGACCAGGCCAATGCCGCGCCCCAGTCATGGCCGACGATGTGCGCCTTCTCCAGGCCCAGATGATCGAGGATGCCGAGGACGTCGCCGGCCAGGAACGGGATGGAGTACGCCTCGACCTCCTTGGGCTGATCGGACCCGCCGTAGCCCCGCAGGTCGGGGACGATCACCTGGAAGCCCGCCTCGGCCAGAGCCGGCACCTGGTGCCGCCACAGCCGGCCCGAATCGGGGAAACCGTGGAGCAGGACCACGGGCCGGCCCTCGCCCGTCACCTCGTAGGCGATGCCCACCCCGTTCACATCGATCTTCATTGTTCCCTCCGTCTCACTGTCGATGGCTGCGCAGGACGACAAAGCGATCCCTCACGCCGACAGCATCTCCAGCAGCTCCTTGCGGCTCGGCCCGAGCAGAGGCGCCTGGCGCCACTGCTCTCCCACCTCGACGACCTTCTCGAAGACGCCCGGTTGGGCCACGGCGTCGGCCGGTAATTGCAGAACCCCGGCGATGCTCAGAAAGGCCCGGAAGCAGTCGGGATCGGAACCGGCGGCGAACTGTAGGGCCTGGCCGATCTCCCAGGTGGGATCGTCGGGCCGGTAGGGCTCGCCCGTGATCTCCCCCTCGATGTCGGCCAGCCGGTGGCGATCGAAGGCCACCGTGGCGCGGTACCAGGGCTCGACCGTGGCCATCGTGGCCTCGTGGAAACCGAGCACCAACCCGGCGGGGTCGTCCACCTCGGTCTTGCGCAGCACATCGCGCAGAGTGAGAGCGTGCAGCAGGCCCAAAGTGATGCCCCGGCCCAGTGACGGGTTGGTGCAGGCCCACGCGTCGGCCACCGCCAGCGCTCCGGTGACCACGGGTCGGCCGTCCACCACGAAACGGCGGTGCCGGTCCTCGATCTTGGTCATGATCTGGACGCGGTCGTCGAGGGGTTCGCCGTCCAGCCAGTGCGCAGCGAAGGGCAGGCTGCTCACCACCTTCGTCCAGGCGTCGATGTCGCGCACGGCCCGCACGGCGGTGTCGCCGGAACTGGCGATGATCGCCACCCCCCATGTCCCGTTGTCGGCGGGCAGGGTGAGAACGGAGATGCTCCCGTAGTTCTGCAGCAACGGACCCAAGATGGGAGGAAACGATCCGTCGGCCGAACGAAAGTGGCGCCCGTAGTAGATGAAGCCGCTGTCCTCCATCTCCTCGTCCGGCCGGCGCCCGCCGGCCGCCGCCAGCCAATCGGACAGAGGCGAGCGTCGGCCGGTGGCGTCGACCACCAGATCGGCGCCGATCTCCTCGCCCTCCTCGGTGCGGACACCGGTCACATGCGGGATCCCGGGCACCGCTTCGGCCCCCGTCGTCAACCCGGCGACGGCCACACCGCGCCGGATGGTCACTCCAGGGGTGGCCGCCGCACACCCGGCCACGACCGATTCGGCCACCGGTCGCCGGGACGTGACCACGGCGAAGTCGTCGTCACCGGGACGCGCCCCACCGGTCAGCTCCGTCGGTGCCCCTTCAACGAAGTTGAGCCGCAGGGCACCGGCGCCCTCGAGGGCGGTGACCACCCGGGGCAGGGCGCGCTCGGCCTCCATCCGGAAGCGGGGCTGGAAGAAGTGCACCATCCGGAACTGCGCGACCCCCCGGCGGGTCCACGACTCCCAGGCCTCGGTGGGCGAGGGGATGGGAGACGGATCACGCTCGAGGACTGTCACCTCGTGACCGTCTTCGGCCAGCAGCATGGCCGATGTGAGCCCCGCCATTCCGCCACCCGTCACCACGATGGAAGCCATCTGGCACCTCCGCGCCGCTCGACGCCGAGAACTTACCAGCCGGTCTGCGACGGGCCCCCGGGCCGTCGCCCGCACCCGACCTTGCGCAACCTCGGAGCCGGTCTGGGATGATCGACCGGGCTGTAAAGAGGTCGGGCCGTAAAGAGGTCTTGGAAAAGCACGAAGGACAGGGGAGCACATGCGCGTGCCGCTCACGATCGGCGACTTTCTCGAACGGGCCGCCTTCGTCCATGGGGACCGGGTGGCCATCGTGGACGAACCCGACACCCCTGGGTCCCTCGGCTCGATCACCTACAACGAGATGCACGCCCGGGCCCGGGGTATGGCGGCCGCCCTCGACGCCATGGACGTCGGACCGGGCGAGCGCGTCGCCCTGGTGAGCCCGAACTCCGGGCGCTTCCTCGTCTCGTACTTCGGGGTGAGCGGCTTCGGCCGGGTCCTCGTGCCCATCAACTTCCGGCTCAACACCGACGAGGTCCGCTACATCGTGCAGCACTCCGGCGCCAAGCTCCTGCTCGTCGACCCCGAGATGGACGAACAGTTGGCCGGGGTCACGGCCCCCGTCCGGCTCGTTCTGGACGGCCGCGACGACGCCGAGTTGTTCGCCCCCGGGCCCGTCGCCGGCAGCGGTGGCGATGGGGGCGGGCCGCGGCCCTGGGCGGGCGACGAGGACGCCGCCTGCTCCATCAACTACACCTCGGGGACCACGGCCCGGCCGAAGGGGGTGGAGCTCACCCACCGGACATGCTGGCTGAACGCCTCTAGCTTCGGCTGGCACACCACGGTCACCGACCGCGACGTGCTGCTGCACACGCTGCCCATGTTCCACTGCAACGGCTGGGGCATGCCCTACGCCGTCACCGCCATGGGCGGCCGCCACGTGGTGCTGCGCAAAGTCGACGGCGAAGAGATCCTGCGCCGGATCGAAAGCGAGGGCGTCACCTTGTTGTGCGGCGCCCCGGCCGTGGTCGCCGCCATCCTGGCCGCCGCCGCCGAACGGGTGGACGGCGGCCTCGGCGTCCCCGGCGCCGGAACGCTCCGCATGGTGGTGGCCGGCGCTCCCCCGCCGTCCAAGACCATCGAGCGGATCGAAACCGAATTGGGTTGGGAGTTCATCCAGATCTACGGCCTCACCGAGACAGCACCGCTGCTGACCGTGAACCGCGCTCCGTACGAGTGGGACGGCCTCGACCCCGCCGTTCGATCGGTCCGCTTGGCGCGCGCCGGGGTTCCCGCCGTGGGGGTGCGCGTCCGCATCGACGACGAGGGCGAGGTCATGGCCCGCTCCAACCACGTCTTCGCCGGCTACTGGGACCAGCCCGAGGAGTCGGCCACCGCCCTCGAGGGTGGGTGGTTCCATACCGGTGACGGCGGCTACCTCGACGGGCCCTACACCGTCATCTCGGACCGCAAGAAGGACGTCATCATCACCGGCGGCGAGAACGTCTCGTCCATAGAGGTGGAGGACTGTCTCTATCAGCACCCCGACGTGGCCGAGGTGGCGGTCATCGGCGTCCCCGACGAGAAGTGGGGCGAGACGGTGAAGGCCCTCGTCGTGGTCCGGTCCGGGGCCACGGTGACCGAGGAGGAGCTCATCGAGCACTGCCGTGCCCACATGGCCCATTTCAAGGCGCCGCGATCGGTCGAGCTGCGCGACGCGCTCATCCGCACCGCCACCGGCAAGCTCCAGAAGTACAAGCTCCGCCAGCCTTACTGGGAGGGTCGCCAGCGCTCGGTGAACTGACCGGGCCCACCGCAGGGTCGATTGACGGGGCCCAGTAGGGTGCTTCTTCGTGGATGCACGTCATTTCCTCGGCCTCGAGCCGACCGACGATCCGCTGCGCTGGCGACTCCCCGTCACCCCGGCCGTGTGCACCCCGGGGCACTTCCTCTACGGGGGTTGCGGGTTGGCGGCGGGCATCGTGGCCATGGAAGCGGCATCGGGGCGACCGACGGTGTGGGCCACGGCCCAGTACCTCACCTACGCCCCCACCGGCAGCGTCCTTGACTGGGAGGTCGTCCTGGCCGCCGTGGGCGGCGGCACCACCCAGGCGCGCGCCATCGGACGGCTGGGCGACAAAGAGGTCCTGACCGTCAACGCCGCACTCGGACTGCGCGAACTCGATTTGTCGGGCACATGGGTGGAGCCCCCCCAGGTCCCGCCGCCAGACGAGTGCCCGCTGCAGGAATTCCCGGCCATGTTCGCCGACACCGTCCTCGACCGGGTCGAGCACCGCGTGGCCCGGGGGCGGCTGTTCAGCGAGCTCGACGGCAGCCCGGGCAGCGCCGACTCCGCATTCTGGGCCCGGGTACCGGGACATCTGGAGCCGTCGGCCGCCACCCTGGCCGTGATCGGCGACTACGTGTCGGGGGGAGTGTCGCAGCCACTCGGGCGACGCACCATGGGACGCAGCCTGGACAACACGCTGCGGGTGGTCCGGCTGGTACCCACCACCTGGGTGCTGTGCGACATCCACATGCACGCACTGGCCAACGGCTTCGGCCACGGACTGGCCCATCTGTGGGCCGAGGACGGGACCCTGCTGGCCACCGCCAGCCAGTCGATCAGCGTCCGGCTGTGGACGGAGAACACCACCTTCGTCCGGCCGGATTCGGCCACATCGGGAACATCGGGCCCGTCGAGGAGGACATGATGCGTACACGCAGGATCGGATCACTCGAGGTGTCGGTGATCGGCCTCGGATGCAACAACTTCGGCGGGCGCATCGATGCCGAAAAGAGCGCCGATGTCGTCTTCGCCGCTCTCGACAACGGCATCACTTTCTTCGACACGGCCGACATCTACGGCGGAACGAAGAGCGAGGAATTCCTCGGCCAGGCCCTGGGTAAGCGCCGCGACGAAGTGGTGGTGGCCACCAAGTTCGGTATGCAGGTCGACAAAGAGCGCCGCGGCGCGAAACCGGAGTACGTGAAGCGCGCCCTGAACGACAGTCTCGGGCGCCTCGGCACCGACCGGGTCGACCTCTACATCCTCCATGCCCCCGATGCCGACACACCCATCGCCGACACCCTGGCGGCGCTTGATGACTGTGTGAAGGCGGGGAAGGTCCGCGAGATCGGCTGCTCGAACTTCTCGGCCGAGCAACTGCGCCAGGCCGAGGCGGCGGTGGCCCCCGGCGCCGCTCGCTTCGTCTGCGTGCAGAACGAGTACAGCCTGGTTCAGCGCGAACCCGAACGCGAGGTGCTGGCCGAGTGCCGCAGACAGGGCATCTCCTTCGTTCCCTACTTCCCTCTCGCCTCGGGACTGCTCACCGGTAAGTACAAGCGCGGCGAGCAGCCTCCGGCCGGCACCCGTCTCTCGGGCATGCCCGCCGAGCGCGTGGCCGCCCTGGACGAGAAGCTCGTCGTCGTCGAGCGGCTCACCGCCTTCGCCGAGAAGAAGGGCCACACCGTCTTGGAGCTGGCCATGTCCTGGCTTCTCGCCCATGACGAAGTGGCTTCGGTCATCGCCGGCGCCACCTCCCGCGCCCAGGTGGAGGCCAATGCCGCGGCCGGAGACTGGGTGCTCGACGAGGCCGAGATGCGTGAGGTCGACGCATTGGCCGCTGCACTCTGATCGTGTCCCCTGACCTCGAGCGACGGGCGTAGGCCGGCGCCGTGGCCGTCTCCAAGAACCGGGCCCGGGCCGTGGTGTGGTCGGGGGACGACCCCGACACCGGCACGGTCACGATCGAGTACGAGTCGGGACCGCCGAACATCTCTCCCGGATCAGAGCAAGACGCCCGGATGCAGGTCAGTCGCCACTTCAGCGGCGACTACACCGAGAAGGCCAATGCCGGCGGGCTCCGATGGGATCGCGGCAGCTGAGGACGTACAGCCGTCACACCCCCGGCGTGGCCTCGATGCGGCCCGAGCGCACGGCCGCTTCGAGCAGGGCGTGATCGCGCTCGGTCTGGTCGGCGTAGGCCACGGCAAAGCGGGCGACGGCGCGGTCGAACCCGTCGCCCTGGCCGACATAGCCGTCGATCATCGCTGCCGGTCCCGATCGGGCGTGGGCGCGCGCCAGTGTCCACCCGCACAGCTCCAGGTAGCTGACGAAGCCCACGGCGTCGAGGGCGCCGACGTTGACGGTGCCCTTCATATCCCGTAGCTGGCGCACGTAGTAGTCCCGGTCCCGCCACGAGGCCGACCCGAGGAAGATGTCACTGGCCGCCTGCATGATCCGCTGACCGTCGACGACACGTCGCCCCTCGCGTCCGTGTCCCGGCACCGGGGCCGGATCTGGATCTGGATTTGGATCTGGATCTGGTGCGGCGCCCGAGGACTGCCCGCCACCGCTGACCGCCGAGACCGAGTGGCCGGCGAGAACCGATACCCCTGCCTCTTTCACCTGCAGGAAGAGCGGTTCACCGACGTCACTCGTCATGAGCGCGATGAAGCAGCGGGTGCCTACGCTTCCGACCCCCACCACCTTGCGGGCCACGTCGGTGACGGTGAACCGGTCGAGTAGGACACGGTGATCGTCTCCGAGGCTGAGGCGGTAGCTGTGTAAGAGCGGCAACAACATGTCTGTGTCCCGGACGCCGACGTCATGGGTCACGAGCGGCGGGTGGTCGATGATCCGCCGTCCCCCGTCGTCGGTCAGCGCCGTCAGCTTGGGCAGCGCAGCCTGGGACGTATGACGGCGGGCCTGGGCCAGGACCGCTTCGATGGAGGCGGCGGGCACCGAACCGAGGGCGTGAGTGGCGGCATCGGCGTCGACCCGGTCGTACCAGACGTCGAGGACACTCATGGCCGCGTATCTGTGCATGTGCTTGCGATACGACCGCACCGCCGCCCGGGCTCCCTCCACCCCTTGGCGGTCGCCGAGCGTCGCCCGCGCCGCCACCACGGCGCTGGAGGCCAGGCGCTTCAGATCCCATTCGAAGGGGCCCGGCAGGGTCTCGTCGAAGTCGTTGACGTCGAAGAGCAGGATCCGCTCGGGGGAGGCGAACACCCCGAAATTGGCCACATGGGCGTCGCCGCAGGCCTGGACGGTGATGCCCGACACCGGCGTCGTCTCCAAGTCACGGGCCATGACGAGAGCGGCCCCGCGAAGAAAGGCGAAGGGTGACTCGAGCATCCGACCCCATCGGACGGGCACCAGCTCGGCGATCCGTCCGCGGTTCTGGGCGCCCAGCACGACGATGGGGTCGGGCCGATCCGACGCCGGCTCCCAGGCCGCGTGAGCGGAACGGGGAAGGTCGGGCCGCAGCGCACGGCCCGCACGGCGCTCTTCGTCCCTCTGATTCTTCGCCATCGTCCTCCCGCCCCATCCAGTCTCGCCGCCGCGGGGGCGCTATACCCGGGCGCGGACGCCGATTCGTCGCCCGACGGGCGCCCCGGGTCATCCCGCGCTGAGTCGGAGGTGTTCCGGGGACCCTCGTCAGGCCGGACCCTCGTTGGGCCGGACCCTCGTTGGGAGGCGCCCACAACGACGATCGCCCCGGCCGGAGCCGAGGCGATCGTTTGAAAGGGGGAAGTGCGGTGAGGCGAATCAGACGGCGGGGGTCTCCTGCCGGAGGCCGGCCTCCACCTGGAGCTCGATGCGGATCTTCTTGCTCACCATGACACCGCCGGTCTCGAGCACCTGGTTGTAGGTCACGCCCCAGTCTTCACGGTCGATCTCGGTCGAGGCCGAGAAGCCGACGGCGGTGGTGCCCCAAGGGGTGGCGTTGGCGCCGTCGAACTCGACGTCGAGCACCACCGGGCGGGTGACACCGCGGATCGACAGGTCACCGGTCACCTTCCAGTTGTCACCGTCGCGCTTGACGGCGGAGCTGGTGAAGGTCCAGCGCGGGTGCGTCTCGATGTCGAAGAAGTCGCCGCTGCGGAGGTGGGCGTCCCTCTGGTCCTCGCCCGTGCGAACGCTGTCGGCGCCGATCGAAACCTCGACGGTCGACTCTTCGGGAACCTCGGCCACGGTGATGGTGCCACTCACGTCATCGAAGCGCCCACGGACCTTGGAGATCATCAGGTGCCGAGCCACGAACTCGACCGAACTGTGTTTGGCATCGATGTCGTAGATACCCGGTACCGGTACCAGAGCATCTTTGTAATCCCTGGTCAGGGCGACTGTTGTGGGGGTGCTTGTCGTCATTGTGGCCTCCTAGATCCTTGCGTTCGCAACCTTGTACCTACAAGAGTTGTAGTGCCTGATGTTTGTAATGTCAACCATTCCGGCCCTCGGGGTATTCCCCGAAGCCCACGCCCCGCTGACCGGTCGTGGCCGGCCTTCGGTAGCGTGCGCTCGACTGACGGGAGGAACAGTGGCGTTGGGAGACAAGACAAAGGCACGCCGTGAGGCGGCCGAAGCAGCGGCATGGCACGCACACAGGGACCGGGTCCAGTCCTTCCTCGCCCGGGCCCAGTCCTTCAGCGGGGCCACCAACGCCGAGGCGCCCACCCTTACGCTCGCTCTGGACGAAGGCGAGCACGCTCTCCTCGTCCTCCCCGCCGTTGCGCTGATCGAGCCTCGACGCCTGCCCGGCCACTTCATGGGCGGCAACAGCGGGTTCTCCTTCGCCGTGGCCGGAGCGAGCGTGGTAGCGGAGCCGACCCCCGTCGACATGGGGGTGGTCACGGTCACCGACCGCCGCGCCGTCTTCGCCGGCAGCCTCCACACCCGCACTTGGGACTACACCGCAGTGATCGGCTACCACTCGAACCCTGACCCGCCGTGGACGGCCATTGCCGTGAGGGACCGCCAGGAGGTCTCCGGTGTCCGCTACGACACGGCCCACGCCGAGGAGTTCCGCTTCGCGCTGGCCCTGGGCATGGCCCGCTGCCACTACTCGGAGTCAACCCTCGTGGACGACCTGAACAGACAGCTCGAGGAATTGGACAGAGAACGACCCCGCGCCGTGGACCTCGCCCCCGGTGTCAGCGCGTCGTCGGGACCGCTCCCGACCTACGAGCCGGCTCCGGCCGTGGTGGCGACGTCGACTCCGGAAGCGTCGATGTCTCCCTGGGCAGCGTCGCCGATGCCGTCACCGGCCCCGGTGCATGCACCAACAGCGTCACCGACACCGGCGCGGACAGCCCCGTCGTCAGGGACACCGGCTGCGTCGTCGACGCCGCGCAATCCCGCCGGCGGATCGACGTTTCCGCCCCCGGGTTGGTATCCCGACCCCTACCGGACAGCGCGCCTGCGATGGTGGGATGGGCACTCTTGGACGGGGCATGCCGCTCCCTGAGCCCGCTGCGTCGATCGACCTCAGGCCCCGATGGTCTCGGGGAACGCAGTGATGAGTTCGTGGGCGGGGACCGGTCGGGAGAACAGGTAGCCCTGGGCGAAGTCGCAGTCGAGGCGCTGCAATTCTTCGAGTTGCCGCTCGGTCTCGACGCCCTCGGCGATGACCTGGAGGCCGAGAGCGTGCGCCAGATTGATCACGGCGGCCACGATCTCCGATCCCTCCGGTGCCATGCCCAGCTCGTCGACGAATGTCTTGTCGATCTTCAAGATGTCGAGCGGGAATCTCTGCAGGTAGCTGAGCGACGAGTATCCGGTGCCGAAGTCGTCGATGGCAAGGGTCACTCCCAGATCCTTCAGGGCGTGCAGGACTTCGAGGGCCGAGGCGGCATCGTTCATCAGGGCGCTCTCGGTGATCTCGAGCGTCAGGTTCGACGGTGAGAGTCCGGTGTCGTTCAGGATGTCCTCGACCGTGGCCACGATGGCGGGATGGTCGACCTGTCGAGCCGAGAGATTGACTTCGACGGCGCCTTCGAGGCCGCCGTACCTCTTTGTCTGCCACCGCCGGAGCTGCCGGCACGCCTCGTGCATGACCCAGGCGCCGATGGGGATGATGAGACCGCTCTCCTCGGCCACCGGAATGAATTTGTTCGGTGTGACAAGACCATGGTCGGGATGATCCCATCGCAGAAGCGCCTCGACGCCGATGGCGCGGCTGTTCTTGATCTCCACCACCGGTTGATAAAAGAGCCGCAACTCGCTGCGTTCGAGGGCCCGGTGCAACGAGTGTTCGGTGTTCATGCGTTCGAGGACCCGCACCCGCATGGCCTCACCGAACACCTCCACCGTCCCGCCACCTCTGCGCTTGGCCTGGTACATGGCGGCATCGGCGTTCGACAACAAAGGGGTAGCTTCGGTCACCAACGCCGATGTGCTGGCGATGCCGATGCTGGCGGTGATGAAGACCTCGCTCGAACCGGCGGCGATGGGCTTCGACAGAGCGGCGAGGACACGCTCGGAGAATGCTTCGGCTTCGGCTTCGGCACGGTCACCGTCGAACAGGACGAGGAACTCGTCCCCGCCGAGCCGGGCCACGACCTGAGCGCCACCGCTGGCGGCCAGCAAGCGGGCCGACACGGCCACGAGCACTTCGTCTCCCACCTCGTGGCCAAGTGCATCGTTGATCGCCTTGAACCGGTCCAGATCGAGCACGAGGAGCGCCACCGAGCCCGGCGATGCCTTGCCCTTGGCCAGCGCGTAGGAGAGACGGTAGGTGAACAGCGTCCGATTCGGCATCCCGGTCAGCGAGTCGTACAGGTAGGCGTGGGCCAGCGCTTCTTCGGCTGCCTTCTCTTCATGACGATCGTGGAGAAATCCCCCGATGCGCAGTTCGGATCCGGACCCCATGATGTAGGCCGTCACCGACACGTGGACCTCGTGACCTTCACGGTGGAGCAGTTTCATTTCGCGTGGGCGGGTCCGCTCGGTGGCGGCAGGCGCCATCCGTACGGACTCGAGCTCCCGACCGAGGCGAGTCAGAAAGCGCTCGGGGACCAAGAACTCCGTCACCGCACGGCCGAGGACCTCGTCTCGTGACCATCCGAAAAGCAGCTCGGCCTGGCGGTTCCACTCGGTCAGCACCGACCGGGAGTCCGTCTCCACGAAAGCGTCACGCGACAGATCGAGGAGGTGCTGGATGCGCGTCCCGGGAAGTTCTACGGCAGTGCCATGACTGAGCGCATCGGGGCCGTCCAAAGTGTCACCTCTCCGCTCTGTCACCGAGACTCCCGTCGCCGCCCGTGCCGTCGCCTCGGGGACTTTTCCGTGGCCCGGCCACCGGGCGTCGGTCCCGCTGGACACCGGATGCGTGGACCAGCTCACGGCGCTGTCTGCAAGCTCGATGGTAAGGGTGTGTGTTTCTTGTGGTCAATGAAACTGGTGTGAAAATAGTCAAACGAACTCGCTGTGTGACGGATACCAGTGCCGACATCACTCTTCGTGTCGCTTTCGACACAAGCTTTGCCACCGGGCGCACCGATTGGCATCAGGCTCCGCTACCCACCGTGCCATTGCCGCATCAGAAGGAATCTGTGCCTGCGACGAGGCGTGGAAAGCCGTCGAAACGGAGGTCCGACACGACCGGGTTGTCGTCGGGTGCGCTCCCCGGCTGGTCGATCGGGTTGTCGCCGCCTACGGTGCCCCGCCATGGTCCGTGTCACCGGCGTGCTGCAGAAGGAGGCCTGGGATCGCAATGTGATGCCCCCCGTCGAGCAGGTTCGACCCGGGTTGTGGTCCATTCCCGTCCCCATCCCCGCCAACCCCCTGCGCTACGTCCTCGTCTACGCCTTCGAGCTCGACAGCGGCGTGGCCATCGTCGACGCCGGGTGGAACACCGACGACGCCTGGCTGGCGCTCACCAACGGACTGACCGAGGCGGGCGGATCAATCACCGATGTCCGGGCCGTTCTGGTGACCCACATCCACCCCGACCACTACGGCCTGGCCGGTCGTGTCAGGGAGGAGTCGGGCGCGTGGATCGGCCTTCATCCCGATGACGCCGAGATGTTGCAGTCGCGCTACATCGACACCGACGACCTGCTCGCCCGCATGAGGGTCTTCCTCGAAGATGCCGGCGTCCCTGCTCTCAAGCTCCCCGATCTCAACATGGCCTCGATGATGATCCGCGACCAGGTGATGATGGCGGAGCCCGACGTCATGTTCGAAGATGGTCGCATCGTCGATGTCCCGGGCTGGGATCTGCAGACGGTGTGGACCCCCGGCCACTCACCGGGACACGTCTGCTTTTACAGCGATCGTCACAAGCTGCTTCTGTCCGGCGATCACGTGCTGCCGCGGATCACCCCGAACATCGGGGTCCATACCCAGCAGTTTCCCAACCCCCTGGGCGAGTACCTCGAATCGCTCCTCAAGGTACACAACCTGGACGTGGACGAAGTGCTCCCCGCCCACGAGTACCGTTTCGCCGATCTGCAGGGCCGACTCGACGACATCATCACCCACCACGCGGATCGGCTCGCGGAGATCGAGAAATTGCTCGAAGAGAACCCGGGATCCACGGCCTGGGATCTCTCCGTGCGGCTGACCTGGTCACGCCCCTGGGACGAGATCGTCGACTACATGCAGAGAGCAGCAGTGGGAGAAACGGTGGCGCACATCGTGTTGCTCGAAAAGCATCAGAGGGTGCGCCGGGAAGGCGAACTCCCGGCTCGGTACTACCTCGACGCCCGATAGAGGCGTTCCATTCTCGCGGGCGGTGGGGAACGGGCCGTTTGGTGCAAAACGAGCGGTGCACGGACGGTCAGACGCTGCTAGACCCTTCGGGCAGAGAGACACTCGTCTGGCGACAACACGAAGGTTGGTGGTGTCCGTCAACTCCCCCCTGGCCCGGCGTATGCCCGGGTTCGATGCCCGCCACGCCACCCGGCGCGCCCGCCGGTCCCGGTTGGCCGTCGCATTCGTGGTGGTCATCGGTGCCGGTGCACTGTTGTACGTCTTTCTCGGGCGCACTCCTGCCCGCCCGGCGGCGTCGATTCGTCGGTCGCCGACTTCCGCCACCGTGCCGCGGGTCGTGACCACCTTGGCCACGTGGCGGCTGAAGGCACCGATCACGCGGACCGTCGTGCTGCCCTGGACGCCGGCCAGCGGCGACCAGATGGTCATTCTCGGCGGGGCCACGACAGGGGGCGCCACGGCATCGGGGGTCTTCGGGCTCGACGTGAACCAGGGGGCCCTGAGTCAGGTGGGATACCTGAGGAACACCCTGGACAACGCGGCCGGCGCCGTCCTCGACGGCCAGGCCATGGTCTTCGGTGGAACGACGGCCTCGGGAACGGCGTCGCTGTCGGTCCAGGGCCTTCCCATGGGCGCTTCGGCATCGAACGTCTCGGGGACGGTCGTGCCCGAGGCCACGGTGCTCGGATCGCTGCCGCAGCCGAGGGCCTCGGCCACCGCCGTCACGGTGGGAGCAACCGCGTACCTGGTGGGCGGCGACAGTGGGACGGGGCCCGATCCGGACATCTTGGCCACCAGCGACGGACGAAACTTCTCGACGGTGGCGGCGCTGGCGGTCCCCGTCGATTCTCCCGCTGTCGCCGTGCTCGGCAGCAAGCTCTACGTCTTCGGCGGCCTCGCTACCGCCGGGGCGGCCTCCGGTCATCCGGTGAACACCATCCAGGTCGTGAACTTGACGACCCACAAGGTCACCGCCGCCGGACACCTCCCCGAACCCTTGGCCGGGGCTTCCGCCGTTGCGCTCGGTCAACGCGTCCTTCTGGCCGGCGGAGACTCGGCCCCACCTGGTGCCCAGAGCCACGGGAGTACGACCGTGGCCGGAGCCTCGACCAGCACGGCCGCGCCGGCGGCGTCATCGGTCTCCACGGTGTGGTCGTTCGACCCGTCTTCGGCCACCTGCACCGCGGTGGGACACCTCTCGGTGGCCGTCTCTCACGCCGGAGTCGCGGTCGTCGCCTCCACGGCTTGGCTCGTCGGCGGGGAGTCCGGCGGCACCGCGGTGTCGGCCGTCCAGAGTCTCGCCATCGCACCGAGTCCGAGCCATCCGGCCAAGAAGAAGAACTGAGCAGCTATCGGTCGGGTTCGCACTCCGCCGTTGTCCGCGATCGGCGGAGGCGACGTCGAAGGATGAATCCGAGACCCGCCACGGCGAGCACGGCCACCACGATGAGCGTCACCCGGCCGACGGTGTTCGTCACCTTCGTGTACGACAGCCCGAGTCCGAATCCGACGAGGACCCACAAAGTGCCCCAGACCATGGCTCCCACCGCACTGAAAAGAGCAAAGTGGCGACGCGACATTCCACTCATTCCCACCAGCCCCGGGAGAACGGCGCGTACGACGGCGACAAAACGACCGGCGACGACGGCCGGTCCACCCCGGCGGGAGATGAGGTCCTGGGCCCGGACCACGCCGGCGTGGCCGCTCAGTCGTCTGTGGGAGAACAGCCAGGGCCCGATCACGCGCCCGACCTCATAGCCGACCACATTTCCGACCGTGGCTACCACGACTACGAGCACCACCATCAGCACCACATTGGCGTGGTGTTGGCTGGCGATCACCCCGCCGATGATGGCGGCGATCTCACCGGGGACGAAGAATCCCACGACAATGGCGACCTCGAAGAAGACCAACAGCCCCACCACCACGTAGACGGTCGGGCCGTGAAGGTGCAGGAGCCAGCTCGTGATGCTGGCGACCACGTGCTACGCGCCCACCCTGGACGTCATGGTCAGCGTGACCATCCTGTCCACGACGCGCTGACCCAGGTCCGCCGGTGACACGCCGGACAAGACATGAACCTCGTGTACCCGCGGCCCGGTCTCCAGAACCACAGGGGCAGGTGGAGCACGACGTATTCCACCAGATCCACATGGGACCGGACCCGGCACGACGAGCAGTGCAACGTCAGTGAGCCGAACATGCCCGAACCGACAGGGCGCTCCAGGTCGTCGGGACGACCACCGCCAAGGCCTTCGTTCGTTTCTCGGGCCGGCCAGTCGTCGTGAGCCCGGCGATTCGACGGGTGTCCGGACCGGCCCGACAGGGCGCGGGCCGCACCCGGAACCCGGGCGAACGTGCCTGGCTCGGAGGTCGCGGTGGACGGCGCGGTGGACGGCGCGGTGCCGGCGTCGGAGAACAATGCCCGCTTCCCCGCCACGTAGGTCTCGTCGGCGTTGCGGGGCCCGTCTTCGTGGCGTTCGGCCGGGGCCCAGTACAGGGCCCGCTTACCGAGGGGGTCGGGGGCGTCGGACACCGGGGCGCGTCCTTCCTCGGGCGGTGGCCTCAGCGCGGCGCACGGGGGTCGGCATCGAGTTGGCGGGCGATGGCGCGGTAGGCCTCAGCTCCCGGAGAGTTCGGCGCATGCTGCAAAATGCACAGGCCGCTCAGCGGAGCTTCGGCGAAGCGAATCGACTTGCGCACCGGCGGGTCGAATACCGGTAATCCGTAGCGCTCCTTCACGTCGTCGAGGACGGCCCTCGAGTGCCGGGTGCGCTCGTCGTACATGGTGGCGACGACCCCGCGCACCTGCAGATCGGCGTTGGCGAACATGCGAACGTCGTCGATCGTCTCGAGAAGCTGGCCGACACCGCGGTGGCTGAGCGCCTCGCACTGGAGTGGAACGAGGACCTCGGCGGCGGCGGTGAGACCGTTGATGGTGAGGACTCCCAGCGACGGCGGGCAGTCGATGAGCACGACGTCGTAGTCGTCCATGACCGGGAGCAGTGCGCGCGCCAATACGTGTTCGCGCCCCGTGCGGGTGAGGAGGTGAACCTCGGACCCGGCCAGGTCGATGGTGGAGGGCAAGATGTCGATGCCCTCGATGGCTGACAGCGTCCGCCGGGCGTCGGCCGCCTTCATCTTGCGGACGAAGACGTCATGCAGGGAGTGGCCCAGGGTGTCGGGGTCGATCCCGACGGAGTAGGTGAGACAGGCCTGAGGATCGAGGTCCACCAGGAGCACGCGCCGTCCGAGCTCGGCCAGGGCGAAACCCAGGGCGTGCACCGTCGTCGTCTTGGCGACACCCCCTTTTTGGTTTGCTACCGCCACCACCCGTGCCACGACGCGCAGTCTAAAGCGATCGTCCCGGTGCCCGTGGCCGGGCCCGACCATCGGGACCCGGGCCGGGGCCGGGTCTGTTCTCTCGTCCGGCAACGCCGCCGCCGGCCGAACCCCGGGACCGGCACCAGGCGCTCAGGCACGGGCGATCAAGTCGCAGACCGTCCCTACCGAAGAAAGAGAGTGAAAACAGGTGGCAAGAGTGCTCGCTCACTGCCTCGGATGTTCGCCATCTACGCAGTCTCCAGCCTCGTCATGGTCGCCGGTCTGGGATTCGTGCTCGCCGCCAGTTACCGGTCCGAAGCCCGCCAGAGAGGCCTGGCCGAGGGGCGCTCAGAAGCGCTCCTCGTGGCCGAGACGGGCGTGGACCCGCTCCTCGACGGCCGTCCGCTCGGCGCCCGGCTCGACAGGGACGAGATCACGGGCCTCGACCGGCTCGTCGACCGGTCGGTGCGAAGCCACAACGTCCTTCGGCTCCGAGTACGGAACCTGGCGGGAAACGTCGCCTTCTCCGATGACGGTTCGGGTTTCGGAGCCACGCCCGAGGACGATGCCGTCGCCGCCGCGCACGGTGCCACCGTGGCCCGTCTCACCCACCTGAATACCGACATCAACGACCATGGCGCCACCGGGCCGGCAGCCGTCGAGGTCTACACGCCACTGACGGCCGGAACTCCTGCGCATCAGGTCGGAGTCCTCGAGGTGTATCTCCCCTACGCACCGATCAATGTTGACGTCTCTTCGGGTCTGCACCGGCTCTACCGCGATCTGTTGGCCGGCCTGGTGGCGCTCTACCTGCTTCTGTTCGCCCTTTCCGTATCACTGACTCAGGGTCTCCGTCAGCAGGTGACGCGCAACAAGTTTCTGGCCGAACACGATCTTTTGACCGAGCTTCCCAATCGCTCGCTCTTCCACCACAGAGCCCAACAGGCCGTAAGGGACGCCGTCGCGACGCAGTCGCACGCCGCACTGGCCATTATCGACCTTGACCGGTTCAAGGAGATCAACGACACGTTGGGCCATCACAACGGTGACGAGCTCCTGACCAAGTTGGCCCAGCGATTGGTGGCATTCACGCGTCCCGAAGACGCCGTGGCTCGGCTGGGGGGCGATGAATTCGGGGTGGTCCTGTGTGACGTCAAGAACCCTGAAGAGGTGCTCCACCGGTTGCGCGAGGTGATTGAGAACGAGGTCGAGGTGAGTGGACTCCCTCTCTCGATCGAGTCCAGTATCGGCTTTGTCCTGAGCCCCGAAGACGGCATCGAGGTCGACGAGCTCCTGCAGCGAGCCGATGTGGCGCTCTACGTGGCCAAAGCTCAGCACACCGGTGTCGTTCGCTACGACCCCAGCCAGGATCATTACGACGCCGGCAATCTGGCCCTCATCGGTGATCTGCGTCACGCCATAGACAACGATGAACTGGTCCTGCACTACCAGCCCAAGATGGCTCTGCCCCACCGACGCGTCGAAGCCGTAGAGGCGTTGGTCCGCTGGGAGCACCCCTCTCTCGGACTTCTCTCCCCCGACAGGTTCGTGCCTCTGGCCGAACGGACGGACCTCATCGACAAATTGACGCAATGGGTCTTGCAGCGAGCTCTCAGCGACATGTCTCAGAAGACCGAACTCTCACAGATTCGAATGTCGGTCAATGTGTCGGCCCGCAACATCTCTAGCGGCGAGTTCGCCAGCCAAGTGATCGCCGCCCTGCGCAAGCATGGCGTGTCCGCCGACCGCCTCATCATCGAGATCACCGAGACCGCTCTGCTCACTGATCCGAGCCACGCGGCGGTGGTGCTGGCCGAGCTCGCAACCTTCGGTGTCGCCATCAGTATCGACGACTTCGGCGTGGGACAGACCTCGCTCAGCTTCTTGTCATCGCTTCCTGTCCATGAGCTGAAGATCGACCAGGGATTCGTGACCGACATGACCTCCGATCCAGCCCATTGCGCCATCGTTCGCTCCATCGTCGATCTGGGACACAACCTCGCCCTGCGTGTCGTGGCCGAGGGTGTGGAGACCGAAGATGTCGCCGGCGAGCTGTGCCGGATGGGATGCGATGTCGCCCAGGGCTACCTCTTCGCCCGCCCCATGCCGCTCGATCGACTTCGGCCCTGGCTCACCGACGCCACGCGGATCCACCCCGCCTCGCTCCGTTAGGTCCTCCGGTCGCTGCGGTCGTGGAGGTGGCGGTCTCCGGTGATCACGGGCGGCGCCGTGGCCCCCAGGGTGAGGATCACGACGTCGTTCGATGTCGCGGCCAGCGCCCAGCAGTCCGACGTGTCAGGGCACGAGACGGCGCGCACAGCGGCCGTTCCCGCCGGGAGCGTCTCGGACCGCCAGCGCATGCCTCCGTTCGTGGTGGCCAAGATCTGACCTGACGACCCGCCGGCGGAGGTGCCCGTGCCGGACGCGGCGATGGCGACCCCTCCCCCGCCCGTGACCCAGCAGTCGCTGGTGCTGGCACACGAGATGGCGTTCAGGTTCCCCACTCTCTTCGGTAACCGCTGGGTGCTCCAATGCCTCCCGGCATCGGTGCTGGCCAGCACGGCGCCGGTGCCGTCGCTGCGACCACCGACGGCCCAACAGTTCGCTGTTCCGACACAGGAGATGGCGTCGAGCACCGCAATCCCCTTCGGCAGCCGCTCGATTCGCCAGCTGGTGCCGCCGTCGGCGGTGCGCATGATGGCGGGGGTGGCGTGGCCATGGTCGACACCGACGGCCCAGCAATCCGAGACCGTCGGGCAGGAGATGGCGCTCGCCGACCCGGAGGCCGAACCCAACGCCCCCGGAGCGACGTGCGAGCTCCAGGTGTTCCCTCCGTCGGTGGTCGAGACCACGACGACGCCCAGTGCGCCCGTACCGACGACCGAACAATCAGACGCCGTCGGACACGAGATGCCGCGCAGAAGAGAGGTTCCCGGTGGGAGGGTCTGTGGCGACCACGTCGCCCCCCCGTCGCTGGTGGCGAGAACGACGGCATCTCCCAAAGGACCGCCGGCTCTGACCGCCCAGCAGTTCGACGTGGTCGGACAGGAGATGCCGGCGAGGAACAGATTCGTAGCGGGGAGGTTCTCGGCGTGCCATGTCGCTCCTCCGTTCATGGTGGATCTCACGTCGTTGGTCCCTTGACCCACCGCCCAGCAATCAGAGGCGGTGGGACACGAGATGGCGTCCAGTGCGGCGGTGCCGACGGGAAGACTCTCGAGAGTCCAGGTGACACCGCCGTCCGTGGTCGAGGCGACGACACCGGAGAAGCTCTCGTCGAAACCCACGGCCACACAGGCCGACGGGGACCCGCACGAGATGGCGTCGAGCAACTCTGTGCCCTGCGGGAAGGTCTGCGGGCTCCAGGTGCTTCCCCCGTTGCTGGTAGCAACCACGGCTCCGGACAAGGTGCCGTCCTCGCCCACGGCGAAGCACGCCGAGGCGGTGGCACACGAGATCCCCGTGAGGTCGTACGAGTCGTTCGGAAGAGTCTCGGTATTCCAGGCGCTCCCCCCGTCGATGGTGGCGATCACCGTGGAGGAGGAGCCGTCGGCACGGTCGGCGGCCCAGCAGTTCGAGGCCGTCGGACATGACAGGCTGACGATGGCTCCCGCCGCAGCCGGGAGGGTCTCCGGGTTCCACGTGGCGCCCCCGTCGGTGGTGGCGATGACCACGCCGGCCGGGACTCGTTCGTTGGCACCGGCGGCCCAGCAGTCTGAGGTCGTCGGACAGGAGATGCTGCTGATCGCGTAGGCGCCATTCGGAACCGTCTCGTCGCTCCAAGTGGCGCCCCCGTCGCTGGTTCCGACGATCACATTGACAGAGGTGGGACCGGTATCGGTCACCCCGGCAGCCCAGCAGTCGGACGTGGTCGGACACGAGATGCTCTTGAGTTGTTCCGTCGCACTCGGGAGGGTCTCCGTCTCCCACGTGGTTCCCCCGTCGGCAGTGGCAATCACGACGCCGCCTTCCGCATCGAGTCCGGACGCCCAGCAGTTCGAGACGGTGGGACAGGAGATGCTCGTGACATAGCTCGTCGCGATCGGGAGGGTCTCGGTGCTCCAGGTGTGACCCCCGTCGGTGGTGGCGACCACGGCTCCGCCGTCTACGGAGTTGACACCGACCGCCCAACAATCAGAGGAGGTCGGGCACGATACCGAGAGTAGTGGGCCGGTCTTCGGCTGGTACTGCTGCTGGACGGACCACGAACGCGGCGCCTTGTCGGCACTGGCCGGCACCGTGCCGACCGCACCAGCGACGACGGCCACCACCATCGTGGCTCCAACAACACGAATGAGGGATCGCCGCGGTCGGCCGGTGGCGCCTCGGCGGACATTCAGACGATCGCGCCCCACCTTCTCATGACGGACACCTCGCACACCCCACCTTCCCCCCCGAGAAGCTCCGAGCCGAATGGCCGGCTCCACATCGTCGTCTCCGACAACACGGACACGAGACCTGAGCACTGCCATTTTACCGTCGCGCTCCGGGTGCGAAGGGCCGTGTCTCGCCCAATTTATGACGAGGACGACAGACCCGTCACCACTTGTGACTAGGACTCGCGACCCAGGACCGTCATGGCCGGACAACCGACACACCACAGGGCCAACCGGACCCCAACCGTCCCGCGACACGCCGCGGAAGAGAGAGGAACCTCAGGTTGAAGCACCGCCGGAAAAGTGCGATCCCCTATTGGCCGAGGGCGAGTGCCGCCCTCACCTCGGTGCCCCCGGCAGGAGTCGAACCCGCAACCTGGTGGGTAGAAACCACCTGCTCTATCCAGTTGAGCTACGGAGGCGGGTGGCGCCAGTCCGGCCGCTGGCTGACCTGGTCATCCCGTTGGCCCAAGGCTACCTCTCGGTCCGGCCGACGCCGTGTGTGGCTTGTGCCATGCTGGACCGGCACGGTGGCCGTAGCTCAGTTGGTTAGAGCGCCAGGTTGTGGCCCTGGAGGTCGGGGGTTCAAGTCCCCTCGGTCACCCCAATTGATCGTCGTGCCAGCCGTACCACGGCTTGGGCGTCATCTTCTACACTCGGCGATGCGCCTCTAGCTCAACGGCAGAGCAACGGACTCTTAATCCGCAGGTTTCGGGTTCGAATCCCGAGGGGCGCACCAGGTCAGACAGGGTTTTTGCGAGTGGGACCCGAAGGGGAAACCCACAAAAAACCCAGAATACGGTAGACTCGCCACATGCAGGGCTCCAAGCGACTGATCAGTGGCCGCGGCAAGTCCGCCGTCTACGAACTGCGCGTGGCGACCGGACGTGACCCGGTCACCGGCAAGTACGGCCAGGTCAGTCGGCGATGGCCGGGGTACGCCGTCGATGACCCCGAGGTCACTACCGCTGACAAGGCCCTGGCGAAGCTGGTCAAGGAGTTGGAGGGAAACCGAAGCGGCAGGACGGCGGGAGCGGGCGTCACTGTGGACCAGTTGCTCACCAAGTGGCTGAAGCAGATCACAAGCGAGGGTCGCTCCCCCACCACCCTTCGGGAATACCGGCGCCTCATTGACAAGCGCATCAGCCCGGCCCTCGGGCACGTGGCGGCCCGAAAAGTCACCGCCCTCGAGTTGGACGAGTTCTACCAGGGCCTCTCCGACGAGGGACTTGCCCCTGCATCGGTGCGACAGGTGCACGCCGTCCTGCGGGCCGGCTTCCGGCAGGCCGTCAAATGGAAGTTCCTCGCGTCCAACCCGGCTACAGATGCCAGCCCGCCAAAGCTGGTCTCGAAGACCGTCACGGCTCCCACGGTGGCCGAGGTGCAGGCCATGATCCAAGCCGCCGAATCAGACGACCCAGACATGGCCACGCTCATCGCCATGGCTGCGGTGACCGGTGCCCGACGTGGTGAGTTGTGCGGGCTCCGGTGGGGCGACGTGGACTGGACCGGCCATACCTTGACCATCGAGCGGTCGGTCGCCACCATGGGCCGAGGGCAGCTCATCACGAAGGACACGAAGACCCACGCCGCCAGGCGACTGGCCCTCGACACTTTCGGTGAAGAAACCCTCAATCGTCACCTGAGGGTTTCCGAGGACCGGGCCGGTGACCTGGGAATCTCCATCACGCCTGACTCCCCCATCTTCACCTACGACCTTGTAAGCCCGATTGCTCCGGACACCGTGAGTCACTACGTGAGGTCGGTCGCCACGAAGGTCGGAGTGGACACTCACCTGCATGCGCTGCGTCACTTCGCCGCCACAGAACTCATCGGAGCCGGCCACGATGTACGGACCGTCGCCGGACGCCTTGGCCACCGAGATGCATCAGTGACGCTGAAGGTGTACTCCCATGCGTTACCAGAACGGGACCGAGACGCGGCCGCGGCACTCGGAAAGGCGCTGACTCCCGGATGACCGCTGGAAAACCGTCCACGGGGGCGCCCGGGCGGCGTCGCAATGCAAGAGCCTGACCCATCGGCCTGGGTCGCCCCTCACCCTGTGAAGGCATTGGAGTTCGTTCTGGCGGGCAGTGTCGCGGAAGACAGACCACTAGGTCACTGCTGGCCTGAGAGCTATAGTGGCGATCTCCGGATTTGGCGGATCGGCGTGGGTGCGATGGGCAGACCGCTCCGACTTTGGGACAACCTCGCCGGCTCGCTGCGGCGGCTCGGCGCACTTGCCTCTGGCGAGTGCGGAAGGTGCACCCCAACCCCGAGGGAGGCGTAGATGACGGCGTATCCGTCGATGGGCTCGTCCACTCAGGTGACCTCTCCTTCGTCGTCGTCTGCTAGCTCGCTGTGGCAGCTCTTGTCCGTTGAGTACGTCACGCTGATCGAGGCCACCACGAGAGTCTCCATCACAACGCGTGAGGATGGAACGAGGGTGGCCCCTCGAGCTGCGCTATCTAACCCGGAGCAGCGAATTCGATATCCCGGTCCCGGTGCGGCGGGTGGCCTCGCGCTGACCTGCTACGGAGTCTGTGTGTCCGCTCACTATCGGGTGGCCGGCGTTCATTGCTCCGGGTTTCTCGGGCCCAAAAGGGGCTTCACTTCCTCAAGGACCTCGCGAACGACCGTGTGTTGGATCCGCAGAAAGTCAAGGCACTCTTCGACTTGTTGACGCAGCGCCTCGATCTCCTGCTCGCCCCGGACCAGCATCTGTTCAATGATGGCCATGCGGTGGGTCATTTGGCCTAGCTCCGCTTCCACGGCATCAAATCTCCGATCCACGGCTCCCGATACAACGGCCCGAACTCTCGACCCAACTCGGCGTCTGAGCGCCCGTGCGACGTCGTACCCCGGTTTGAGAGGCGTGCGCTCTGCGCTCGCAGCCGACATGACCGACTCCTTCCTGACATAAAGTGCATCGCCCCAACCGTGGACCGTGAGCGCCGTCGCCACGCGATCGAAGCCGTGAGAGGCCAGAAACGAATCGAACTCGGGTAGTAGGGTCGCGCCCGCATAGAGAGGTCGCTCATTGACCTCGGCGTAGATGCAATCGGCCGTGGACATCACACGAGTAGCACCGCGTAACACGAGCATCTCAGCACCTTGGACGTCGAGCACCAAGATGTTCGGTCTTCCGACATCCGCCGATGCACAAAGGTCGTCAAGTGTGGTCGTTGTGAGCTTCACGGACTCCGTTACGACCACCTCTGGATGTTCATAGCGATGTGTACCAAGTCTGAGAACCGACGAGGATTGCTGGTTGTTGGTGATATGAAAGTCGACGATGTCCCCGGTCCGATCCGTCGCCAGGGCGGCCAGTACGCGATGACCGAGAGGCTCGACATGGCGACGCAGATCGGGCAGAACTGCGGGGTTGGCCTCTATCCATGTGACGCTGGTCGCACCAAGCGCTTCGTAGGTTTCGGCCTCTTGTCCGACGTGGGCTCCGACGTGAAGGATCTCGCCGACGTCAAGTCGGTGCGCGACGACGAGCGCTTCGAGGTCAAGTAGCAATTCTCACTCCCTCGCCCGACTTGCTCCCGTGGGGGTCGTGTTCAACTCGACCACGAGGATACCCGTGTTCGCCACACTCAAAGCTCGATCCTGAACGAGCGAATCGACCCCTGTGTTTCCCAGTGATCGAAGCGGACCGATCACCGGGCGCGGTAACGCTCGTACCAGGCGACCGTCTCGGCCAGTCCAGTCCCGAAGTCGATGGAGGCTTTGAAGTCAAACGCTCTTTGCGCCCGCGAGACGTCGAGCCGCCGGAACGGTTGGCCATTTGGCTTGGACGTGTCCCACTTGATGCTGCCCGAGTAACCAACGGTCGCCGCGACCTGTTCTGCGAGATCGCAGATCGCGATCTCGTGCCCTGAACCGACATTCACGGGTTCGGCGCCGTCGTAGTGTTCGAGCGCCAGCCGGAAAGCCCTAGCTGCGTCCCGGACATGGACGAACTCACGCGTCGGACTGCCATCTCCCCAAAGGACAACCTCGCGGGTATGGGCGTCGCGAGCCTCCAGAAACCGTCTTATCATGGCCGGAATGACGTGGCCCGAAGCGAGATCAAAATTGTCCCCCGGGCCGTAGAGGTTCACAGGTAACAGATAGATGGCGTTGAGCCCGTACTGCTCACGGTAGGCCTGTGCCTGCACCAAGAGCATTTTCTTCGCCAAACCGTAAGGTGCATTCGTCTCCTCTGGATAGCCGTCCCAGAGTTCATTCTCCCGAAATGGAATCTTGGCGTGCTTCGGGTACGCGCAGACCGTTCCGGCAAGGAGAATCTTGGCGACGCGAGTACGGCAGGCCTCGAGCACTTCAATTCCCATGAGCGCGTTTTCGTAGAAGAACCGGCCCGGCTCGGCTCTGTTGGCGCCGATCCCTCCCACAATGGCGGCGAGGTGTACGAGTGCATCAGGCTGCTTGTCATCGAGAAGGCGCTCAATCGTCGCGCGGCTACGGAGGTCATAGTCTCCACTTCCCACTCCGACGACCTTTGTTCCGACCCGCTCCAGCTCAGCGACAAGATGACGTCCGAGAAAGCCCGTGCCACCGGTCACGACCACCGTTGAGTCCTCGAGCCGCATGATGCTATCTACTTAGGTCCACGGAGCCGTCGACGTCGAGCACGATGGCGTCGGCGGGGAGGAACGCCATGGGATCCATATTATGTGGGAACGCAGGCCCATACCAGTAGCGCGGATAGATTGCTCGAGTGTTGGCGAGCCAGGCTCCCCACCAAGAGAACGTCGAATTGGCCGTAATGTGCTCGTCACAGACCGTCATCAGAAACAGGTCTTCGAAGTCGCGGTTGTGCTCTACGAAGAGGCACTGTCCCGGGAGGTTTTCTCGGCACCACCCGATGTCGTCTGAGAACACCAGGTAGGGTGCGTGGGTCAGGGACATCGCCTCCACGTAATAGTCGAGCGGAAGACACGGGAAGAGCTCCTGGTTTCGCACATAGTCACCCCGCCTTACGTGCACTGCCGTTCGATGAGGCAGGGCGAGCACGTCACGATATCGCCGGGCCAGCCCAGCCCAGACTTCAGGGTGCGGTTTGAAGTACTCCCGGATGAGGTCTTCAACCTCCGACAGATGCCGCAGGTCTTGGAGATAGTCGAATCCGAGATCCTCGCCCTTGACGTCACTGAGGTCGGGGAACAGGCGGTCTGGAACCGAAAAGTACGGTTCGTAGCGCCAGAAGGGGAACCCGACCGGCTCGTTTCGACTGTGAGCCACTCCTATTGTCCCTGCTATCTGCCATAGCTGATTCCCAAGACGGCCGTTGCGACCGAGTTGCCGGTATGTGATCATCTCGTCAATTGAGCTGACGGCCCCGTCTTCCGATCTCGTTCATGGTGCAGTCCATCATTTCGGAAGTTCGCCGGTCAAGTAGGAGCCAGGGGGTGCCGACCGTATGCCCGGTGCAACGTCGAATCCTGACGGCGCGCTTCGGGGTGTGGCGCCTCGGCGGTTCGCAGGGCCCCTCGCGTCAGGGCTACGTAGGGAGGCTAAGCACTGACGGCTCAGTTCAATTCGCCCTGCCCTGACGGATCGACGAGAATCGCTGGCATGGAAGTCGTTGGCCTGTATCTGGTCCGCAACGAGGCCGATCTCATCGAGGTCAATCTTCGGCACCATTTGAGCACCCTGATCGACAGGGCTGTCCTGGTTGATGATGGCAGCACCGACGGAACGCTCAAGATTCTTGATCGGCTGGCAAGGCGGCTGCCAATCGCCGTGTCGAGCGACCAGGGCCCTTACAGACAGGAAATCGTCACCACCCGCCTCGCACGGGAGGCGGCGTCAGCTGGTGCAGACTGGGTTGTGCCCATCGACGCCGACGAGTTCTGGGTGGGCGACCGGACAGAACTCCAGAGCTCCCCATACGGTGTCCTTCGGGTGCCGGTAGTCAACTTTGCCCAGCGTCGAGATGTTCGTAAGAGGTCTGCTCGTGGCTTGCTGACGATGACAATGCGTCCCGCAGAGCAGGTCGGTCCGGCGGAGGACTGTGAGCGCCTCGTCGTGACTCGGGAGATCGGCTTTGTTGAGATGCTCTACAGCCCGAAGTGCATAAGCCGTCCGAGCCCGGAGGTCGAGATCCGGGGGGGCAACCACGCTGTAGTGGGAGCAGCCGGCCCCGAGGGCGTTGCTCAGTCGTTCACGTGTCTTCACGCCGCTATCCGAGCGCGTGACGTTCTTGATCAGAAGGCGGTGGCTGGATCCCGTGTCGCGCCCGGTGGCTGGAAACCCGGACAGTGCTGGCACCTCGTCCGTTGGTGGGAGATGAGTCGACAGCCCGAAGGCCTAGACGACGAGTGGGCCGCTAACTCCTGGGAAGACGACGCCTTGCTCGTTGCTGGACAGCACCGACCACTTGTGGTGGACACTCAGTTGGCCCGGGCCGTAGCTCCGCACCTGCCCAGACAATCCCTTTTCGCAAGAAAAGCAACACACAGCTGAGATGGCGACTGTTCGTTCACGTCACTTCAGCCTGACAGATAGGGCAACGGGACAGTATGAGCCTGTCGTACGGCAACCTTTGCGAAGAGACTTGGCGGTCCATCACTGGCACCGGGAACGTCCTAGCGCAGTAGCCGGCATCCGGCTAACATCCCGTCACGTGGGCACTGTGCCGGTCATGCTTGCCCAAATGTTCCGTGACGCCCTCGGCTTGACCGTGGCAGTCGAAACGGGAACCTATATGGGCGAAGGAGCCCAAGCGCTGAGCTCGGTGTTTCCTCGTGTGTGGAGCATCGAACTCTCGGAGGAACTTTATTCGTCGGCCGTCGGGCGTCTCGCTGCTCCGGGATTGAACTTCATCCATGGTTCTTCAGTAGAAGTGCTACCCAATCTCATGACCGATGTCGGGGAACCCGCACTCTTCTGGCTCGATGGGCACTACAGCGGCCACGGCACCGCCGGCGTAGACCTCGAGTGTCCACTGCTCGACGAGATCGCAGCAATAGACGCATCGGCAGTCGGCGCTCGATCGGCACTTCTGATCGACGATGCGAGGCTCTTCCTGGGCCCGCCCCCACCTCCCCACAAGCCTGATCATTGGCCGACTTTTATGGTCATCGCCGACCTTCTTCGCTCCGATCACCTTCGATATGTCACTCTCTTCGAGGACATGATCATCGCTGTCCCACCAGATGCTCGAACCATCGTTGAGCGCTACTATCTACTCAAGTCCTATCCAGAGGTTGTCCCGCTGAGCGTGGAAATTTGAGTTGACGGTCCCCCGCCTGATGCCTGCCTGGTGGTAGGTCTCGGGCGTCCGTCGAAAGACATCCGATCAAGAAGGGGACTGGGGACCGTCGTGAAGAAGAACTATCAGACCCAGACCGCCAACGCCCGCATCACCGGCCGGACGACACTGAAGAAGGCCAAGACCGATCCGCGCCGTGACGCCCACGAGGCGGCGCTGGCCCTGCCCGACACCGTGACCGTGGCCATCGGCGAGCTGGCCGGCGAGCTCGAGGAGGGACTGCTCGCCTTCGCCGTCGGCACCGGGCTGAAGGTGCTCGGCGTGATCCTGGACAACGAGGCCACCGCCCTGGCCGGCCCGAAGGGCGTGCATGATCCCGACCGGGTCGCCGTGCGCCACGGGACCGAGGACGGACTGGTGGCCCTGGGAGGGCGCCAGGTCTCGATCCGCCGGCCGAGGTTGCGCAGCGCTGACCGCACGGCCGAGGTGCAGCTGCCGACCTATCAGGCATGCACGTCCACCGAGCTGCTCGGCCGGGAAACGCTGGCCCGCATGATGGCCAAGCTCTCCACCCGCCGCTACGGGGCGGGGCTGGAGCCGATGGGTGCGGCGGTCGAGGCAGCCAGCCGTTCCACGTCGAAGTCGGCCGTGTCGCGCCGGTTCGTGGCGGCCACCGAGACGGCGCTCACCGAACTGATGGCGTCCGACCTCTCGGAACTCGACTTAGTGGCCATCATGATCGACGGCGTCCATTTCGCCGGGTTTCTGTGCGTGGTGGCGCTCGGGATCGACATCGACGGCAACAAATGGCCGCTGGCCGTCGAGGAGGGCGACACCGAGAACGCCACGCTCGTGAAGGATCTCCTGGCCGGGCTGCGGGAGCGGGGGCTCGACATGACCAAGCCGATACTGGCCGTGCTCGACGGGGCCAAGGCGTTGTGCGCCGGGGTGCAGGCGGTGTTCGACCACCCGGTCATCGCCCGGTGCCAATTGCACAAGATCAGAAACGTGGAATCCAAGCTGCCCGACGACGTGGCCCGGGTGGTGGCGAAGGAGATGCGCGCCGCCTACGCCAACCCCGACGCCCTGGCCGCCCAGGGCCGGCTCGAAGCTCTGGCCAAGCGCATCGAGCGCTCGCACCCCGGGGCGGCCAGCAGCCTGCGCGAAGGACTGGCCGAGACGCTCACCATCGCCCGGCTCGGTGTGCCTCCCACCCTGGCGCGCACACTCCGCTCGACGAACGCCGTGGAGTCGATGATCGAAATCTGCCGGGATCACTCCCGAAATGTGAAGCGCTGGCGCGATGGGAAGATGGCGTTGCGCTGGTGCGCGGCGGGCATGGTCGAGGCCAAGAAGCAGTTCCGACGCGTCAACGGGCACCTGCATTTGAAGGCGTTGCGAACCGCCCTCGAACAGCGCGTCCAAGAGACCGTTACACCCCGTCGCTACAGTGCAGATAAGGAGGTGGCCGCCTAGCTCAAAAGCTCGGGGCCGTCATTCAAAATCCACACCGGTCGGGACATCCTCCCTATCCATGAGTGGAAGGGTGGGCGGGGTTATCTCTAACTGAAAATGCACTGGTTTGAGAACCATTTCCGGCACTCCCGCCCGTCACGTACATCCAGCGTTTCGTAACGAATGATCGAGAAACGTCCTCGATCCCGAGGATGAACGACCCTCGCAATTGCGGGTATGTCCGGTCAGGCTGGTTCAGAGTTCCTACCTGTGACTTGTAGCGGGGCCACCAGTCGTTCAACCTCGTGAGGTGCGGCCAGCGCAATTCCCCCACAGGTTGTGGGACAAATTCTCCGGTCCTCGTGGCGTGCTGGCCGGAGAGAACTTTCGGCACTGACGAGCTCCCACCCGGGCCGGCCACGATGGGTTCATGGGCGAAGCGGACGACGCCGTCACGTGGGTGCGCATCATGCGCGAGCGCTACCAGTGGGGAGCAGTCTCGCCCAGCCAGATGGTGGAGGCTGAGGCGATCGGCGTGGACGGCAGAGAGGGTGTTCAGTACCTCTACGAGTGGCTGTTCTTCAAGGGACTCCTCGAATACCGATACCGGGAAGAGGAACCTCTTGGGTAGCAACAGGAGCGAACCAGCGGTCCCGTACCGGGTTGCACGTTCATACCGTGAGTGAAGGGCGCACTTGGCGATGGAGGTGGATCTCTCGTATGCAGAAGATCCGCAGCTGACCCCGTGTTGAGCGCCACGCTGATTGAACACGATCAGGGCCTCTGTCGCCGCCGAACGTGAGCATGTCCATCGTGATCATCGTGGCGCCGACCTTGCTGCGCTGGCGGGATCCGTTTCCTTTGTCCGTTCCAGCGCGTTTGCCTTGGGCTCGATCTGCGGCCATCCTCCCAACACGAGTTGGCCCTCCCGCCCGCTCGGATCGGATGCGATGCTGTCAATCGTGAAAGGAAGTAGCCGTGTTCGTTGTGCTCGACGGGCGCAGTGCGTTGGACGACATTGCCTCCGGCGAGCTCTGTTGTCCTTGCGGTGGACTGTTCCGGCCGTGGGGGCACGCGCGAGTGCGCCTGATCCGCCAGCTCGACGGATCCCATGCCCCGCTTCAGCCCCGACGGATGGTCTGTACCGTGTGCCGGAGGACCCACGTCCTCTTACCCGCTTCGTCGCTGCCGAGGCGGCGCGACTCGGTGGAATCGATCGGCGCCGCCCTGCTCATGGCGGCAAACGGCAACGGGCACCGAACGATCGCAGCTGACCTGGACCGGCCGGAGTCGACGGTTCGGAACTGGTTGCGCAGGGCAAGGCGGGGCGCAGCATGGCTGAACCGTACGGGCATCATGGCGGCCTACGAGTTCGACCCAGGCCACGGCCCGATGGCGGTGAGGGCAACACCGACCGCCGAGGCTGTGGACGCCCTCGGCTACGCGACGGCAGCGGCGGTGCGACGGCTCGGGCTCGTCGGTCTGTCGCCGTGGTCGATCATCACGATGGTCAGCCGTGGTCGCCTGCTCGGTGGTTTCCCGGACGGCTGATTGGACCGGTTGGATGTTTCTTTTGCGCGCCCGGGAACATTTTGCCGCCATGGCAATGGCCATCACGACGACACGCGTGTGGCCATCAAGCCCCAGTTACGTGCTCACGGATCGTGACGCCTTCGTGTTCATTGAACGTGGCGGGCAACACCCCGAGCCCTCCTCGACGTAACCTGGTCCGTTCCCTGCATGGACTTGAGGAGCTGAACGAGGCCGTCCGCTACCTCTTCCTCGGCCTTAGTCAACAGCCCACCTGCGCCCTTCTCGGCCTGGGTTGCCTCAAAAACGTTCCAGGACGCATTTCCAAGCTGGTCATCAGTCCAAGTGTGAGTCACATCGTGGACCTTTTTCCTCGTAACGGAGTCAAGGGCGCTGTTCAGCCAGCGGACCGTCTGCGAGAGCAGGGTTGATGGGGACACCGTGCCCTGTTCTGGCTGCGTTGTCCGGCCCGATTCGGTAGGTTCGACCTGTGCCGCAAGACTTCCGACGTGAACACGCATAACAACCTGGGCCGCTACGCCCAATGCGACGCCGGCAGCAAGCCACGGTGGGTGCTTGCCGGACGCGTGGACTCCCAGGGCGCCCAACGCCGCAAGGGCGGCGTTCGCCACCGCTGTGAGGAAGAAGACCAGCAGCACGCGCAGCCATCCGACCCAGGCGAGGTGGTACCGATACCATGTGTACGGAAGGCCGATGAAGCCAGCAAGAACTGACGTCCCTATCGCAACCGCCAGAATCATGCAATGAGTGTGCCTCAAAAGCGGGAAGACCGCGGGACTGTGAAGTTCGCCAGGGCGGTGGAGTCCTATATGGACTACTTGGAGGGGACGGATGAGGCGCCGGTCTTCGCCGAAGATGTCCAAGCCGTTCTGCGCACGATCAAACAGGGACTCGCTCCTTTCCATAGGGTCTTCCCAACGCTCACAGTTGACAGGTGGGAGGAACTCGTCGACCTATCCCTCACGCGATTCACGGATCGTTGTATAGCGGGCAAGATCGACCGACAGAAGAACCCGGGGGGTTACCTGGTCAAAATCACCCAGAATTCAGCGATCGATTACCTGAGGCGGGAAGCGAAGCGGATGAGTTCCGGACCTGTGCCGGACGTCGCGGCCAACGACGACGCCATCGCCGCTTCGGTCGACGCCCTGGCTGGTCGGCAGGCGGTCGAGGCCGGTCTGAAGGCGGCGTGGGAGTCCCAGGATGACACGGTTGTACGTGTGGTTCTCGCTTGGCTCCAAGTGGCGGCCGAGCACGACGGAGAGCGGCCGAGCACCCGAGAGGTCGGGGCTATCGTCGGTCTGAGCCACACCGCTGTGAGTGACGCCATGAATAGGTTCAAGACGTACTTGCCAGAGGGGTCCTCTCCTACGTAGTTACAAGTGAACGGGTCGATTGGGTGGTGGCCCAGATCTCAGGCAAGGAGCGATCATGGTTGACACACAAGCGGAGGTCGAGCGGGTGCTAGAGGCTGCGACCCCCAAGCTACGTGACACCCTCAGGGGATTGGCCGGGGCTCCATGGGACACCGTTGTAGCTGTCTTCGGGCTTCTGCCCTACGACCAGTGGGCTGCTGCGAAGACGCTGGGACTGGCCCAGGATGGCCCGGTTGAGGACACTGACTCTGGCACTCGCCCAGTGGTGCCGACCGAACTGGTGAGGGAAGTCATCGGTGCCTTGCAGGCGCCTCTGGCCACCTCGACGCTCAGCGACTTCCGCGATCGTGTCCGATTGGTCATGGCCGATCCGCCAACTGATGACGAGGCCAGTACCGCCCAGGTGGCCGAGGCGGCCGGAGCTGCCTTCTGACCTAGGCCCGAGCTTGGAACGGGACGTTGCTTGCTGCACCTTTGTCCATGAGATTGCGAACAGCGTGGGGTCACTCGTGTGGCCGCTGGCTCAAGGTTCGAAGGAGGGACTTGAACTACGACGGCAACGGTGCCGGACGGTAGTGAAGAATCCGACTCGCCTGGTCAGGTCCGGTCCTGGCACTCCCCCGCTGCCGATCCATGGTGGCAACTCCGGGCAACTCCGGGGAGTCCGGTGGAACGGTGGTGGAACGGGGACCTACCTGCCCTGACCCTGAGGCGGCATCAAGCCAGTGAATCTCCCAGGATCCCGTGCAGGCGGCACACCCTCGTGCGATCATGTCGTCAACCCGTTTTTCACTGGTCCATCCCAATTGATAAGCACGCATCCCGGAGGGACAAGCCAAGATGGCAACTGCTGACCAGGTCAAGGCGCTGGTCCGCAGTCACGCAGACGGGGACGATGGGCACTTTTACGCCGTCGCCATGCAAGTCGCCGCACGTGCTGCCAAGGCCGGCCAATCACGATTTGCCCAAGAACTGCGGGAGCTGGTCGATGCGGCCAAGGTGGCATCTCAACAAGGTGGTCGCCAGCTTCGACCTGTTCCGGTCACCCAACCTAGAGGTGATCTCGCAGGTCTTCTCGCCGTCTCGTATCCCGATCAGCGACTCGGCGACTTGGTTGTCGACGAGAATGTGCGCGCATCACTGGAGCGAGTGCTCGCCGAGCAGCGTCAACAAGACAGGCTGATGGAGTACGGATTCGAGCCGGTCCGTTCACTGCTCTTTGTCGGTCCGCCTGGTACCGGCAAGACCATGTCGGCCTCCGTTCTGGCCGGGGAATTGCACCTACCGCTGTTCCTCATCCGGCTGGAGTCGGTGATCACGAAGTTTATGGGAGAGACGTCGGCGAAGTTGCGCCTCATCTTCGACGCTGCTGAAGACACGCGTGGGGTGTACTTCTTCGATGAGGTGGATGCACTTGCCGGTGATCGATCCAGTGCAAATGACGTTGGGGAGATTCGGCGAGTCTTGAACTCGTTCCTTCAGTTCCTTGAGCAGCACCGCTCGTCGAGCATTCTTGTTGCGGCAACCAACCATCCGCAGTTGCTGGACCGTGCGATCTTCCGTCGATTCGGTCTCGTCATCGACTACACGTTGCCGACTCAAGAGTTGGCCCGAGCCGTTGTTCGAAATCGTCTTGCCACAATCAATACCCGTGGACTCAATTGGAAGCGGATTGACCAGTCGACCGCCGGAATGAGTCACGCGGAATTGACTATCGCGTGTGAACAGGCTGCGAAGCAGACGATCCTGGCCAAGGAGCCCCGAGTGACGACAGATCTGCTGGTCGCGGCGTTGGACGAACGTCGCCGCTCCAGCGTCGTCTGACCTAGATTCGTGGCCCCACGCGATCGACCTCATATCCTCGTCCGTCGACCGGCGGAAGCTGAGGAGTACACCTCCTACGCCACTGGCCGAGGCTCACGGCGACCTCCGTCGCCAATCCGTGACGAACATGCTCGACGTCTTACCAACGAAACGCGTCGTGCAGAACTGCAAAGCCAGGCCCGAAGGGTGGCGACGACAGAGGAATTCGGAGTTCGTTCGACGAGCGAAGGCATGCTCGTCACGTTCGAGAGTTGGCCAGGATTCGAGCTGGAGCTGAAGTCGCTGGACCCGTTGCGCGGCAGCACACCTGAACTGCTTGCGGTGCACGACAGGGGTGTCGATGAAGACCGTGTCCAATTCGCGACGGTGTACGTGCCAGGCGGAGGCCTTGGTTACTTCCTGGAACGCCTAGACCAGTACGCCACGCAAGACACGCCCAAGGGAAAGCCCAAGAACGCCAACCTGGTGGAGCGTGTCGCAGCCGTTCGCCTCGCGACGATCCGCGAGATCTGGACGGACGATCGAGAGTCATTCCCCGAACCGCATGTGGTCACCTGGTGGGAGGTGTGGCTGCGACGGAGCGACGGCAACGAGGTTCAACGGCTCGAAGAGTTCGCACACGCCGCAGAGATTGTGGTTGGAGCGCGTCGACTCGTCTTCGACAACCGCGTCATCGTTCTCGTTCGTGCGACAGCTACCCAGTTGGCGTCAGCGCTGAACGTCATCGACGACTTCGCCGAGTTGAGAGCCGCCCATGTCAACTCAGAGTTCTTCATTGGGCTGACGCCAGAGGAGCAAGCTGACTGGATCAACGACTTGGTTAATCGCACGGATCTTCCTCCGGATGAAGCTCCGGCTGCCTGCATCCTCGATACAGGCGTGAATCGTGGCCACCGTCTCTTGGAGCACTCTCTCGCAGAGGACGATCTCCACACTTGCGACCCGACCTGGGGAGCGGCGGACCACGATGGGCACGGAACGCAAATGGCGGGAGTCACGCTGTATGGGGACTTGCGTGTCGCGCTGGAAGATGGACATCGGGTTCGGTTACGTCACCGCCTGGAGTCGGTCAAGATCCGACCGCCGGCAAACGACACAGACCCAACGTTGTACGGCGCAGTCACTGCCGAGGGCGTATCCCGCGCCGAGATCCAAGAACCACATCGCCGTCGGAACTTCGCGATGGCCGTCACAACGACCCCGGATCGAACCCCCGGAACACCCACATCATGGTCTGCTGCGGTAGATGCACTTGCGGCGGGCCGGGCCTTCGATTCCGCCAATGGAGAACTGAAGTACATCGACGAGGCCAGCGTTGAGTCGCATCGGCTCTTCATCGTGTCTGCCGGCAACGTGAGGGATCTCACCGACACAACACTCACGTATCTGGACCGCTGCGACACGCTCCCCGTTGAGGACCCGGCCCAAGCGTGGAACGCCTTGACGGTGGGCGCGTACACGGACTTGGTCGAGGTCGGGGCCGAGGGGACGTCGCATGAGGGATGGACTGCAGTTGCACAACCCGGTGACTTGTCGCCGTTCAGTCGAACCGGCGTCGGTTTTCAACGCCAGTGGCCCATCAAGCCCGACATCGTTCTCGAAGGCGGCAATGCGGCAGTGTCGCCGAACGGATCCGACGTAGACACGCCGGAGTCGATGCAGATCCTGACGACACGGTCCAACCCGCCAACGTTCACAACGATGAACGCGACGAGTGCCGCCACTGCCCTAACGACGCACATGGCCGCCACGATCGCGGCCGAGTATCCAGGTTTCTGGCCCGAGACCGTGCGCGGCCTGCTAGTCCACGCGGCCGAATGGACACCGCGGATGCGAACCCAGATGGCTGCGGCCGGAATCAGCCGGCGACAGCGAGCTGCGTACATCCGCCGATACGGCTTCGGTGTGCCGACTGCCGATCGTGCACTCCGTAGCGCAACCGATGCCTTGACCCTCGTCGTCCAAGACACGATTCATCCGTTCGAGCGAGGCGCTCTGCAAGAAATGCACCTGCATGATCTCCCATGGCCACGGGAAGAGCTGGCTGACCTCGGAGAGGTGCCCGTGAAGATGCGCGTCACCCTCTCGTACTTCATCGAGCCGAGCCCAACTCGCAGAGGCGCTCAATCCCGATACCGCTATGCCTCTCACCAGCTCCGGTTCGACCTTCGGGAGCCAGACGAGACCAATGACGACTTCCGTAAGAGGATCAACCGGAAGGCTAAGGCCGAAGAGGAGGACCGTCCCGCTCGAAGCGGGGAACCCGATGGATGGTACGTGGGGAGTGAGACCCGGAACCGCGGTTCCTTGCACACCGATATCTGGGAGGGTACGGCAGCAGATCTTGCAGCTCGTGGGCTCATCGCCATCTATCCCGTCACTGGATGGTGGAAAGAATTGCAGGCCCGTGACCAAAGCCACCTGGGCGCCCGCTACACGTTGCTCATTTCGATCGAGACACCGGTCGAGGAGGTTGACATCTGGACGCCGGTTGCCATAGAAGCTGGCATTCCCATCGTCATCGAGACGTAGGCGAGCAGTACGCGGCGTGCCCACGTTCTGGGAAAATGGGGACGGATCAACCGGAAAGCTATGTGGCAGGCAAGCGCTGCTCAGCAGCGGCATTCTGCACTATCCTCGATCCCCTGGTGGGGCGGGCGAAGCCTGCGGTTCGGCTTCCCGCCGCGGTGATCTCAGGAGGCGAAAACTGGAGGGGAATTATCTTCCCGAGGATTGAGGTGAGTGGTCCATCGTGGCCAGGGTGCCCGGGGAGCTTCGACGCTTCGGCCGGATCGTCCTCGGGCATCGTCGCCAGCAGGTCGCTCCACTGAATCTCGCACTCGAAAGGCAGCGGGTGCTGCATGTCGATGCCCGACTACCCCAGCACCGCGGCACCAGTCAGCCAGTCTTCGGGTCATAGTCGACGGCGATGTTGGAGCGGTAGATGTCGACGGCCGGCTGCATGTTGTCCAGGACGTGCTCCGTCCAGCGGGTTCCATCCCACCAGCGCAGTTCGTGGACGTTGCCAGGATCGGGCTTCCATGAAGCGGCTGTGTCCGGGACGACACTGGCTTGAAGCGGTGAGATGGCTTGATGGCTCAGCACCGACAGTTCCCCAACTCGGCACAGAGCGGCCCATGCCAGGGTCACGAATGCGATCGCCTCTACGAATGGGGGAATTGAAAAGCCCACCCTGAATGGAGTGAGGGACGTAGCGGAAAGGATTACACCGGCGGCGATCGCCTCGACCAACTCTGCCACAGCTATAAGGGATAAGCCTGCGATCAGAACCTTGAAGTGCTTCGTCGAGATCAATTTGCGGCGGCGCGCAACCGATAGCACCGATATCAGAGCTACTAGTCCGACGAACCAGATCGTCCGGCCAGCAACAATTTGCACGGTAGAATCATTCCCTGACGCGGTTAATCCACGCGCAACAGCGATCGCGACGAGAGCACCCGCTGAAGCAAACCAGAGATGGGCGGTCCGTTGCACCCCCGCGCCATTCGACTGCTCGATCAGTGTTCGTCTCGCTGCATTGACGAGTAATAGAACTGCCCAACCGCCAAGACCGACGGCAGATACGATGGAGCCAGCATCGGAATTGCTGTTAGAAGAAGTAGCGATCATCAGCAAACCGATGACGAAGATCATGGTCGCTGCTACTGCTCCGGCTAGTTCCCAAACGGACGACCAGAGATGCTTCAGGAAAGTCGTGTAGGTGACGTAGCAGGCTGCCCCCAATGCGGCGAAGCCCGCAACAAAGTTCAGCCACGAACTGGCAGTGACGAGGTTGTGTGCGGTACCGAGACTTTCAGGACCGCTCAGCAATGCAGAGGACAGACAGACGAGCAAGCTGCCGAGGGCCCAGATTGCGGCTCCTCCAATAGCCACCGCCATCGCCGTTCGTGATCGGACGAGTTCAACCACGGGCTGTCCCCTGTCCTGCGCACCGCACGGTCAGATTCACCCATAGGTGATCGGTACCTGGCCGACGGATCTGTAGACGTCACGCTTCGGATATTCCGTTCAATCTAAAGACTAAAAGACTAAGGAGACTCGAAAATTGTGAGGGTGTTGGCTATGGCCATCTCCCATGTCCTCCGATGACTTAACGGAAAGACAGTTGTGGAGGGTTCGACAGATCTCCACCGATCCTCGGGACGGCTCCGGTGCGAAATGCCACGAAGACAGGGTTAACAGGAACGGCTCAAGTTCTCTATTTCATTGTCATGGCTGCAGGAGCTCTTTTGGATCTAGGAATCCTTATAGCGCTGCTCGCGACCAGGAATATTGGTCCAGCCATTGTCTTCTTGGTTTTTGGTGGTTGGATCATTCCTTCCATCGCTCACGTCGTTGGGTTGGCGTTAGCAGCGCCATTTGCTGCGGCAGTAGTTGTGGCTGAAAATCGGGAGGCCACCGGCAACCCCGTAGGGTCCTCATCGAACAAGATGCCCGCTGCCGTGGGCTGGGCGTGTGGGTTGATGCTGGCGCAAGTCGAGGACGGTACCTTTCGACCGCACAAGGAGGGAGTGGTCTTTACTCCAACAGGATCGCAGTCTGGAAACTCTTATATCTATCGTTGGGCATGGTTTGAGGGGGCCCAGATCGAGCGTGCGTCAGACCACGAACATCTCGTAAAAGCACATGCAACCATTCTTGCTCTGGGAGGCGTTGAGAAACCTAAATCGATGGTGGTTGCCTTCTTGGATACAAGGGTATCAATCGACCGCACGTTGACGATCATTCCTTGTGGTTCAAGAACGGTCGATGAATGGCTGAGACGATTCGATAAAGCTGGAGTTCCCATCGGAGAAGCAGCCGACAATTGATGAGAGTGAGGCGGGCGTCGCCGAACGGTCAGCAATCGTGTCGACGTTGCCCCCAGAACAGCTCAGCCGTGGGCAAGAACACGTTGAAGCTGGGTGTCTGCGCAGTGGTGGCGGGGCTGATGCTGGCTGCGTGCAGCACTAGCACCAGCACCAGCTCGACGCCTGTTCAGGTGAAATTCCCGGCTCACATTACCCAGTCATTCATGAATGACGCTGCTGGCCCCGAAATAGACTTCACCGTAACGAACGACGGCCCCATCACACGATGGGTGTCCTGCAACATCATCCTCAAGAGCCCTACCTACGCTCACACGTGGGGATATGGCATGAAGGACATTGCACCGCGGAAAAGCGAGAGCAGCGGGAAGACGACCCTGCCCGTACCAATGCTCCCGAGCGGCGTCCCTTCGGTAACGGTGTCGCTATCAGACGTGCGGGTTGCCTGCGGTTGGCCGAACGCCCCAGGATGACCGGATCGCTCGTGAGGACGAAGCCGCCAAAGGAAGGTGTCAGTCTGTGGTGACGCGACGCAAGCCCAATCCGGCCGAACCCGCAACCGATCGGGCCGAATTCACAAGTCCGCGGGAGTACCTCAGAGCCTCAATGGCGAATCAGAGTCGCTCCGATGCACAGCGTCCGGATCTGTTTACTAGTACTGCGAATCGGTCCGCATACGGAGTGGAGACAGGTCCATGGATCGGTCGCGTGCCCGGCGGCTGGTTAGTGTCGGAACTCGCGCGGGTGAGGTCAGGACTTGGTCAAGGTGACCTACTGTTCATGCGAGAAGGGTCGCTTCTGCTCTACCCATCTGGCTGGTTGTGGTTAGACCACGCGGCGCTTGGATGCGTGCTCGTCGGCTGGGCCGGGCAAGACCAGCCAGAGGAGGTGACTGACACACAGTTACCACGCTCCCAGCGCAGGATGCTCACGACCCTGAGGATCGGTCTCTGGACCTTCACGGTCGGTCATCCGGGCCTGGACAGACTGCAAACTGCTTTCGGGACCATCTCAACCGCGACTGCCGAGGCTGAGTATTTGAAGCTCCGTGCCGCATTGCCGGGGGAAGCAGGCATTCCGCTTCCGTAAGTTGCCCCGCTTCGTGGAGCGGGCGACGGCGTTCTACCTGTATCGCCTTCGTTGCTTTGCCTGAACGTCGCGGTGCCACTTGTTCAGGTTCGGAAACTCCGTATACCACGAGCTATGCACTAGCCGTGCTGTACACCATACAAGAACGCACACCAGCCAGCGACAGCGTCCACGATTGCGCCGCCCGTCGGGGAAGAGGAATCGGAGTTGATGGCCGGGCGTGCAGAGGAGATCGTCCTCAACGTGGGTCACTCGCTCGCAACAGTGGCGGCACTGGATGGTGCTCCCAATCCATTGGGTTGTTGATCTGGCGAGTCCTCGAGGATGGTCCCGACCATGGCCGAGAACTAGCGACGACAGGTGCGGCACTTCCAGATGCGTCGGGTGGTGGTCAGGAATGAGTGCAATGAGTGCTCCGCTCCGCCACAGTCAGAGCACACAGGGACCCCGTTGGGCCACACAGCCCGGCGCACGAAGTCGAGGGCCACATCAGGGTCGGAGAAGTACCGGACGGCTTCCAGAAGGGTCGTCGGGTCCTGGGGCTGGGGCTGGTGTTGCGGTTGGGACTTTTGTGCGCATCGTGCTTGTTATGCCTTAAGAGTACGCCTGGGGTGTATCAGCCATATGAGTGCCGAGTGAAACCTAGGGAGCCGGTGTTAAACAGGGGGCAGCTGGGAAACCCCCAAAATCGCCTCCGCACAGGATCGCTTGTGCACCCCGATCTCTATCCTGGACGACTCCGGTTATCCATTTCACTGAGGTGTCGCGGGTCGTTTGGCCAAAGACACCAGCCGCCTAGTAGTTTTTTTTGTGAGATCAAGACTTTCTCAGAAAGCTTGCTCAACATCGCGTGTCGGGACCCAGTTCTTTGCAGAGGGCCCTGTCGCGCCCTCTGGCTACGACTTGTACGACGGAGCGCAACACCGGCAGTGCAAGAGAGAAGGCCATGAGCTGATCACCTGGTAGGGGGAGCATGACGAGAGTGGAGACCGGCGATGCAGGTTTGCGACGGCGGTGGAACCAGAAGGCTGGCGCAGCGGCGGTCCTCGTGGTTGCCGCATTGACAATGGCCGCCTGTTCTTCTGGGACGGACACCAACCTTCAGACCGCTCCGGCGAAGCCGAAATCGATGACGACCTCGAGCACGGCTAACCCGAACCTCCCCGCCGGTACAGCGAGCACCCAGCAGAAGGTGCTGAACGCCTGGCTCGCCGCTGAAGAGCAGCTCTACGCCTATATGGACGAGCCACCGGCTCCGCTCCGGGCGGACCTCGTGGCCGGACAAACGACGGCAGACCTCTTTCCGAAGCTCGCCGACTACTACGTGAACCAGGCACTCCAGTCTGAGGGGATCTTCCTCATCAAGCTAAAGACGCAGCTCCTGAACGGTCCGACCACCTACAACCTCGGGAATCCCGCCGTCACTGCCCTCACCCCCACTACTGCCACTGTTGCGAACTGCATCTCGGATACTGGAACCACAACGGCCAGTGGCCAACCAGGTCCGCGCACTCTCGCTGGAGGATCCGGCGGTTACAGCGGCACCTGGCGGCTCGAGCTCATCAATGCTTCATGGAAGATCGCCACCTTTGAGACCACGGGCGTGGCGAAATGCTGAGCGTCCGGGTACTTCGCATCGCCACCGTCACCGCGCCGCTCGTCCTGTTGGCGACCATGCTGTCCCCGCCCCCCGCCTTCGCTTCCCAGGGCACCGGCGCCTGTTCTGACTCCGGCAACACGGTCGGCTGCACCGCCGGCACCGGTGGCTCTGGCGGCACCGGCACCACCGGCGGATCGGGCGCCACCACCACCGGCGACAACAGCGGCGGTGGTACGACAGCCCCCTCCTGCCCCAATTACGTGGCCGACCCGCAAGGCGGCGCGCCGCCGGCCGGTGAGAACCCGAACGGGGCCTGGTACATCAACACCTGTGCGGTGGGCACCCAACAGGGGATGGCCACCGGCATCGTCTGGATCGTGAACAACCAGCCACCACCGCCACCCCCGCCCGATCCGGCCGTGGTCGCCGCCCAAGCGGATAGCCAGCTGCAACTGGCGACCCCAACGCTGACGTTCAGCCCAGCGGCCACCGCCTATGTGAACTTCTCGGAGTGGTTGTGGATCAATCCTGCGATCTGGCACCCGTTCAGCACATCGGCTACAGCGTGCAACGCCGGTGGCTGCACCACCGTGGCGGCCACCGCCACACCTGTCTACGTGACCTGGGACACCGGCGACATGGCGCCGGTGACCGTTTGTTACGGCCCCGGCACCCCGTACCGCGCCAGCGTGCCGTTCTCCGAGCAATCGACCCAGTGCTCGCACACCTACGAGATCAGCTCCTATGGAGAGCCGTCCCCGAACGGCCTGGAAGCCGACGCGGCCTTCCCGATCACCGCCACTGTCAATTGGAACGTGACCTGGGCAGGCCCCGACGGTTCCACCGGCCAACTCGCGGCCATCAATACCAAAGGAACGTCCACCTTGAAAGTGCAACAGATCGAATCCGTCCTGAAGTGAGGAAGAACCTGTGACCAGCTCGATGGCTCCACCGCGCCCAAGCAGTCCCTCACCGTCCCCGGATGGCCGTACCGGCTTACGTCTCTCCTCCGGCACCTACCGTCGCCGCCCATGGCAGATCGGACTCGGTGTCGCCCTGGTCGTGCTCTGCGGTGCGATTGGCGCCACGGTCTTCCAATCGTCAGCCAAGCGGGTCTCGGTCGTCATCGCGGCACAAGACCTCCCGGCCGGGACGGTGCTCACACCTGCCGATCTGGCAACGGGTTCGCTGCCGACGAACGACAACATCACCGCGATGAGCGAGAGCGGCGCCTCTGTGCTGGTTGGCCAGCAGCTCGCCGTGCCGGCCACGCGCGGCCAGCTCATGGTGCGAGCCATGGTCTCCTCCAACCCACCCCTCTCTGCCGGCTCACAGGTGGTCGGCGTGCTGTTGAAGGGCGACCAGATCCCCTCCGTGCCGATCGTCGTCGGCGATCGGGTCCAGGTAATCGCCGTGTCCACACCCGGTCAAGCATCCTCCGGTAGCTCGACAGTCGGCACCTCGCTGGTCGCTTCAGCCACGGTGCTGGCCACAGGTCCACCGTCGGTCAATCAGACCCAGTATGTGGCGAACCTCTCGCTTGAGATACCCACCGCCTCTGCGCCAGAGGTGGCCGGCTATGCCGCGGCAGACCAGATCGCCATCACCCTCACCTCCGGCCACGCCACGTGATCGTCGTGGTCGCTTCCATCAAGGGTGCGCCGGGGGTCACCACGACGGCCACCGCCCTCGCCACTGCCTGGCCGCAGAGCCGGAGAGTCCTTCTCGTCGAGGCGGACCCGTTCGGTGGTGATCTGGCGGCGTGGTTCGGAGTTGCCCCAACGACCGGCCTGTGGTCCCTCCTCGCCGCCGGTCGCCGTGGCCTCGAGGCTGACACGGTGTGGGAGCACGCCGCCACGTTGCCCGCGGGATTGTCCGTTCTCTACGGCCTTGCCAGCGCCGATCAAGCGGTGGCGAACGAAGCCGCCTGGCCAGCCGTCGCCGAGGCACTCGCAGCGCTCGAGGCCGACGTGGTCATCGACGCCGGCAGACTGCTTCCACACTTCGCCGGGGGCATCCGGCCGCTGCTCTCCCTGGCGGAGGTGCTCATGGTGCTCTGTACCCCCAACCTGGCGGGCATCGTCCACCTGAAGACCTCCCTGCCCTCACTGGCAGCTGTCTCATCGTCGAGGCGGCTCATCGTGCAGCCAACTGCCGAAAAGGGCTTTTCGTCCGACGAGATCGCATCAACCCTGATAGTCAACGTTGCACAGCGCATCCCACACGATCCAAAGGGTGCCGCCGCCCTCAGCGGCAACGCCATCGGGTGGGCGAGATCGAAGTCCACACTCGCCAATTGGGCACGAACGACCGCGGCTGAACTCGCCGCCTCCTCATCAGGTACAGAAACGACGCAAGTTCCGCTCTCCATCCCGGAGATCAGCAACCCAACACTTAGGCCGCCCCTGAACGACACTCGGCCCTCGGCTGCTCCCACGTGGGTAGCCCGATGATTGATGGCGAGATGAAGACCTACGTTGCCGCTGCGGTGGCGGACGGCATTCTGCGCCGTGGTGGTACCGCTCGCACCGAGGCCGATCGCCGGGCGCTCGTCGAGGACCTGGCCCGAGGTGCCATCGACCAGGTGGCGTCCCAGATGATCCAACGGGGCTTGGCCGCTCCCACTGCAGAAGAGGAAGCCCTCGTACTGCGCCACGTGGTGGCCTCCCAACTCGGGCTGGGTCGTCTCCAGTTGCTTTTGGACGACGACAGCATCGAGAACATCGACCTCAACGGGTGCGACAACGTGTGGGTGAAGCGTGCTGACGGGACCAAAGAACAAGTCGAACCGGTCACCGATTCAGACGAGGAGCTCGTCGAACTGGTCCAGCGAGCTGCCCGGGCGCACCACACCGGGGGCGAACGACGGATCGACGCGGCGAAGCCGATCGTCGACCTCCACCTCGCCGGCAGCCACCGTCTCTCGGCGATGATCGAAGTGTCCCATCGTCCGTGCGTCTCCATCCGCCGCCACCGTCTGGTCGACCCCACCCTGGAGGACCTCGCGGAGTCGATGACCGAAGAGGTGGGGCGGTTCCTCAAGGCAGCAGTGCGGGCCCGGCTGAACATCATCGTCTCGGGCGGTACCGACGCGGGGAAGACCACGATGCTGCGGGCATTGCTCGCCGAAGCGAGCCCCCTGGACCGGATCATCACCATTGAGCTCTCCTACGAACTCGGCCTCCACGAGCTCAGCCACCGCCACCCTGACTGTCCGGCGTGGGAGACCCGAGAGGCGAACACCGAAGGCGAGGGCGCCATCACCATGGACCAGCTCGTCCAGCGAGCGAACCGGCACAATGCCGATCGGGTGATCGTGGGCGAGGTCCTCGGCGACGAGATCGTCCCCATGTTGAACGCGATGACGGCCGGCAAGGCCGGGTCCATGTGCACGATCCACGCCGATTCGACCGAAGGCACCTTCGGGCGAATCCAGAGCTACGCCAGCCAGAGCCCGAAGCACCTCTCCGACACCGCAATAGCCAAGCTCACCGCCCAGGCGCTCGATCTCGTGGTCTTCGTGCGCCAGCAGCCGGCGGGCGGCGGGTTCGCCCGCCGGTGTGTGAGCTCCATCCGAGTGGTCGAGGACTCCGACGGGCCACATGTCATCTCGACCGAGATCTTTGCCGAGCCAGAAGGCGGCGGCCCGGCGATCCCCCGCTTCGGCGTGCCACCGGGCCTCCGGGATCGCCTGGCCAACTTCGGCTACGAAGCACCGATTGCGATCTTCGGTCGATGAGCATGCTCATCGGGCTCTGTTCTACCGGCATCGGTGTGGGCATCGCCCTCATCGTTGCCGGTCTGTTCGCAACCACCCCGGTGACAAAGAAGATGCCGTTCGCCAAGGGGATCGACGCTGCGACCCGCCAGGCAGCAGCCGCTGCACTCATCTGCGCCGCTGTGGTCGGGCTCATCACCCACTGGCCGGTCGGCGCGGCCATCGGTGCGGCTGTGGGATGGACGGTGCGGTCTGCCCTTTCCTCTGCCTCCCCCCATCGGGTGACCAATCGCCTCGACGCGTTGGCCACCTGGATCGAAACACTGCGTGACAGCGTGGCCGCCCACCGGGGGTTGGTGGCAGCCATCGAGTCCACAGTGCCATCCGCACCCGCCAGCCTGCGGGCCCACATCGAAGCCCTGGCCATCCGGATCAAGTCGGGCACACCACTGGATCGGGCGTTCGCAGCCCTTGCCGCTGAGTTGGCCGACGCCTCGGCGGACGAAGCGATCGCCCCGCTCATCCTGGCTGCCCGTTTCGGTGGCGCAGACCTCCAGAATCTGCTCGGCACAGCGGCAGCCAATACCCGGGAGCAGCTGGCTCTCGTCCAGCGCACTGAGGTGGCACGGTCCAAGCCCCGCCGGGAGATGCGCCTGGTGGTGGTGGTAACCCTCGGCTTCGTGCTCGCCACCCTGACCATCGGACATGGCTACTTCACCCCATTCTCGACCGCGACCGGCCAGATCGTCCTGGTCGTGATCGCCGGGCTGTTCGCTGTTGGCTTTGGAACGATGAACCGGCTGTCCCGACCCCAACCGATGCCCCGCCTCTTCGACGTCGGTCCGGGGCAACCGTCATGATCCTGATCATCGTGGCCGGCATCGGCGTCGGCAGCGGGTTTCTGCTCGTGTGGCGAGGGCTCTTCCCCGCGCCGCTCACCTTGCGAGCTGCACTCGACGCTTTGAGCGGCACACGAAGCGACCTGTCCCTCGACCTGTTGAGCGAGGGAGCGAGCGGCGCCCGACGCTTCGCCGCACGGACACTCGAGGTGAATGTCGCCAGGGTTCCACGCTTGGCGGACATGGTCGTCCCCGATCTCGCCATCACCGGGATGCCGCCCGAGACCTTCGCCATCAAGGTGATCAGCTACGCGGTCGCCATGGCGCTCATGGTCCCGCTGCTCGCCGTTGCGGCAGCCACAGCTGGCATCCATGTCGCGATCGAAATCCCCGTGCTTGGGGTCCTGGTACTCGGTGCTGGCGGTGCGGCTATGCCGTTCGTCGACCTGCATACCGCAGCCGAGCGCCGCCGCCGCCACTTCTTGCACTCGCTCGCCACTTACGCATCGTTGGTCTCGATGGCCATGGCTGGATCGATGGGCTGGTCCAGCGCGCTGGAGGCCGCGTCCTCGGTGTCGACCACCGACTGGGCGATGGACGAGATTGCCCAAGCCCTCCTCTGGTCCCAGGCCTACCACCGGCCTCCCTGGGAGGGCCTTGACCGCGTCGCCGAGCGCTTCGCCCTGCCCGATCTCTCGGACCTCGCTCGCTCCATGGCCCAGGCCGGGGAAGGGGCGCGCATCCGCGACACGTTGGAGACCAAGGCCTCCTCGCTGCGACTGAGAGAGACCACCGCCCTTGAGCACGACGCCCAGGCGGTCACCCAAAAGATGCTCCTGCCCGGCGTGCTGCTCATGGTCGGTTACGGCGTACTTATCTTCTACCCCGCTCTCGCCTCATTCACCGGCTCCCACCTGTGAACCATCTCATGGGACTGACCCAATAACCAACCGGAAGGACATCACGTGCAAACCATTGAAGAACACATGAAAGAGGTGTGTCACACCGCCGCCGCCTTCGTCAGGTTCCTACGAGCCATGGTGGCAGCCCGGATGACGCCGCTGCTTGGCGATGAACGAGGTGAGATTGCCTCGTGGGTCGTGGTGACCGCGCTCGTCGTGGTTGCCGCGATCGTCATCGTCGGCATCGTCGTGACCAAGCTCACCACCACCGCCCACAACATCCAGACGCCCTAGGGACCGCGGCTCAGCGTGCCGATCCGGACGACAACGTCATCCCGAACTCGCAGAAGGCCTGGCCCTCGGCGCGTGCGAGGAGAAGACGGACTGGCCGAGTTCGTCGTGTGCATTCCCGTGTTCTTCTTGGCCGTACTCCTCACGGTCCAGTTCGCTCTCTGGGCACACGCCAGCCACCTCGCCCGGGCGGCGGCCGAACAGGGGGCCAGCACCGCCGCTGCCTATGGGTCCACGCCCGCGGCGGGCACCAATGCGGCATACCAGTTCATCGCCACGACAGGTCCGAACACGCTAACGACGCCGCGGGTGACCACCACGACCGGTATGGGGGAGACGGTGCAGGTGACGATCACTGGAAGAGCCCAGGTGATCATTCCCTGGTTGAGCCTGCAGGTGTCTGCCACCAGCGTCGAACCGGTCCAAAAGTTCCGTGTCAGCGGATAGCGCACTCTCCCCGCGTCGTTGCGACGACGGGGGCCAGGCCCTGGCTGAACTGGTCATCGTTCTGCCCATGTTGTTGCTGGTGGCCCTCCTCATGATCTTCTTTGGACGGATCGAATCGGCTCAAGGCGACGTCGAGGCAGCCGCCCGGGCCGGTGCCGAAGCGGCAGTCGTCCAGGGCAATGCCGCACTCGCACAATCGTCGGCTGCCGCGGCGGTCACTGCCACACTGGCCTCAGACCACGTGGCCTGCCCCTCCCCCACGGTTATCACCAACGTCACGAACTTCATCCCCGGCGGCTCGGTGTCGGTCACGGTCACCTGTGTGGCGAACCTCTCGGACGTCGCCGCCCCAGGCCTCCCTGGTGCAAAGACGTTCAGCGCCACCTCCACCGCGCCTGTGGATCCCTACACAGTTATAACCAGCGGGTTCAGCAGTTCCGCAGAGTTCTCCGGCTCGATCCGAAGCATGAATGGTGTTGTGTGAGCACGTTACGCGTGTCCGCCGTCGCCCATCAATCTCGACACCACGACGAGCGCGGCCAGTTCCTCGTCATGGCAGTGATCTTCATGACCATGTTCCTCGCACTCACCGGGCTGGTGGTCGATGGTGGTAGCTATCTCAACGCGAACGAGGCTGCGGCAACCGAAGCCGCCCAGGCGGCCCGGGCCGGTGCTGCGGCGCTCAACCCGAACCTGCTCCATAGCGCCACTCTCGGGATCGACACCCCCGAAGCGGTCACTGCCGCACAGAATGCCATGACAGCAGCCGGTCATCCGGGGACCGCGTGGGTGGTCGGCTCCACCGTCTACGCCCACATTTCCTATGACCAGCCCACCCAGCTCCTTTCGATCATCGGCGTCTCCAGCATGCACGTCGATGTCACCGAGCAGGCAACCAACGTCGCCGGCGTCAGTTAACCGGCGAGGAGAGGATCGGCCATGTCCACAAGCATCCGCCCCATTCGAGCTGAGATCGCAGAGGGTTTCGGCGCTCTGTTCGTCATTGCCCTCGGCCTTCTCGGCATCCCCCTGCTCCTCGCCACCATTGTCGGTTGGCCATTGCCCCACCACCTCCCGACCGCCGGCCAGTTGCACTCGGCGGCTGGATCACAGATCCCCGACGCGTTTTGGCCCAAGGCACTGGCCACGATCGCGTGGCTGGCGTGGGGGTACTTCGTCTTCTCGCTCGTGACCGCCACGATCGACGTCATCCGGTTCCGCAGCCGGGGGACGTGGCGTCGAGCCGCCGGAAGGACTTCGATGGCAGCCCTGGTCTCTGCCGTGATCATCCTTGCATCCATCCGGGGGTCGACCGCCTCCCAGCGCATCACCGCGATGCCAGCCGTCACGGCTGTGGCAGATGCGTCCCCCACTCCTGGCGCCATCCTCGCCACCTCCTATCCCACGGTCCCCACCTACACCGTCGTCCCCGGGGACAGCCTGTGGGACATCGCTGTAACCCACTACGGCAACGGCGAGCAGTGGCACACCATTTTTACCGCCAACGTCGGGGCCATACAGCCCGACGGGCGCGCGTTGGATGCCACCAATTGGATCTACCCCGGCTGGAAGCTCGCCATCCCTCATGTTCCGACGCCGACTACGGCGCCGGCAGCGGAGCTGGCCGATACTGCGGTCCCCGCCATCCCCCGCGTCATGAACGACACCGTCATCACCCACACCGTCGTCCCTGGGGAGAACTTGTGGGACATCGCTGCGAACTACTACGGCAACGGTGAGGAGTGGCACACCATCTACGCCGCCAACGTCGGAGTCACCCAACCCGGTGGTGCAGCGCTGTCCGACCCGTCCCTCATCTATCCGGGCTGGACACTCACTATCCCGGAAGCCGTGTCGCCGGCCCCGGCGGTGGCGGCGCCAGCCCCCGCCCCGGCCCCCTCGACGCCCGCTCCCGTACCACCGACACCGGCGGTTCTCGCTCCACCGGCCGCCGCGAGCCCAACCCCCGTTCCGTTACCCACGCCGCACCTCGCACCAGAGCGCCAGCCGCGAGTGAGTGGTCAACAGCGCAACTCGACCATTCCATCCCAGCTCTCGACTGTCACTCCTCCGCTCGCCAGCACTGCCCCTGTGGCGTCGCCCCACCGGCGCGAGCAGGTGCCCACCGAAGCAGCGACAACGCATGCACCACGACTCGTTGGTCAGCACAGAGGTAACCCCGAACTACCCGCCGTCGCAATCGGCGGCCTCGGTTTGCTCGCTGCTGCGGTCATCGCCCGCTCGCTGCGGCGCCGTTGCCGGATTGCCCGCATCACGCTGCGTCCCGGGGAGATGATCGCTGCCTCTTGCGCTGCGGTCCGCGACCTCGAGTCAGCCCTGGCCGCCCTCGTCGAGACCCCGGCCGTCGACTGGCTGGACCTCGCCATGCGTCACCTGACCCAGGTATCCGACGGCCATCCAGGAGCGGTGCCACCGATCCGCCTGGTTCGAGTCGGCCCCGATGGCGTGGACCTGATCCTGGCCGAAGCGGCCGGGGTTGCCCCCGGCGCATTCGAGGTTGCAGAGGACGGATGGGCCTGGACTCTGCCCGCTACGACCGACCTTGCCGTCCTTGCAGGCGCCAGCGAGTCCGCCGCCTGGTTCTCTGCGCTCGTGCCCATCGGCGAGGACGAGGATGACCAGACCTATCTCGCCCCGATCGAGCCCGGCACCGTTCTCCCGGTCACCGGTCCCGGTGCCGCAGAGGTACTCGCCGCCATGGCCACGACCGCCAGCAGCTGGTCGTGGACCGAACATGTCACGGTGACGAGTGATCCGACCAAAGCCACGGCGGCGGCCCAGGTGGATTCTTTTGACCCGAGCGTGCAGCGGGACCGCGTGCTCTACTTCGGGTCACCGACTGCCCTTTCGCCCGAGGTTCTGTCCGCCATCGGCATTCTCACCTCCGACGACATGGCGGGGAGCGACCTCGCGGTGCTCTGCCCAGGGGATGCCACAGTCGAGGTCGCCCCAACACAACTGCGCCTCCGGGCGAGTCGACTGACCCCAGAGGCACACGCGGGAATTGCAGAAGCGCTGTCCACCGCAGAGACTTCCCCGAGCACGCAGGTCCCCGAGCACCAGGTGGTGCTCGGGGGAACCATTGATCGCGACACCAGTGCCGAACCGGCACCAGTCGTCGCTGCGGACCCCACGGGCGTGGTGGAACCCGAGCTCGAAGTGCGAGTGCTGACCAACGCCGCCACGATCACCGGCGCCGACGAAGGGGCCATCAGCCGGAAAGGCCGCCACTTCGAGCTGGTTGCCCTGCTTGCACTGAGCGGCGGCATCACTAAAGAGGATGCCCGGGCCGCGATCTACGGTTCCGGATCCAGCACCGAGAACATCGCGAACATTGCCTCCCAGGCCCGCAAGATGCTCGGCGCCGATTTCGATGGCCAGCTCTTCCTGCCAGAAGCGAGCTCAAAGGGAGTCCTCGCCCTCTCCCCTCGGGTCACCACTGATCTGACGCGACTGTGCGACGCCGTGTCTGCCGCGGCCTCCGCCGATCCCGCCGAGGCCATCGACCTCTACACCGTGGGTCTCGACCTCATCGAGGTGACCCCGGGATCGACCATCGACCACACCTGGAGCTGGTGGATCCATTACGCCGCCATTGCCGAGAGAGCCGCTCTCGGGGCCGCCTGTAACCTCGCCAGGCTCACGGTTGACACCAGAGGAGACCTGGATGCCGCCCGCCACGGCATCAACCAGGCCCGCGCCCTCGCCCCCTATGCCGAAGAGCTCTACCGGTCGTCCATTGAACTGGCCGGGGCGGCAGGCAACCTGGGTTGGGTACAGCGGGAGTGGGACGAGCTTCGCCGGATGCTGTCCGATCTGTCCCCTGGTGCGTCACCGAGCCCCGAAACCGAAGCGGTCTACCATGCCGCGATGCAGCCGAAGTCCTTCGACGAAAACGGGACAGAACACGCCTCCCAGCCACTCGTCGCCGGCTTTCGTTGACCGCAGATCGTACGCCAGGGCGTATCAGGACCGGGGAAAAGTGTAGGTGCTCCAGGCCCGGCCCAATCCGTCCCTGGTCCGCGCCACTCCGCCCGTGGGGGACAACAGGACGAGTGATCTTGGACTCGATGACCCCAAGGCTCCACGGGCGCTCCCAGATCGAGCGACCGAGCTAACTGCGAACGAATGCGGAGTACGCGTATAGAACTGCCATCAAAACAAGGAAAGAAAAGTATCCCGCCGTCGCTCCCAGTCCGACGACTCGCCATGATGCATTCGCCCGCGCCGCATGGAAGGTGACCAGACCCGCCCCCGCCAATACCGTCGCCGCCGGCAATAGGACTGGCATCCCGAGCCACCGAAACAGGAGGCAAGCGGTGAAGAATGCGATCAGTCCGGTGGTAAGCCCTATCGCAAGGTCGATCAGATGACGCATGGGCGGCCTAGGGGCTGGTGCTTCAGGTCCCAACTCACGACGATCCGTGTCTCGGGCAATGCCCGCCAACGTTTCCCAAGCTGAGTTGATTGCCTCCCGATCCATCACAGCCGAAGGGCCATCGTCTATCGAGTCAAGCCAGCGACGCAGGATGGGACCGGATAGAACGGTTACGCCATCTACGTCGACGGGATCGGGTCCGCCCTTGCTGAGAGCCCCAGGGCCCCAATAGACGATGACTGGCCGCGTCGGCGCACCTCGAAGTCGATTCTGGAGTGTCAAGCGCATCAGCCTCGCCCTCTCCCGCACTTGCTCACAGTCGGCCCGCAGGAAGGCAGAGTCATCAGACGCAGTAGGGTCCGACTTCCACTTGGTCTCGACTACGACTAGTCCGCCAGGCCCGACGGCAACGTGATCGATGTCGCCGTACGTCGGCATGGTATGGGACACCACTCTCCACCCTCTGCGCCGAAGCCTCCGCAGCTCTTGCGCCGTCCACTGCTCAGCGGTGGCGCCCATCATGGTCGGGGCGGTGCCCGAGGATTGCACGACAAGGAACGCCAGAAACCAAATCACAGTGGCCAGCCATGCTCCGGCAACAAAACCTCTCGACCATCGCGGAAGGAGGACTGTGAGCCCAACGGCAGCGAATCCGCCGACGAGTGCGACGAGGAGGCGACGCCAGGAAGTCTGAAGGAAGGCCTTCTGTCGCTCACGGGCCAGGCGGCGCGGATAACGCCCCGCCCGATCCTCGACGAGGCCGAGGTCGACGGCGAGATCGTTCAGGACGTCCCTAAGGGTCACTCAACCAGCATCGCAGGCTCTGGCGGGTGGCAACCATCGGCTTCACACAGCTGACACCTGACATCTGATCGAGGCATCGCGCCTGGCTGGCCGCCCCGGGCAGTTCGGGCACTGTCACCACCCACCAGCCGGTGGAGTCGCACTCGCATGGCACCATGCAGGTCTTCATCGTCCCTCCCCTCCTCCTCCTCTGCCAAGAATCTCTCGACCGTACAATCTGGCGACCTCAGGTCGCCCAGGTGAGCGGGCCTCCGGTGGAGGCTCGCAGAGCCGTTCTCACGTCGGTCCTGATGGAACCGGGGGGCTGGGGGCAAATGCCCCCAGGGGTGCCGCCTCTGGCTCCTCGGACATGACGGCGAGCTCGGGCCGGCAAAGTCGGCGCTGAAACCACCCGATGGTCGGGTTGCGCCGTTCACGGAACATCATGGCCAACTCTTGCGCCACGGCCTGGTGATCGAGGTAGCGCCAGCGCGATCGCGGTCGCGGTCCTCGCGTAGTGCAGCGAGGTGGCGCTGGGTGCTCGCGGGGAGCGAATCGAGATCGCCGGAGGTCGCCAGCCATGCCAAGGACCTCAGTCGTCGAGTCCCGGAAAGGCGAACAGGCCGCTCGGGAGTCTCCGAATACTAAAGGCTAGGACGGGGGTGTGACACAGGGAGCGATATTCGCTCATCCACACGCGCGACTCACCACTTGACCAGGACTTTCGAGTGCCGATGCGGAAGATGCCCGACTTTGGACGTGTCTTACCTCAGTTATATGTGGAAGACATGACCCTCCAAGATTTTTTCGTGATCGTGCTTTCACATTCAAGCTAAGGCCACACTTTGCCGAAATCACTCTCGAATGTCGTTTGGGTGCGCTCTTCTGCGGCTTTAGCCGTAGCGATCTCTGTCGTGAGAGCTTGGCCCGTCACGTACACCGAATGTGGGCACGCTCGGAGCCGATGCGGGAAGATGTCATGACCGCGGGAAGCAACGGGGGATCTAATGGCGAATACAGTGCGCTTGGGCCAGGTCGCGGCGGCCATAGCTGAATGGCGGGCCGAGCTAATCAATGTCGATGCCAACAACCGCCTGCTTTACTACAAGGACCTGAAGGTCGGGACCCTCAATCTCGATGACGCTGATCCAGTCGGTCTCGAACAACTGAGAAGGGGTCAGACCGTTCGGCTGGGACGGCTATTCCCCGATCCTGCCCGTCTCTTGGTGGCACAACGCTCGGTCCGGCAGATCGCCAATAAGGCCCGGACCGCCGAAGAGGAGTACGGCGTCCCGATCAGCTTTCTGGCTGCTGGGTTGGCCACCTGGGACGACGGGCGGTCGCCAAAAGGCTCCGCCTCCGTTTCGCAAGGTCATCCCACTCCCCGACCGACAGGCACGGTGACCGCCAACGAGGACGGGCAGCTGCCGCTCGAACCAGTTGCGGAGCCAGCGCCACCGGTTAGACGCTCTCCGGTACCCGCCGCCCCGGTTCTGCTTCAGGCAATGGGATTTGAAGCACGCCCAGGAACTCCCGACGGCTACGAGCTCACGACCCTTGGCGAGGCGTTTGTCAACCCGGTCCTCGTACACGTGATGAAGAGCCAATTCTCCGCCGACGTCGACGAAACAGACCTGCTCGAAAACGCTGGCGACGACGCCATGGTGTTCAACCTATTCAAGAAGGTATGTGCGGAAGTGCCGGCGTTCGAAATCACCGAGCGTGTGTTGATTGGCACATTCTCCTACCTCAAGCAGCCGATGGTCGAGGACCTGGGCGACGACCAAATTGAGTTCCTGGCCCAAAACGACCTGATCGCCGCCATAGCCGGCGTAGCGGAAGCCGCCGACGCAGTTCGTGGAGCGGGCGGAGATGTCTCTGAGATCGCCCCTGATCATGATCCGCCCGTCAACGAGTTCCTCGTCCTCGACGCCGACGCTTCCCAGTCGTACGTGATCAACGCCGCTTCGGCAGGTCAACACCTCGTCGTCCAGGGACCTCCCGGTACCGGTAAGTCCCAGACCATCGCCAACCTCATTGCCGACCTGGTCGCCCACGGCAAGTCCGTTCTCTTCGTCGCCCAGAAGCGCGCCGCCATCACAGCCGTGCTGCACCGTCTCGAGCTAGTCGGCCTGGGGGGTCTGACCCTGGATATGTTCGAGGGGGCGGGCTCTCGAAAGACGGTGGTCACCAACCTTGGTATCGCTCTGGAGGAAAAGGCGAACGCCCGTACGGTCCAGGTGGACGTGCTGCACCGCCGCTGGATGGCCGCCCGAGATCAGCTCACCGGCCACCAGGCAGCCTTACACGAGGTGCGTTCACCTTGGCAGACGAGCTTGTGGGAGATGATCGCCCAGGAGAAGGGTGTTAGCAGGGAAGCCGTCTCCGCCGTCCGGGTGCCGATGTCAACATTTCAGCGCTGGTCGGCCACGACGATGGAGGAATTGGCCAACGCCGCCGCCGAGCTGGCTTCCCGTGGCGGGAATGACCCCCACTTACTAGGGCGTAGCGGTTGGGGCATCGACGCCTTTGAAAGCCTCGACGAGCTCACGACGGCTCACGAGCTCGCCAGTCACGTAATCGACTTGGGCCTGCCCCGTGCCTTTACCGCCGTCACAACCATCTCCCAGAGCTGTGGCCTGCCGTCACCGGCCAACATGGCCGACCTCGGCAGCGTCCTCGAGTTGTTGTCTGACACCGTGAAGGCGGTGGCCGAGGGGTGCGGCCCGGCACTCAACTCGAGCCTCGAATATGACGCTTTGATAGCCATGATCCACGCCACGGCGTCCAAGCAGTGGCGCCAAACCAACAACATCTCGATCTCGTTCGGTGGAAGGCGAGCGGGCAAGAAAGCAACTCGCTCCCTGTTTGGTCCGACCGTTGAGTTAGCCGGCGCTCACGAGCGCCTCCTTCGTGCCCACGCACTCCGGGCCCGCTGGACTGCCGCTGGTGTGCCGACAATGCCAATTCTCGACGCTGCCCAGGTTGCCGATGCCCAGGACGCCACCCGACGCCTTGGCGACGCCCTGGAGGAGCTCCAAGCAAAGGTGCAGGGCTACATGCTCCCAGCCTTGCCCTTCGCTGAGCTCGATGTTGCCCTGCGTGAGCTTGTGGTCGACCCCGATCGGGTCCGGCTGCCGGCCATCCATCAGCTGCGATCCCAGCTCATTGCCGGTGGCCTCCAACCAATGCTGCTCGAGCTCGATGGGGAGGCTTGCGATCCTTCCATCGCCGGAGCCCGAGTCCGATACATCTTTGCCAAGAGCCTGATCGACCATCTTCTCTCGACCGACTCTCGCCTCGCCGGAATCACCCGAGCTCAACTCACGCGTTGGGCAGAAGAATTCCTAGCCGCCGACGAGGAACACTTGCGCTCCAACGCCGCCAGAGTACGTCGGATAGCGGCAGAAAGGATGGCCCAGGCCATCAACGACTTCCCCACCCAGCACACCGAGATCAAGCGCCAGATCCGGCGTAAACGTGGCTTCTCTTCGGTGCGCCGGCTGTTCAGAGACGCTCCTGATCTCCTCGTTGCCATCAAGCCGTGCTGGGCTATGAGCCCTCTGATGGTGAGCCAGATGCTGCCCGCCACCAGTCTCTTCGACGTGGTGATTTTCGACGAAGCCAGCCAGGTCATGCCGGCAGACGCCATCCCAGCCATCTCGAGAGGCCCGCAACTGGTCGTCGCTGGCGACCGTCATCAGTTGCCCCCGACTGACTTTTTCTCCAAGCTCTCGCTGCCCGGGGACGGCGACACCGATGACGAGGACGAGGTCGACGAAGACGCCGAGGTGGTGGTGACCACGGCACCAGAGACTCGAGATGTCGACTCCATCCTTGACACCCTCGACTTAGTGCTCGCCGGCCGGAGCCGTACGCTGACGTGGCACTACCGCTCCAAGGACGAGAAGCTCATCGCCACCAGCAATGCGTACGTGTACCACCGTCAACTCGTGACCTTTCCGGGATCCGACAGCACCGACCGGATCCGCTTCGAACCGGTCGGGTTCTCGGCCGGGCTGGGAAGAAACAATAAGAGCCCCTCGGCCGAGGTTGCGCGCGTCGTCGAGCTCGCCGCCCAACACGCAAGAACCCGGCCCGGTGAGTCGCTCGGGATAATCGCCTTCGGGTCGGACCACGCCGCCCGGATCGAGGGTGCCCTCGACGCTCGGTTGAAGGAAGAGCCCGATCTCCGAGAATTCTTTCAGCAATCGGGCGCCGAACCCTTCTTCATCAAGAATATTGAACGCGTGCAGGGAGACGAACGAGAAGCCATCATATTGACCGTTGGCTACGGCAAGGCCAACGACGGGCGGATGCGGTACATGTGGGGCCCACTGATTGGTTCCGGTGGCGAACGCCGACTCAACGTCGCCATCACTCGAGCGCGGGCCCGCCTGACGCTGGTCGCAAGCTTCACTGCGGACGACATCGACCCCACAGCAAACAACTCGGCGGGATTCGAGCTCATGTACCGATTCATCCAGTTCATAAGTTCCGACGGTGCCACCTTCGGCGACACCCCCGGACGTGAATACGAATTGAACCCATTCGAGGTCGATGTGCTGGAGCGTCTCACAGCAGCCGGCCTGAGCCTCGAACCACAATGGGGAGTGGGCAACTATAGGATCGACTTCGCAGTGCGTCATCCTTGGAAGCCGGGCTGCTTCGTGCTTGCCATCGAATGCGATGGCGCCATGTACCACTCCGGCACGATCGCACGGGAACGTGACCGACTTCGCCAACAGCACTTAGAGCGACTTGGCTGGCAATTCCACCGCATTTGGTCCACGGACTGGTGGCAGGACCCGCAGCCCCAGATTGATGCCGTTCTTGCTAGTTATCAGACTGCGCTAGAACGAGGAAGGAACCCCGAACTGGGCGAACCTGCAACACCACAAGCCCCGATGTCGCCACCCGCCGGAGTATCTTCTCGAAGCGGTAAGCCGCCCCGGATCACGCCGGGATCCCCTATCACGGAGTACTCGCACTCACAGCTTGTGCGCCTCATCCGGTGGATCAAATCCGACGATATCGTGCGCACTGATGAGGAGCTTTTTGAGGCGGCCGTATCGGAACTCGGCTACAGGCGCCGAGGCCAACGGATCGTCGATGCCCTCAATGCGGCCATCGCCAGCGTATAAACAGATGTGACCCTACGCTCGCCGCGCGCTCATCGCAGCTGCCTGTTCTAGGGTTTTGATTGTCGGAAGTTGGACTCAGGATCCGTAGTGCTGGTCAAGAATCGCATCCACGGAATCCTCGTATCGAAGGAGTACGGTTAGTTCGTTCTCCTCCCAGCGATGAGGAATCCCTGCATCAAGCAACGCGACGGTGAGGTCGCCGCGCATCCGGTTCGTCCACTCGGAGGTCTCCCAATAGACCGTGTTGCCACCGCCTCCGAGTTCGCCATGGGCCCAGTTGACTTCCTGCATTCGGCGGATGGCTTCTGAGCGGATCGCCTCGTTCATGCCTTCGAATCGATCCGGATGAAATATCTGGACCAGAACCTTGAATGCACTTCTGATCTCGTCCGGAGACGCGTCCTCGGGGACGCCAAGAACTTCATAAGGTTCAGACATGAGTAATTAGTAGCAGGGACCGAGGCGCTGCAGTCGCCCGAGCGAGAGCACCCCGAAGCCACTCGTTCAAACTGCTCGTACCGGTAGGCTAGGCGCTCGGGTCAGGTTAAGCGGCGTGCTCCCCGAGGATGGCCTGACGGGCTTCCGCCATTTCCTGGTGGCCGTGGAGCAGCATGGGTCCGTCCCTCTCGCCACGACGTGGATCGCTTGCGTTCATCATTCCGGCCATGTCGTGTTACTTCCTTCGTTTGTGGTTCCGATTTCAGCCAGCCCGTCAGCCCAGCATCGGAGGACTGGGCGACGAGCGGCACAGCCGTCGGCAGACGAGTACCGACGGCGGATAATCGGGCGGCGTGAAAGTGGCGTAACCCACCGTCCGAGAACGTTACACCGTGGCCTTCAGTGCATCGCTTGCACGCTCGGCCTGCAGTGTTTCCACCAGTGAGACGGCATTCGCTACGGCCTTCTCAGCGGCACGCAGTCGGCGTTCGACGGGGTCCTGTGCGAGGCGTTCCGCCGGCTGTTCGGCCAGCCACTGATGACGTTCGGAGGGTGGCGCCCCGAGAGCCTCTCCGAAGAGGCAGTCGGCCATCGGTCGATACGCTTGGGTAACAGCATTGATCCGGGTGACGGTCGCCCGTCTGGCGCGTGCGTGTTTCTGGTGAACGCTCATATGAAGGACGGGGCCGCAGGCCGCGGCTCTGGAGACACTTCCCGAGACCTTTCACATTCCTCGTAACAAACGCCGTTTCTCGACCCAGTTCTTCGTGTGAGGAAATTCCGGAGGACTGGGTCGTGCCGACGAGCACGCTGACGGTGATCGGCAGCGCGCTCTGTGCCCTTGTCTTCGGGGTCGTGGGTTTGGTAGCTGTCGCCGCCAACGGTGCCAACGGCGCACCGATCGCTCCCGTGCTCGCCACGTCAGCTGTGCCGATCCCCGTCCTGATCCCGGCACTCGAAGAGGCCGCCGCCCTGTGCCCGGACATCTCTGCACCGCTGCTGGCCGCCCAGATCGACGCAGAATCCGGTTGGAACCCAACTGCGGTCTCCCCCGCCGGAGGGGAGGGCATCGCCCAGTTCATGCCGGCCACCTTCGCCACCTATGGAAGAAATGACGACGGCACTGGGAACGTGTCGCCGTTTAACCCGGTCGACGCGGTGGTGGCCTTGGGCCGTTACGACTGTGCGCTCCTGGCCGATGTCTCTGCTCTCCTTGGCCAAACACCGGTGTCGCTCATGCTCGCCGCCTACAACGCGGGGATTGGCGCGGTGCTGGCGTTCAAGGCGATCCCGCCTTATCCGGAGACTCAGGCCTACGTGGCGAGGGTGGAGTCACTCGTACCGGTCTACTCGGCCTGGCTCAACTCGAGTTCCGCTGCCTTCTCGTTCGGGCAGGCGGTCGTGGCGGCCGCCGCCGGCGAGCTCGGTATCCCCTACTCATGGGGCGGTGGGAACGCGGCTGGTCCGACCTTCGGGATCGCAACGGGTGCGACAACGATCGGCTTCGACTGCTCTGGCCTCGTCCTCTTTGCTGTGGCCCAAGCCTCCAACGGTCAGATCGCGCTGCCGCACTCCTCGGAGCTCCAGGCAACGATGGGCACGCCGATCACACCAGCCGATATCCAGCCGGGCGACGTGATCGCCTTTGCCCTCGGCACCGACCCGACCGACTTCGACCACATCGGCATTTACATCGGTAACAACGAAATGATCGACGCCCCCGACACGGGCGCTTTCGTTCGGGTGGACACACTCAACTCCTACTGGCAAGACACGCCATCGGTGATCCGGAGTTTCGGATGAGGCGAACCGTGGCCGTAGTCCTCTGCCTCTTCGCTGCTGGCGGAAGCGCATGTTCTACTTCGGCGGGGCCTCTAGCGACAGTCAACGAGCACCGGAGGACACCGATCGCGTCAACCGGTGGCGAGCCGGTAGCAACGGAGCCAGTCCCCTCCCCTGCGCCCGACGTCGATGTCCACTCGGCCACCGCTGTGGCAATTGCGGAAGTAGAGGCGACCTGGACACTCAGCACCACAGTCGATGCCGGTTGGTATGCGGGTGAGCAGGCCGCCAGTGCCTACATGACACGGAGCTATGCAGCCTCGATCCGGGACCACCCCCCGGTTGGCGGCTCTGGGGCGACATGGATGGTCTGGGCGATGCACCGGGCCACAACGTCGGTTGCGGCCAGCATCGAGGCCGATCCGGGTGGCCCGAACGACACCGCCTTCACCGCTTACCGAAAGGTCGCAGCCACGGTCACACCGCACGGCACAGACGAGTGGTTGGGGCAACCGGAGGTCTGGGTGACCTATCTCGTGGTCTCGCGCTCATCGCTCGGTGCTCCTTGGCAGGTGGCAAGGACGGAGACCACCCAATGAGCACCCTGACCACAGGCTCCGGCCATGACCAACCGCAGCGCCGCTCCCTGACAGGAGGTGCGGGCGCGATGACTTCGCCCCTGTCCCCTACGCCCCGATCCCCCATGCGGCGAACCTCGGGGCTGTCCCTCGGCCGTAGCCCGAGGTGGGCGTGGCGGGGTGCACACTCTGGGGCCGGTGTCACCACGCTCGCCAGCAAGCTCGGCGGAGTCGATCTCGGGATGTCGAGCGAGACGAGCCTGCCAACCCTCGTGGTCTGTCGATCTTCGGCCGACGGCCTCATCGCCGCCCAACGCCTGGCGGCTGACGAACTGGCCGGCACCCCGACATGGACCTGCCTCGGGCTCGTGGTGGTTGCCGACGGCCCCGGCCTGTTGGCCAAGCCGTTGGCGGAGCTGGCTGCCCTCGTCGCCGGTGGCTACACCGACCATTGGCCTATCCCGTGGGTGAACTCCTGGCGGACACATTCAACGACCCCCGGCCCCCGACCGAGCCGACTTGCCCGTCTTCTCCACTCGTCCATCCATCCCATCAAGGAGCACCTATGACAGCGCCTGGCCTTCTCGTCACCAAGATCGCCATTCTCGGGGTGGTCGACCCGGGCACCGGCATCCAGCCCCCCGGAACCCAAGGCATCGTCACGGCCATGGGTTACGTGTCCTGGGTCGTATGTGCACTCTGCGTCACCGGCGTGTTGCTGGTCGCAGGGCGCATGGCGCTCCACCACCGTCAGGGCATCGGCGGTGAACACATAAGCGGCCTGGCCTGGGTGTTCGCCGCCTGCATCCTCGTGGCGGCTGGTTCCGGGGTCGTCGGAGCACTGATTTGAGACTGCACCCGATCCCACGGGACGGCATCGCTGACGAGGCGAAGAACGCCCGTCCCCGCTATCTGGTGCCTGTCGTCGCCACGTGCTTTCTCGCCACGCTGGCGGTCTGGGTAGCCGCATCGCCCGGCCAGCCTGTCCACGCTGGGTCTCACCGTCAGGCCTTGAGCTCGCGGGTCGCCGCGTCGCCAATCGTCCCCTCCCTTTCCACTACGGCGTTACCGGCTGCCCTCGACCAGAGCGTGCCCGACTCGCCGCCCAGAGGAGTCACCTGGCAGATCATCGACACCGTTGCTCTGCCCTTCTCCGATAGCGCCGGCCCGGCCAGGGTTACAGACGGGATCCCCTCGGGATTCGCCCACACCCCGACCGGTGCATTGGTCGCGATGGTCCAGATCGACTTCCGCCATCTGATCGAACCGAACTTCGTGGCCGTCACTACGGCCGATGTAGCGAACACGCCCGGCAGGGCGACATTCATCCACTTGGTGGAAGCAGGCGGGCTCACCAACCCGGCGAACCCGGAGCCCGGCACGTACCTGCAACTGGCCGGGTTCCAGTTCGTGAGCTACACGAACACGACCGCAGTGATTCAACTACTCACGGCCTGCCTCGACGGCTCCTACCAGATCAGCACGCTGAGCGTCGCCTGGGATGGCACCGATTGGCAACTCGTGCTCCAGGCCGACGGCACTGATTCTCCCAACCAACAGATCGTGTCCTCCCCGGTCGGCTTTGCCCTATGGGGAGGTGTGTGATGTCCATACTCTCATCGGCGTGTTCGATCGCCGGGCCGATCTGCTCGGCCGGCCAAGGCGCAGTAAATGCCGCCGCCGGTGCCGTCAGCGGCGGCATTTTGAACTCGATCGCCAGCGAGTTCTCCGCGGCGGAAGGCGAGATGCTGAGGTTGCTGCTCTCGGCCTGGGTGAATGTGCCATCCCCGAGCCTGTCTTCGACCTCGGGGACGGTCGGCTTCCTCCAAAGCCGCCTCAGTTGGTATGTGGCGGCGGCCGCTGTCTTCGGGTTGTTGGTCGCGGCCGGTCGTTTGGCCATCGAGCGCAAACCTGATGCAGCCAAGGAGGCAGCCACCGGGATGCTCACCACGTTGTTGACCATCGGCGCCGGTGTGGCCACCATCTCTCTCCTCTGCGCGGCAGGCGATGCGTTCTCGACCTGGATCCTCGATCAGGCGGCCGGAAGTGCCACCCCGACCCAGGCCTTGAACCAGCTCGGGAGCTTCGCCGGTCTCATGGCATCCGCTGGCCCCGGTCTCATCATCCTCTTGTCGATCCTCGCCATCATCGGCATGGTCGTACAGCTGGCGATGGTGCTCATCCGCTCTGTGTTGCTGGTGGTGTTGGTCGGCGTGTGGCCACTGGCGGCTGCTTCCTCGATGACCGCGATGGGCCGGCAGTGGTACAAGAAGATCACCGGCTGGATGATCGCGTTCTTGTTGTTCAAGCCGGCTGCGGCCATCGTCTACGCCGCGGCGATCAAGATGACGCTCGACGCCAACAGCGAGCTGGCGAGCATTGAGGGGATCATCCTGATCATCCTTGCTTCCCTCACGCTCCCGGCCCTCATGAAGTTCATTGTGCCGGCGGTGTCGTCGGTCGGCTCCATGGGAGCAGGGGAGGTCCTGGGGGCAGGTATCGCTGCTGCGACCGGAGCGGCGATGGTCGTCGGCACTGCGGGTATTGGTGCAGCGGCAGTCGGAGCTGGAGCGATGGCCGGCTCTGCCGCTAGTGGTGCGGCTGGTGGAGGGACCGGTGGTGCTGTCGCCGGCGGGGGCGTGTCACGTGGCGGCGACTCGAGTGGCAGCGGCTCGGCCGGGGACGGAGCTGTACCTGATGGAGCGCCGTCTGGAGCCGGGTCCGCCCCGGCGTCACCGCCCTCCTCGCCAGGTTCATCAGGATCCGGCGTCTCCCGTGGGGTGGGCCTCTCCCATCTGGTCGGGGCGATGCGGGGCGGCGATGACGTCAGCCAGGTCATTGAGGGAGAACCTGCGGCCGGGGCGGCGGCGTCATGACCACCACCCCCGCACCGAGCACGGAGCCGCGCACCTATGGCAACTGGCGCCGCCCCACTTCGCCAGGGATCGGGAGCCTCGGTCTGCTCGCCACGCTGATCCTGCTTGGAGGGACGGTGGCCGCCGTGATCACCTCGATGATCTTTTGGCCGTTGGCGCTCATGGTGGTCTTGATCACGATCATCACGCTCGTGCCACTGGCGATCCACGACCACCATGGCCGAAACGGCTTCCAGGTTTTGCTCCCTCGCCTGGCTTCGGCCCACGCCGCCCGAGCGGGCACCGATCTCTACCGATCGGGACCACTCAGCCGCGTGCTCCATGGGCACTGTCGTCTGCCAGGGATCGCCGCAGGCATCGAGGCGCTCGACGCGCTCGACGCCTGGGGACGTCCCTTCGCGGTGCTCTCCCATCCCCACCTTGGACAGGTCACGACGGTGATCGCCGCCGCATCAGATGGGGCAGCCCTGGTCGACGCCTCCGAAGTCGACAACCGGGTTGCCCATTGGGGGGCGTGGCTGGCCGACCTCGGTCACGAACCGGGCCTCCTGGCCGCCTCGGTGACCATCGAGTCGGCTCCGGACACGGGTACCCGTCTGCGCCGGGAGGTGGAGCGCAATCTCGACCAGCGCTCGCCCCGCCTAGCCCAAGACGTGCTCGCCTCGATCATCGATACCTACCCGAGGGGCTCTGCGGCCATGGCCTGTTACATCACGCTCACCTGGTCAACGTCTCCTCGGCTGAGCTCGGGCAAGCGTCGCAGCATCGCAGAGATGGCGATCCACATCGGACAGCGGCTCCCCGGTTTTACTCGAACGCTTGGGGCAACGGGCGCAGGTGCCGCCCGCCCCATGACCACGAACCAGTTGGCTTCGTGCTGTCGCATCTCCTATGACCCCGCCTCCGACTGTGCCGTCGAGGTCACCACCCCCGCGCCCTGCGGTATTGAGTGGACAGACGCCGGGCCGGTAGCGGCACAGGAGAGCTGGGACCACTATCGCCACGACTCGGGCGTCTCGGCCAGCTGGTTCATGGCGAAGGCCCCTGCCGGTCACGTGTTCTCGAACACCCTCGCCCAGCTGCTTGCTCCCCACCCCGATATTGTCCGAAAGCGGGTGACACTCGTCTACCGTCCCCACGATCCGGCCTCCGCAGCTAAGACCGTGGAGCGGGACCGGCTGGACGCGCGGTTCGCGGCGTCGGGAAAGAAGTTCGGCCGGGCACGGGACGCCATCTCCAAGACCGCGGCCGACAAGAGCGCAGAGGAGGAGGCCCAGGGAGCCGGGCTCGTACGTTTCGGGTTGATCGCAACCGCCACCGTCCTTGCCACCTCAGACCTCGAGCTCGCCGGTGTCGCCATGGAGAACATGGGGAACGCGTCGCGGATCACGCTGCGGCCCGCGTATGGGTGCCAGGCATCGGCATTCGCCGCCACGCTCCCGCTCGGCCTCGTCCTGCCTAGCCATCTCCGGGTGCCCCAGGTTGTCCGGGAGATGCTGTGATCTGCTCTGGCCGGTTGTCACTCGCGGGAGCACATACAGCGATCGCCACAAACTGGCCAGCTGCCCATGACCGCTACGTCACCTCGGCGTCGTGATGCAGACCGCCCCTTCGTCGACACCCCAGAGGTCCGCCACCGAGGAGGCGGCGCTCCCCCGGGTCCCGAGTCGGGGCCTCCCGGGCCGAGGAGGCGGCAAGGCTTCCTACGTCGAGGCCGCCCCGGAGTGGCGGGCGACCACCCGCCAGGTCTGTGGGCTGTGGCCCTTCATCGCGGGTTCAGGCACCCCGATGGTCGGCGTACCGGTGGGGCGGGATCTGCGCTCGCACGCCACGGTCTGTTGTGACCCCATCAGTTGGTTCGCTCGGGCCGGACTGATTGCCAACCCGTCCATGTTCGTGCTCGGGAAACCGGGACTCGGTAAGTCGAGCCTGATCCGCCGCATGGCGATCGGGCTCTGCGGCTTCGGGGTGCAACCGCTCATCTTCGGGGACTTAAAGCCCGACTACGTCGACCTCATCGGTGCCCTGGGAGGAAACGTGGTCGCGCTCGGACGGGGCCAGGGCGCCCTCAATGTGCTCGACCCCGGGGCGGCCACGGCCGCAGCCCTGCGGTTGACCGGCGCCGCCCGCCGCAAACTGACGCAAGACGCACTCGGCCGCAGGCTCACCATGGTGGCAGCCCTCGTCGGGCTGAACCGACGATCCCGGGTCACCGACGTCGAAGAGGCGATCATCGCAGGCGCCCTCGGTGTGCTCGACGAGCATCACCGACCGGGAGAGGCGACCTTGATGGAGCTGATCGCCGTCCTTGAAGAGGGTCCTGAGGCACTGCGCCGGGTGACCCTCGCCCGCGACAACCACAAGCGCTACCGAGAGGCGACCGATGGCCTCCAGGCATCCCTCGTGGCTCTGGCGGACGGTGCGCTCGGCTCCACATTCGCCACACGCACATCGGTGCCGGTGACGCTGTCCGCCCCACTGTGCATCGATATCTCGGGCATCGCCGAGACCGACGAGAAACTCCAAGCCGCTGTGCTCCTTGCCTGTTGGGGCGAGGGGTTCGGCGCCATCGCGGCGGCCCAGGCCCTCGCCGATGCCGGTGTCGAGCCACAACGGAACTTCTTCATCGTGCTCGACGAGCTCTGGAGGGTGCTCCGGGCCGGTGAAGGCCTGGTCGACCGGGTGGACGCCCTCACCAGGCTCAACCGACAAAAAGGTGTGGGAATGGCGCTCATCACCCACACCATGGCCGACCTGCTCGCCTTGCCCAGCGAGGCCGACCGCATGAAGGCGCAGGGGTTTGCCGAACGGGCCGGCTTCATCGCCACGGCCGGCCTGGCCGCCGATCAACTCCCGGCCCTCGAACGGGTGGTCGCCCTCTCCCAACCCGAACGCGACCTCATCACCTCGTGGTCCTCTCCCCCGAGCTGGGACGTGGTGGCAGAACAAGAAGCACCACCGCCCGGGCGCGGCAAGTTCCTGATCAAAGTCGGCGGCCGACCGGGCGTCCCCGTCGAAGTCGTCCTGACCCAAGGCGAGCTCGCGGTCAACGACACCAACAAGCAGTGGAGACAGCGATGACCAGAGCCCGTAATCGCATCTGCCAGAACACGATGACCGAAGAGCTTTACGCCACCATCGCCATCGGTGCGGTGATCGCCCTTGTCGCGCTGGTCTGGACATCGGTCCATGTCGGCGCATCCATCGACCACCTGGTCGCACCGGCGAAGAACCCGGTCGTGCTGATCCTCGACCTTGTTCGGAAAAAGACACCGTGGCCAGTGGCCGCCACGTTCGTGGCCGCGGCAGAGCTTGTCGCAGCAGGGGTTCTTGGCATCGCCGTCGCCATGGTCGTCTCGCACTACCGCTCTCGGCGAGAGGTCGTCGATGTGTTGGCAAAACGGCTTCCTCGCAACGCCAAGGCCCTTCGTCGCTATACCGACCCGCAACACGCCCCGGTCGCCCCCGAGGTGGGTCCAGGGCTCGCGCTCGGACGAGACGTTGTGAGCGGACAGGTAATCCGCCAGAGCTGGGAGGACGTGGCCGCCATCATCGCCGGCGCACGGACCGGCAAGACCACCACCCAGGTGGCCCCGGCCATCCTCGCTGCCCCCGGGGCGGTGTACACCTGTTCGAACAAGCGCGACGTGGTGGACCTCACGTCTGGGCCTCGGGGAAAGAACGCCGCAGTGTGGATCTTCGATCCCCAGGCCATCGCCAACGGGCGGCCCACCTGGTGGTGGAACCCGCTGGACATGGCCTCCGATCTGGCCGGTGCTCGGAGCCTCGCTGGGCTGTTCGCTGCCGCCAGCCGGCCCCCGGGAGCGCAACGAGACGCCTACTTCGATCCCGAAGGGGAAGAGTTGCTGGCCATCTTGTTGCTGGCTGCCCGCCTGAGTGACCAACCACTCACCACTGTCTACCAGTGGCTCTCGACGGGACGGAACGACCGGGTGGTGTCGAGGTTGGCATCGGGCGGTCACGAACTGGCCGCCCAGGCCCTGCTCGACGTCATGAACCAGCCCGACAAGCAGCGGGCCGGTGTGTTCGGCACCGCTCGGAAGAACGTGTCGTTTCTGGCCGACCCCAACCTCGGCGACTGGATCACCGATCGCCACGACAACCGTCCCCGGTTCGACACCGATGCGTTTGCTGCGTCGACCGACACGCTCTACTCGCTGTCCAAGGAAGGGCCCGGATCCGCCGGGCCGCTGACCGCCGCCCTGACCGCCGCGGTGGTGCTGTCCGCCGAGCGGCTGGCCGCACGCTCTGTGGGTGGCCGGCTCGAGGTCCCGATGGTCTGTCCCCTCGATGAGGTGGCAAACGTCTGTCGGTGGCGAGAGCTCCCCGACCTGTACAGCCACTACGGGTCCCGGGGCATCATCCTCATGTCGTTCCTCCAGTCGTGGTCCCAAGGAGTCGACGTCTGGGGCGAGCAAGGCATGAGAAAGCTCTGGGGGGCGGCCAACATCCGCCTCTACGGCGGTGGCTCCAACGAGCAGGGGTTCTTGGACGACATCTCCTCGGTGTGCGGGGAGATGGACACCCGCCAGCTCACCACTTCCTACAACGGCGGCCGCCAGGGCCAGAGCCGGTCGTATGCGACCCGGAGGGAGCCGATCTTCGACGTGGCGACCTTGGCCGCTCTCCCCCGGGGCCGGGCTGTGCTCATGGCTTCGGGCATCGACCCGGTGCTGATCCGCACCGAGAGCGTGCTCGATGGCCCCTACAGCCAAGCCGTCCGGGCCTCGCTGGCCACTGCATCTCTAACCGATGCACTCCCGAGCACCCCAAACCCAAACAGAGGAAAGAGAGGTCGAACATGAGCATCTCTGAAGCCGAGGAGGTGGACGGACCGATATCGGCTACCGCCGTCGAGCCTGCCTATCCCGACAGTGCGACCTGGGTAGCGAGGTGGTTGTGCCCGAACCTCGAGCGCGAGATCAAACGAACCTTCGAGTGGTGCCCGCAGTGGTGGGACCACCCAGAGGCCGTCCAACGCATCGAGGCGCTGTGGCGGGCATGGGAGGTCCTCCGTCTGGACGGTGGCACCGGGATGAGCACGTGGTGGGTGGACCATGCCGACCCGCAGCTGGCGTTGCTGTGCAACCCCGATATCGGGCCGTTCGGCCACTGCCACACAACACACGGACGCGACATCACACCGCTGCGGACGACCGATCCGCCCGATGACTGGCCACTCCGGCTGACCGACACGGTCATCGCCACCTCACCACCGAGCCCGGCGGCGAAGAGCGAAGGAGCGCACCATGGCTGAAGAGGAGAACATCGCTCAGGAGCTCCACGGGAATCTGACCCAGATGCTGCGCACGGCGCTGTCCGGTGGGCTCCAGATGACCGAGCAGCGCGCCCGGCAGCGCCAGCACGAAGCGGAAGCCGAACGGCGCATCGCCACCGAAACCGCCCGCCAGCTCGAGGAACGCACACGGGCCGAACGTGAGGCCAATGCGTTCCTGGCACAACAGAGCATCATTCGAGGGGAGGCAGAGCGGGCAGGACACGCGGGCCGAGCAGTCGGCACCGCCGTCGAGACCGCAGTCGAACACGGGCCGACGGCATTTCCAATACCCGTCGACGAGGCCTTGGCACAAACACGCCAGAACTCGGCCGAGCAGACCGCCAAGGCGTGTCACCAGCGGGAACGGGGCGCATCGAGGCCAACAGCCGATCTCGGACGTTAGCTCGTACCCTCTGTGCCCGATCGCTCTCTACCCTGCACTGGCGCCGCAGTTCTCGCGTATCCCGGTGACCGCCTTGTGTGGCAGTCACAGGGATGCTTGCGCGTCGCACTCGCCAATTACGCTGGCAGAAGGCCGACGTGAAGCGCCGAGGCTCCCGGCGAAACGGCAACACAAAGCGGCCCGGCGACACGGTACAGCTCGATTTCGACCAGTTATTGAAAGGTGGTAACGATGAATCTTTACGGCCTGAAGGCGAAGAACTACATGTTCGAGTACTACCCACATCAGTTCCGGGCGATCGAGGACAAAGAGGCGTACTTCACCGAGATCGGGGAGGAAGCCGAACGCCAAGTCTCTTCGACCTACTTGAGGCTCTCGAGACCCGAGCTCGGGGAGAAGGACCTGGCGGCCAGGATGATGGCCGAAGAGTTGGTACGCGAACTGATCTATCCGACACCGCCCAAGGAGCCCGAAGAGCCGATGGACCCCGACTCAGCGATGGCATTGAGCATCCAAGTGCAACAGGACTTCTGGGTGACGATGGATTCCGACCAACCGGACAGCACGACCTCGCTCCATCGGGAGCGATAGCAAAGACCGAAGCGAACCTGGCCGCGCTCCGGGCCCTACGCCAGCTGCAATCAGAAGGGAGAGCAGCAACTGCGCCAGAGCAGGCCACCCTCGCCCGGTGGGCGAGCTGGGGCGCGATCCCCGAGGTGTTCGACGAGGCCAACCCCCGCTTTGCGGCGACCCGGGCCGAGCTGCATACGCTGCTCTCCGAGAAGGAGTGGGCGGCCGCCCGTCGGACCACGATCAACGCCCACTACACCTCGGCCGAGGTCGTCCAGGTGGTCTGGTCCGCTGTCGCGGACCTGGGCTTTGTCGGTGGGCGAGTACTCGAACCCGGGTGTGGCTCTGGCAACTTCATCGGCTTTGCGCCCGAAGGTTGTGCGATCACCGGAGTCGAGCTTGACCCGGTGACAGCCACCATCGCCGCCGCGCTCTACCCAGCAGCGACCATCCGGGCCGAGAGCTTTGCGGACACCGCACTGCCCGACGGTGACATGGATCTGGTGATCGGCAACGTCCCATTCGGCAAGATCACGCTGCACGACCGGGCCCACAATGCCGGAGGGCACTCGATCCACAACCACTTCATACTGAAAGGCCTCGACCTCACCCGGCCCGGTGGACTGCTGGCCGTCGTCACCAGTCGGTTCACCTTGGATGCACAGGCTGACGCGGCCCGTCGAGAGATGGCCGACCGGGCCGACCTGCTCGGTGCCATCCGGCTCCCGGCTGGTACCTTCCGAGCGGCGTCGGGCACCGATGTGGTGACCGACGTGGTGATCCTGCGCAAACGGTCCCCCGGCGAAGTGCGTGCCGGTGAGTCGTGGCTGTCTCTGCGCCCGGTTGCCACCGTCGACGGTGAGGTTGCCGTCAACGAGTACTTCGCCGCCCACCCCGAGATGATCCTCGGGGAGCTGCGCCGGGTCAACGGCCAGTACGGGGCCGACGACCTCGACGTGGTCGCCGACCCGAACAAGACCATCGCACCGTCCATGGCCGGCATCGTCTCGCGGGCCAAGGACACCGGCCTCACTTATCAGCCAAGGTCCGAACCCGCTCCAGCCGCTCCTGCAGTCCTCGGCTCTCCGGATCGGGGCCTCGACCAGTTCCCAGTACTCACATCAGTGCGCAAAGAAGGATCCATCGTGACGACGGGTATGGCAACCTTCGCCCGGGTGCGACACGGCGAGCTGGAGGCGTTTGAGGCGACGCCCAAAAACGGGGCCCAAGAGCTGCGTGCGCTGTGTGGAGTGCGTGACACGTTGGCCGAGGTGCTCGCCCTCCAGGCAACCAGCACCGATGACGATGCGTTTCGCGACGCTCAGGGGCGCCTCAACCGACGCTACGACGACTACGTCGCCCGTTATGAGCCGATCAGTCGGTTCGCCACGTATGAGACGGGAAGAACAGACCCCGATACCGGTGAGGCGATCATCGGGCGGAGGAACCCCAGGCTCGGAGGGTTTCGCTCCGACCCGGACTTTCCGTCCCTGCTCGCCCTCGAACTTTTCGATGTCCACACCCAGACGGCGGACAAGGCGGCGATCTTCTCCGAACGGGTGGTCGGCCCCCGCGCGGTGCGCGGACGTGCCGACAGCCCCGAAGAAGCGGTCACGATCTGCCTCGATGAGCAAGGAGCCGTCACCCTCGACCGAGTGGCCACCCTTCTCGATATCGATGTCGCCGACGCCCGGGGATGCCTCGGCACCTTGGTCTTCGATGATCCGGTGAGCGACGAGCTCATCCCCACTGCCCGCTACCTCTCGGGCAACGTGCGAGTGAAGCTACAAGTTGCCGAGGCGGCCGCCGTCGACGATGCCCGGTTTGCGTTGAACGTATCGGCCCTCCAAGGCGTCCTCCCCGACGACCTGTTACCTGAAGAGATCGATGCGCGCCCTGGGGCCACCTGGATCGAAGCCACCGATGTGTCCGCATTCGTCCGTGAAGCCCTCGGGGCCAGCCAGGTGGCCACTGAACATACAGAGGTCATGGCCACCTGGACGATTGCCGTCCCGACCTGGCAGAAACAGAGCCTGACCATGACGTCTGCGTGGGGCACCGATCGGCTCGATGCGGTGAGCCTGCTCACCAAGTCTCTCAATCAGACCTCCGCTGTTGTCTACGACTCCGACGGCGATGGCGGAAGGGTCTTCAACCCGGAAGCCACCCTCTTGGCCAGGGAAAAGCAGCAGGCTCTCTCCGACCGCTTCGCCACATGGATCTGGGAGGACCAACGACGTTCTGAGCGGCTGGCCACCCGTTACAACGAACTGTTCAACTCTGTCGTGCTACCCGCCTGGGATGGCAGTCACCAGTCCCTGCCGGGCCTGTCGTCCGCGTTTGTACCGCACCCCCACCAGCTCGACGCCACCTGGCGGTCCGTGCAAGAACCCACTGTGCTGCTCGGCCATGCGGTCGGTGCCGGAAAGACCGCAACCATGGTGATGGCCGGTATGGAGATGAAGCGGCTCGGCCTCGTCTCCAAGCCGGCCTATGTCGTCCCGAACCACATGCTCGAACAGTTCAGCGCCGAGTTTCTCCAGACCTATCCGCTGGCGAACATCTTGGTGGCAACGAGAGAGGCCACCGCTGCTGACGCGCGCAAGGAGTTCGTGGCCCGGTGTGCCACCGGGGACTGGGACGCTGTCGTGATCACCCATGACGCATTCGTGCGGATTCCGGTGTCCCAAGAGGCAGAAACCGACTACCTCGAGTCCCAGGTGAGTGCTTACCGGTCCGCCCAGGTGCAATCGAAAGAGGAACACGGCCTCAGCGTGAAGAAGTTGGAAGCCGCCATCATCCGGATGGAGGAACGGATAAAGGCGACGAGAGAGGATGGCCGCCGACTCGACGGCGTCACCTTTGAAGAAACCGGGGTCGACTACATCTTCTTGGACGAGGCCCACTTGGCGAAGAACCTCGCCTTTCCGACCCGCATTCAAGGGGTGGGCGGCACGGGATCCAAGCGTGCGATGGACATCGAGCTGAAGCTGCGCGTACTGCGCGAGCGCCACGGAGACCGAGTCGCCACCTTTGCCACTGCCACATTCGTGGCGAACTCCATCTCCGAGCTCTACGTCATGCAGCGCTACCTGCAGCCCGACGCCCTCTCGACAGCGGGCATCGCCACCTTTGATGCCTGGGCCGCGAACTTCGGAAGGACAGTGACCGCCTTAGAGCTTGCTCCTGACGGTGGAAGCTACCGGATGAAGGACCGCTTCGCTCGCTTCGCCAACGTCCCCGAGTTGGTCTCGATGTTCGCCGAAGTGGCCGACATCAAGACAGCTGCGCAGCTTGCCCTGCCGACCCCGAACCTCATCGGCGACCGAGCCGAAGTGGTGGTGGTCTCTCCGTCGAAGAGCCTCATGACCTACGTGGAGAGCCTCGTGGCCCGAGCCGAGGCCGTCTCTCGTGGGGTGGTCCGTCCTGAAGACGACAACATGCTCAAGGTGACCGGGGACGGGCGTAAGGCCGCCCTGGATCTGCGACTGGTCGGTCTGCATCCAGATCCCGGCGGCGGCAAGATCGGTGCTGCGGCAGAACGCATCACCTCGATCTGGGCCGACACCAAGGACCGCCGCTACCCCGAGCAAGGAGAACGCCCCGGGGCACTACAGCTGGTGTTCTGCGACATCGGTACGCCTCGACGGGAGTGGAACGTCTACGATGAGCTCAAAGCCCAACTCACAGTGCGCGGGGTACCCACCGAGACCGTGCGCTTCATGCACGACGCGAGGAACGACCGGGAAAAGGCCGAATTGTTTGCCCAGTGCCGATCGGGCGCCATTGCGGTGCTCATTGGATCAACCGAGAAGATGGGGATCGGCACGAACGTCCAAGCCCGGGCCGTGGCGCTCCACCACCTCGACTGCCCCTGGAGGCCGGCTGACATCGAACAACGAGAGGGGCGGATACTCCGCCAAGGGAATTTGAACGGTGACGTGGCCGTGCTGCGCTACGTCACCGAGTCCAGCTTCGATGTCTTCATGTGGGGCACCGTCGAACGCAAGGCGGCCTTCATCGACCAGGTCACCCGGGGAGACACCGAGCTGGCCCGCCAGGTGGACGATGTCGGCGAAGCGTCCCTCAGCTACGGCGAGGTGAAGGCCCTCGCCACCGGCAACCCGCTGATCATGGAAAAGGCAGGCGTGGACTCCGAAGTGGCAAAGCTCGAGCGCCTTGCCCATGCCCACGCCTCGGACCAGCGTCGGCTCGCCAAGACAATCGCCACCTCGGGTCCGGCCATCGAGCGCCTCGAACGCGACATGGGCACAATCGAACGCGCGCTGGAGCTCCGAGCAGACATGTCCGGCGATGCATTCAGAGCCACCATCACCGGCGTGGCCACTGAGAAGCGGGTCGAGGCCGGGGAGCGGATCAAAGAGGCGCTGGGAGACGCCCGACGCCGTTTCGGGCAGACCATCGGGATCGGGAACCTCGCCGGTCTCGACTTGGTGATCGCGGTGAAAGGCGAGCTCGGAGAGACCGAGCTGCACCTGCAGTTCCCCGACGCTCCCGTCGGCCCCACCGTGATCGCGGCCACAGACATCGAGCACGAGCACCCTGTCGGCCTGGTGACCAGGCTCACCAACCGACTCGGGGACCTCGAAGAGCGGTTGCGCAACGACGCTCAGGAACTCGGCGCCACCCTGGCGAACGTCGACCAGGCCAATGAGATGATCGGCAGGCCGTTCGACCAGGCGGCCCGGCTCGTCAATCTGCGCACGCGCCAAGCCGAGATCACCGAGGCGCTGACGCCGAAGCCGGAGACCGAAAGGGACTCGGACTCGGAGAAACCCCCCGCTACCGAGACGGAGATCCGAGCCGAAGGACCTGTCGACATTGGCCCCGGGATTGCCGACATTGGGCCCACCGCGTTCCCCAGGCCCATCGGGGTAGCGCTCGTGACGGCACGGGTGAACGGAACCGACACGTCCTCGCACCACCACGATCGAACGGGGTCCCTGTCGCGTCCCGATCTCGCCCGCTAGTGCGACCCACCCCTTGACGGCACGGGAGGTGACGACATGACCTCCACAGGCCGGCACCGCCCCACTACGCAACATGCGTAACGCATCTCGCGTAGTCTTAGAGGCCGTGGCATCACCACCAAACCCATTTCGCTACGGCTCGCCGGTCACCGGGGCCAACTTCACCGGCCGGACAGTCGAGCACCAGGCACTGGTCAGCCGGATGGCCGATGGCCTCAACGTGTCGCTCGTCTCCCCTCGCCGCTACGGCAAGACCTCACTGCTCCTGCGGGCGGAAGGGACCATCACCCGAGCCGGTGCGTCCGTCGTGCATGTCAACGTCCTGCGCTGCCCGGACCTGGGCCACTTTGCCGCCGCGCTGGCCACTGGCCTGGCGCAGACCCACGGGCGCCGCCTGCGGCGCGGCGTCGCCGCCGCCAGCGATTTCCGGCGACGGTTCCGAGTCACCCCGGCCGTCGAGCTCGGCGACGACGGCAAGGCCCGATTCTCCTTCGTACCCTCCCTCGCCGCCAAGGACGCGACGTCGGTCCTCGAAGATGTCTACCGACTCCTGGCCGAAGGCGACAGGTCCGGGGTGCTCGTCCTCGACGAGTTCGACGCCATCGTCGACCTCAACCCCACACTGCCCAACGCCTTCAAGGGGTTGGCCGACAGCTACCCGCAGGTGTCGCTCGTCGTCGCCGGCAGTCGCCGGCACATGATGGAGCGGCTTGTTCACGTCCATGGCGCCCCCCTCTACGGCATGACCCAGCCCATTTCGCTCGGCCCGATCGACCCCGACGCCATGGCCCGGTACCTCGTGCGCCGGTCCGCCGCGGGCGACAAGAAGATGCCCCCTGCCATCGCCGGCACCATTATCGGTCGCATCGGCCCCGTCCCCAACGACATCCAGCACCTCGCCTACGAAACCTTCGCCGTGGCGTCGGGTCCCATCATCACCGATGCCGATATCGACACGGGCCTCGACCAAGCCATCAGCCTGGCCGAAGCCACCTATAGCGTCACCTGGCATGAGCGACCTGTCGTCCAGCGCCGAGTCCTCAGCGCGCTCGCCGCACAGCCGACCGGCGAACCTTTCGGTGGGGCATTCGCACGACGCACCGGACTCGCCACCTCCTCGGTACAGCGGGCGATCGAGGCCTTGGTCAATGACGAATGGGTCGCCGACGATGGCGGACTCTGGCATCTCACCGATCCGTTCCTCGCCCGATGGGTCCAAGCCGAAGACCCCCGGTAGTCCCCGCTGCACCTCAGAAGGTAGATGTCCGTCAAAGAGCCTCCGTCAAACCCAGGCCGGTTGATACAGTCCAGGCATGCCGGAAGACGGTGCTTATTTTCCACTTCCGCTTCGTGTTCAAGCCGAAGCTGGCCGGAAGTTCTTCGGTGGGAAGGCACTGAGGCGATCTGTCCGTGAACACTTGGAACGGGCCAAACAACTCGCACTGGAATACGGACCGCAGTATTGCTTGGACTTGTGGCAGGAAGTCCCTGTAATGGATGGAACACACGGACAATATGCCTCGTTCCCTGGCATCGTCACTGCCGCTGTGAATCTCCGCAACGTTGCCTTGCAACCAATGATGGTGCAGCTGCACAACGTGGGGGAACGTGAAGCACTTGAAGCTTTGACCTGTTGGTACCTCGATTGCATGTTCTTTCGATTCTGTTTTGAGCGAGTCCAAGTGGCGCTGTTGTTTGGTAGAGATCCTGTGAGTGTCAGCGATGACGTTGCCGATCGTGTCGCAGTTACCTCCGCTCAGTTCCTCTTCAGACTCACGGAGACAAGTCCAGAAGACTTGATCATCACCGCATCCTTGACCATCAGGGAACGCCTGTGGAGCGGACCACCACCTGCAGAGTGGCTTGGCCTGTGGTGATTTCCATAGTGGATCATTGGGTCCGCTATTACGTGCCCTGCCATCACTAGTCTTATGGCTAGTGGTTGCGACGTTCACGACCAGGTGCTTGATCCCTGCCACCTTCGTTGCTTTCGCGGTATTGGGTGGATGTAGCACTACGACCAAACCGAGTGGAGCACCTGCAACGACCTCCACCGTCACAGTGACATCGACCACTGTTAGTGGAAACGGCCCACTAGTTGCGCCTTGCGCCGACACATCGGGTGGACCGAAGTTCGAACCAACCACGATCTACGAAGCATGCGCTACCGGTAACGTCTCCGTCACGGACATCGTTTGGTCAGTGTGGAACGAGACTGTTTTCGGATCACCCAAAGAGGCAGAGGGTAACGGGGTCTTCAACTGGAACAACTGCGTACCTGATTGTGCGTCGGGTCAGTTCTCAAAATCGCAAGTGACGATCACGCTTTCGAATCCCATCACGGTCGACGGTTCGTTGGTGTGGGGAACGATGGAGCTAAATACCACCGCTGGCAATCTTCCTGGTGATCTGTCGACTCCACCGGAACAAGGCAACGTCAGTCAGTTGTTGTTTCCGGATTCGAGTTTCGGAGCACCGTAATGACTTGGCTCAACACTGGTGCTGATATCGGGACGATGGTGACCGGACTATCTGCGGCCACTGCCGCTTACGTTTGGGGTCGCAATCAGGTCGAAGCAAGACGAGAGGTGAAAGCCGCCAGGCAATATCGATATTGGAACGGCTTCATCATCTTGGAGGGAATCCTTACCGGATACGTTCGTGTCATTCAGGGACCAAACGATCCACCGGAGAGAGTCAGCTTTGATGTGATCAGCCCTGATGGTTCGACTAACCCTCAAATGGCCTACGGCATCCGTCAGGCCATTGAGTCTGACGGAATGATCAGTCGGTCACCATCACCAGCACAGATGGATTTCCTACAGGATCTACGCAGCAAGCGATGGAACCGGGGTGGCGGATATCCCATCAGCTGATCACGCTGAACAAATCCTGGCAGCAAAGCTAAAGCGCGGGCACCGGATGGCCGATCTTTCTTTCTATGTCGGGAACGTCGAAGCTACTTGCAGGAGTCCTCTTGGGACTTTCACTACTGGCAACCGGTTGTGGATCGTCGCTAGTCACGGTGCCAAATGTGACGGGCGTTGATGCGAGCACCGCTGCGAAGAAGCTCACCAATGATGGGTTGGCCTACAACTCGCAGGGTGTCAACGGCACGATCAACTGTCCTCCAGCTTACCAAGATAGTGGAAATGTCTTCTCGCAGAATCCTGGTGCTGGTTCGAAAGTCCAACCTGGTACAACCGTGACCTTTACGGCCTGTGTAGATACGGAGGGATGACATGCCACTAGACAAGACACCAACAGAGGTAACCAACCTCGTGACTTGTGGCCGCCGCTGCGCCAATTTCAAGCGGCTGCTAAACCAGACAACCGTCGGAGGACTGGTCCGGCTCCCCCAGGTGCCTCCCCAGGTCCCCCCTCAGGGATTCGAACCTCGGGTACTCACAGTATCGGGTATCTGATTCCTGGAGAACGGCATGGCGTGAGCTTTGTCCCATCAAGACCACCAGGAATCCACACATTCCGGTCACAGACGACACGAAAGCACGAGGGCCAATCAGCGTTCGATGCTGCGCTCCTTGCTTGGCCCGCGTACCCGATGATGTCCGGGTTGGCGTTCGAGAATCTCTTCCATCACGGCAGCGGCACGATCCTTCGGTGCTCGCTCACCGGGAATCAGCTCTCGGGCCGAGTTCGTCTCGAACCGCTCGTGGAGCTCAGTGAGTTCAGCTGACAGACGGTCGACGAGCGCCGTGACCATCTCTGTTTCCCCGCGTGCGATATGGGCATCACTGATAGTTCGAAGGGTTCGGCCCAACTGGTCGACCAACATGGCCCAGACCATCGGCGAATCGTTGTTCAGTGCGGACTGTGCCACGATCGCCGCTATCCCCCGGAAGTCGCGTACTGCTGCTCGGCTCGGCACGGGATCACCCGGCCGCCTCTGCGCCGATCGGGCCAACGCGTCAGCGCTATCCGCCAGTGGCCCGGGGCTGTCCCCTTCGAAGCGTCTGGACCAGGCGGCAAAGACTCCGGCGGACTCTCGGGCGGCCCCCCGCCACGCGTTGAGGTCAGACACCGGGATTCCCCTGAGCTTCTCGACGGCCCTCTCGATGCCCTCTGACGCCCGTTGCCAGTCACGCGGACCGCCGAGAACGGCTTCTCTGCCCGGGGCAACCGACTTGGCGGCGCTCCACTCGACAACTGCCGCCTTGCGATCCCCCGCTGACTGTTCCCAAAACAGCCGGAGGTTCGGCAACGTCAGGTCTCGGCCCAGCTTCCCGCCACCGAACCAGATTGGCGTGTCGCCGTCCCCTGTCCTGAGGGCAACCGAGTAGCCGACCACTGCCTCTTTTCCCCCGGTCTCGAAGCGGGGTCGGACAAGGGGCCCGCTCGCCCGGAGACGGCGGACGAACTCGGCTTCGTCTTTCGAGGCGACCGATGCCTCCCGCACCATGCGGGCAAGGGTGATCCGGGGGGGCTCAGCCCACTGCTCCCGTGCGGTGCTCCTCAGTTCGGCTCTGCTCAGCCCGGGCATCCCTCTGCCCTCCCGGCCGGCGATAATGGTCAAGCCGTAGGTGTGCTCGAGCTCGGCACACACCCGAGAGAGGGTCCGCTTGGACTGCCAGATGTCCACGCGGCTGCCGTCGACCCGGACCAGGGACGCCGCGATATGGATGTGTTGGTTGCCGGTTGCACTGGTCCCGTGACCGACCGCCACCCACGCCGCTGGCTCTACTCCCTCACGCTCGAACCCGACGGCCTCGACTGCCTGGTGAGCGATCTCTGCCCACTGGTCGTCGGTCAGCTGACCGTCACCGGCAGGGAGTGAGAGCGAGAGGTGCCAGATGTGTCCGCCAGCGGGATTGGTCCGATAGGAGTCGTTGGCGGCATCGAGCGCGGCACCGAGGTCTGCGATCTCGACCGCGGTCAACGCCCTTTCTTCCTTTACCCCCATCACGATCCCCGAGGTGACGACCCGTTGGCCGGTGTGCTCGTTCGCCCTGCCCGGCCCGAAGAGGTAGCGGATGAGAGCGCGCCCGCTTGCCCCTTGGGTGACCTTTGCGATCATGACGGCACCCTCGTATCTCCGCCGCCACTCCCATGTTCATGGTCCAATTCGAACGCATTCCCGAGCTCGGCGGCCGTCTGCTCCACGACCCCGACGGTTCGGTCCAGATCCTCGACTAGACGGTCCAGATGGCTGGGAAGCGCATGGTTGGTGTTCGCCCATTTGGTCAGTTGGTTGAGATTGTTCGCGACACCTTTCAAGATCACCCGTGCGGCCCGCACCTCGACCGCTGCGCGTCGGCGGGCCGCGGCACTCTCCGCCGATCCAGAAAGTGCGGATTCGATGAGGAACCTCTGTGCGGAGAGGCCTTGCTTTGCGGCACGGTGACGGATTTGGCGATCCTCCTCCTCGGTGAGACGGACATAGAGAACCAGCTTCCGTCCACCCGGAGACCGCCTCATCCGAGCCGTCCTCCCTGTGGTCGGCCTCTCACCTTTGCCACCTGTTTCGGCCACAGGTCGCTTCATTTCGCCCAGCGCAGCGACACCGAGAGCATCTCGGGGACAGATCCCGAGCGAGGCCAACGGCCACGCCAACACGATCCGCTTAGCGGATCGTCCATCTTGCTCTCCGCTTCACTCTCTGCTTCATGAGCTCTGACGACGATCATGATCCGAGCGAAGGGCAATTGGGCAGTGAGCCCTGAGGGCTCGCTCCCTGCTTTCCTGTTCGACCGGGGGGCGACGGTGCGATGAGGCAGCCGTGGCCTAGACAGGGGGAACCGGCGTGGGCGATGCCATGGGCTCTCTGACGCTGTGGGCAGGCCACACCTCTTGCCCACCAGGTGGGCGAGGGCGAGTATCCAGCGGTTTTGGCGACCGCTGGATACTCTGGCCGCCGTTCGGCGGCGGTCGTTGATCGCACCGAGGGACACAGGGATCGTGCCGGAGTCAGCGATGTGGTTGGGTCCATCGGTGGCGGTCCGGTAGTAGCCGAGGCTTTTCGGCCATCATGAACCCCCCTCGGCACAATCATGAACCCTCTGAGCTGGTGCGTTGCCGCTCTAGTGGCGCTGACCGAACGATCAGGGCGGTCCAGCCCCGGCAGACCTCCGCCCGCATCATGAACCCTGTCACTGCAGTCATGAACCCCCTGATCTGGCGTTTTGTCGGTCCGCGCGTTCACGAAGCCTCTGAGCTGGCGTTCTGTCCGTCGGCAGAGGATTCTCGACTTTCCTCCGGTCATGACGGGTTTCATGAGGGATTTCATGATCCCCCTTCTTCATCGTGGCGGCCATGGACTCCCCCACGATCAGACAGCTCCGAACCGAATGGCAGGCCCTCGGGACAGTTCCTGCATCGAGAACCGCATTTCATCGCCTGGCTGCCTGTGAGCCAGTAGTCGCCCGCCTCGAGGTGGACGACCTTGGCGGGCTGGTCACCGCCCTCTCCCCGTCGGCGGCTCGGATGTCCCGCAACGAAGCGGCCAATGTGATCACGACGATGTTGAACAGTGCAGGCGTCGATGAGCTCGTCCCCCGCGCCATCGTCCAGGCGCTCATCCCCGGAGTTCTCGCCCTGTCCCGACGCATCGACACTGCTGGTGGTCCGTGGTGCGACCTCGACGCCTTCTTCGCCGACGCCATCTCGTGCCTCTGGGAGCAGATCACGACATGGTCGGGGACCATGCGTCCCTATGCCGCTGGTGACCTGCTGTCCGGGGTGCGCACGCGGCTCCGGACGCTCCAGGCCAGCGAGCGTCGACATAGCCAACGACGGGTCGACGCTCCTGAAACGTTGGACCTGGTCCCAGCCGGAAGCGACCGCACCGGCGCGGAGCTGTTGGCCGCGTCGCTCATCGAGGCGACCGGGCATGGCATGGCGGTGGCCGATGCTGCCGTCCTCTATGCGACGAGAGTGCTTGGCATGCCTTTGATTGAGGCGGCCGAGGTTGTCGGCCTGTCCGTTGCCCGGCTCCGACAGCAGCGCCGCCTCGCCATGGCCCAGCTGGTGGCTTGAGGAACGGCATAACAAGACCATCGCGAGCGACAGGGAAGGAGGGGGACCCCGAAGGGTCCCCCTCTCCCGTTCAGCCATCCTCGGCCGGAGCCTCGGGCTCACCGCCGTTGGTGGACTTGTCCAGGAACCGGAACTGGTAGGGGCCGGTCACCAGGTAGTGCTTGGAGCGCTGGCTCCCTTCGGAGTCCTGCCACTGATCGAGCGCCAGGCGAGCGGTGGCCTCGAAGAGGCGACCCTTGGTGCCGTACTCGGCGATGAACTCTGCCGTCTTCTCCCAGGACTGGAGGTCGATGAAGACCGCCTTGTCCCGGCCCTGCTCGTTGATGGCCACCCTCACGGTGGTGACGGCCTTACCGGCGCCGGTGGTGAACTTGAGCTCCGGATCGGCAGTGAAGCGGCCAGTGATGGTTACGGTGTTCATGGTGATTCCTCTCTTGTGGGTTGCTGTTGGAAAGTGAAGGCTCCGGGGAAACGTCGGAGCGTCAGGGGTGCCCGAAGGGCCGAGGGGAAGTTCTGGCGGGACCGTTTGCGGTCAGTGAGCGCAGCAAGCGCCGCCGGAACTTGTCCGCAGCCTTGACGCCCGACGGACCGGTGCATCATCTTGAAGACAGCCAGCCACATCCGAGAGAGGAACGTCGGACACCTCGCACTCCCGCTGGCCAACTGAGCTGGCGTGCCAGCTGTCCCCCACCGGCATGTCGCCACCGTCGACCTCGATCCGTGGACAGGTGGCCATGGGCAGGGACGAGCCACGGCGCCGGCGACTCGTCTGGGACGGAGAGGACGTCGCTTCGCCCACGCGGATCAAGGATCGTCCCGGCAACCGAAGACTTGGCGTCGAACCGACGACGCCTGAGCGAGCACTCCCGCGCATCATCAGCGCATCTGATTGGCATCGCCGTCCGCGCCAAGTCGGAATGCCGTAGCCGAGCAAGGCTGATCCCTGGGGAGGACGCCAACAGCTGGCCTCCTCGCCTACTGCCACCGACGACGTGGCGTGCGCATCGGCGGCGGCACCGCGCCCGCGGTGCTCGGGTGAAGCGACCCGGGCGGGGTGCCGGTCGGAGTCTCACCAAAAGAACTGGGGCGCGAAGCGCCGCCGTGGACATTCGTATTGCGAGAAATGTTGTGACGAGGCCAGGAGTCCAGGCCCGGGAGGGTCGGGAAACCCGACCCTCCCGGGCCGATCACGCGGGGTTGGTCTCGCCGGCGAGCTCCTCGGCGATGCTGTGGCGCTGGACCTTGTGGATGTCCACGGTGGCAAATCGGAGGCTGGCACCGATGTCGTCGGCCACCAGCTCGACCTTGCTTCGGGTCTCTCCGTCCTCGGTCTCCCAGCTTCGCTGCTCCAGGTGGCCGATGACCACGACCCGAGCGCCTTTGGTCAGGCTCAGCGCGACGTTCTCGGCCAGGTCACGCCAGCAGACGATGTCGAAGAATGAGGTTGACTCCTCCCATTCCTGGGTCTGACGGTTCTGCCACCGGCGATTGACCGCTACCGACAACGAGGTGGTGGCCTGGCCGTCCCTGGTGTACCTGATGTCAGGGTCCCGGGTCAGGTTGCCGGCGATGGTGGTGGATGTGATGGTCATGGTCTGTTTCGCCTCATGATTGATGGCGGGTGGGGCGCTCTTCGCCCCGCCTGGTCCGACATCAATCGGATGTGCGCCGATTGCCCACACAGACTCCAGCGGTCAAAGGGCGGCCAACGGCCGAGCGAGGACATAAAGGCCGACCCTGGCGCCGGCGTGCCGGCGATCTCCGGGGGCGAGGCGTATTCCGGAGCGACCTTGGAGGGCTGGCGGCGGTGTGACACCAGCCGTTGAAGTGGCTCAGAAATGGTGGTTCCGTACTCGTCCCCATCGCACCGAGCGTGTCGGCGGCGGTGTGCTCTGCGATCATCACCTCTGCGCCAACTACCCCGGCACACTCTCCGACATCAATGGGCGTGGTGCCGCCATGAGGGGTTCACGGTCACAACCATGAACCCCATGACCAGGGGTTTTGTACGTCCCTATCGCCTTGCCCGCGCGGCAGTGCGAGCCATGCCGGCAACGTCGGCTCCAGCGTCATGAACCCCTCATGGTTGGAATCATGAACCCCCTGCGCTGGTGGTTTGTCCGTCGTCGAATTCACCACGGCGCTGAACTGGTGTTTTGTCCGGCGGCAACAATTTCTCGGGTTTTCTCGGACCATGAGGGTTTCCATGAGGCTTTTCATGAGGGTCCCTCTTCATCGTGGCAGCCATGGACTCCCCCACGATCCAACGACTCCGATCCGAATGGCAGGCCCTTGGGACTGCTCCCCCATCGAGGTCCGCCTGTCATCGCCTGGCCGAGAGTGAGCCTGTGGTCGCCCGCCTTGAGGTAGGCGACCTTGCCGAGCTGATCTCGGTCCTCTCGCTCTCATCGGACCGGCTGTCTCGCCACGAGGCGGCAGCCGTGATCACGGCGATGCTGAGGAGCGCTGACGTCGATGCGCTGATCCCCCGTGCCATCATTCAAGCGCTCATCCCTGGAGTCCTCGGCCTGTCCCGACGTATCGACATTGCCGGCGGGCCGTGGAGCGATCTCGACGCTTTCTACGCCGACGCCATCTCTGCACTGTGGGAACTCACTATGAGCTGGTCTGGTGCCCACCGCCCCTACGCCGTTGGTGACCTGTTATCCGCAGTCCGCACCCGACTGAGAACACTGCAGGTCAGCGAACGTCGCCACCGCTCCCACCAGACCGGCACCCCTGACGCCTTGGACGCCCTCCCGGCGTCTAGCGGTCCCACAGGCGAGGAGCTATTGGCCGCTGATATCGCCGATGCGACCGGGAATGGCCTGAACGTGACCGATGCCGCCGTCCTCTACGCAACCAGGGTGCTCGGAATGACCTTTGGCGAGGTCGCCGACCTCACCGAAGTACCTGCTCATCAACTTCGGCGACAGAGGCGAAACGCCATCGACCGGATGGTGGCCTGAGGTGCGCCAGAGAGAGGCCGAGCCCGATCTCAGCGCTGAGATCGGGCTGTCACCATCGAGCGGGCAGCAGGGCAGGGCCAGGTGTGCCGGTCGAGTCGGGCAGTGCGCCATGACAGCCGCCACCTTCCCCACCGGGAATGACGCCATGGTCAGTGCCGAGTGCGAGCAAGCGAGGTTGAATCGGTGAGCCAGTTCCTCACGATGCCCGAGGCCTCAGTCCATTGCGGCGGTGTCCCGAGCCCGGAGACGTTGTACCGACTGGCTCGCGAAGGCCACCTGCCCGTCCGCCGGATCGGCCGGCGCCTGGTGATCTCCGAGCGTCTCCTCGATCAGTGGATCGACTCGGTCGGCGACGTACGAGCCACCGAGTATCCCGGTGCATCGCTTGTGGGCCGGCACCCCCACCAGAATCTCTTCGTCGAAGCACAAAAGCCCGCTTGACCACGTCCGGCCAACAATCAGGGCCCAGGACTTGGCTGACCGCAGGAGGAGCAAATACGGAACCGTGAGAGTCCGCGATGGGCGCCGAGCTCGCGACAGTTGCCTGCTGCAGAACGGCATGGGGGCACCCCGTTGGCCCCGGTATGGCTATTTCTCGATAAGCCGGTCCGCAAGCCACGGTTCGAGGACTTGGGTGGCGGCCTCCAAGCATGCCTCGCGGTGACTTATCGTCGAACGGTTCCAACTTCTTTGTCAACGCCGGTCGAAAACTGACCCGGAGCACAGATCAATCCAACGTCGGCGTATGACGGATCGTTCGCACAGAACTCCGCCAGTCGAGCAACAAGTTCTGCCTTGCTTCCCAATCGAGTCCACACGCCGTGGCTTGGAAAGTCGTTGTCCAACGTCCGCTGCATCCGGCGTTCGCTACTGGCTGGGAAATGCCCAACGTGCCTAGCGAAGTCGGCAAGTTGGCGAAGCATCTTGTCTGTTGACAACGCTGCGTTGAGCGTGTTGGGGCTGAAACCTGCCTCCGCTATCGCGACCCCATGGTGTCCAGAAGCGGCCGCTCCAATCTGACTCACGGATCTCTGTTGCGGCTTCAAACCGTGCTTTCCCAAGCGGCGCGCCATCATTCTCGGCGGCGCATCGCCGGATCTCACTGAGGATCTCTTCCTTGCTCACGCGAGGCACTTTCAGAATCTACCTCTACAACTACTGTGTGCTCCTATAAGCAATCCGGGTCCCTACGTACCTCATCGGCGGTAGAGGCGCTTAGGCGAGGCGCTACGCCGACCTCGTCGAAGCCTGGGCCGGTGACTGGGTTGACAACGCCGAGCCAGAGGCCCTGAACCGGGCGGTGAGATCCTTCATCCGGTTGGCTAGGGACGCCGACGCGCAGGAACGTCGAGAGTTGGCTGAATTCCCTTCCTCTGAGGCCCTCTACCCTTCCCGAGTCACCTCAGTACCCGTAGCCGTTTCGTCGCCTCCAGCACCCCGTGTAGCCCGTGACCGGCTCTGACGGGGTCGCAGCAGGGTCCTCAAGGGCGCGGGGATCAAGCCACGCTCTGACGGCCGTCTCGGGAGTGAAATTACGTTCTCATACCCGGCTGGCTTGAGCCGGGTCGGTTGACGGTCTTCCGGCATCCAAGACGTGCTCCGTCCAGCGGGTTCCATCCCACCAGCGCAGTTCGTGGACGTTGCCAGGATCGGGCTTCCATGAAGCGGCTGTGTCCGGGACGACACTGGCTTGAAGCGGTGAGATGGCTTGATGGCTCGATGCCGACAGTTCCCCAACTCGGCACAGAGCGGCCCACGCCAGGGTCGCGAATGCGATCGCTCCTATGAATGGGGGAATTGAAAAGCCCACCCTGAGTGAAGTGAGCGACGTAGAGGGAACTACACCGGCGGCGATCGCCTCGGCCAACTTTGCCACGGCTATAAGGGACAAGCCTCCGATCAGAACCGAGAAGTGTTCGGTCAAGATCAATCTACGGTGGCGCGCAACCGATAGTACCGATACCAGAGCTACTAGTCCAACGAGCCAGATCGTCGAGTCAACAATCTGCGCAGTCGAATCATTCGCTGAGGCGTTGGGTGGTATCCCATACGCGACAGCGATCGCGACCAGAGCGCCTGCTGTAGCAAACCAGAGATGGGCGGTCCGTTGCCCCCCTGCGCCGTTCGACTGCTCGGTCAGTGCGCGTCTCGCTGCATTGACGAGGACTAGAACTGCCCAACCGCCGAGACCGACGGCAGAAACAATCAATCCAGCATCGGAATTGCTGTCAGAAGAAGTAGCGGCCATCAGCAAACCGATGACGAAGAGCATGGTTGCTACTGAGGCTCCGGCTAGTTCCCAAACCGATGGCCACAGATGCTTGAGGAAGGTCGTGTAGGTGACGTAGCAGGCTGCCCCCAATGCGGCGAAGCCCGCAACAACGTTTAGCCACGAACTGGCGGTGAGAAGGTTCTGTGCGGTGCCGAGACTTTCAGGACCGCTCAGCAGTGCAGAGGACAGACACACGAGCAAGGCACCGAGGGCCCAGATTGCGGCTCCTCCCATGGCCAACGCCATCGCCGTTCGTGATCGGACGAGTTCAACCACGGGCCGTCTCCTATCCGGCGCATCGCACGGTTAGATTCACCAATGGGTGATCGGCCCCTGGTCGACGGATCTGTAGACCGATTTTTCCACCTCACCAGCCTTCTTCCCCTTTCCCCCGCCACCCTGAGCGCACCCGTCCGGTCATTGTGCGGCCGTCGCTTTTATCGACCGTCTGCACGGGCCGATGCAGAGAGAATGGCGACCAACCTCTTCGGCGAAGACGACGAGTATGTAGAGCCCGACCCACCAGTACGGGTGCGCAAGGCTCGCCGGTGGTGCATGGTGGTGGGGCACTCAGCAGCCTCCGTGAGCGTCGTACCACAAGCTTCTGTCTGGGCTTCGTCAAGCAGGTTGGCAGCATTCTCCAAGGCGATGATCTGACGCTCCTTCTTGTTCCAGCGGTCTTCGTCCAACTCAGTATTACGCTCCTCTGTGATTTCACCGGCCAATTGCCTCATTCCCACGATAAAATCATCAAAGCGGTCATCCGATGTTTGTTCGGTCATTTCGTGTCCTCCAGCAAGGCCAGGGTTGTGGCAAATGTGGGATGGATGAATCCGTTACTTTCTGCCGAAGACATCGGTGACAGGCTGACCGAGCTTGAGGTCCGACTCAAGTTGCCAGGTCGCCGTGCCGACAATTGATCGGTGTACTGGTCCACACAAGTCTGAGTCAGGTAGAGCGGCCTCACCGACGGTTGCTGGTCAGCGCCCTCCGGACCGCAACGACCCTAAACCCAGAGCGACCTGATGGTGCAGTTCTGCCCGACCAATACAAAGCCGGTGGGAGTCATGTCGAACACGATCGAGACAACGGGAACCACGCTCTGTCCCAACCGACATCCTGTTCGGATCGGGTCGGCGTTCTGCTCGGGCTGCGGAGCCCCCGTCACCCAATCGCCCCCGGCACATACGGCGAACGGGTCATCCACCCGGAACGATGGCCTCGCTGTCGCGTCCTTGGTCCTCGGTATCGTCGGGCTATTCATGGGGTTGTGCTCGATCTTGGCCTTGGTCTTCGGATACAAGGCGCGCCGACGAATCAACACGAATCCAGGGCTGAAGCAAGGACGGAGCCAGGCTCTCGCAGGGATCGTTCTTGGCTGGATTGGCGTCGCCTGGATGGTCGTCCTGTGCTCTGTCATTGTGACTGCGGTAGCAACCACGTCAAATCCTGGAAAGGTAGTAGGGAACTCCGGGTCCGGGAACACCGCGAACTCAGGGATTCCAAATCCTGGGTCCGGGAACACTGGGAGTACGGGAAGCGTAGGGGCAACCGGCGGTGCCGGGGTGGTGAGCAGTATCGACCCCTTGGGCGTATCGTGTCCATCTTCGACCGATTGCGTTGCTGTCGGTAGTGGCGCAGCCTTTACCATTGACGGAGGTACCACTTGGACCGAAGGTGCCACCAGCTTTTCCACTACGCAGACGTTGTCAGACGTGTCATGCTCGTCTACGAACGATTGCATGGCGGTCGGCGGCGGTGGTGACTTTGGTCGTGCCTTCTACAATTTCACAACGAATGGCGGTACCTCCTGGTCCGAAGGAAACCTGCCTAAGAATCTCGATCCCCTGGAGGGCTTGTCGTGTTCGACGACAAGGAGTTGTGTAGCGGTCGATGACAACGGCGACGTAGTGTCCACTACGAATGGTGGTGCCACATGGTCGGAGAAAACGAACGCCAACCCCGATGGCAATTCACTTTCGTGCCCATCAGCCAAGGTCTGTGTGGGCGTAGGTGTATTCACGACCACCGGCGGAGTCAGATGGTCCAAGGGCAAGCTGCCAACAAACTGGGGTTCGTATCTCTGGAACAGCGTTTCGTGTTCGTCCATAAGCGACTGTGTAGCTGTTGGCAACGACGACGATGACCAACTTCATGACGACTATGCGGGGGTGACGATCTACACGACGGACGGCGGCGCGTCTTGGTCCTGGGGAACCAAGGGTGGCATTGGGGATGTCCAAAGCGTGTCGTGCTCATCAGCGAGCGACTGCGTAGCCGTGGGTGGCAACCTCAACAACAAGGCGAAACCGATCAGCCTTGATGCGATCTACACAACGGACGGCGGCGCCACTTGGTCCCAGGGAGTCTTGCCGACGGACTCGGGTATCGACGAGCTCTCAGACGTGTCGTGCTCATCGACCACAGACTGCATTGCGGTCGGAATCGCCACATCTCTCAGCGGCGGCGGCGCCTTCCTCACCGCCGACGGTGGGGCCACATGGTCGGAGGCGTCATCCAGCTAGGTTCAAACTAGATTGCCTGACGCTGGGTTCGCGGGGCCTGCCCATCTTCACGGGCTACTCGACGACGACCGTGAGGTCAGCGTTGGGCACCTGCCAGGACTATGGAGACACCGTTCGCGACCGAGGCGTCATAGAACTTCAATCCGACAACGGAGCAGTCAACAACGGCGATGACCGCGGCGTTCGCAGGAATGGGACCACCGACGACCAGCGTGGCGTCATAGACGGTGAGTACGGCACTGGCGGCGGCGATGGATCTGAGACATCGGCTCAGCCCTTACCGAGCAGGCCCCACAGGGCGGTGGCAGCCACGATCGCCTCCGAGGGTCCAACCTTCCGGCCCTTGGCGATCTTGGCCACGGTTCCGGCGATGGTTGCGACGGCGATGATCTTCCGCCAGTCCCAGTTCTCCCAACCGTCCGCAAATGTCGTCTTCGTCGGCACCGGCCACTCCCTTCGTTGGTGCTATCACTGTGAGTGCCAATGCTATCGGGAAGGTGTGACACCGAAGTCTCCCGCCCCGGGGTGGCCTGGTCACGCTCTTTGAACAGTTCCGTAACCTGACTCTTGGCCAGAGCGTCGAGAACACGATCAATACTTGAAAGAACGGGATCGTCTCGTCTCTGAGCTTACGTTCCCCTTCCATGTAACGACGCTTGGACCTTCGCGTCGTCAGTCATCGGGTGCTTCCTCTCCTCGTTTGCTAGTCGAAGAAACGCTTGCCGTTGAACTTGTTGGCGATGCTGCCTTCGGCAATCCAGATCCACGCCCAACTCGTACCCAGAGCGACGAGCGGCACCAGGAAGATGAGTATGGGCTTGGTCATCGCCGCTACCGTCGTGAGAACGCTGGCTAGGACGATGCCGCCAACCTTCGCTATGCGAATGGTGACTTCCCGGTCTATTCCTCTTCTGGCCATATTCTCATTGGCAGCGATCGTCTCAGCGCTAGTGCCCGGTAGGTAGGTCCTCTTCATCCGCACGAGCCCACCAACTCGACGTTTCCGAAGGCGCCCGACCCGTCCGCCATTTCAACGGTGCCCGCTGAGGGTGACTGCGAGACGACGTAGTCAGTTGCCCCACCGTTGCACGTCTCGTTCGCTCCCGAGACCGTCCAGCCGTTGTCAGTCGATGGGGCATTCTCGGCAGCCGTCACTGACATGTCGACATAGTTCGGTGTCGGAGCCGTGACAGGCGACGTGGTGGTAGCAGGTGCCTGTTCCTGGGTGGCGGCAGGAGGAACCGTGGTTGCTGGTGCCGCCGCGCTGGTCGTTGTAGGTGCGATGGATCCACAGAAGGTGTTGCCGGTGAGGTAGCTCACATCCTTGTAGGTGCCCGCTGGGCAACCCGTCGAAGAGGCGAAGACGGCATGGACACCAGCCAGGAGCCCTGCCGCGAGGACGATGCCGAGGGCGATCTGAACAGCGAGGGGAAGGGACCTGAGGAAGCTCGCTGCGTTCTTCTGCGGTCGGCCGGGAGGATCCACGCCGGGACTGACGTCCGCACCCTGAGCGGTATCTGTCACTCCTTCTCAATCGGCTGGTATGCCGAAAGGCTTGACCCTATGGAGTTCCGTGGATCACGGTGCATTTGCGGCCCGGAGTACCCTGTGGACAAGAGCGTCTGATTCCCGCCAGGCGGCTAGAGCTTCAGAGCCCCAGAGGGCTCCCAGGCTCCCAGAGGGGCTTCCCAGAGGTGACTATACGGGGACTAGAACCATGTCCTGGTCAGAGGGCTGTCTGAGACGAAAGTCCTGGTGAACGACCAGATTGATTCATTTCAAACATAGTTCTGTCTAATCTGTTGTTTCCCCAGGTCACAGGCCCTTTTCGATGGGGCTCTCCGAGTTCCAGTGGGGTCACGAGATCAACCACGACGACCCGGACGATCCTCGATTTTACGAGCTGCAAGCGGTCTACGACCACGCCGAGGTCGACACGAGGTCCTGTTCGCCATTCGAGACGATCTGTCGATCCCAGGCGACGACCTTTCGGGCGTCCCATAATCCCAACGGCATCCGGCACAACCGAGCCCATCCTTCGGACCGTCTTGCGGGTGCCCGCAGAGGATCGCCGTACGGGACACACGGCCGGCTGACTCAGATCGGCCCCTCGCAGAGAAGCGATGGCCGACGATCGCTACTGTCACGCCGTTGCCGGATACGTTCTCGGCGGACACGCAGAACGCCAGATATCTGAAGCTGGTCGAAAGCGCGCAGGTTCACTCCCCGAGGCATCTCCCTGCTCAGGGTTCGTTCGCGGGCATAGACTTTCATTCGGTGGTCGTGGGCCGGGAGAGCTGAGGAGAACTACGGAAAGAGTAGGTGCAACGACATGGATATCGCGCTCACTATCTCGCTCAGCTCCCAAGATGAGGCCCGACTGAAGACGTCATTGGGAGCCAAAGCAGACTTAGCGCGGATCGCCAAGGCCATTGCTACCGCAGGCGCCAACGAGTTCCTCGAGCAGGCCACTGGCCGAGTCGTTCCTGGTGCCATCCGCGAGGCTCGCCTGTTTCGCACCTATCAACTTCTCAAGGCTGGGGTCACGTTGGCGGAGGCCCAGGCCATCGTCGCTGCCGTGTTCAAAGAAACACCCGGTCGAGCTAGAGGACTCGTCGAATCGGCCATTGCGCGTTACGACATCGAGCTCCGAGCGTCAGTGGACGCCCGCGTTCAAGAGGTGCTCGACGCAGCAGCATGGAAAGACCCCCGATGGGAGGTCGAATTGCCCAGCGGATTCGCCCGTGACCGGGTCCTCGATGCAGCAGCCGAGACATCGTTCGCCGATCCCTCTCGGGCTGGCCGGGGAGCGGTTTATCAGTTCCCCGAAGAGACTTATCAGGCGGTTCGCCAAGCGTTCCTAATGAAAAAGCGACCGAAGCCTAAGAAATGATTGCTGACGACCTCAACACGCAAATCACCGATGTGAGCGCCCTCGCCGCGCTGTTACTCGTGTTTGTATTTGCCTATTTCGCAGCGCTACTCCCTATCTGGGAGGGCATCCGCCAACAAGCCCGACCCCCCGCCGATGACGACAGGGCCGCGCTGCGCCGACAGATATCCTCCTACCGCATCCTCGGATGGGCGCTCCTTGCCGTCATCGCTCTCGTTTTGCTGATCCTTGGTCCTCTCTCCTGGCACGTCCTGCACTCTGAAATGTGGGATCCATTCCAGACCATCCGCATGGCACTCTTGCTGGTCGACGTTCTTCTACTGGGTACCGCAGTCGGAGTCGTGGTAGAGATTGTCCTACTCAGCAAGAAGCGAACGGCCTTGGGCTAGCCGTTCCTGGCGCACGTAAGTGACGCGCGATCCATAAACCGATCCCCGTACGGGACGCCCAGCTGACCCACGTCGGCCGACCTCGAAGGGACACTACCGTCTGATATATGTGGTCTGATATATGTGGTCTGATATATCCGGTCGGGTTCCGGAATCGGTCAATTGTTTCGGCTGCACAGATGGAACGATTGGTAGCGCTCGCAATGACCAAGCACTCCTTAGATCGCCCTGGGGATAGCGCGACCCAAGCCGACAGCGAGGGCACCCGGTAATGCTGGGGTCTCCACTGGGCGAGCGCTCTACTCCCATGTGTGGTGATGTTGTATCCGTGATTCGGGTTTCGGTTCAAGGCCAGCTGGAGAACTCCTCGCGCTGGCTGGAGTTGGCCAAAGCTGCAGAAGCTGGCGGGTTCGACACGCTGTACGTGGCAGACCATCCAGGCACTTCACCCGCTCCCTTCGTGGCGTTGGCCGCTGCTGCCACCGTCACCGAGCGGATCCGTCTGGGGACATGCGTCCTCAATGCAGGGCGATGGGAGCCCTTGGCGGTCGCCAGTGAGGTGGCCACGCTCGATGTGCTTTCAGATGGTCGCGCCCTGCTCGGCCTCGGGGCCGGCCACACTCCGGCAGAGTGGTTGATGGCGGGACTGGAAATCCCCCCACCGGGCCTTCGAGTTGCTCGTCTCACCGAAGTGGCTGAGGCGGTTCGGCTCCTGCTCACGGGGGACGAGATTTCTCTTTCCGGTGTGCACGTCGAGCTCAAGAAGGCGGTCCTGAAGCAACCGACGCCGATCCAGGATCCCATCCCGCTCATGATCGGCGGGAATGGGCGGAACCTTCTCCGATTCGCAGCGACTGCCGCAGACATAGTGGGAGTCACCGGACTCGGGAGGATCTTGGCGGACGGGCACTCCCATGAGGTGGATTGGCGTGCCACCACGCTCGACTCGACATTTGACCTGATCCGTTTGGCAGCTGGTGCGACGGGTCGCACGCCGAGTATCGAGGCACTCGTCCAACACGTGGAGTTCACTGATGATGCTCAGGCCCATGCGCATGAGATCGCAAAGGTCATTCCTGGAGCCTCCGGGAGCGACATCCTGGCATCGCCCTTCGTCTGGATCGGGACTCCTGAGGAGATCGTCCAGCAGTTGCGGGGATACAAGAAGCGCTGGGGCGTCACACGGTACGTCGTGCGGGAAGTCGCTTTCGACCAGGCCAGTGAGATCCTCCGAGCGCTGGAAACAGGGGGTTGACCGCGCGCCTCGCTCCCAGCGCCATACAGCGCAGGTCGACGAGTAGGTTGCTCCTCGTGCCTCTGTCGAAACTGCCGCAAGTTGACCGCCTGGTGCTTGCGACCGTGACCTCAGTGCCCGAATGGCACCCGGAGCACGGCGCCTTCGAACCGTTTCCGGTGCATGCTTGGGTCATTCGACATCCCGATGGGACCATCCCGGTGGACACGGGCATTGGATTGGGCAACGGAGCAATTGACGAGTGGTACCACCCGCAGGTCACGCCGCTCGCCGATGCCCTCGGCACTGTTGGTTTGACACTCTCCGACATCGTCGCCGTGGTCGTGTCCCATCTGCACTTCGACCACTGCGGTCAGCAGGGCACTCTTTCGGCTCCTACGTATGTGCAGGCGGTCGAGTTCGAGGAAGCGCAGGCTCCCGGCTACACGGTGCCGGACTGGGCGGCAATCCCGAAGGACCGGCTGCGCCTCGTCCGTGGAGACCAGGAAATCGCCGAGGGGATCCGCCTACTCTCGACACCCGGCCATACGCCTGGCCACCAGTCGGTTCTGATCGAGGCCGGAGACGAGCGAGTGGTACTCGCTGCGCAGTGCGCCTACCGAGCAGAAGAACTGCGCACTGGCCAACCTGCCGCTTCGAACCTTCTCGACGAGTCTTGGGGCGATGCCGCACAGGACTCGCTGCAACGCCTCAGGGCGCTGGCACCCCTCACTGCCCATCTCAGCCACGACCCTGAGATCGTGACCATCATGCGGTGACCCTCAGTGTCCAGTGGGGGGCAGACAACTACCGGACGAGGAACGGAAGTAACTCGGCAAGGAATGCGTCGGGGCGACTGGTGTGGACGTTGTGCCCCGCGTTGATTGTCACCAGCGTCGAGTCGGGAATGCGTCTCGCGAGGGTAGCGATCTGATCTTGTGGAAGATGGCTGTCGCTGCCACCGGCAACGACCAAGGTGCGAGCGGTGATGAGGTCCAGGTCCTTCCACCAAGCAGGGTCTGGGTGGTTGCGTTGTTCGGTGATGGCGTCCAGCACCCGCCAGTCAAAAGGCAGCGGTACCGAAGGCTTGGTCGACACCACTCGCGGTGGCACGGCAGGAAGAGGCGGTGGTGGTTCCTCCAACACCAGATGCCCGACCCGCCCTGGTTCGGCCTCTGCAACCAGGTAGGCCACGGCTCCGCCGAGGGAGTGCCCGATCAAGCTCACCTCATCGAGGTTGAGAGTGCGAAGAAATTCGAGCACATCCGAGCACATCAACTCCAGTGAGTACTTCCCTGGCTGCGAACTGCCTCCGTGACCACGCAGATCAACTGCGTACACCCGGTACTCGGTTGCCAGTGCCTCGGCCACCACACTCCAGTCGCTGCTCTCCTCGGCAAGAGCGTGGAGAAGCACCACGGGAGGGAGTCCGATGTCTCCTGCAACGGTAAATGCCAAATCAATTCCGTTGACCTCGACGCTGGACATCTCACTCACCGTAGAGACGCTACGACGGTCTTGACGGCGCCGAGGTGTATCCCACCGTCTTACGGCGAGGGAGTGCAAACGTCACTGGGTGCAGTTGGGAGGGAGCAGCCCAAAGTCACCTAGTACGTTCTGCGGCACACCAGGTGGCGAGCAAGGCATCTCGGTGCCTGGACCTACGACGATTGTCCAGGAGCTACCCACCAGGTGGGCGATGCCACTTGCATCTTGGACATCCGCAGAAAAGGCGGCGGACCCTGCAATGAAGTAAAGAGCCCACGAAGGATCCTTCGGGTCCAGGTACGCAGAGAAGACCAGTTCACTTACCGGGACCCCGCTTGTCGAGGGATTGGCAAAATACTTCTTGAGAGCTTTCGTTAGTCCAGCGGGCGGCGTGGTCGAAGGGAATGATGCGCAACAAGGTCGAACTGATCCAGGCGCTGTCGTGGTAGTGACCTCCGTTGATGTGGACGTAACCTGCGGCGTTGAAGTGGCGGGGGACGATGATGCCTGAGGAAACGATGCAAGATCACCAGGCGCGTAAGTCGCGAGGGCTACTGGGCCGTATCCACCGCTCGGATTGGGGCACGCCTCTCCCAGTGAACCGGTCAGGGGAAGTTTCAGTCCATCGGACGACGATACAAATAGGCGCGTGATTTGCATCGATGCCGACCAGGAGAAGCCTTTTGCCAAACCGGGCAATGCCGATGTTGGCACCTGCAATGTGATGTCGCTGCTGGCAACAGTCGGCTGTATCGCAAGTACCGTTCCTGCTTCGTTTGATGGACCTGCGATGACTCGCCAAGAACCAACTGGCCTCTGGAAGCCCGCTCCGTACTCTTCAGCGTATGCGTCCAGCGCCTCGCTTTTGGGATTGGCACTTCGGTAGATGTGCAGCCAGTATGCGACCGCGACTCCTGCTGGTGGTGCGTAGTTGGATGATCCAGTAGTGAGCCACGTCACTCGGAGGTCGGTCCCCGATCCATTTAGAGTCACTTGGGAGAGATTGCCCGTGAAAGAGACAAGACCGTCCATTCCCGTTCCGGCAGTCCCCTGACTGGACGACGCACAGGAAGCTGATCCGGTGAGCGAAAGGGTCTGCTCAGATGTCGAGCAACCAACTAGCAATTGGCTCGCCGCCACCAGACTGATGACTCCCGCCAAACGATAGACCGTCCGAAAATCGCGCATACCCAAAGTCTCCCATGGCTCTTTGGGCTCAGGCTGTGAAGCGGGCTCCCCGTGCAGCGTTGCAGGAGATATGGGCGGCACGGCAGTTGGCGCGTGTGTGGTCACCGCCGAGGGATACAGGGACGATGTGGTCCTCGCTCTGTCCCCATTGGCCCCGGGCCTCCGGGTCGATGGTTCGTCCATCGGGACACCGGCACTTCTCTATCTGACACAGCCAGCCGTCCCGGTCGAGAATCTCCCGCCTGGTGTGACCATCGGAAACGGCATCTTCCAACAAGCGGCTCCGAACGACGTTGCGCCTTGCTCTATTGGCTTTCGCCCACTGTCGATAGCTCTCTGTTTCGAGGGGAGGACGGGGCCGTCCCGCCGCTAACCAATGTTGTACCCACTCCGGTCCGTAGTGATCTCGGGCCACGCGAAGGTAGCTTTCGTCTTCACTGATTGGATGCGGGGGCTGTGCCGCTATCCAATCCCGCCGCCACTGAATGCCTTGTGGAGTGTTGGCGTGGAGCGTCATAACCTCGGCGGGGCTCTTGCGCGTTACGACGCTTCTATCTCTTCGTCGTCCTCGGTGCCGTCCTCCATGACCTGCTCCGGGTCGATGATGCGAGCGAGTGCATTGTAGTGATGAATCGCATCAACAAGTGACCTCTGAGCGTCATCGTTGTCATCGTCAATACGCCGCTTCAATTCCTCTAGGCGTAGTCCGAGGTCGTTGAGCGATACCTCAAGGTTGAACTGATCGGTGTCCGAAATCACGATCCCCCCAATCCCATCTGCTGGTCGAACCACGATTTGACCGAATCGTATTGGCTGGAGCAATCCACTAACACGTCCGCCTCAATGGAACTCGCGACTGTGTTCTGAGCTTGGAAGCTGGCGGTCTGGAAATTGGGACCCACGATCCGAGAAACAGACTGGCCTCCGTTGAGGTCCGAACAGACCTGCTGCGCTGCCTGAGACGGCGAGGTCCCCGCTGCCTGGGATGATCCCCCCCCTTGGCATCCCGCAAGAAGCAATACGGCAGCGCCACAGGCGATGGCGATTGAAAGTCGGCCCCGGCCACGAAGTGCAGACATGTGAAGCAACATCGGCCGAGGAGACGCCCAACTTGAGGGGCAAGTCATCCGGGGAACTTTCGACTAGGAGATGGATGGCTGCGTGAACTGAGTCGCAGGAGGCGCGCAGCTGCCAGCCTGAGCCGCAGCAACGGCATCGTTGTACGCCTGAGTCTCGTAGCTGTTGGCCTGTCCGATGTCACCATTCGCGGTATTGAGTGCCGATTTAATCGCGGCATTTGCCGCGGCCACGGCCTGATTGACGGTGGTCTGCGAAGGTGCTCCGTCGCTGTAAGACGGTTGCTGCGACTGCTCGCTCTGCAACGTTGCGAAGTCCTGCTGGAGTCCCGATATGTCGCTTCGCAGACTTGTGACGTCGCCTTCGACACTGTCGGCGGTGGAGGACACAGTGTCACCGTCTGAGCCAACCGTGTCTGCATCTGATTGAACGTTGTCTGAGTCGCTACACACTTGATCCGGGTCGGTCCCATTCTGTGACTCGGTTATCACCGTCTGTTCGTCCTGAGACACGGTTGCCAGATCCGTTCTGGCTTGAGCAAGGTCGGCGGTGAATTCGCTGAGATCCGAAGAAAGCGTGCTCGTATCGCTCAACCCCGAGATGTCACCCTCTACGGCCTGCGCGGCCTTGTCGATCGACTGTTGCTCTGAGGCGACGGCCTGGGCTTCGGCAGCGCTCTGGTTGGCACTGCCGGTATTGCCCTGTAGCGCGGCCAGAGCGTTGTTGAACTGACTAGCGGTAGCTGCGGTAAATCTCACCGGGGCCAACGACCCGTCGGTCTGCGGGAAGTTCACCGTGAAGGAGCCACCTGAGAGCGTGCCAAACACTTTCGTCCCGCCGTTGAAGCTGAGAGTGATGGTCGATCCATTGACCTGACCTGAGACAGAAATGGTGTTGGTGGAAACGGATTGGTTGGGCGGGTCGCCCGAGAGGGTCTCGACTTGTGCTGACCCGGAGAGGTTCCTACCAGATTGAGTCCACTGGATGAAAACGATGGCCCCAGATTCTTTGGCCAGGTAGCCCGAGCCGACGGCGTTCTGAGTGGCCCCAGGCTTGCCGTTGACCCCAGCCTTGCCACTTGTCGATCCCGTGAGGGCAACGGCTCCGACCACGCCAGCCACGACGATAATCCCCGCTGCTACGGCCCACCAGACCCGGCGCGCGTACCAATGCCTCTTCGATTCCGGGGGCACTATGGGTGGTGGTCTGTAACTGTAAACCACGTTTAGTGAATACCGCTGCTCTGAACACTTCGACCGAGGCTTTCCATAGGACCAGTCTTGCCGAGGCCCGCGTCCTATGTGTGCCTGCCAGTGGCCCAAGTAGCAATTTGCTGCTTTATTCAGAAACGGAGCCCGACCTAAAGAAGCCCGGAAGGATGGTCGATGAAGGACGACATACGGGGTAGCTTCCATTTTCCCCAATCACACCAACAACGAAAAGGGAGCGCTATGCGACGGAGATTTCTCGGCATGGTGGCCTTGGCTGTGCTCCTGGCTGCATGTAGCAGTAGCCCAAGTACGAATGCTGCCAAGCCCACCGGATTTGCTGCCCTCACCGGCAAGCGACTTTCTGGAACCTCCTCTTCGTGGCTGGCCATCGCCAGCCCAGCAGCACATCCCGTTGACGTTGCGGGAACGTCCACTCCCCCGGTCATAACCGACAACGAATCAGCGTTTCAGTCTGTCACCTTCTTCGACTTCCCGACTTCGGCGGCCGCTGCGACTTTTTACTCAAATCCACCGCTCGCTTCTGTTCTGACATCTTCCCCTCTTCAGGTGCTGTCCGCGGTTGAGGGGTTTCAGCCGCTCGCTGGGGCTAGTGCGTTACCAGCACCATCGAGATGGTTGGACCTGCGAGAGTGTCTTTACGCCGCCGGTCATGCGGTCCAGTCGGTGGTGGGTACGCCTTCAGGAGGAAAGATTGACGCCGCAGGAAATTGCAGCATTGGTGCACCAAGCGCTATCGGACTTGGAATGATTTTCCATCAAGGCACCGTCGTGGTGATCGTGGAGACGCTTGGTGGCGACGGCGCACTGGAAAGTACGAGCGCTCTAGAAGCCGCTCCTGATGCAAAAGTGGTGACCCACAGCAAGGCGCTCGCATCCAGTGCGTCGGCGCTGCTGCATACTGTTGGCATTTCCTAGGAGACCACATGGCGCGAGCGAGTTTCAACAAGACGAAGTACCTCGGCGGCCAGCCTGGGTTCGACAAGCCCTTTGACGGACCCATGGTTATTGACGACGAGGGCATCCACATGCGCCGGATCAAGGAGGCTTTTGTTCTGCCGTGGTCCTCTGTTAGCGGGGTTGCAATAGAAGGGCCTGAGGCAGCTAGACGGCGCGTAACGGCGGCTCGACTCCTCACCGTCGGTGTCTTCGCTTTCGCCGTGAAGAAAAAGGACAAGCTTGCGTATCTCACGGTGGCAACACACCAGGGCGAGGTGACGTTTGAGGTCGATGGGGTGCTCGCCCCGGAACTGAAGGGTCGCCTCGCCCGATGGACCAACACGCTTGCGGAGTTGGCCCCTTCCATCATTACGGAATCCCCACCCCCGACGTCTACGCCAGCTTCCGTCAACCCGAGTCCTCCAACTGGATCGCTTGCCGACGAGTTGAAAAAACTGGCCGAGTTGCGCGATGCGGGAATTCTCACCGACGAGGAATTCGCGCAACAGAAGGCGCTCCTGCTCGATCAGTAACAAATCAGCGTTCTCAAGTCGAAGGAGAGGCGAATGGCTGGACAAAGCAACGCCGACGAGTTGAAGAAGCTTGCAGAATTGCGCGATAGCGGAGTGTTGTCACCGGAGGAATTTGAGGCACAGAAAGCCCGACTCCTGGCCGGACCTTCCCCAGTCTCGACGCCAGCGCCAGCACCGCCACCACCGCCACCCCAGCGAGTTCCAACACCTCCGATCGTTTCACCGACCGCTCCGGCGGCTCCGAGGCCCGCTGTAAAGCAAGCCTCGGCAAAAAAGAAGAAGCGGCGAGGTTGGACCGTCCTAGTCCTTCTCGTCATCATCATCGTCATCATCATCGTTGCGGTGTCATCGGGCTCGAAGAGCCCGGCGACACATGCCCAAAAGGCCGCTGCGTTCAATAGCTTTGAGTCGTCGGTAAAATCAGGGCTGAATTCCTGCAACGTCGCCACTCAGGACGTGCAGGTCGAGCTGGGTTTGGTTCTTCAGGCGGGAAACGCCGCTTCGACATCGGACCTCGTTCAGCTTGACACGGCTGCTAAAAACGCCCAAGCGCCATGCGACGACACACAGGACAACGCTCTTTTGAACATGGAAACCGAAAGTGTCCCGGGAACCTTGTCAGGACTGTCAGGACTGTCTAATGCACCCACCGATGCAGGGACATGGGCCACCGACACCGGCAAGGTGCTTCACGACATTGAAAATCTGGCTCAGTCGTCAGGTAGCGCTGTTGGTCTCACCTCGCAGCTCGACGGCGACGTCAGTAATGTCAATAACGACCAATCGACTCTCAACTCCGACTTCCAAGCGGCAGCCTCCAGCCTCAACATCACCTTCAACGGCCTGGGATTGGCGAAGTGGAGTTCCTGAGTCGCAGCGACTATCGACCCGTGCTGCTCCCTCAGAGTGTTCATCCGGTGTTAGGTGCCTGTCGTCGCTGACGCCTCGGGAGCAGACGCGCGGGATGTCCTAGCCCTGAGGTGTCGCTGAGAACATCGTGGCCGTCGCTCCCGTGATCCGAGAAAGATTGCGCTCACCAAAAGCCACTTCGTGCGGTGCCGCAACGTGGGCGTCGAATTGCTCCTGAGTCTCCCAGCACTCAAAGAACCGGAACGTGTTGGGCTGGTCGAGGTCCTCAGCCCACCAGTAGTCCACGCAGCCCGAGTCGTTCTTACTCAACTCGGTGATCTCCAGGAGGCTGGCGATTACGTCTTTGCGATCCTCTGGAGCGAAGCTGAGTGACCCCGCGATGATGTGCATTGGTGCTCCTCGTTCTCGGTTGTAGACGCGTCGTGTTCTAGGTTCTCTCGCGTCTACTTTGCGTCTACTCCCGACTTTTCGCCTGGCAGATGGGACCGTGCGCAAGCAAGTCTCTGACCTGCACCGATGCGCCAGCCGAACTAGTGAGGGAAACGGCTAACAGCGGACTAGACAATCTGAGGCACAACCCCAGGTCAGAGGGGACATGCTGTAGGTGTCGAAGTACAAAAGCCCGCTTGACCACGTCCGGCCAGCAATCAGGGCCCAGGACTTGGCTGACCGTAGGCGGATCCGCTTGCGGGCCGGCGCGCGGTTTCGGGCTACGGTCGCCAGACCTTGTGGCTGGGGGTGAAGTCGCCGCGCCCGGAGGCCCGGGTCAGCACGCAGGACTCGATGTCGAAACGAAACAGAGCATCGTTCGGGTCAGGTGTAGGCACGCCGAGCACTTCGTGCTCTCGGACGAACTGCTCTTCGAGGGAGCGCCTCGTTGACGGGTCTCCCTTCAGCCAGGCGTGGCCGCTGATTGAGAAGGTGTCCTCGTTGTCCTCACGCGGGAGCGAGTGCAGCACGTAGCGCCCGTCGCGGCGGAGGTCGGCCTGCTTGGGCGACGGGATGATGAACGCGAACAGCTCGTCATCGGTCAGGAGCGGCCACATCGGGTGGAGGCGGGGACCGCCGTCGGGACGGACCGTGGCGAGGAAGCCGAGGCCCATGCCGTGCGGGTAAAGCAGGTCCCGGCCGGCAGCGGCCAGCTCGGGTCGGGCAGATCGGAGTTCGTGCCACGCAGCCACGTCCCAGACCCTCTCAGAAGCGAATTTGCCAGTCAAGGGCCGCTGTCGTGCGTTCCAGCCCAGCCGGCCGCCAATACCATCCCGGAAGCGGAACCGTCATCGGGCACCAGGTGGACCGGCCACAGGGCAAAAAGGTAGGAAAGAAGCCGGGGGTGGCCGTAAGACCCGCCCGGTGACCATTCCGGGACCGGGCGTCATGCGGGGCGAGCGGCGCATTCTGAGACGCCTGATCCGGACGGCATATTCTGCGTGCCGATTCAGCTCCGGTTCTGTGGACGAAACGTAACAGCCGAGTTCGGTACGAAGGGAATCCGCGGGCCCGCCTACGGACTTTTTCTTTTTTTCTTTCTTGGTGCGGCTGCAAACGGATCCCAGAATCCGCAGGTTGAGAAACCCATAATGAAACCCATAATTCTGCAGGTTCCGAACAGGGATGCCAATTGAGCCAAATTGATAAGACCTGGTCAGGCTATGTTTAGCGGTCTCCAGCATCCCCCTGACAGCGATCGATTCACTCTCTTAATCCGCAGGTTTCGGGTTCGAATCCCGAGGGGCGCACCACTTCCGCGGGATCGTCTGCGCCTTGTCACTGAACGAGATTGATCACCGGCATCACGAAGGGTTCACCACCGATCCCCAGGTCCGCGAGGATCGGAACCAGGACGGCGGCGAAGGCGTCGAAATCCTCCCGGGTCTCCCAGATGTCGAAGACCATGAGATGACCGTCCTCGCCGAATGACGAGTGCAATTTTCGGCCCTTCTCCGGCGCCGAGGCGCCCCCAGCCTCGCGGACACCTGGTTGTACTGCTCCACCGTCATCGATTCCGGGTTCAGGTAGACAGCGATCAGAGGGACAGACCTTTCCTGATCGACCCTTTCCTGATCGACCCGCGGCCGTCGTCCGGCAGCGGGGCGAGCGTACTGCGCCGTCGCCCGCCGGGGGCCGGTGCAGAGGTAGTCTCAGCCCAGGTACGTCGTGGTCACGGGACACAGGGAGGAAGGCCATGAGCGAGCAGCAGCAACAGGCTCTGAGCGACGGCTACGACCCGTTCGAGGCGTTTGACGACGTCATCGGCGGCGATCTCCGTGATCCGTACGCCGACTTCGCCGAGAAACGAGCGAAGACACCGGTGTGGAAGGGAAGCCTCATCGGGCAAGACATGATGCCCGAAGGCATGGTTCCGCCCGAGAGCTGGACGGCATTTCGCTTCGATGACTGTTCACGGATCCTGCGCAGCGCCAAGACCTTCAGCTCAACCGGCTACGACAGCACCATCGGCATGGTGATGGGTCACATGATCCTGGGCATGGATGACCCCGAGCATCGTCCGCACCGCAATCTGGTGGCCAACGCCTTCCGGGAGAAGTCGTTGGCGCGGTGGGAGGCCGATCTCATCGGCCCCATCTGCAACGAGCTGATCGACCGGTTCGCCCGGCGCGGTTCGGCCGAGCTCGTCCGGGAGCTCACCTTCGAATTCCCCGTGCGGGTGATCGCCCGACTGCTCGGGCTCCCCGAGGAGGACTTCGCCCAATTCCAACGGTGGTCCATCGAGCTGATCGGACTGGGGGCGGACATCGAGAGAGGACTGGCCGCGTCGGAGAGCCTCAAGAACTACTTCGCCGGCGTGGTGGCCGAACGGCGGAGATCGCCCCGCGAGGATGTCATCAGCGATCTCGTCACGGCCGATATCGACGGCGAGAAATTGACCGATGAGGCCATCAACTCGTTCCTCCTGCTCCTGCTGCCGGCCGGAGCGGAGACCACGTACCGCTCCTCGGGAAACCTCCTGTTCCTCCTCCTCACCCACCCAGACCAGCTGACCACCGTCCAGCAGGACCGGACCCTGCTTGATCAGGCCATCGAGGAGGCACTGCGCCTCGAGCCGCCGCTTCTCATGATCAACCGCACGGCCACGACCGAGATCGAGTTGGGGGATGTGACGGTTCCGGCCGGGGGCGACATCGCCACGTGCCTCGGATCGGCCAACCACGACGAGCAGCGCTGGGAGAACCCGGATGCTTTCGACATCTTCAGAAAGCCCCAGCAGCACCTGGCTTTCGCCTTCGGGCCGCACATGTGTCTCGGCATGCACCTGGCCCGGCTCGAGACCAGGATCGTCGTGAACGCCGTCCTCGACCGCCTCCCGAACGTCCGACTCGATCCGGACGGGGACGATCCGCACATCCGCGGTCTCATTTTCCGCTCGCCGACGTCGGTGCCGGTGCTCTTCGACGCCTAGCGCCGCCCCGGGCGGCGACGCTCAGACGGCATCTGGCGGTGCTGACGAGATCCGGCGGTGCTGAGGGCAGCCGGCGACCTCAAGCCCGGCCGGCGAAAACTCAGAAGTGGCCGAGCACGGGATGCGGGACGTACGGCTCTTCCAGGCTCTTCACTTCCTCGTCGCTCAGATCGAGCGTCTCCGCCGCCAAGGCGTCCTCCAGATGACTCAGCTTCGTCGCCCCGACAATGGGAGCGGTGACTCCGGGTCGCTGGAGCAACCAGGCCAGGGCCACCTGGGCGGTGGGGACACCGCGCCGGGCAGCAATCTCACCGACGCGGTCGACCACGTCGAAGTCACTCGGGTGGCTGTAGAGATAGTCGGTGAAGGGGTCGGTGTCGGATCGGGTCGTCCGCTTCTCGCCGTCGCGGGTGCGGTTGCCGGCCAGCACACCCCGAGCCAGCGGGCTCCAGGGGATGACGCCGACGCCCTGATCGAGACACTGCGGGATCATCTCGCGCTCCTCCTCGCGGTAGAGGAGATTGTAGTGGGGTTGCATGGAGACGAAGCGGGTCCAGCCGTTTTCGTCCGCCGTGTACTGGGCCTTGGCGAACTGCCAGGCGAACATGCTGCTGGCGCCGATGTAGCGGGCCTTGCCGGCGCGCACGACGTCATGCAGCGCACCCATGGTCTCTTCGATCGGGGTGCGGCCGTCCCAACGATGGATCTGGTAGAGATCGACGTAATCCATACCGAGCCGTCGCAACGAAGCGTCGATGCCAGCCAGGATGTGCTTGCGCGACAGGCCGCCGCCGTTCTCTCCCGGGGTCACCGGCATGAACACCTTGGTGGCGATGACGACCTCGTCCCGGGTGAGCATCTTGCCGACCAATCGGCCGGTGGCCACCTCGCTGGCCCCGTTGGAATAGGCGTCGGCCGTGTCGAAGAAGGTGATCCCACCGTCGACGGCGGCCCGCACGATGGGCTCGGCCGCATCCTCGTCGAGCACCCAGGGCCGGTCACTGTCGTTTCCGAAGCTCATCATGCCGAGACAGACCCGTGATACACGCAGGCCCGTCCGGCCGAGATTCACGTACTGCATGGAGCACCTCAGATCGCCGTGGCCCGGTCTGTGGCGCGCCGGGATGAGCAGCAGGCTTACCACGGCAGCGGCGGGGCCCGACCGCCGCCCGGCCGCCGCCCGACCGCCGCCCGACCGCCGCCCGACCGCCGCCGACCCCGAGGCGATGACGGCAAAAGCCCAGGTGGTCCGTATCGGGGGTGGCGGGCGCCCAGGAATCAGCGTGTCTCAAGGGGCGACGGTGTCAGGCCGATGTCTGAACCGTGAGACGTCGGGACAGGGACACCGCAGGGGAGCTCGACCCGGGCTTCCGGCGACGCCTGGTGGTCCGCTTTCTCGACCCCACCGTCTTCGCCGTCCCCCTCGTCATCGCCGTCTTCGTCGTCTTCCGGTCCAAGCACCTCATCGCCAACCTGCCCATCTGGGCCATCGCCCTGATGCTGGCGGGCTGTTACGTGCTGACGGTGCTGGAAGCGGCGCTGTGGCCCGGGGATGTGATCACGGGGTGGCGGCTGCAATTCCGGGTGGGTGCCGAACTGGCCGCCATCACCGTCGTCATCTACTCGGTGGGTTGGGGTCCGACGCTCGCCCTGGGCCTGCTGTTCGGGGTAGCCGACTGCATGCGGACACTCGGTGCCCGAGCGGCACGTCCGGCCATGGTTTTCAGCGTGGTACTCATCGGGCTCGGGCAGATCGCCATCGCCCTCGGGATCGTCCCCACCCTCGTCGCCCAGCCTTTCGTCCACGCCCTGGCCGCACTGGCCGCGCTCGGCATCCTCTTCACCATCAAGTTGCTCGAATGGGTATTCGCCGAGAGAGAGAGGACCGAACGCCGCTTCAAGGCCCTGGTGCAGCACGCCGCCGACATGATCGTCGTCACCGACGCCAGCGGCCGGCTGACCTACGTCAGCCCGTCATTCGAAGAACAACTCGGCTACGGCCCCAGCCAAGCGACGTCGCTCATCGGGGGCGACCTGGCCCACCCTGACGACCTGAAGCAGCTGACCCCGTTGTTCGGAAACGCCCAACCGGGTGCCGGGGATCCTCTGGCCTTCGAAGTGCGCATCCGGGCCGTCGACGGCTTGTGGCACTGGTTCGACGTGACCGTCACCGACCTGCTCGACGACCCCAACGTGGCCGGGCTCGTGTCCAACCTGCACGACATCACCGACCGCAAAGCCTCCGAAGCCGCTCTGGCCGAAGCCGAGGAGAGGTTCCGCACGTCGTTCGACGAGGCCCCCATCGGCATGATCCTGGTCAGCCGCAAGGGCAGGATTCTGCGGGCCAACCGGGCTCTCGGAGACATCGTGGGACGGCCGCAGGACAAGCTCACGGGGATGTCCGTCCAGGAGATCACCCACCCCGACGACCGCGAGGCCAGCCTGTCGTGGACGACCCGACTGATGGCCGGTGAGGTAAGCAACTACCAGATCGAAAAGCGGTACCTGCACGCCGACGGGCACGCCGTGTGGACCTCGCTGCACGCCAGCTTCGTGCGTGATCCCGACGGCAATCCCCTCTACGCCATTGGGCAGATCGAGGACATCACCGAGCGGCGGGCCATGAGCGCCATGATGGCCCACGCCGCCATCCACGACCCTCTGACCGACCTCCCCAACCGGGTCCTGTTCACCGACCGCCTGGAACTGGCACTAGCTCGATCACTGCGGGGGTCGCGCCACGTGGCCGTCGTCTTCCTCGACCTCGACCATTTCAAGCTGATCAACGACAGCATGGGCCATGACCGCGGCGACCAGCTTCTGCGGGCGGTGGCCGAGAGGATCCGGGATTCGGTGCGCCCGGGCGACACCGTCGCCCGCTTCGGGGGCGACGAGTTCACCATCCTTTTCGAAGAGGTAGCCGATGCCGGCGGCGCCCGGGAAGCCGCGGCGCGCACGCTGACGGCGCTGAGCCTGCCGTTCGAGCTCGATGACGGGGAGGTCTTCGTCTCCGCCAGTGTGGGTGTGGCGCTGTCGAGCACGGGACACGACACGCCGGCGCTGCTGCTGCGCAACGCCGATGCCGCCATGTACCGGGCCAAGGAGCGCGGCCGGGCCGGCATCGAGCTCTACGACCAACACGACGATCCCTGGACGGTGAGAAGGCTGCGGACAGGCAATGACCTTCACCGCGCCCTCGAACGCAACGAGTTCGAGCTGCACTATCAGCCCTTCGTCGACCTACATACGACGACCTTGGTGGGCCTCGAGGCACTGGTGCGCTGGCGTCACCCGACGCGCGGGCTTCTGGGCCCCGGCGAATTCATCGACCTGGCCGAGGAGACGGGACTGATCGTCCCGCTCGGGTACTGGGTCATTACCGAAGCCTGTCGTCAGGCCGTGGCCTGGAGAGAGCTGCGGGAGCGGGCGGGACAGGAGTCGTGGCGGCTCATGATGTCGATCAATGTGTCACCCCGACAGTTGGTGGAACGGAACTTCGCCTCTCGTCTCATCGAGATCGTGGACGGCTCCGGGGTGGATCGCGACACCATCCTGCTCGAGGTAACGGAGACCACCGTGATGCGCGACCCCGATCACGCCATTGCCTTGCTCGAGACGTTGCGGGCCCAGGGCATGCACATCTGCATCGATGACTTCGGTACCGGATACTCGTCGCTCAGCTACCTGAAGCGTCTGCCCGTCGAGACCATCAAGATCGACCGGAGCTTCGTCGACGGGCTCGGCCAGGACGAGGAGGACACGGCCATCGTGCAGGCGGTCATCGGGATGGCCGAGTCCCTGCGGCTTCTCTGCGTGGCCGAGGGCGTGGAGACGGCCGAGCAGGTGGACGCTCTGCGGGCTCTCGGCTGTCAGATCGCCCAGGGTTTCCTCTTCGGCCATCCCATCTCAGCGGACAGCCTGGCGCCGTTCCCGCGCGACGACTTGAGCTCCTGGGGGCAGCTCTCGCTGCCCGACACGCAGGTGATCACCGCCTCCTGACGAGAAGGCGCCGAGGTAGCCGTTGCCGCTAGCGCGGTGTTGGGGTCAGCGCGGTGCGATACCCCAGGCGGCGCGCCAGGAAGCGCCCGGTTCCAGGCGGACCAGATCGATCCCCGAGCGCAGGGCGTCGGGGGGACAGGTCATGGGCTCGACGGCGATCGACTGTCGCCGGCGACCGGCCGGTTCGACGGTGTCAGCGGTGTAGGCCATGACATAACCGAAGTGCTCGTCCATCCAGACCGTGGCGCCGCGCCCGGTCTCGGTGTCGTCCAGAACGACACGGGCGATACCCCGGTCGTCGCGCCACAACGCCGTGAAGGCGGTGTCGAGCTGCGTGGACCCGATGCGGCGACCGGAGGTGAAGTCCAGCTCGCTGCCGGCCACGATGGTGTCGCCCGTGGGCAGGCCCCGCTGGTCGGTGGTGAGGCAACGCTCCCCGGGAAGAGTGAGGCGGACGGCGTCAACGGTGGGCGAGCCGAGCGTCAGATACGGATGGAAACCGAAACCGAAGGGGGCGGGCACCTCGTCGGCGTTGGTGACCCCGGCCGTGACGACCAGACCCTCACGGCCGAGGCGGTACTCGACGACGAGCTCCAGCTGCCACGGGTAACCGGGCTGGGCGAAGAGAGTGCACCCGAGGACGACGACGTTCTGGGCCCGGGACCGGAGTTGCCACGGCAGCCAGCGGACGAGGCCGTGGATGGCGTTGGACTTCTCGGGCTCGTCCCATGCGGCGCGGCCACTGCGGCCGTCGATCGAGTAGCGACCATCTCCGAGACGGTTCGGCCAGGGAGCGAGCACTTGACCGCGACCGGAGCTGCACATGTCGGTGAGCCCGAAGCCGTCGATGACGGCGGCGCCGTCCACCGCGTAGGAGCGCAAGGTCGCGCCCACCTCGGTGATCACCGCATGTTGACGTCCGTGACCGATGCTGTGTTGCTCGCCCGAGGGCGAGACGTCCGTCATCGGAGAAGCGGGCATTGGGCCTCGAGGCGATCGATGGTGATGGCGGGTGACGCGGTGCCGTCCGGGAACGGGCACCGGTATGGTAGTTGGCGCAGTAGACGCCGGCGCCCGCCACGGTGGTCGAAGCGGAGGAACGACGTGCGCATCCTGGTCACCAACGACGACGGCGTGCGCGCCCCGGGCATCGCCGCGCTGGCTCGGATGGCCGCCGGCACCGAGCACGAGATCGTGGTGGTGGCCCCGATGATCGACTATTCGGGCGCCGGAGCAGCCGTCGGCCCCATCCACTCGCGCGACGGCGTCGACTACGAGACGTACGAGATCGAGGGGCTCGACGTGCCCACCTACGGGATCGACGGACCACCGGCGCTGGCCGTCATCCTCGCCTGCGTGGGGGGCTTCGGTCCCCGGCCCGATCTCGTGCTCTCGGGCATCAACCACGGCGTGAACGTGGGGCGCTCGGCGCTTCACTCGGGCACGGTGGGCGCCGCCCTCACTGCGGCCCATTTCGGACTGCGCTGCGTGGCCGTGTCCATGCGCTGGGGGCCGGACCCGGTCCCGTGGAGCACGGCGGCCACGCTGGCCGGTCGGCTGATCCCCGTGCTGGTGGAGGCACCGGCGGGCACCACGCTCAACCTGAACGTGCCCAACGTGGCTCTGTCGGGCTTGCGGGGCCTGCGCCACGGGCTCCTCGGGCGTGGCGGGACCATTCGGTCCGCCGTCCACGACACGGGCGACGGCGAGACCCATCCCCACGTGGCTCTGCCGCCGTCGCCGTCGGGCACGCTGCGCCTGGACCTCACCCCGCCGGGCGAGGGGCCCCGGGGCGATCCCTACTCCGACGCCGGGTTGGTGGCGCGCGGCTACGCCTCGCTCACCGCCTTGGTGGGGGTGCGCGAAGCGGGGGGCGACGAGGCCGCCGACACCATGGGCCGCGCCCTGGACTCCCTCTACGGCCTCCCCGGGGTGGAACCCGGCCCCGAGCCCGATGCCGATGGCAACGAAGCCAGGGCGGTCGCCGGATAGCCGAAAGACCAGGCCACAGGCCTGATCTGGGCCCGGCGAAGGGACGCCGGGCACCCGGGACGATCCGCTCGACCCCCCGGGTGTGCTTGCGACGCCGTGCACAAGCGCTATGGTGCTTGCGACCCGAAACATCGGATGGTGGAGTCCATGCGGCAGCTGCGGAGGCTGCCGACCGGGCCCTGACCGGCCTGCGCCAGTGGACCACCTATGACCGTCTCGTCTGTCACCGGCGCGTCCGCGCGCCCGGCGACGAGCAGCTCCCACCCGACCGGGACCCACCATGACCTCACCTCGCCCACAGCCGCGCTCAGCACGGAGGCAGACGGAGCCGCCCACGGCCTAGCCCAGGGTTGCTCCGTCCGCACCTCGTTTGGACTCTCACATGTCCAGGGCCGCCCGCCCTTCCCGGCGCCGGCTCCGCGAGACGAATGCTCAGACGACGGGCGCCCGCATTCCACAGCCCACCTGGAGCCCTCCGGGGATCCCGTGACTCAAGGGACGGCACAAGATGCGGAAGCACCGACTCTTTGGCGTTGTCATCGCCGTGTTCGCCGGAACGGGTGCACTCACCCACCGGTCGGACACTGCTCAGAGAACAACCGGCACCAACCGTGCCGGCATGCAATTGACATCGGCGGAACTGTCCGCCGACCAAGCCCAGGCGATCGCGCACGGCACCACCGTGCACGACGCATCCATCCACAGCACCAGCGGGAACGGCACCGCCGTGGACAGCGCGTTCGTGAACAGCGCCGTCAGCGCGGCAGGCCACATCGCGTCCTCAGCACCACCGGACGCGTTGGAACGACTGGAGACTGACAACCGCGGAGCCATCCTGCCGTTCCCGTTCGGAGCGGTACAGGTGGTGACCGATTACCAGGCGGCCGCGGCGCAGAAGCAGTCCGAGGTGAACGCTTATCTCGCCTCGGTGGCGCAGGAGCACGCCGCGGTGAACGCCTATCTCGCCTCGGTGGCTCGCCAACGGGCCGCCGAGGAGGCGTACCTGGCCTCGGTGGCACCACGAGTGGTCGCGCCGCCGCCCGCACCAAGGCCCGCATCACGGCCCGCCCCGGGCAACCCGTGGCCGGCGTTGCGGCAGTGCGAGTCAGGCGGTAACTACAGCGACAACACCGGTAACGGCTACTACGGCGCCTACCAATTCACGCTCGGTTCGTGGGAGTCACTCGGCCAACGGGGTCTGCCTTCGCAGGCATCGGCGGCACAGCAGGACCAGGCGGCCCAGCAACTGGAGGCCCGCGGGGGCTGGGGCCAGTGGCCCTCGTGCGCCCGCCGGCTCGGCCTTCTGTGACGGCGCCGTTGGCGGGGCGGCTCTAGCAGACAGAGCCGCTCTGACAGACAGCAAAGGTGTGGCTCTGAGACCAGTACGCCGTGGCGGCGGCGTACTGGTTTCTCGGGGTCATGTGCGAGCGACGAGATCGTCGAGCCAGTCGTAGACGACCTGGGCGGCCAGGCGGAGGTTGTTCGCCTGGCAGTGGGCGTCGGCCCCGTCGTCCACCGAGAAGCGGCAGGTGGTCACCGGGCCGGCCACGCCGGCGGCGAATTCGTCGGCTTGACGCAGGACCTCGTCTCCTTCGCGTTCGCCGACGAGGGAGAGCGCGGGACAGGAAACGGCCGACAACTCCGAATCGAGCCGGTAGGCGCGCAGATGGGCCTTCCACTGCTGGAGTGAGCCGACACCGAAGCGGCGACAGACCGCGGCGATCCCCCAGAGCATCTGGGCCGGCAAGAGATCCTCGGGGATGCCGGCGACATCCTCGGGACGGATGTCACGGTGCATGCGGAAGACCTCGGGGCCGAGGAAGGCCTCGAAGTAGCGGGAGAGGTCGGTGAGAGGGCTGTCGGCCACGAGCGCTGCCACCCGGCGGTCGTGGGCCGCCGCCCGGGTGGCGAAGTAGCTGCCGATGCTCATCCCGGCCAGCGCTACGAAGCCGTCGTCGGCGCCCCGTCGGCTCTCCACGTCGTCGAGAACGGCACCGATAGGCGCCTCGTAGTCGGGCCGGTAGGTCATGGTCGGGTTCCGCCTGATGCAACCCGTCTGACCGGGGCCGTCGAAGACGACCACCTGCCAGCCCCGGGCCGCACCGGCCGCGCCGAGCTGGAAGTACATCTCCTCGGACCCCGAGTCGAAGCCCCCGAGGGCCACCAGGGTCCCGAGCGGTCGGCCCCGGGGGGCTGTCCCGGCCCGGGGGCGGACGAGATAACCCGGGAGGAAACCGTTCTCGAAAGGAATCGAGAGAGGCTCGACGGGGGGATCGAAGAGAGCGGCGGCGGCCTCGAAGCAGGCGCGGCTGCGGCGGCCGCACTCGGCCAGGACGTCCGGGTCGGCCTCGGCGTAGTACTCGGCGGTGCGGTGGTAGGTCGAGGCGCGCAGATAGTGGTCGCGAGCACTGACGAGGTGACCGGCGTCGAAACAGCTTCTGGCCCGCTGCTCCACCCGGGCGGCCAGGTTGCAGAAGGCCGACACCCAGCTGGCCGTGTCGCCGTCGGTGATCATGCCGGCGGCGGCCAGACATTCGCCCACCGACGAGCCCCCGTAGTCCGCCGCGCCCATGGCGCGCAGCAGTTGGTAGTCGAACTCCGGATCCCGGAAACCCGAGACCCGGGTGACGCTCCTCGTGATCCGGCTCCCCTCGAACGCCACATTCGGATCCTATTGGCCCGGTCGCGCCGTTAGCGTGGGGTGGGCATGCGTGTCGCCGCCGTCCAATGCACCGCCACGTCGGACCGGTCAGAGAACCTGGCCGCCGCCGGGGAACTGGTGAAGGCGGCCGCCGGCGACGGGGCCGAGCTGGTGGTGCTGCCCGAGCTGTTCTCGCTCTACGGCGACGCGGCGACGCTGCGGGGCGGGGCCGAACCGCTCGAGGGTCCCACCCTGACCTGGGCGGCGGGGCTGGCGGCGCGGCTCGGGATCTGGCTGGTGGCGGGCAGCTTCGTCGAGGCCGCCGGGACAGGTCGCAACCACAACACGTCGGTGCTCCTCGGTCCCGACGGCGCCGCGGAGGCCCGGTACAGAAAGCTCCACCTCTTCGACGTAGACGTCCCCGGGGCCGTGAGCCGGGAGTCCGACGCCGTGGTGCCGGGAGAGGCCGTGGTCTCGGCCTCTCTCACCCTCGACGACGGCGGGCGGCTGCCCATCGGGATGACCATCTGTTACGACCTGCGCTTCCCCGAGCTCTACCGGCTGCTGTCGCTGGCCGGGGCTCTCGTGATCGTCGTCCCCTCGGCCTTTGCCGCCGCCACCGGGGCCGACCACTGGGAGGTCCTGCTGCGGGCCCGGGCCATCGAGAACCAGGTCTTCGTGATCGCCGCCGATCAGGTGGGGACGCTGCCGGGGTCCTTCACCGCCCACGGCCACTCCATGATCATCGATCCCTGGGGCACGGTCCTGGCCGAGCTGGCCGGGGGCAGCGGCCACATCGTGGCCGACCTCGACCTCGCCGCCCAGCAGGAGATCCGCTCCCTCCTGCCCGCCCTGGCCCATCGGCGCCCAGGTGCCTACAGCGGCCTCGACCGGTCCGGTCCCACGTGAGCGGGTTCCCAGTAAGAGGGACCTTCCCGCTACCCTTGAACGATGGTTCCGAGCGCGCGGAGCGGTGAATCGGCCACTCCTGGTATTGCGGCCGTCGATGCCGCTGACCCGACTGACGCCGGCGACGGCGGAGCCAGAGGTACTCGGGGGCGCTGGCCCCGGCGGACGGTCGAAGCGGTGGACCTGACGCTCAAGGCGCCGATCGCCACCATCTCGGGGTTCTTCGACCGGAGGCCCTTCAGCGACGGGTCATTCGAGGTCGAGGGGCTACGGCTGCACTACGAGGACTACGGAACGGGGCCGCAGGTCCTGATCTTCCTGCACGGCATCCTGCTCGACACCCAGATGAACCGGCGGCTGGCCTCTGATCTGGTGGCGACCGGGAACCGGGTGGTGCTGCTCGACCTGCCCGGCCACGGCCAGTCCGACAAGCCCCGGCACGCATCGGTGCACCGGATCGACTCCTACGCCCATTACGTGGTGGCGCTGCTCGACCACCTCGGGATCGAGCAGGCCATCATCGGCGGGGTGTCGTTGGGCGCCAACGTCTCTCTGCAGGTGGCGGCCCAGGCCCCCGAAAGGGTCCGGGGCCTGCTGATCGAGATGCCGGTGCTCGAATGGGCCGTGCCCGGTGCCGCCCTCGTCTTTCTGCCCCTGCTCCTCGGCGTCCACTACGCGGCTCCGGTCGTCCGGGCCGTGGCCTGGCTGGCCCGGCGGGTACCGCGGACGAGGATCGGACCGGTCGACAGCTTCGTCACCACCTTGACCCTCGACCCCGAGGAGTCGGCCGCCGTGCTGCACGGGATGCTGACCGGGCCCATCACCCCGACCTACGAAGAGCGCCACGAGATGACGGTGCCGTCACTCGTCATCGGGCACAAGATCGACTTCATCCACCCCTTCACCGACGCCGACCACCTGTCGCGGCAGCTGCCGAACGCCCGGCTGCTCGTGGCCCGTTCGGTGATCGAGCTGCGGATCCACCCCGAGCGGCTGACGGGCGAGATCGCCGGCTTCTTGGACGGGGTCTGGGAGGAGCCGCCCCTCCCTGTGATGGCGCGTCCGCGGGCCCTTCCCTCCGAGGCCTGACCCTCAGTTCCTTCCGAGGCCGGCCTCAGCGTGCACGCGGCGGGGCCCAGGCGTCGGGGTCTTCGGTGAGCTTGGCCACCGAGCGGGGCAAGCGGCCCTGGACGACGTCTTCGAGGTTGACCCGTTCGAGAACGCTTCTGAGTGCAGCCCGGACGGCGATCCAGACGTCTTGGAGATGTTCGGCCGGGCCGTCGTAGCGCGCCGCCTCGGGCCGGAGTCCGCGGACTTCGGCCAAGGGCCCGTCGAGAGCCCGCATGACGTCGGCCACCGAGATCTCGGTGGCCGGACGGGCCAGGCGGTAGCCGCCTTCGGAGCCGCGCTGGCTGGCCACGATGCCGGCCCGGCGGAGGTCGTTCAAGATGGCGCCGAGGAATTTGGCCGGCAGGGCCTGGGCTTCGGCCAGGGCCTCGGCCGTGGTGGGCTCCCCCCGGGCGGTCAGGGCGAGAAGGGCGCGCATGCCGTAATCGACCTTGGCGGGGATATGCATGCCCCCGATTCTGCCCCTCACCCCGGTCCTCTGCCTGCGCTAACACCAGTGTTCTGATAAAATCACTAGCTTCCAGACGTTGAGTTGAGCCGAGGGGAATGAGCCCAGGGGGTCTCCGGTCACTCGACGTCGGGGAGCCAGGACTATGAAGGAGCCTCGACGTGCCCGACGACGGCGCTCGGACCGCCAGCACGCTGGAGGAGATCCCCCCGGCCGAACGGACCCCGATCGCCGGGGTGAAAGAGGCCCTGCAACGACGGTGGAGCAGACCCGGCGGCCGGGGCTACGCCGGACTGCGCTGGGGCGGGGCGGGGCTCTTCACCGCCGTGGCCGTGGCCCTGGTGGTGAGCCTGCTTACCTCTTCCAGCCAGGCCTTTGCCCACTCGGGGCTGAGCCTGTTGTGGACCGGGACCTGGGACCCCACCCACAAGATCTACGGGGCCGAGACGTTCATCGTGGGCACCCTGATCACCACGGCCGTGGCCCTGGTGCTGGCCGTCCCCATCGGTGTGGCCACGGCGGCGTTCCTGTCGGAGCTGGCCCCGCGCTGGCTGGCCACGCCGCTGTCGGTGCTGATCGATCTGATCGCGGCGGTGCCCAGCATCGTGGTGGGGCTGTGGGGGCTGCTCGTCCTCACCCCCGCCTTCGCTCATCATGTGGAGCCGTTTCTCAAGAAGATCCCCGTTCTCGAGTGGTTCTTCCACGGACCGGCGCTCGGACCGTCGATGCTTCTGGCCGGGGTGGTGCTGGCCGTGATGATCCTGCCCACCATGGTGGCGCTGTCACGGACGGCTCTGGCCGGGGTGGCGCTGACCGACCGGGAAGCGGCCCGGGCCCTCGGCGGGACCCGTTGGCAGGTCGTCCGGCGCGCCGTGATTCCCGGGGCCCGGACGGGCATCGAGGGGGCCGTGACCCTGGCGATGGGCCGGGCTCTCGGGGAGTCCATCGCCGTGGCCATGGTCATCGGCAACGCCTATGTGATCCCCCACTCCCTGCTCGCTCCGGGGGCCACGCTCGGCTCCGCCATCATCAACAACTTCGGCGGGGTGACCCCGGGGCTCGACCGGAGCGAGGTGATCGCCCTGGTGGTGATCCTGCTCGCCCTGACGGCTCTGGTGAACGCCGGCGGCCAGCTGCTGCTGCGCTCGCGGGCCCGGGAGCAGGTCAGCTAGATGAGTCCGGTGGCGACGACTACGGGGCTGGGCACCGGCAGCCCGGGCGACGGCGGGGCCGGCCTCGGAGAGGGCGCGGCGCGGCGGCGGGAGCTGATCCTGGCCCAGTCGAAGCGGTCACTGGGCCGACGACACCTGGCCGGCCGGGTGGCGGTGGCGCTGTGCATGGTGGCGGTGGCCATCTCTCTCGCCCCGCTGGTGGCCCTCGTCGCCTATACGACGTCACGGGGGGTGCACGCCCTCTCGGTGGACTTCTTCACCAAGATCCCGACGCCGGCGGGTATCGCCGGCGGGGGGATCTCCAACGCCATCGTGGGCAGCCTGATCATCGTGGGGCTGGCGGCGGTGATGGCCGTGCCCGTGGGGATCGCCACGGCGCTGTTCCTGCTCGAACGCCGGGGGCGGATCGCCGGGACCATCCGGTTCACCGCCGACGTCTTGACCGGGGTGCCCTCCATCGCCCTCGGGATCTTCGCCTACACCGTGCTGGTCGAGCCCTTCGCCCACTTCTCGGCCATCGCCGGGAGCTTCGCCCTGGCCGTGCTGATGCTGCCCGTGATCATCCGGTCCAGCGAGGCGGCCATGCGCAATGTGCCGCGCAGCGAATGGGAGGCGGGTCTGGCCCTCGGGGTCCGGCGGGGACGGGTGGTCCGCTCCATCGTGCTGCGCGGCGCGCTGCCGGGACTCGTGACCGGGAACCTGCTGGCCGTGGCCCGGGCCGTCGGGGAGACGGCGCCGCTTCTGTTCACGACGGGCAGCCAGCTGTTCAACCTGAACCCGGCCCAACCCACCGCCGCGGTGCCGCTGACCATCTTCTCGCTGGGGACGTCACCTTTCCCGGCCGACCAGCAGACGGCCTGGGGAGCGGCCTTCGTCCTGCTCGTCTTCGTCCTCGTCCTGAGCATCGTGGCCCGCCTGGTGGCGGGACGGCTGAACCGGCAGGCCCGGTGATGTCAGTCACCGTGGCCGGCGCCACGGTCTCCGGTAAAATCGAACGACCAGGGCGGGAACGGAAATGACGATTGAGACAGCAGAAGCGGCCGCCGTGTCCCTCGAGGACGTGAGCGTCAGCTTCGGGTCCCACCGGGTGGTGCGCGACGTGACGCTCGACCTGGCCCGGAACCGGGTGACGGCTCTGGTGGGGCCGTCGGGATGCGGCAAGACCACCATCCTGCGGGCCATCAACCGCCTGCACGACGACACCGGCGGGAAGGTGACGGGCCGGGTGACGGTCGGGGATCTCGACGTCTACGGCCGCGACACCCAACCCGAGCTGGTTCGGAGCCGGGTGGGGATGGTCTTCCAACGGCCCAACCCGTTTCCCACCATGAGCATCTTCGACAACGTGGTGGCCGGTCTCCGGTTGAACGGCGTCCGGAACAAGGCGCTGCTGCACGAGGCAGCGGAGGCGGCGCTGCACCATGCCGCGTTGTGGGACCTGGTGAAGGACCGGTTGCAAACACCCGCCGTCCGGTTGTCGGGGGGACAGCAGCAGCGGCTGTGCATCGCCCGGGCGCTGGCCATCGAGCCCGAGGTGCTGCTGATGGACGAGCCCTGCTCCTCGCTCGACCCCATCGCCACGGCCAAGATCGAAGAGCTGATCACCCGGCTCTCGAGCGACGTGACCATCGGCCTCGTGACCCACAACATGTTCCAGGCGACGAGGGTGTCGCACTACACGGCGTTCTTCTTGCTAGGAGAGGACCGGGCCACGGGGGAGCTGATCGAGTACGGCCGGACCGTCGACCTCTTCGACACGCCGAGAGACCCCCGGACCAAGGCCTACGTGTCGGGCGAGGTGGGCTGACAAGGAAGCGCCGGGGAAAAAGGTCCCGAATGGCCTTGCCAGGAGAGGGTGGCCGGGCCGATGCTGGGCGGAGGAAAGCCGACGACGGGAGAACCGACGTGCGGGTGATCGAACGCCAGGGACAGCGACAGGACGAGCACTTCACCGAGGGGGAGCCCGACCTCGAGCCGCCCGAGGAACTGGCCGTGCTCGAGGTGGACGAGGAGAGCCTGCTCGAGAAGGACCTCGAGACCCGGGCCGATCTCGAAAACGAGGTGGACATCGACGTGCTCGAGTCCATGCTCGACCACCTGGTCCACGACGGTGACGATGAAGACGACGGTGACGACGACCTGTCCGCCGGCGACGACGCCGTGGCCATGGTGGGCGGCGACCTCGAGATCGAGGAGCTCGAAGACCGCGAGGAGAGTCTCGACCGGATCCTGCAGGAAAAGCTGGCCGGCGACGAGGAGCACGGCGGCGACCTTCACGAGCTCGCCATCGACACGTTGGCCAGCGCCGCCGAGGTCAGGATGTCTGCCTGCGGGGCCCGGGAATTCGTGTGCTCTTCGTGCTTCACGGTCCGGAACCGGACGCAACGGGCCGGGGCTTCGGGGTCGCTCTGCCGCGATTGCGGCGACTAGAGCGCAAGCAGCGAATAGGCGGTCGGCGCCGACGTCGGCTACAACTCCGGGCGTGACGACACGCGATCCGGGACAGAGCGCAGAGCAACCGCCGGCGCCCGAGCGTCGACGGCGGACCATCGCCGTGAGCGGCTCGGCCTCGGGGATCGGAGAGGCCGTCCGGCAACGGCTCGAGAAGAGCGGGCTGCGGGTGGTGGGGGTCGACCTCCACGACGCCGATGTGATCGCCGACCTGTCGACGGCGGAGGGCCGGCAGCTGGCGGTGGAGACGACGACGGATCTGGCCGGCGGCCGGCTCGACGGGCTCGTGGCCTGTGCCGGGCTGGGCCCCCACGTGACGCCGTTCGAGAAGATCGTGAGGGTGAACTACTTCGGCTGCCTGGCCTACCTCGACGGGCTCCTACCCGCCCTGGCCCAGGGCGAAGCCCCCGCCGCGGTGGCCATCTCCTCCAACGGGGCCACGCTGACGCCCAAGAACCAGACACTGGTCGAGGTGCTTCTGGCCGGGGACGAGGAGCCGGCCTGCACGGTGGCCGCCTCGCTCGACGGTGCCACCGTCTACGGGATGTCCAAGCTGGCCATGACTCGGGCGCTGCGGCGGCGGAGCCAGGTCTGGGCCGACGCCGGGGTGCGGCTGAACGCCGTCGCCCCCGGACCGGTCGACACCCCGCTGTTGCGCGATTCGCTCGAGGACAAGATCCTGGGGCCGTTGGTGGAAGCGCTGCCCGTCCCCATGGGCCGGCGGGCCGCCCCGGCCGAGATCGCCGGCGCCGTGGGCTTTCTGCTCGATCCGGTGAACAGCTTCGTGCACGGGTCCGTGCTCTTCGTGGACGGCGGGAGCGACGCGCTGATCCGTCCCGACATCTTCTAGGGCCGTAAGGCCCGGGCGCCGTGGCCGCCGCCCTGGTACCAAGAGGTTCCCGTCGTCATTCGAGTTCTCGGTCATTCAAAGGAAGCTCATCAGCGGTGTCTTTGATGATGCGCCCGAAGAATCGCTCGGTGATGAGATCCGCCGTGACTTGTCCGTGGGCGCGAGGTTCGAAGACGAAAGTCCTGACATCACCGTCGGTCATCGTCAACCGGAGCGAACTGCCGAACTTCCGGTCGTCTGTCCGTTCCACACCGGCAAGAGCATCAAGGCCGATCCGGCTCACCTCAGCCTTCTTACCCGACAAGATGAGGAAGACACTGCTATTCGTGACGACCAAGACGGGTCGTGACAAAACATCCAAGTCAGGTCGCTCCTCGATCAGAGCGAGAGGATCGCTGGCCAGGATCTCCTCCTCAGGCCGCAGGGCGTTTCCGAGTCGCTTCCTTTCAGACCTGAAGGCCATGGCCGCAACCTAGCAACGGGCCCGTCATCAGTATCCGTCGTCGCCGCGGACGACGCGGTCGCGCTTGCGGGCGGAGCGGTGGCGCTTGTCCTCCAGGCGCCGGGCCTTGGCCCCGGCCGTGGGTCGCGTCGGGACGCGGGTGGGTTCGATGCGCAGACCCTCGGCCAGGCGGGCCGAGAGTCGGCGTAGCGCCAACTCGCGGTTGCGCGACTGGGAGCGCTCCTCCCCCGCCGACACCCGGACGGTGGGACCGAGTCGCTCGAGGAGCCGGGCGCGTTGTCGGGGCCCGAGCGACGGTGACGATGCGACGTCGAAGCGGACCTCGGCTCGCGTGCTCGTCTTGTTGGCGTGCTGGCCGCCGGGGCCACCGCTCGGGGTGAACCGCCAGGCCAGTTCGTCGAGAGGGATGGCGAGGCCGCGCGTCACCCGCAAGACGGCGCGACGCTCGGCCCCCGACGTGGCACCGTCGTCGGTCGGTGGGGGGATCTGGCCGGTGGGTGCCATTCACCCAGGCTACGGGCGCGCCGGTCCACCCTCATCGATGACCGGGTTCTCGAGGATGCCGATGCCTTCGAGTTCGATGCGGACGGTGTCACCGGCCACCAACCACTTGGGCGGGTCGAAACTCGCCCCCACGCCGGCGGGGGTGCCGGTGGAGACCACGTCACCGGGCTCCAAGGTGAAGACGGTGCTCAGCTCTTGCACCATCTCCCAACAGGAGAAGATCATGTCGTCGGTCGAGCTGTCCTGACGCAGCTCGCCGTTGACCCAGGTCCGTAGCCGCAGTCGGTGCGGATCCTCGATCTCGTCGGGGGTGACGAGCCACGGTCCGAGCGGTCCATGGGTGTCGAATGACTTCCCCATCGTCCACGTCGGGCTCCGCCACTGCCAGTCGCGGACGCTCACGTCGTTCATGATGCTGAAGCCGGCCACCACCGAGGCGGCGTCGGCGGCGGCCACGTGCCGGCAGCGGCGACCGATGACGAAGGCAAGCTCGCCCTCGTAGTCGACCTGGGCCGATACCCGGGGAACCTCGATGGCCTCGTCGGGGGCGATGACACAAGTCCGTTGCTTGTTGAACCAGACCTGGTTCTCGGGCCGGGGCCGGCCCATCTCGGCCACATGGGCGCCGTAGTTCATGCCGAGACCCATGACCTTGGGCGGACGGGGCACGGGGGCGAAAAGCGTCACCGCCGCCAACGGGTGCCGGGCGGCCGCGGTGGCCGGGGCGCCGGCGGCGCTCTCCATGGCCCCGGTGCCGGCGGCCAGGAGGTCGGCCATGTCGCCGGGCAGGCCCACGGCGGGATCGGTCAGGTCGACGACCTCGTCGCCCACGAGGACACCGGTGCGCGGCGTCCGGTCCCGATCGTTTCGGCCGGCGAAGCTGACAAGGCGCATCCCGACAACCTACGGTGCGGCGGTGGCGACGGGGAGATTCGACGGACAGGTCGCGCTGGTGACGGGATCCTCGAGCGGGATCGGGGCGGCGACGGCACGGATGCTGGCCGACGCCGGGGCCACCGTGGTGGTCAATTCCTCGTCCTCGGTCGACGCCGGCACGGCGCTGGCCGCCGAGCTGCCGGGGGCCAGCTATATCCGGGGCGACATCGCCGACGGTGACGAGGCCGAGGCCCTGGTGGCCACCACGGTCGAGCGCCACGGGCGGCTCGACATCTTGGTGAACAACGCCGGGACCACGGCGGTGATCCCCCATCCTGATCTCACGGCGGCCACGGCCGATGTGTGGCGGCGGATATTCGGGGTCAATGTGATCGGGACCTGGCAGGTGACGGTGGCCGCCGTTCCCCATCTGAAGAGCAGCGGTGACGGCCGGATCGTGAACGTGTCGTCACTGGCCGGTCACCGGGCGGTGGGCAGTTCGATCCCCTACGCCGCCTCCAAGGCGGCGCTCAGTCACATGACGGTGCTGTTGGCCAACGTGCTCGGACCTGAGATCAGGGTGAACGCAGTCGCCCCGGGATTGGTGGACACGCCGTGGACGTCGGACTGGGACGACGTGCGCGCCTTCGTAAAGGCGCAGGCGCCACTTGAGCGTTCGGGAACACCGCAGGACATCGCCGAGGTGATCGTCGCCCTGGTGGGCGCCCGCTACGTCACCGGCGAGGTCGTTCTCGTCGACGGCGGACTTCATCTGCGGTGAGGCTGCACATCTGGTGAGGCTGCATCTCTGGTGAACCTGCCTCTGTCCTACTGACCGAGAGCTGAACGACGAAGAGGAGATCACCATGCAGTTCGATATCTGGTTGCCCACGGCCAGTCCGTTCACCACCCCCGAGCTGCTGGGTGCCGTGGGACGCGAGGCGGAAGAGCGCGGTGTCGGCACCATCTGGGTGGGCGAGCACGTGGTGACCTTCGAGGACTACGCGTCGAGCTATCCCTACGCCGATGATGGTCGGATCCCGCTTCCCACGGGGACGGGACTCCTCGAACCCTTCACCGCCTTGGCCTTTCTGGCGGGGCAAACATCGCGGGTGCGGTTGGGGACGGCCATGTGCCTGCTCCCGCAGCGGAACCCGGTATATACGGCCAAGGAGGTGGCGACACTCGATTGGCTGTCGAACGGGCGGGTCGACTTCGGCGTCGGAGTGGGCTGGTTGCGTGAGGAGTTCGAAGCTCTCGATGTGCCCTGGCCCCGACGCGGAGCGCGCACCGATGACTACCTCGAGGTGCTTCGCACTCTGTGGTGCGAGGACCCGTCGTCGTTCTCCGGCGAGCACTACTCGTTGGCCCCGTGTCACCAGTATCCGAAGCCTGTGCAGGATCCGCATCCTCCCATCCACATCGGTGGCGAGAGCGATGCCGCTCTGCGACGGACGGCGCGCCTCGGCCAGGGCTGGCATTCGTTCAACCGGCCGCCGGCCGAGCTGGCGGCACCAATGGCCAGGCTCGAGGAACTGCTCGGCGCTGAGGGTCGGTCCCGGGCCGAGATAATCGTGACGGTGTGCCCGTATTTCCAAGAGCTCAGCCCGGCCACGGTCGAGCAGTACGCGGCGGCCGGGGCCGACGCTGTGGCCGCCCTTCTTTTCGTCACCACCCCCGACGAAGTACCCGGCGCTTTCGACGCGCTGGCCCCGTGCATGGAGCGGACGGCGACCGCCTGACCGGAAGAACTCGGGCCGGCGGCGTGTCGGCCCCGCCGATGAGGCACGACGGTCCCCCAACGCAGAGCGAGGCTCGGCGAACACGGGGAGGGGTGACTATCCACTGTCGTGAAGTCACACAGGTGTAACTTCGACCGCATCGCTGGTGGCGACCCGACAGGGACTTTCTGACATGCAGGACCTCGACGACGGCGTCCGGGCGGAACACGGACGATTCTCGGCTGCGTCCCGTGAGGCAGGGGGCAAGGTTCGGCCCTTCGTCGAAGAGGCGTCGATCGTCCCCGCCCACCGGCTCCTCGAGGTCGCCACCGCCCTGTCCGACGGAGCCAGCGAGATGCACGCACTTCTCCGTCATCTCGAACCGGCCGAGCGCGACGCCATCCTCGATCAAATGGCCGGCCAACTGAGCAGCATCGTGAACCTGTGGGTCGATCTCGTGCGTGGCGTAGTCCCCGGGTCGCTGCGACCGGTTCCTTCCGAGGACACCGAGACGGGCGAAGAGTCGGCGGAGGTGTCCCCCGATGAGGTCGACGAGTCCTCGGCTCCGTCGCTCGAAGGCGCCGGCCCGTTGACCGGTACCTGGTCCCGGCGACGCGACGAGGCAACGGCGGCTGCCGCCGACCCGGAGCCCAGCGCCGGCGTGCGGCTCCTGCCCCGGCGCCAGATATCGACCACCAGCGCGCCGGAGCCGTGGGGGGCCACCCCGCTGCGGACGGTACAGGTGGACGAACCCGAGAGCGCCTACGAAGGCGATCGACTGACGCGCGACGAGTTGACCGGAGTGCTCAACCGGCAGGCGGGTTTCGCCGCGCTCGGACGGGAGCTCGACCGGTGCCGAAGGGCAGGCGAGCGGTTCGTCCTCGGCTACCTGAACGTCGACGGGCTGAAGACGGTGAACAGTGCGGAGGGTCCCCGGGGCGGCGATGAGCTGCTACGCAAGGTGACCGCCGCCCTGCGGGCGACTCTGCGGTCGTACGACGTGATCATGCGCCTGGGCGGGGACGAGTTTCTCTTCTCGTTGCCCGGCGCCGACATGGCGACCGCCGAGCTCCGGGCCCACGAATTCGGGATCATCTTGAACGAAGAGGCACCCGGCGCCTCGGCCAGCGTGGGCTACAGCGAGCTACGGGGGAACGACACACTGGACGAGATCATCTCGCGAGCGGAGATCGAGCTCGTGAAGAGTCGGCGGTCCCGGGTCCGTACTCGATGAGTCCCGCGCCCGAGGGGCGTGGGCAAGAGACAGTGACGGTCTCCATCGACGGGGGCGTCGCTGTCGTCACTCTCCGCCGGCCGCCGCACAATCTGCTCACCGAGGCCGCTCTGCGAGAGGTGGCTGACGCGCTGCATGCGCTGCCGGGGCAGGCCCGCGCCGTCGTGGTGGCGTCCGAGGGCCGTTCGTTCTGCGCCGGCGCCGACTTCCGGTCCGGAGATGCCCCCGATCCCACCGCCGAGGGCGGCTTCGAGACGCAGACCGGCGCTTTCTATGCCCAGGCGGCCCGCGTCTACGAGTCTCCCCTTCCCGTGGTGGCGGCCGTGCAGGGAGCAGCCATCGGTGCCGGGTTCGGTCTGGCTCTCGCCTGCGACGTGCGGGTGCTCGGGACGGGGGGATGGTTCCAGGCCAACTTCGTCCGGTTGGGGATCCATCCGGGCTTCGCCCTGAGCCGGGTCCTGCCCGAGGTCATCGGGCCGGCGCGGGCGGCCGAGCTGTTCCTCACGGGGCGGCGGGTGAACGCCGAAGAAGCACTCACCATCGGACTGGCCAACCACCTCGTCCCCGCCGGAGACGAGGTGACGGCGGCCACTGAAATCGCCGTACAGATCGCGGCGGGCGCACCCTTGGCCGTTGCCTCGACGCGGGCGACGCTGCGCCGCGGTCTCGGTGCCGCCGTGCGCGCCGCCATGCGTCACGAGTTGGCCGAGCAGGCGGCGCTGGCCGGAACGGCCGACGCCGTCGAAGGGGTGAACGCCATGCTCGAAGGGCGAGCGCCGCGCTTCGAAGGCCGCTGACGCATTCGCGGGCGAGGAATTCTGATCAGGCGGTGAATTCGCCCATCACGCGGGAGGCGAACTCCTCGACCTTGGCGCGTCCTTCCGCCGGCCAACCACAAACGAGATAGCCGATACCGGCGTCGCGCAGAGCGGTTGCGTTTCGCGCCACCTCGTCGCTCGGTTCGGAAAGCGACAGCGACGACGCTCTGAGGATCGCCTGGGGCGAACGCCCGGCCTCTTCGGCCAGCCGGTCGACGGTGGCCGAGAGGCGACGGAGTTGGTCGGGGCTGCCCCAGGTGTGCCAGGCATCGGCGAAACGGGCCACGAGCGGCAAGGTGCGGCGGGGGCCCGATCCACCGATCCACAGCGGCGGATGCGGTCGTTGGACGGGTACGGGCAGCAGGCGGGCTCCGTCCAGGTTGATCTGACGGCCGGCATAGGACACGACCTCACCGGTGAAGAGGCGGGTGAAGATCTCGAGCGTGTCCTCGAGGCGGTCGAAACGGCGACCGGTCTCAGGAAAGTCGATGCCGAGCTGACGGTGCTCGGCGTCGAACCAGGCGGAGCCCATGGCCAGCTCAAGGCGTCCGTGGCTGGCGTGATCCACCGTGACCGCCTCGGCGGCCAGGACCGACGGGTGCCGGTAGGTGACGCCGGTGACGAGGAGACCCAGCCGGATCCTGGTGGTGGCCGTGGCCAGGGCGGCGAGGGTGGTCATCCCCTCGAAGCAATTGCCGGGGCCGTCGCCGTACATGGGGACGAAATGGTCGAATCCCCAGGCTCCGTCGAAGCCCAGCTCCTCCACGAATCGGGCGCGGGCCACGATCTCGTCGAAGTCCATTCGCTGCTGCGCAATGTCGATGCCGAATCGCATGGCGCAAGACCCTAGCTGTCGGGTGACCGGCTTGATCTCGGCCGTCGCCCGTGTGGGACTCGTCAGCCCCCATAACCGGGATGGGCGACGGCGAGCTTGGCCGCCACCGTGGCCCGCACCACCTCGTGCACCGCGCGGGAGCGAGCGTCGAGGTGCCCGGACCGGATGGCGTCGGCCAGCTCGGCGTCGCTGTCCACTCCCAACTCCCTGAGCAACCCTGCATGCGCGGCCGCCTGTTGCGGACCGAGGGTGAGTTCGCGACCCACGATGGCGATCACGTTGGCCGCTATCCGGGCGTGGAAGCGCAGACGCCCGTCGGTGTTGGCCATGACGTCGGCCGTGAGGAACTCGCCGACCGCTTCGAGCAGTTCGACCGCTGACGGCGCGTCATGCAAGGTAGACGGCCCGGCGGGCTGGTCGCCGGTGACATGCCCATCGGGGGCGCCGTCCATAAGGGGCCCGTCGACCGACAGGAGCCCGAGAAGATCCCATTCGACCTCACAGACCCGGCGGCCGATGGCGGCGAGCTCGACAGATCGAACCACGGCGCTCAGGTGGGTGACTGTTTGCACGATGCAGATCACGCCCCAGCGCAACGTGCCCAGAATCTCCCACCAGCGAAGGGCCGCGCTATCGACAGAGACGCCTCCGGCCTCCTCATAAGCGTCGACCAACTGCTCGACGGTCCCGAGCCCGCCCACGGGCAGGTCCGAGCCGAAGCGCCACGCCTTCACGCACAACCAGCCCAGGTCCTCCAAGGGGTCGCCCAGGTGGGAGAGCTCCCAGTCAAGGACAGCACGGATCCCGTCGGTGCCGACGATGAGGTTGCCGTTTCGGAAGTCGCCGTGGACGACACCTTGGGCCGAACGCGGCGGGCGGTTGTCACCGAGCCAGCGGAAGGCCAGTTCGAACGCCGGGTGGGGCTGACCGAGGCGGTCGACGACGCCCCGCAGTTGCTCGAGGGGATCGCCACCGGGAAGGCCGGGAATCTCGAGGGGCGGGATCCGATGGATGGCGGCGAGCACGCGGCCGCATTGCGCGGCCAGATGAAGCCGGGCCGGAGCCAGTTCCTCGTTGCGCAGGATACGCCGCGGGATGGTCTCGCCCTCGATGAAGTCCATGATGAGCGATCCCGGTCCGAGGGCCGCATCGTCGTCACCCACGACGACAACGTCGGGAACGGGAACGCCGGCCCGGTGCGCCGCCCGCAGGAGTTCGCCCTCGAGTCGCAGACCCGACGGTGCGGTGCCGGGCGGATCGCGTCGCAGCACGAGGCGTCGCCCGGCGCCCTCGGGACCCCTGGCGGTGAAGATCCACGTCTCGCGTGACGCGCCGCCGGGCGCCCGGGTCAGGTCCTCCACGTGGACACCGGGACCGAGGACGGGCGCCAGGGCGGCGGAGAGCTGCTCGGACAGATCCCCGGGGGCCATGGCGCAGAGGTTACGTCGGGCCCCCGGTGGGCCGGAGGGCGTCTCGATAGGGTGGACCATGGCCCTGCGCCTCGAACCCGCCGACGAGTACATGCACGAGTTGGGCCCGGAACCCAACTTCAACGAGTCCATGTACTTCAACGCCTACGACCCCGACAGCCGGCTCGGGGGCTTCTTCCGGCTCGGCAACCGAGCCAACGAAGGCACGGGCGAGATGACGGCCTGTCTCTACCTTCCCGACGGGCGCGTGGCCTTCATGTTCCGGCGTCCGCAGGTGACGGACAACTCGGCTTTCGACGCCGCCGGCATGCGCTTCGACGTCGTCGAGCCGTTCACCGAGTTGCGGGTCAGCTACGAAGGTCGTGTCGTGCTCCTCGACAACCCTCTCGAGATGGCCGACCCACGGGCCGCCTTCACAGCCAACCCGCATGTCGAATGCGCCGTGCAGTTGACCTACAGCGGACGCTCGGCCATGTTCGGCGGTGAGCCCGATCAACCAGCCGAACGGCCCGGAGAGGAGTTCGCCCGGGGCCACTACGAGCAACTGGTGGAGGCGGCCGGTACGGTCCAGGTGGGCGAAGAGACATGGGACATCCACGGCTTCGGGCTCCGCGATCACAGCTGGGGCCCGCGCTACTGGCAGGCCCCGTGGTACTACCGGTGGTTGACGGCGAACTTCGGCCCCGGGTTCGGATTCATGGGATCTCGGATAGCGCGTCGCGACAGCCAGGGAATCCGCGGTGGTTTCGTCTGGGATGGAGAGGCGCTGCGCTTGTGCACCGACTTCCGCATTTCTACGACATGGGAAGGCGACGACCGCTATCACCGGGCTCTCGAGGCCGAGCTCGTAACCGATGACCGGACGTGGTCGGTGAAGGGCCGCGTCCTGCGTCTCATTCCCCTGCGGAACCGGCGCCGGACTCCCGAGGGCGATGACATGGTGACACGCATCTCCGAGGGACTCACCGAGTGGACCCTCGATGACGGCCGTGTCGGCTACGGGCTGTCGGAGTACCTCGATCAGATCATCGACGGCCAGCCCGTGGGGGTCGCCGAGTAACCGCTCGGAGACGGATCCGGACATGGACGAGCTCACGATCGACGTCTACGACCAGCGGGGGGCACGGTGGGCCGAGTGCCGACAGCCCGTGCGACGGGCCGACGCCGAGGCCTTCGGCCGGAGGGTGACCCCGGCGACGCTGCGGATCGACCTGGGCTGCGGTGCCGGTCGGTACACAGCCGACCTCGGACGGCCCATGATCGGACTCGACGCGTCCTGGACCATGCTCGCCCTCTGTCGGCGCCAGACCGACGCTCCGCTTGTGCAGGGCGATCTCGAGGCTCTGCCCTTCGCTCGTCAGTGCCTTCACGGCGGTTGGGCCAACATGAGCTACCTGCACGTGCCGCGCCACCGGCTTCCCCTGGCCTTGGCCGAGTTGCACAGGATCCTCGTGGTCGATGCCCCCGTGGACATCCAGGTGCTGGCCGGCGACTACGAGGGCCGGGCGCTTCCCGATGACGACATCGGCGACCGGTTCTTCGCCTCATGGCCGCCGGAGATGTTGCGCGATGTCGTCGTCGGCGCCGGCTTCGACGTGACCGATCTCCGGGTCGCCGGTGACGTCGTGCGGGTATCCGCCGTGCGCGCCCGCACCTTGGCCGACATCGTCGGACCGGCAATGCGCATCTTGATGGTGGGACTGAACCCGAGTGTGTATTCGGCCGACGCCGGTATTGGATTCGCCCGGCCCGGTAATCGCTTCTGGCCCGCCGCCATCGCCGCGGGGCTGGTGACGCGGCCCCGTGACCCGTATCACGCACTCGAGGCGCACGGCGTCGGGATGACCGATGCCGTGAAGCGGGCCACGGTGGGAGCGAACGAGCTCACGGCCGGCGAGTACGAGTCGGGCATGGGACGCGTGAAACGCCTGGCGCGCTGGCTGCAACCGTCCGTTGTCTGCATGGTGGGTCTGTCGGGATGGCGCGCCGCCGTCGATCGCCGTGCCGGCGCCGGTCTGCAGCGTGAGCGATTCGGTGGTCGCCCCGTTTACGTCATGCCGTCGACGAGTGGTCTCAACGCGCACGCACAGCTCCCCGATCTCGTGGCGCACTTCGGCGCCGCACTGGCGGCGGGCACGCACGACTGACGGGCAACGAAGAGCGATTCAGTCGTATGGCCTCGTCGTGTTGCGCTGAGAGCACACGTATGCGTCAGAGTCCGCCACATCGTGGAATGTGTGCATTATCCTGCCCTTCGGTGGCTATGAGCGGCACCGGCGACGTGTTCCCCCGATCCGTGGGTGCACGAAGCGCAGGCTCCGGTGTCGGCGTACGTGGAGGATTTCGCGCCGCGTATGACGACGAAGAGTCAGCGACCTCGTATGCCCAGCACTTCGATCCTGCTTTCGGTCGTCGCTTCGCCGAGCGCGCTCTCGATGCCCTGGTCGTCGTCCGCGGCGCGCGTGTGCTCGATGTGGCCTGTGGCACCGGTGTCTTCGCCCGGCTCTCGGCCCACGTAGTGGGACCTTCCGGTCTGGTGGTAGGCATCGACCCGTCCGCCATCGCTGTAGCCACGGCGCGGCGCATCGACCTCACCAGCACCGTCGACTGGCAACAATGGGACGACGGTGGACTGCCCTTCGCCGACGGCACCTTCGATGTCGTCGCCTGTCAGCACGCATTGCATCGCTTCACCGATCCGGTCCTGATTTTGGAGGAGATGCGCCGAGTGCTCGCCCCCGGTGGCCGTATGGGCGTCACCACCTGGGGACCGATCGAGGAGAACCCGGCTTTCGCCGCCCAACTCGACGCCACCGTCAAGGCCGGCCTCGACGACTCCGGTGTGGTCGAGGCCCTTCTCGAGGCGTTCGCCTGGCATAGCACAGACGACCTCGAGCAATTGGCCGGACAGGCCGGTCTCGTTGACGTCTCGTGCCAGAGCGTCCGCATGCTCGCCGCTCTCCCCCGGGTGGCGGAGTGGGTACGCGTCTACCCGTCACTCCCACCGCTCTCTCAGGTGTGGCCAAAGTGTGATCAGCACGTTCGGGTCCAGTTCCTCGCCCGGGCCACGGAGCTCCTGCGGCCTTTCGAGCACGACAGCGTCCTGCGCGTCCAGGCATCCTCGCGGCTCCTCGTGGCCCGTCGACCACGCCACTGAGTTCTTGGGCTCCCCGCGCTCCGGGGAGAGTCCTTGTCTCGTAGTGTCGGAATCGTGTCCGACACCGACGTCTCCCTGCGGACATTCGCTCATCCCGGGGCTGGTCATCGAGCAATGACGCCAGGCGTAGGCTGACAGCAGTGCCGGACGAAGACCGACAAGGCCACAACGGCGGATATCCGGGCGACCGCGACGAACCCGTTTCTCCCTTCGCGCCACCACCCCCCCCTCCCTTGGGATCTCCGCTCCCGGCGTCGGCGCCCCCGGAGGCCTCTGCACCCCCTGTCGCACCCTCTGCTCCGCCGGGGTACACGGCCGCGCCCGACGCCGCTGCGAATTACCAGGCCCCGGCCCCCTGGGTTCCCGCTTCTTTCCCCCCGCCGTCTGCGTCTTCGCCGTTCGGTCCGCCCCCCGTTTCACCCGTTGTCGGTTCCCTCGGGCTGGCGAACGGTGCCCCCCAGAAGGTGGCTCCCCGAAAGCGCCGACGGGTCCTGGCGACAATCGTGGCCATCATCGTGGTGCTGGCTCTGGTGGGCGGCGGGGTGGCCACGTTCACCGGCTCGGGGACCACGGTCTCTTCCCCACCGAGCACGGTGACGTCACCGGCGGCCCGTCAACTTCTGCAAGCGGCGCTGCAGGCGGCCGGACGGGTTGATTCCTTCCACTACGTCGCCTCGTCGTCGCTGTCCGGGAAGAACGGCGGTTCGTCCCGAACCGTGGGCGACGCCGGGCCCAACAGCGGTCGACAGCTGATCACGAGCGGGACCCAGAAGTTCACCGTCTTGGTGATCGGTACAGCCTGCTATCTGAAGGGCAACGCATCGGCGCTTGTCGGCAACCTCGACTTCTCGGCATCGGACGCGGCGACGCACGCCGGGCAGTGGATCTCTCTGGCCCGCAGCGACGCTCCATACGCCACGGTGTACGCCGCCGTCACGGCTCCCGCCGCCATCGCCGACAACGTCACCATCGTTCCCCGGAACCAATTGGCGCCTTCAACACTGGACGGTCGAAGGGTCGAGACCGTCACCGGCGCCATCGCTCCCGTGAAGATTCCCGGCACGGGAGCGACACCCACGCCCAAGGGGACCGCCACACTGGAGGTGCGGGCTTCGACACCGCACCTTCCGGTCCGCTACACCGAACGGGGCACGGTCAGCCGCCAACAGAGCACGGCCACCATCTCGTTCACCAAGTGGGGCGAACCTGTCCACTTCACGGCACCGGCCGGGGCCATTCCCTGGGCGCAAGTGGGCGCCGGCTCGGGTCCGATCTCGCCCACTCCGAGCGGGACCTTCCTCACCTGAACGGACCCGCCGGCGGCGGCGGTCAAGCCCGGCGGCGGTACTGCCGAATGGCGAACGGCACGAACACCACGAGAAGCCCGGCGCACCACACGAGGGCCTGTACGACAGGACCGGCCGTGGGGCCGCCATTCTCCAAGGCGCGGGTGGCGATGATGATGACGCCCACCGGCTGATGCACGGCAAAAGCCTGCAACCAGCCGGGCATGCTGTTCACGGGGACGAATGCCGGTGAGGCGAACACCAGGGGGAAGAGAACGGGAAAGGCCATCACCTGTGCCGTCTCGCTGTTGGGAGCGGACAGGCCGATGACGGCGAATCCCCACGACATGGCGTAGGCGAACAGCAGAACGAGCACGAGGCTGAGTACAAAGGCCGGCACACCGGCGCCGATGCGGAAGCCCACGGCGTACCCGACGCCGGTGATGATGCCCACCACGAAGACGTTACGCACCAGGTCGGCCGTGGTGCGGCCCGCCAGGACGGCGACGCGCGCCATGGGGAGGGCCCGGAAGCGTTCGAGGAGCCCCTTCTGCAGGTCCTCGGCCAGTCCCACCGCCGTGCTGATGCTCCCGAAGGCAACGCTCTGGACGAAGATTCCCGCCATCAGGTAGTCCACGTACGGCCCGCCGCCCGGTGCATGGATGGCACCCCCGAAGACGTAGCGGAACAACAGCACGAACATGATCGGCTGCACCGTGGAGAAGAAGAGAAACTCGGGAATGCGCGTGTAGGCGATCAGGTTGCGCCACGTCACCGTCAACGTGTCGGCCACAGCCCAGCCGATCCGGGTGCCGCCATCGGTTGGGGACGGGGCCCCCTCCGACACGGTCGTGATCTCTGTCGTTGTCGCCGTGGTCGTCATCGCGGCCCTCCTGTGGTTGCGCCGGCGCGGGCGCCCTTACGGCCGCGGCTACCGTCCGCCGCCGACGGATCGGCATCTTCATCGTCGGTCTCGGTGCGTTTCCCGGTGAGAGCCAGGAAGACGTCGTCCAGGCTCGGTTCGCGTAAGACGAAGGTGGTGGGGATCACCCCTTGGGTGTCGAGCAGCCGCAGGGCCTCCATGGCGGAGCGCGGCCCGTCGTCGACCGGCAGCTCGATCGACACTCCGTCGATGCTCGGGGACTTCGTCCCCACCTTGTCCAGGATCTCGGCCGCGCGGGCGGCGGTGGACGGGTCGCTCAGTCCCACGGCCAGGACGGTGGCGCCGAGATCGGCCTTCAATCGCTCGGGCGTTCCTTCGGCGATGACGTGGCCGTGGTCCACCACGGCCACGCGGTGGGCCAGTCGGTCTGCTTCCTCCAGGTACTGAGTGGTGAGAAGAACGGTGGTGCCGCCGTCCACCAGACCCTCGATCATCTCCCACAGGTCGTTGCGACTGCGGAGGTCGAGGCCGGTGGTGGGTTCGTCTAAGAACAGAACGGCGGGACGCGCCACCAGCGCTGCGGCGAGGTCCAGGCGCCGGCGCATACCGCCGGAGTAGGTCTTGAGGGTCCTGTCCCCCGCATCGGCGAGTCCGAACCTCTCGAGAAGCTCGCCGGAGCGTTTCGTCGCCACGTCGCGCGCCAGATGGTTGAGCCGGCCCACCATGAAGATGTTCTCACGACCGGTGAGGTTTTCGTCGACCGCCGCGTACTGTCCGGCCAACCCGATGAGGGACCGGACCCGGCCCGCCTCCGCCACCACGTCGTGCCCGAGCACGCGCGCCGCTCCGGCATCGGGCCGCACGATGGTCGTGAGCACCCGGACGGCGGTGGTCTTCCCCGCCCCGTTCGGGCCGAGGAGTCCGAAAACCGTCCCCTCTTCAACGGCGAAACTCACACCGTCGAGCGCGCGCACGGTGCCTCCGAAAGTCTTCTCGAGGTTCTCGGCCTCGATGGCATGGGTCATGACCTATGTCCTTTCGGTTGTTCGTGGCGCTGTCCGTTGGCCTGAATCGTCATATGGTCGCCCGGGCTGTCGCTGGCGCCCGGGCTGTCGCTGGCGCTGCGGGTTTCGATCTCGCAGCCGCTCTCGCTCCCGCTGTTTGCCACGAAGCCGCCCTCAGAGTGGAATCCCGCCCAGATGTCACTTCCACCGAGCGCTCCCGACTCGATGTCGTCGACGAGGGTGCGCAACCATGTCAGCTCGGCATCGAGGAGCATCGTCTTGTACTCGTATTCCACACTGAACAGCCGGGGTATGTGCTCGTCGAGGCGGGAGTGGACCGATCGGCGTCCCGTGAGCTCCATGTCGAGCCGGGTCACCCGGGCGCGGAGCAGGGCGGCGGCTTCGGTCGGCGACACCACCGGGAGGAAGGAGAGACCGGCCTCGAATTGGGCGTACTCCTTCACCGGCGTGCTGAGGAGCTCCCCGAGCCAGTCGAGCAACTCGTGAATGCCGTCGTCGGTCACACGATAAACGGTCCGCTCGGGTCGCCGGCCCTCCCGGGTCGTCTCCTGGGTCTCGATGAGACCCCCCCTATGGAGGGCATCGACGACGGAGTAAAGCGACCCGTAATTGAGTTTGATGCTCTCGTCTTTGTTCCGGGTCCGCAGCGTGGTGGCGATCTCGTAGGGGTGCATCGGGCGCTCGTAGAGGCAGGCCAGAACAGCCAGAGCCAGCGGATTGGAGATCTTGCGACGGGCCATCGCCTGAGTCCTCATCTCGATCGGAGCAAATTGCGAATATCTGGCTCCGAGTATTCTGGGTCAACCAAGTCAGCCCGTCAAGGCGGGGCCCGCGACGTCTGAATCTCCGGCACGTCGTGTGAACCGGCGCCGTTCCTCGGGAGCGGCCAGCAGGTCCAGGACAACACCAATGGCCTGGTCACGCCCGGTGAACTCCGGAAGCGGCAGGTGGGACTGGATCACATACCGATTGCGACGGCCCTCCTTGTTCTTCACCACGTAGCCGCCATCGGTGAGATCGCTGACGATGGCATAGGCCCGGCGTTCGGAGATGGCGAGGGTGGTGGCGATCTCCCGCAACCTCACCTCGGGGTCGCGGGCGATGCACAGCAGGGCCCGACCATGGTTGGTCAGGAAGCTCCAATTAGTCACCTTTAGAAGAGTAGCAAACGTTGTCTAGAAATAGATTGCTAGTTTTACCTTTCCGGCCGATGGTGGGGGTACCCCCAGGAAATGAGCCGTCGACGACGGCCCGGTATCGGGGCCTCATCGAAGGAGTCGGTTATGTTCACGCGTCGTCCTCTGCGCCGGGGGTCAACGGCGGTCACGGCGGTGGCGACCACCGCCGCCATGGTTCTTCTGGGAGGGATCGTCGGCGTTCCGACGGCCTCGGCGGCACAGCCTCCTGTGGGATTGGGGACGGCGGCACCCTTCTCCGTCCTCGCCGGTCAGGCCATCACGAACACAGGTGCCACGGTCATCAACGGGAGCGTGGGCTTGAGCCCGGGCGCCGCCAGCTCGATCACCGGCTTCCCGCCCGGCCTCGTCACGAACGGAACCACACACGCGGCCGACGCCGTTGCCCTCCAGGCCCAGAACGACCTCACCACCGCGTACAACAGCGCAGCGGGACGGACCCCCGTGACGGTCGAGTCGAACCCCGATTTGGGCGGCAAGGACCTGGTGGCCGGTGTCTACAAGGGAACATCCTCACTCAGCCTCACCGGCACGGTGACCCTGGACGGTCAGAACAACGCGAACGCCGTCTTCATCTTCCAGGCCGGGTCCACGCTGATCACGGCGTCGAGCAGCACGGTCAGGCTCATCAACGGAGCCCAGTGGTGCAACGTCTACTGGCAGGTGGGTAGTTCGGCCACCCTCGGAACGGCCACCACCTTCGTGGGCACGGTGATGGCGCTGACGTCGGCCACACTCAACACCGGAGCCAACGTGACAGGACGGATCCTGGCCCGCAACGGCGCCGTCACTTTGGACACCAACACCATCAACAGCCAATCGGCGTGCACGGCCTCGACGAACACCGCCAGCGCCACTCCTTCTGGTACCAACCAGGGCGGCGGGGGGGGCACGGGCACGGGCAGCAAAGCCAAGACTCCGACCGGTAACGGGCTGGGCGGCGGTGCCAACGCCGGCGGTCTCGGTGGCGGAGTCGTTCCCTTCGGTTCGCCCTCTACCGGCATGGGCGGCGCCTCGCACTCCTCTGACCCGGTCCTCGTCGCTCTCGGCGGCATCGCCTTCCTGGGCGCCGCTGCAGCCATGGGCCAGGCCTTCCGCCGGCGTCGGGTACTGACGGGGACCCACAACCCCGACGGCTCCATTCCGGGTGGCGATGGATGACGAGTCCCACCGGCCCCGACCGCGCCCCGCGCCGGTCGGGGCTCTGGTGGGCGGTGTCCGGCGTCCTTGTGGTCGTCGCCGTGGGATTGGTGACGGTGGGCCTCCACGGCCACCGTCACCCCCTACCGGGGCCGGTAGCGCAGACACCGGCGCCACCCACCTCGACGACACCGCCCGGCTCCACTGCTCCTGCGGTGGCCGTGGTCGCCCACTCGGTGCCCACCTCGCTGCGTATCCCGGTCCTCGGGCTCTCGGTACCCCTGTCCACCCTGGGCCTGAACCTCGACGGGACGGTGCAGGTGCCCAGCGGCGACCAGGAGCCGGGATGGTTCCGGCTCGGACCGTCACCGGGCCAAGTGGGCTCCTCGGTGATCCTCGGACACGTCGATTCGTTCAAGGGTCCCGGGGTGTTCTTCAACCTGCGCACTTTGCACCCCGGGGACCTGGTGCAGGTGAGCCTGACTGACGGTGCCGTGGCCACCTTCGCCGTCACCAACGTGGCCATGTACGAAAAGACACAGTTTCCGGCCGACCAGGTCTACGCCTCGCACGGCGTGAGCGCCCTCCAGCTCGTCACCTGTGGAGGCACGTTCGATCCACAGACGGGTCACTACCTCTCGAATATCGTCGTCTACACATCGTTCGTCTCGGCCACCGCGGCGACGGCCTTGGCCAGCGCCACACCGCAAGGCCCCACCCGCAAGATCTAGCCGAGGCGGGTCGGGAACGCGACGTCAGTTTCGGGCCCGGTGCCCCACCGGGGCCCGGCCACCGCGAAGGAGCGTCAGGCGAGGGTCACCCGGGCCCGCACCGGGAGATGGTCGGATCCGGCCACGGCCATCACCTGACCGGCACCCAACTGGCGTACCCCGGCCGTGACGAGAATGTGGTCCAACTGCGCCACCGGCCGCCAGGCCGGCCACGTCCGACCCCGCACGATCCGCGACCAGCCCGGCAGCAAGGCCGACAACGGTGGTCCCCACAGGTTCATGTCGCCGGTGAGTACCGCCGGCCGGGCCGGATCGGTGATGAGGCGGTGCAGCGAGCGCAGCTGGAGGACCGATCCGTTGCTCAGATGGGACATGTGGGTGCCGATCACCCGGAGGGGTCGACCGCCGATGTCCACGTCCACGGCGATGGCGCCGCGCCGCGCCGGGTCGCGGAGCAACTGCCCGAGATCGAGCGTGGCCGTCGCCAGCAGCGGGACCCGCGACAGAAATGCCATTCCCCAGGTGCCGTGTCGGGAGGCGAGGGCTTGCCCTGCCTGTGGGGCCCGACCGGGTGGGGGGATCCCCACCCGCAACCCATAGGGGCCGCTGACACGCAGGACCGGCCCCCACGACGGTGGAACCACATCCGTGGGGGAGGGAGATGCCAGACGGGCCCGGGCCATGGCCAACTCCTCGACGTGGTAGCCGAGAGCGTCCCCCACGTGGCGGGCCAGGGACTCCCCCTGGTCGGGCGTCCAGGTTTCCTGCAGGACGAGCAGGTCGGCATCGAGCTGGCGGCAGGCCTCGACTACGTCGAAGGGGCGTCCCTGGCCGTCGACCCCTCCATGGACGTTAAAGCTGGCCACAACCACGTCGCGCATCCTGGCGGAGGTTACTGGGGCCGCCACGGCACCCCGGCCGCGCTGCGGGCGGGAGCCCGCGGGCGCCATCGAACGACGGCCGCCGCTCGGGCCCGCTGGGCTCGTGCCGGAATCTTTGCCCGCTCAACCGTCGGCGGCAGATGCCGATACATAGGAGATGGCCGAGACCCCACCCGCCCTCGAGTCCCGGCCCCGCCGGACGAAGGGGGCGTCGGCGCGTCCCGAAGCGGTGGGGACGGTGATCTCGGCCAAACAGATGTCGAAATTCTCCGCCCTATTGTGGGGCATCGGGTGCGTGAGCGGCGAGCTCCTCATCCTTCTGCCCCACGGCCGTGGCGAGAACGTCGCCGGTCTGTCGATTATCGCGGCCGGCGCCGGCGTGGTGGCTATCGGGAATTTCTGGCAGGGCGAGCGTATCGGCCAGCGGGCGAACTACTTCCTGTCGCTGCTGGCCCTGCTGGCCGTGAGCGCCGCCGTCCTGTGTGCGCATCACAGCCCCGTGGTCGACGGCATCGCCGGGCTGTACGTGCTCCCCACCATCTTCACCGCGTCGTTCTATTCGACCCGCGCCTTCGCCATCTACTTGGTGGCCCAGGCGGCGACGTCGGGAGCGGTGTTGCTCACCTCCGGCGTGGTCGGCGCCTCCGCCGGCTGGGCCGTCGTGGTGGGCACGACGGTGACGGTGGGGGTCGTCGTGCACGTCCTGCAGCAGGCGCTCAAGGTTGCCGCCACCACCGATCCTCTGACCGGCCTCGTAAACCGACGGGCCTTCGAGCCCATCTTGGCCCGGGAGCTGCACCGCTGCGCCCGACTCGAGCATCCGCTGTGTGTGGTGGTCATGGACCTCGATCACTTCAAGGAGGTCAACGACGCCTTCGGACACCAGGCCGGTGACCAGCTGCTCGGCGAGGTCAGCCGGGCGTGGAGCGAGACGTTGCGGTCCACCGATGTGCTGGCACGCGCCGGTGGTGACGAGTTCGTCCTGTTGTTGCCCTCGACCAACCGGTCCCACGCCGTGGACATGCTGAGCCGGCTGGGCGCCGTCACCCATCAGGGTTTCTCGGCCGGCGTGGCCGAGGCCGGACCAAGGAGCACCGTGGAGGACCTTCTGCGCCTGGCGGACGACGCCTGCTACCGGGCCAAGCAGGCAGGCCGTGGCAATGTCGTGGTGGCCGAAGGCACTCTCGACGGCGTCGCGGTCTGAGCGGTCGCGCCATGCACGTACCGGGAATGGCTTTCGACAATCAACGCTCCGGCGCCAAGGGCCCTCTGCGCCGTCTGGCCACACGCGTGCCCGGGGCGCGCAGCCGCCAACGGGCGCGCGCCGCTGTTGCCCGTCCCCCCTCCGATCCCGACGTGGGCGCCGGTCGGACACCGACGCGACCGGATCCGGTTCTGCGCTGGAGGGACCCGAGCCGCGCTCCCGCCGGGGCTTTCGCACCCTGTGCCGTGCCCAACGGGCAACTCAGGGTGCACGGCATCCCCGACCACACAGGCACCTGGGACGCCGTGGCCTCTTTCTGTCTGTCCTACGACGGGTACGCCTACTGGGACGACGTCTCGGAGCTGGCCACCCGGTCCATCCGGAATTGGACGCGGGCCCACGCGCTTCCCGATTCCATCGACGAGGTGCGGGCCTGCCTCTTCTACGAGCAGAGGCGCTGGCACCACTTCGGGGAGGAACCCAACGGGCGCGGCGCCCAGTACGTGTGGGCCCTACTCGAGAGCCTGCGGAACCTGGTGGCCGCCCGGGCCGTGCCGACTGCACCGCCGGCGGACGCCGCCGAACCCCGGTGTGTCTTCGTCACGACCCCGGGGCCGGTCCGCTCGTTCCTGGACGACGACGCCGGCTACCTGGCCTGGGTGTCGAGCCACTCCGGCGGCTTCGTCGTGAATGCCGACCGGACGCTGTCACCGAACTCGCTGATGTTGCACCGGGCGACGTGCTCCTGCATCGGTGGGCCGGCCCGCCCGGGACGGACACGGACCGGCCACTACCGCAAGGTCTGCGCCGCGGACCTCGAGTCCCTGGTGGACTGGTGCCGGATGGACATCGGTGTCGATCCCGGTTGTTGCGGTCACTGTCACCCCTGGTCGCCGTCGTCGCCGGGCTGAGGCCGGGGTTTTCCGCCTCTACGCTGGCGGCGGTGACAGCCACTGCCCCGCAGTCCGACGACCGGATCATCAGTGTCGGGGGGATCGACTTCGGGACGAAAGCCGTGCACGCCGTGTTTCTGAGCGGCACGGGCGACGGCCGACCCCGTGTCGAGCGCGTCCATCTGGCCATCGGAGACTCGGGACTCGACCGGTTGGAAGAACTGTGCGCCGGTGTCTCGCACGTCGGCATCGACGCGCCCGATCGACAGACGGCCGGTTGCCCGCTTCCCGGGGTCCGTCCGGCGCGCTGCGCCGAAGTGGCCCTGGCCGCCACTCATCACGGCCGTCATGAGCGCATGGCGGGCGGGCCGGTGAGCATGTTGACCCCGTCGGCCGGATCTCCGTTCCCGGCCCGGCTGGCATGGATGAAGGCCGGGTTCAAGCTCTGGGACCGGCTGCGCTCGCACTATGGATCGGTAGAATTCTTCGAGACCTACCCCTCGGGCTCGTTCACCCGGCTGGCCAGCCAGGCCCGGCCGTCGGTCAGGCTCAAACCACGGGGGACGGCGCTCGGGATCAGCCAGAGAGTCGGTCTGCTCCAACCGCTGGTGGAACGGACGTCCTTCATCGAGATGTGGGGCCTTGACGGTGTCGACGCGCTGGCCGCCGCCGTTGCCGCCTACCGGGTCGCCTCCGGACACGGCTTTGTCATCGCCGAGCACGGTCACGAGGCGAGCGATGGATCGCGCATCATCCTGATCGGCTGACAGAGGTCACGGGCGAGAACTCCCAGCACGGACGGTGATACAACACCTCCATGACGAGCGCGCATCACGACGACTCCCACGGCCATGCTCTGGCCCCGCCCCACGTCGACGAAGTGGCGGACGGTGTCTATGCCTACGTCCAACCCGACGGGACATGGTGGATCAACAACACCGGCTTCGTCGTCGGGGAATCGGGGGTGCTGTGCATCGACACCTGCGCCACCGAGGCGCGCACCCGGGCCTTTCTCGAGGCCGTCGACACCGTAGCCGGACCCGGCCGCCGGACGGTGGTGAACACGCATCACCACGGGGACCACACCAACGGCAACTGCCTTCTGCCGTACGCGGCGATCATCGGTCACGAGCTCTGCCGTGACGCCGTGCGCGCCACGGGCATCATGCGTCCCGACGGGATCTTCGATCCGGTCGACTGGGGGGCGCTCGAGGTGGCCGCTCCGTTCATCACCTTCGAGCGGCACCTGAACGTCTATGTCGACGACCTCCTGGTCGAGCTGCACCATTTCGGCACGGCCGCCCACACCACCAACGACGTGGTGGCCTGGATCCCCGAGCGCAAGGTCCTGTTCAGCGGTGACCTCGTCTTCAACGGGGGGACACCCTTCGTCCTCATGGGGTCGGTGGCCGGAGCCCTGATCGTCCTCGACCGCCTCGAGGAGTTCGACGCCGCGGTGGTCGTCCCCGGCCACGGTCCCCCCTGTGGGCCTGAAATCATCGACACCGTGGGCCGGTATATCCGCTTCGTGCAGGAATCGGCCGCCGAGACGTGGGCCGCCGGGATTTCCCCGTTGGAGGCGGCGCGGCAGATCGATCTCGGCGCCTACGCCGCCCTCACCGATCCGGAGCGGATCGTCGGCAACCTGCATCGCGCCTACGCCGAGTGCGCCGGAGCGCGTCCCGGTGACCACATCGACGTGCCCGGCGCCTTCATCGACATGGTCGCCTACAACGGCGGACGACCGTTGCGCTGCCTGGCCTGATCGAGCAGGACCCGCAGACGGGCGACCACTTCGGTCAGAGCCACGATCTGGGCGCGCACCTGATCGGGGCTGATGCCCGGGGCATGGACCCGGATGTTGCAGGCGTCGGCCCCGGCTCGCACCATGACGTCGAGAAGCCCGTCGGCCACAGCCCGGGCGTCGTCGCAGGCGATGAGCTCGTCCGCCCTCCAGTGCGCCTGGGCGCCGGGGTGGGCGTAGCCCCGGTAGACATCCACCTGCTTCGCCATCTCGAGCGACGGCGGTGTTCCCACCCAGGCGCGCCGGATCACGATCGACGCCCGGTCGCCACCGGCCTGACGGTAGGCATCGGTCAGGAGTGCGATGCGCTCGGGCGCCGACATTGAATCGAAGACGATTCCCATCTTGTGATGAGCGGCCCGGCGCACCGCCGCCGCGCTCATCGCCGCGCTGGCCAGCGGCACCGGATGGGCACGACAGCGTTCGATGGCCGGATCAGAAGCCAACCGACCCGGATCAGCGCCCCCCAGAGCGCCCGCCACCAGGGCGAGCCCGTCGGCGAAACGCCTGGTGAGGTTCTCCTTGGTCAGGCCCATGATCTCGAAATCGTCCACCAGCGAACCGGCCGCCATCCCGAGGCCCACGCGTCCCGGGTAACGCGCCGCCAACCAGGCCACCTCCTCGGCCACCAGTGCCGGAGGGCGCAAGGTGAGCAGGAGCGGGCATGGCGCCGCCCAGCCCCGGGGCATGGCCTCGAGAAGCCAGCCCGCCGCCTGCAAGGGATTGGGCATGTAGCCGGCGAAACCACCGTGGTGCTCACTGGTCATCACGCCGTCGAAACCGGCTTCGGCCGCCAACCGGGCCTGGAGTCGGAGCTCCTCCACCACGGCGTCGGCATCGAGGCCGGTGTGCGGGTAGAGACGCAGAGAGATCGATCCTGCCGCCAAGGGCGCTGCGTCGGCCACGGGCCCACTGTGGCACGGCGGGCGGGGGGAGACGGGAGGAACGGTCAGAGTCCCGTGAACCGGCCGCCGTCCACCACGATCGTCTGGCCCGTGATGTAGCGGGCCCCGGCGCCCAGCAGAAAGACGACGACGGGCGCGATGTCGCGCTCGGGGTCCCCCACCCGGCCCAGGGGGACGACCTGGCGGAGACGGGGTTCGAGGGCCGGATTCTCCCGGTAGGCGTTATCGAGCGCCGGTGTCTGGGCCAGTGGGGACAGGCAGTTGACGGTGATACCGAGCGGCCCCCATTCGACGGCCAGGCTCTTGGCCAATCCCCGCAGCGCGCCTTTGACCGCACCGTAGGCGGGAAGGGCGACGCTGCCCTCGAGGGCGGCCGGTGATGTCATCAGCAGGAAGCTGCCGCCCCGGGCCCGGAGCTGCGGTTGTGCGGCGCGCGCGCAGTGATAGGCGCCGCGCAACGACACCGCCAGATGATCCGACCAGGCGTCGTCGCCGATGTCGTCGATCGGCTCCGCCACGCTCGAGAGCCGGCTGGTGGCGTTGTGCACCACGGCGTCGAGACAACCGAAACTCTGTACGGCGCCGTCCACCGCCGCCTCCACGTCGGCCGCCACGGTGACGTCGGTCCGCACGAACAGCGCACTTCCACCGCGTGCGGTCACCAGTGCCGTTGTGTCGAGGCCGTTGTCGCCGGGGCTGCTCACCACGACATGGGCCCCGGCATCGGCACAGGCGAGACACAGCGCACGCCCGATACCCGCTCCGCCCCCGGTGACGAGGACCACCCGTCCGTCGAGTCCGCCGGTCATGGGGTCATCCAGACGCCGCCGTCGACCGCCACCGTGGCGCCGGTCACGCCAGCCCAGGCCCTGGTCACGAGCGAGGCCACCACCGCAGCAACATCGGTTTCCATGTCCGGGCGAGTCGCAAGCGACAGTGGAGGAAGGCCAGGACGGTCCGGGCTGATGGCGCCGTTGGAGGTGAGAAGCTCGCCCGACACCGCGACACAGTTCACGGTGACGCGCTCGGGTCCCCAGGCGCGGGCGGCCGATTTGGCCAGGGCCCTCTGCGCTTCGGCCACCGCCGCCCACGGAGCGAAGCCGGCCGAGCCGACGAGAGACAGCGTGGGGAGCAGGATCAGAAGGCTTCCACCATGGACACGCAGGTGTCGGTGCGAACCCTGGAGGCAGGCCAGGGTCCGCCGCAGAGGCTTCTCCACCCGTTCTGACCACTCCGCCGCCTCCAGAGCCGTCAACTCTCCTTTCACCGTGGCGACCGCGCCGGCCGACACCAGGACGACCGCATGAATGGGACCGGCCGCCTCTTGCGCCCGGGCCAGAGCCTGCGCCACCTCGTCGGCCGACGCCATGGCGCAGGGCACGGTGATCAAGCCATCGGCCCGGGGCGCGCCGGTATCGGGCGCGCCGGTATCGGGCGCGCCGAGGACCACCGGCTCGCCCAGGCGCCGGAGACCGACGGCGAGGGCAGGCGCCGGATCGTCGGCCGCGCCCTCACCCAGGACGACGATCACCCGGGGGTTGCCGGCGGGGACAGGGGAGGCAGATCGCTCGTCTCACCGTCGAGAACCCAGCGCGACCGGAGGTCCTTGAGCCAGGCCGGCAACTCGATCTCGGGATCGGGGAGAGCCACGGCGCCGCGGGCGTCGAGGGCGCGTGCGAAGGCGGCGGGGTCGTCACCCCATGACCGGGGATCGCCCATCATCACCTCGAAGAGAAGAGTGCCCTCGGGTCCGGCCACGAACGGGCCGAAGGCGGCGCCCAACGGAAGTTCGATGTGGGTGCCGGCCGGGCAGTGCCGGTCGGCACACCACATGTCACCGTCGATGACGAAAAGGACATGGGGACTGTAGTGACCGTGGCGACGGACGACGACGCCGGGATCCCATTTGGCGTAAAGCGAGAGGTACTGTGGATCAGGCGAGAACGCCAGCCATTTCTCCCATACCGACGACGTCGAGCCGTCGGCGTTGCGGACGACCTTCACCTGTTGCCAAGCCATCGCCGGGTCGTCGACATGACGGAAGGTCGGTTGCACAGCGGACGCGCGGTGCTCGGTGTCGTCGACCATGTCACCTCCCCGTTGGGCCTACGATCGCCGGTCCCCGGTTCCCGTTCGCCGTAGAATGTCGCGAGCATCACCACTCGGTCGGCATCTGTCCAGTCACACGTGATCCCGGCGGGGCGTCATCGGCCCGAGGCGGCGCAGCCCGAGGCGGTGCAGCCCGAGGTGGTGCAGTAGGGAGAGAATGTGACGACCGAGGACGAACCGCTACGGCTCGACGGGCGGGTGGCCATCATCACCGGCGCCGCACGGGGCATCGGTGATGCCACGGCCCGGGCCTTCGCCCTATGCGGGGCGACGGTGGCACTGTGCGACCGGCTCGAGACCGAGACATTCCATGGTTACGAAGACACCGTCAGCCACGAGGACGGCACGCCGAGGACGCTGCGCCGGGTGCTCGATGTCCGCGACGGCGAGGCGGTGGCGGGCTTCGTCGACGAGGTGGCCGCCGCGTGCGGCCGGGTCGACATCCTCGTGAACAACGCCGGCGGGACCTTCGCCGCCCCCTTGCTCGGGACCTCGGAGAGTGCCGAGGAGCGACTGGTGGCCGAGAACTTCAGCCAGGTGACCCGCCTGGTGCGTCTGGTCGTGCCCCATATGCCCCACGGCGGGGCCATCATCAACGTGACGTCTGTCGAGGCGCACCAGGCCGCTCCCGGTTTCGCCATTTACGCGGCCATGAAGGCGGCCGTCGAGAATCTGACCAAGTCCCTGGCTCTGGAGTTGGCCGAGTCGGGCATCCGGGTGAACGCCATCGCCCCCGATGCGCTGTCGAGCGCCGGAGAACGCGAGACGCGTGAGCAGTTCCTGGTCCATGAGATGCCGTTCGATCCCGTGCACATGCCGCCCCTCGGCTTCTTCGGCAGTCCCGACGACGCCGCCTGGGCGACGGTGTTCCTGGCCAGTGACGCGGCGCGCTTCATCACGGGGACGACACTGCACGTCGACGGCGGCACGCATGCGGCCGGGGGATGGCGGCGGCGGAACTGACTCGTCAGTGGCGGGTGGGCGCGACGCAGGCGGCGCAGTGGCCGATGACAGCGAAGTGGCGGGGATCGATGGTGAAGCCGTAGTCGCGCTCCGCGGCGAGGGCCAAGGCACCGAAGAGATCCTGCGGGGCCTCGAGCATGGCCCCGCAGGATTGGCAGACGAGATGGCCGTGGGTTTCGGTGGCCAGGTGGTAGGTGGCCGGCCCGTGGCCGAGGTGGGCGTGGACCACCACCCCGAGCCGCTCGAGCTCGTCGAGATTGCGGTAGATGGTGGAGAGGTGGACGTCGGGGGCCGAGGACTGGACCTCGGCCGCCAGCTCTTCGGCCGTCCTGTGGGCGCCGCCTTCGAAGAGGCAGCGCAGCAGCAGGCGCCGCGAGGTGGTGATCCGGCCCCCCTGGGACCGCAGCAGCCGAAGGACACTCTCGACCGAGTCGGGCTCGGCCTGGCCCGGCGCCGATCCGGTCGCCGCCAGCTCCTCGATTCGTGGCACAGGGACAGGATAACTGCCTCCAGCTGCTTGTTGCAGCCAGCTCGCATTTCTGTGAGGCTGACGGGCCATGGGGACAGCCGGCGCCAGTAGGGGCGGACGTCTGCGGAGGGTGCAAGACGCGCTGACCCCGAAGGAGTGGGCCCGGGTCGGTGCCATGGCGGCCGTCGTCGTCGGTCTCTTCGTCGTCGGATTCGGCCTTCTCGGCGCCGCCATCCCCCACCACTACCGGTTGTCGAGCAAGGAGACCTTCGGTCTCGGGACGGGGATCCTGGCGCTCACTTTGGGGATGCGGCACGCCTTCGATGCCGATCACATCGCCGCCATCGACAACACCACCCGGAAGCTGATGTCCGAAGGGAAGCGTCCGCTCAGTGTGGGGTTCTTCTTCTCCCTCGGCCACTCAAGTGTCGTCTTCGCCCTGTCGGTGCTGCTGAACTTCGGGATCCGGTCCCTCGACAAGCAGGTCCGCAACGGGCACTCGGGACTCCACAACATCACCGGGATCGTGGGGACGTCGATCTCGGGCACGTTCCTCTATCTCATCGCCGCGCTCAACGTCGTCGTGCTTGTCTCCATCGGAAAGGTCTTCATGGACCTCCGACAGGGACGTTACAACGACGACGAACTCGAGGAACAGCTGAACAAACGGGGGCTGATGAACCGTTTCTTCGGCCCTCTGGCGGCGCGAATCGATACTCCGTGGAAGATCTATCCGATCGGCGTGCTCTTCGGGCTCGGCTTCGATACGGCCACCGAAGTCGGACTGCTCGTGCTCTCGGGTGACGCCGTGGCCAACGGACTTCCCTTCTACGCCATCCTGGCATTGCCGATCCTCTTCGCCGCCGGGATGAGCATCCTCGACACCATCGACGGCTGCTTCATGAACTTCGCCTACGGCTGGGCCTTCGCCCGACCCATACGGAAGATCTATTACAACATCACGATCACCGGGCTCTCGGTGTTCGTCGCCTTCGCCATCGGGACCATCGAATTCCTGGGCCTCTTGCCCTCGGAGCTCAACTGGGGCGGGAGCGTCTGGCACTTCTTCGAGAACTTCAACATCAACACCGCCGGCTTCGCCATCGTCGGTGTCTTCGTCGTCACCTGGGCGGTGGCGCTCTCCATCTGGCGCTTCGGGCGTATTGAAGAGAAATGGGATGCCGCCGCACTGCGGGCGCGCGCTGATGGCACCGGGACCGCCAGCGACCCCGTCGACCACGTCTGGTCGTCGGCGGAGTAGCGCAGTAGAAGCCGGCTCTCGGGCGCAGGTTCAGGGGGAGTCAGGCAGATTGGTCCAGCCGCGCTCGTCGGCCCGCATGTACCAGCCACCGGCGGCCAGGGTGCCGCCGTCCACCGGGATGACGTGGCCAGTGACGAAGCGGGCCATGGAGCTGGCCAGAAAGACGATGACATCGCCGTAGTCGTCGGGCGCGCCGAAGCGGCCCAGCGGGACCCAGTGCCGGACCATTTCGGGCGGCCGGCCGCGCAGCATGGACTCCGCCGGCGTCTGGAGGGTGTCAGCCAGATCGGGGGCGATGGCGTTCACGCGCACGCCGTCGCGGCCGAGCTCGACGGCCAGGCTGCGGGTGAAAGCGTTGACCGCGGCGTTGAAGGCCGAGTAGACGGCGTTGGCCGGGATGCCCCGGAAGGCCTCGACGGTGGAGACGTTGATGATGCTGCCGACGCCGCGCTCGACCATGGCCGGGGCGATGGCCCGGGTGCAGCGCAGGACGTGTTCAAAGTTGATGGCGTAGAGCGCGTTCCACTCGTCGGGCCCGGTCTTCAAGAACCGGCCGTTGGGCCGGTAGTCTCCGACGTTGTTGACAAGGACGTCGATGCGACCGCCGGCTACCGATCGCGCCGCTTCATCGAGGGCGTCCACGGTGGCGGGGTGGCGGATGTCGCCGGCAACGGCCACAGCGGAGCCTCCGGCGCCCTCGATCTCGGCCACGGCCGACGCCAGCAACGCCGGCTCGATGTCGTTCAGCACCACCGTCGCCCCCGCCGCTGCCAACCGCCGGCCGGCAGCGCCCCCGATGCCGGCGCCCCCGCCGGTCACCACCGCCACCTGCCCGTCCAGGAGCCCTGTGCCTTCCATGGCCGCCATTGTCGTCTCCCGACTGCCCGAGGGCCCCCATCGGGGGCAGACTGGGAGGAAAGCCCAGCCCACGGGTGGACCCCGGGGCCGGCCCGATCAGGCTGGGGAAGGGCCCTGACAGGCACAACGGGGCCCGGTGGCAGTCCAAGTGAGCACGCGGCATCCTCCGGCGATAGGCTGCCACCAGTGCGCAGTTATAAATTCACGCTGGCTGCGCGTCTTTGATGGGTGCCTTTTTGGTCTCCCGCAAGACAATGGAAGCGTGGAGAAGAGAACAGAAAGGCAACACCAATGCCTGAAGGCACCGTGAAGTGGTTTAACGCCACCAAGGGCTTCGGATTCATCACTCCTGACGACGGCTCGCCCGACGTCTTCGCCCACTTCTCCTCGATCGAGGGAAGCGGATACCGCGAGCTCATCGAAGGACAACGCGTCTCGTTTGAGGCCGAGCAAGGACAGAAGGGTATGCAGACCAAGCAGGTCCGCCCCATCTGATGTCGGTTCGGCAGGCGGTGGTGGCGATGCCACCACCGCCTGCCGGCACCGCTCACCTCGCAGTGGAGTGCAGATCTCCGAGACGGAGATCGCTCCCCGGGGAAAACGAAGGTCGAGAAGGCTGTTCGAGCCGCTCCCTTCGATCGTAGGAACCGCATCCCGGCAAGAAGACGGGAACGTCCCCTACGCTGTGGCACCCATGGAGCAGAACCTGCGGACCCGTCGCGAGGTACTGGCCGCCGGGATGGCCGGCGGTGTCTCGCTATTGCTCGCCTCGTGCGGTGGCGCCACGGCCAAGAAGGCGGCGTCGATCAACCCGGCCGGATCCGATCTCGGAGCGGTGGAGCACGTGGTGTTCCTGATGCAGGAGAACCGTTCGTTCGACCACTACTTCGGCACCTACAAAGGGGTGCGCGGCTACGACGACATGAACGCCCGCCGGGCCAAGCTCTTCGAGCAGTCGTGGCCCGGCGGTGCCGCCCCTGCTCTGTTTCCCTTTCATCTCGACACGGCCACCAGCCAGGCCGAGTGCACCTTCGACCTGTCGCACGCCTGGAACGCGCAACACATGTGTTGGAACAACGGGAAGATGGACCGCTTCGTCGCCACCCACACTCAGCCGCAATTCGAGGGGCCGCAGAACGGTGTCCTGACAATGGGCTATTACACCCGGCAGGACCTGGCCTTCTACTACTCGCTGGCCGACGCCTTCACCATCTGCGATGGCTACCACTGCTCGGTGATGGCCGAGACCCACCCGAACCGGCTTCATGCTCTGTCCGGCACGCTCGATCCCGCCGGACGCGCCGGCGGGCCGGTCATCTTCACCAACGGCGCCTCGTCGGCGATGGGGAGCGCCTCGTGGCCGACGATGCCCGAGGCGCTCGAGGACGCCGGCATCTCGTGGAAGGTGTACAACGCCCCGGGTGCGCAGTATCAACCGGGTAGCCCGTTGGCCATGGCCATCTCGGACAACATCCTGCTCTATTTCAAGCAGTACATGGACTCGTCCTCGGCGCTCTACAAGAAGGCTTTCCTGCCCGTCTTCCCGAACGATTTCTCCGCTGACGTGGCCCACGACACGCTGCCCCAGGTGTCATGGATCACGCCGCCCAACGGCTACGACGAGCACCCGCCGTCGGCGCCGGCGCTCGGGATGTGGTTCACCCACAACGTGATCAACACTCTCGTCTCCAATCGCAAGGTGTGGGCGAAGACGGTGCTGTTCATCATGCACGACGAGAACGACGGTTTCTTCGACCACGTCGCACCGCCCACCCCGCCTCCGGGCACGCCGGGAGAGTTCCTGACGGCGGACCCGCTGCCGAGCCAGGCCGACGGCATCGTCGGCCCCATCGGCCTCGGCTTCCGGGTCCCCATGCTCGTGGTCTCGCCTTTCAGTCGGGGTGGCTACGTCTGTTCCGATACCTTCGACCACACCTCGCAGATGCGATTCCTGGAAACCCGCTTCGGTGTCCGGGCGCCGAACATCTCGGACTGGCGGCGTCGTGTCACCGGCGATCTGACTTCCACCTTGCACGTGTCCTCGCCCGATCGCTCGGTACCGCCGTTACCGGCGACGAAGGGGACGGCAGAGCCCGTTGTCATGAGCGAGTGCCGCGCCAACCAGCTCCACGAGGTCGACCTGAGCAACCCGCCCGCCTATCCGCTGCCGACCGTGCAGCAGATTCCGACCCAGGAACCAGGCAAGGCCCGGCGGGTGTCAGTGCTGTAACTGACGCCTCGGCGCGGCGGTCGGCGTCCCTACGTCTCGTCGATCAGTTCGGCCACGGAGTCGCCCACGGCATAGACGACACCCACCTCAGCGATCCGTCGCAGCCGGCCTCGGCCCGGTGACTCGATCTCGGTGGTGACCTTGTCGGTCTCCATCTCGTAGAGCGGCTGACCCTTGTCGACGAGAGCGCCCTCGTCGGCCAGCCAGCGAGCCAAGGTGGCCTCTGTCATCTCCATCCCGATCTTCGGCATGCGCAGGAGCATGTGCTCTAGCCGCCGTACGAGGTGACCCGGCCGATGGCGCTGCGCAGCCGCTCGGGCCCGGGCAGGGCCAGGCTCTCGAGGTTCTTGGCGTAGGGCAACGGCGCCGGGACGGCGCCCACCCGGAGAACGGGAGCGAGGAGGTGCCCGAAGAGCGCCTCGGAGATCAGCGCCGCCAGCTCGGCGCCGAATCCCCCCGTCACCACCGCCTCGTGGAGCACCACCGCCCGCCGGGTCCGGCGCACAGACTCGAGCACCGCGTCCTCGTCGAGCGGCGCCAGGCAGCGCAGATCGAGGACCTCGACGTCGGGGCCGTCGGCGGCCAGAGATTCGGCCACGGTCAGGGCGTCGTGGACCTGTCGGCCGTAGGTGACGACGGTCACATCGGTACCGGCCCGCTTGATGTCGGCCACACCGAGAGCCACCGCGGTGTCGTCGAGGACACCGCGCCGCTGCAGCAGCGGCACCTGCTCGATGAACACCGCAGGGTCGTCCGAAGATATGCACGCGTGCAGAAGGGCCCGGGCGTCCGTTGGGGTGCTCGGCACCACGACCTGCAGTCCCGGGACATGGGTGAGCCAGGACTCGAGCATCTGCGAGTGCTGGGCACCGACCTGGAGCCCTCCACCGACGGCCGTGCGCAGCACCATAGGCACCGGAGTCAGGCCCCCGGACATGTAGCGCAGCTTGGCCGCGTGGTTGGCCAGCTGGTCGAGGCAGAGTCCGAGGAAATCCATGAACATGATCTCGGCCACGGGACGGAGCCCCCCGAGGGCGGCCCCGACAGCGGCGCCCACGATGGCCTGTTCCGAGATGGGCGTGTCGCGGACACGGTCGGATCCGTACTTGGTGGAAAGTCCCTTGGTCACTCCGAAGACACCACCGCCGGGGTCGGCGATGTCCTCGCCGAGCAGCACCACGGTATCGTCGGCCTCGAGGGCCTCGTCGAGGGCTCGGGTGATGGCGGCGCGCACACTCACCTCTGCCGGTGCCGCGGTGTCAGGCATGGGTGATTCCAGAGACGACGTCGGTCATCAGTTCATGAGCGGCGGGCTCGGGCAGCGCCAGCACCTCGTCGAGGGTGTCGGCCACGAGCCGGGCGCAGTCGCGCTCGATGTCTGTGGCCTCCTCTTCGTTCACTACCGCACGCTCGAGCAGGAGACGGCGGAAGCGACCGACCGGTTCGGCCTCCCAGGCGGCGTCGAGCTCGCCCGCAGGGACATAGCTCATCCGGTCGCCGAAGACGTGGCCGTAGAGGCGGTAGGTGACCGCCTCGACCAGGCTCGGGCCCTCCCCCGACCGGGCCCGGACGACGGCGTCGGACACGGCCGCCCGCACGGCCAGGGGGTCGTTGCCGTCGACGGTCACCCCCGGCATGGCGTAAGCGGTGGCCCGGTCGGCCACGTGTTCGGTGCGTTGGTGTTCGGCGAACGCCGTGTGCTCGCCGTAGCCGTTGTTCTGGCAGAGAAAGACGACGGGCAGTCGCCAGACACTGGCCAGGTTCAACGCTTCGTGGAAGGCGCCGATGTTGGTGGCACCGTCGCCGAACGACGCCACTGTCACCCGGCTCCGGCCCTGGCGCTGGGAGGCCCAGGCCAGACCGGCGGCGATGGGAAGACCCGAGCCCACTACGCCGGTGGTGAGCATGAGCCCGGTCTCGGGCCACACCACGTGCATGGGACCGCCCTTGCCCTTGCCCGTTCCCGCCGCCCGACCGAGCATCTCGGCCAGAAGCGGCCGCAGAGGAACCCCCTTGGCGATGTGGTCGTGGAGGCCTCTGTAGGTGGTCACCAGGTAGTCGTCGCGACGCAGGGCGGCGGCGAATCCGGCCGCCACCGCTTCCTGGCCCCGGGGCGAGTAGTAGGCCATGGTGATCGTCCCGGCGCTGATGGCGCTGCGCAGGGCGTCGTCACAGGCGGCGATGAGGACCATCGTCCGGTACATCGACCGTTGGGCGTCGTCATCGGGGTCGGCCACGGCCCCGATCTTGTCACCCGTCCGTCATGTCGGAGTGAGAAGCTTCAGATATGCCCATCGTCCTGGTCCATGGCGTTCCCGAGACGGCGGCCGTCTGGGATCCGCTCCTCGAGATCCTCGGCCCCTCAGACACCGAGACCGTGCGCCTTCCCGGCTTCGGGGCGCCGACGCCGGAGGGCTTCGGAGCCACCAAGGAGGAGTACGTCAGCTGGTTGATCGCCGAGCTCGAACGCATCGGCGCCTCGGGTCCCATTGACCTGGTGGGCCACGACTGGGGCGGAGGCTTCGTCGTGCGCGTGGTGAGCATCCGACCGGATCTTGTCCGGTCGTGGGTCACCGACGCCGGCGCCCTCGGCGACCCCGACTTCGAGTGGCACGACTTCGCCAAGATCTGGCAGACGCCGGGCGAGGGCGAGGAGTTCTTCGCCCAGCAACTGGCCACCCCCGTCGACGAGAGCGCCACCATTTTCGAGGCCTATGGCGTGCCCCTCGACCGGGCCCGGGCCCTGGCCGGTTGGGCCGACGAGGAGATGGCCGGCTGCATCTTGCGCCTCTACCGCTCGGCCGTGGACGTGGGCCGGGAATGGGGACCGGACTTCCACGACATCGCCGCCCCCGGACTGATCCTCCTGCCGTCAGACGACCCCTTCCTGTCGGCCGACGGGGCGCGGTCCTCGGCCAAGCGGGCCGGAGTCGAGATCGCCGAACTTCCCGGAATCGGACACTGGTGGATGCTCCAGGACCCGGCGGGCGCGGCGGCCGTCCTGAGCGATTTCTGGGCCTCGGTCAGCTGAGACAGAGAAGCGGTTGGCGCCTCGGCGCCTCGATCATCGGCTCGGCCGCGCTCCTGAGCGCCTGCGGCTCGAGCCCTCCGCCGGTCGGTGTCCTCACCAACGCCGACATGCCGGCGGTCCTGCAATTGCAGCAGGACCACGGAAGCGACGCCCAGAACCTGGCCAAGGTGTTCAACCGCACCTACCCCGGATGTACGGGCCACTACGCCGTCTTCACCTTGAAAGGTCGGGCGCCCAGTCCGGTCCTCACCGGCAAGACGATCTACCCCGAGGCGTTCTCGGAATCGGCCAACTGCCCGAGTGCCGACAAGGCACACTCGGTGTTCGTCACCGTCTCGCAGAAGGTGAAGACCTTCGGGGCCACGACCGTCGCTGGCATCGGCGACGGGGCGGTCCTGGCCACCTCGCACTCGAAGACGGCCAACTCCTACGTCATCTTCTGGCAGGACGGCGCCGTTCTGGCTTCGCTCCAACTGTCTGGTCCTGCCGGCGACACGCATATCAGCGTGGCCGAGACCAAACTCCTGGCCCGCCGTCAGGTTGCCCGCGCCTAGGCCGGCGGCCCCGCCAGTCACCCGCGGGGCGGCACCAGGGCGTTCGCCTTGGCCACGTCTCCGAACCACAGTGCACTGGGCTTCGGCCGACGCTCGAAGGTCGTCCGGTCAACGGTGAAGAGTCCGAATTTGGGACCGTAGCCGTGGGCCCATTCGAAGTTGTCGAGCAGGCTCCACACGAAGTACCCCCGCACGTCGACGCCGTCATCGAGACAGCGCCGCACCCCCCGCAGGGCTTCGGAGACGTAGACGATCCTCTCGGCGTCATCATCGGTGCCGATCCCGTTCTCGGTCACCACCACGGGCAACCCGGTGAAGGCGGCCGTCCGCCGCACCGTGTACTCGACCACCTGGGGCCAGTTCTCGTAACCCATCTGGGTCTGGGGAATCTCGGGATCGTCGGGCGCCTGACCCTGGGCGTCGAAGTGCATCCGCGTGTAGCACTGCACCCCGACGAAGTCGTCGCCTTCGGTACCGCGCAGGAACGTGTTCTCGAGCACATCCTCGGCCACGTCCCGTACGGCCTCGCCCCCCTCTTCCGCTTTCAGCTCGGCCATGGACAGCGTCAGGCCCACCGGGAACGCACCGGGACCCGACCGCAGCGCCTCCACCGCCAGTCGGTGGGCCCGGACCATGTTCTCGTTCACCGCCAGATGCCGGCCAAAGTCATCCTTCACCCCCGGGGGGAATTCGCCCATCGTGTAGCCCATGACCCCGATCACGTTGGGCTCGTTGATGGTGCACGCCCAACCGATCTGGTCGCCCAGATGCGCCGTGGCCCGGGCCACGAACCGGCCGAACCGCTCCGGGGCGTCGGCTGCCTCCCATCCGCCACGGGCACTCAGCCACTGGGGCGTCGTGAAGTGGTGGAAGGTGACCACCGGTATCAACCCGCGCTCGAGGCAATGGCCACAGATCCGCCGGTAGTGGTCGAGAGCGGCGATCGAGAATTCCCCTTCCGCCGGCTCGATACGGCTCCACTCGAGAGAGAAGCGATACGCACCGAGACCGAGACCGGCCACCAGGTCCACGTCTTCGGGCCAACGGTGAAACGAGTCGCAGGCGTCACCGCTCGAATCGGCGCACCCCGACCCCGGCGTGTGCTCCCACTGCCACCAGTCGTTGTTCACGTTCCCACCTTCGATCTGGTGGGCGGCCGTGGCCGTCCCCCACAGGAAGTCCTCGGGAAACGTCACCGCATCGGCACGGGAGTTGTCAGCACTCATGGCCTGCAACGTAGCGGTCGGGCCGCAGCGACGGCGGCCCGACCCGCCCCGATCAGAGTTGGCCGAGGGAGAACCGCGTCCCCTGGTCGTCCACGCATTGCGCCGACAGCCCGTAAGGGTGACGTTCGGGCTCGGGCGCCGATCCCCCCGCGGCGCGCACCCGGGCCACGGCGCCGTAGATGTCGTCCACCAGGTACATGGGTAGCACCGTCGTCACCTCGTGACCCCCGTGCAGTCCGGTCATCGGTACCACGTCGGCGGGACCCCAGCCGTCTTCCACCCGGCCGGGGTTGAACTGCCAGCCGAGTACGGCACCGTAGAAGGCGCGCACCGGGGCCGAGTCGGTGACCTCCATGGTGATGTACGACACGTCGCCCTGCTTCGTCCCGTTGACCGCCAGCCGCGGGCCGCGCTGTCCCGGTGGCGGCTGGTAGATGGAGAACGGCGTCCCCTCGATGTCGACGCACATGGCCGCCGTACCGAACGGCTGCTCACCGGGCTCGTCGGCTTCCCCTCCGGCGCTGCGCACCCGCCGGACGGCCTCGTTGACATCGTCGACCACGAAGCAGAGGAACAAACTGCTCCGCTCGTGTCCCCCGTCCACGCCGTGGTGCAGCTCCCGGTCGGCCACCTGCCGGCTGTGCCCGGCCACCTCCGGCTCGAAAGACCACCCGAGCACCTTGCCGAAGAAGGTGCTGGCCCGCTCGGCGTCGGGCACCCACAACGACACGTAGCCGATATCGCCGGACCGCACGCGCTCTCCGTGCCCGCCGGCGGCGGACCGGTCATCGGGCCCGGCGGTGACCGGACTTGGCGCCGTGGTGACGGACGAGATGATCCACCGGTGGCCGAAGGGGTCGCGGACGACGGCGTTGCGGCCGTAGGGATTGTCGGCCAGCGGACGCTCGAGCACCGCTCCGGCGGCGACGGCTCTGTCGACCGATGCGTCGACATCGGGGACCTCGAAGGCAAAGCTCACCGTGGCGGGCCCACCCGGCCGCGTCGCGACCACCGCGCTTTCCGCCGACTCGTCGGCCAGGTAGAGCACCGACCCCCGCAGCTCGAGCTCCCCATGGCCGATCCTGCCGTCGGCCATCACGATCGGTTCGCCCCGCCTGGTCGCCCCCAGGGCCGACACATACCAGTCGAGAGCCCGGCGGGCCCCGTCCACGATCAGGTAGGGCACCACGGCGGCGGCCGTAACCGCGACGGCGCCGGGGGCGGAGGGGTCGGCAACATCGGTTGCTGCGACCGCCTCGACAGTGAGGTTGGACACGGTGACTCCTTCCGGTAGGGAGAGCGCGCGCTCCACGCGCGCTCGCAGACGGGCGGCGAAAGTCGGGTCTGGGTCGACCGGACCGTCATGCCGGAGCAGGGCTTCGAACGGATCAGGCATTGGAGTCGTCCTCGGTGGCATAGGAACGTCGGAAGGCGGCCCGGGCCCGTACGAGCAAGGCTTCGGTGCCGTGCACCGTCCGCTGCAGAACGACAGCGACGTCGGGTACCGACAGGTCGTCGACGTAGCGCAAGGTGAGAGCGGCCCGGTGGTGAGGGGCCAGGTCGGCCAGAACGTTGCGGGCCCGCAAGGCATCGAGCTGCGCGTCCCACGGGTCCTCGCCCGACTCGTCGGGTACACCCAGGGCGCTCAGCCCCCGTTCCTCGCGGGCATGGCGTCTCCAGTGGTCGACCAGCTTGTGCCGGGCCACCCCCACCAGCCAGCCGGTGGAGACCTTCGGCGGGTCGTCGCGCCGGACGGCGTCCACGGCGGCCAGGAAGGTCTCCGACGTCACGTCCTCGGCCAGCGCCTGCTGGCCACAGCGACGGAGCACATAGCCGTACAGGCGGACATTCGATCTGCCCAGTCGAGAAGAACAATCATGAAACACCACCTCAGAACCGTAATCCTGGCCGGTGCGCTCGGCCTCGCTGGTCTGATCGGAGGCGGATGCCAGCTCCCGCCGCTGCTGAATCAGATACAGACCTCCCCGGCCAGACCGTGATCTGTACGGACTCCCCTAGTCCCAGCAGGAGGGGGTCGAGGTCATCGCCACCTCTATCGACGCCGGCGTGTCGGGGGCGACGAGCCCCTGGAGGCGCCCCGGCCTCGGCAAGTGGCTCACCGATCCCGCCCTGATCGCCCAATACGACGAGATCGTGGCCTCCTCCCTCGACCGCTTGAGCCGCTCCACCCGTGACCTGGCCGAGCTGCGGGTCTGGGCCGAGGAGCACAACAAGCGCCTCAGAATCCTCTCTCCGCCCCTGGTGTGGCCCGGAGAGCCGGGAGACTTCTCCTCGGGCATCGTGTGGTCGGTCCTCGGCGAGCTGGCCCAGATCCGAGCGCCAGACCGTGAGCAAGCGCTACAGCGACCTGCAGAGCCACCTGAAGGACAAGGGATCCCTGGCGGGGAGGCCGCCCTGGGGGTTCATCGTTGTCGGCGACAAATACGACAAGACGCTCGTCCCCGACCCCGCCAAGGTGAAGTACCTGAAGGGGATGGTGAGTCGGGCGCTTCGCGGCGACACCTACAGTTCCATCGCCCCGTGGCTCGAGCTGGAGGGGGTCGAGACCGTGCACGGCAAGAAGTGGATGCAGAACACGGTCTCCGGCATTCTTCGCAGTCCTTCGCTGAAAGGTCGGCGCATCGACGCCGCGGGCAAGGTGGAGCTCAAGCGGCATGTCCGCTCCTTCTGATCGGAGCTGATCGCCATGACCTAACGCGTCTTGACCCCCGGTGTGTCGGGGCGGTGCCCACGGAGGCACTTCCCGGTGCCCTCGTTCGCGGCCCGATTCCGAATGTACATGCAGGCCTCTGATCTGGGCTTTCGTGGGGATCGGAGGGACCTGGGGGAATCGGGGAGAAATAGTGCTCAGTGACCCGGGGTCATCGATAGTGCGCCCGCAAGTCAGACCCCCCCGGGGGGGGTCTACGGGCGGCACGCTCGCGGCGGGCCGCTTCAGACATGCCGTCCCCGTCGCGTGGCGCGCGTCGGCGAAGCGCGAGTGCGACACCGTCGACGGGCGGGATCGGCACGTTCTCAGCGTGATGGACGATGCCAGCCGTCTGCCCTCGTTCGAAGCCCGATTCCGCATGTACATGCAGGCCATCTGATCTGGGCTTTCGTGCGGATCGGGGGGCCCTGGGGGAAACCGGGAGAAATCTCCCAAATGACCCCGTGGGTGCCCACCACTAGACTCGTGTCGGGTTGAAACGGAGGTGCGCCCCATGAAGGTGGTCGTGGACGACGACGTGTGCGCGTCCAATGCCGTGTGCATGAGCATCGTGCCCAAGGTGTTTGAGGTGCGCGATGACGGATACCTGTACGTGCTCGACGAGAACCCGGCCCCCGAGTTATGGGACAAGGTGCGCATGGCCGCCAAGAACTGCCCGACCGGGGCGATCACGCTTGTCGAGGACGAGTAGCGCCGGTGGCCGGCAAGGCCGGCGGACGCGACCAGGTGAACCCGCAGGCGCGCAAGGACTGCGTGAAAGCCCGAGGCCCGTCCGCAAGGCGTTGGCGAAGAGGATCGTCAGGCTCCCGACCGAGCTCCGGCGTTCGATCACCTGAGACCAGGGTTACGAGATGAACGAGCATACCCGCTTCACCGTCGACACTAGCTTGCAGATCTACTTCTGCGACCCGAAAAGCCCCTGGCAACGCGGATCGAACGAGAACACCAACGGGCTGTTGCGGCAGTACTTCCCCAGGGGCACCGAACTCTCGGGCCATTCCCAGGCACATCTCAACGCCGTAGCACGAGAGCTCAACGAACGTCCTCGACGCACCCTCGGTGGTCTGTCACCATCTCAAGTGTTCGCTGAAGCTGTTGCATCGACTGGTTGAGCCCGCAGCCGATGCCGAGTACCCCTGCCTTCCGCGGTGTCGTCCACTGCCCGCTCGGGATCAACTGGCCAGCGCGCTACCGGTCAGGCCGTCGGAGTCTGCCACCTGGCAGCCCCGACCGGGTCCCGGCAGCATCATTATGCGTGCGGTCTGTGGCAGGTGGTGGCACCCATTCGAAGGGGTAGCACCGCCTGGTAGGCGTCGGAGGAATACCAGGCTCGTCGCAAAACGCTGGTTCAACGCCTGAAGAGGTCGCGACCCGCGCAGCGAGTCCAGGGGCACTCGTCCATTGGGGAAGAGCGTTGCGGCAAGGAGATTGGCGAGCCAGCCTTCCCAGTCGGGTCCGGCCCAGTGACGCTCGATGCAGAAGAGCCGGTACACATCCTCGCTGCAGAGTCCATAGACAATGTCGATAGCTCGGTCTGGTCGCGGTGGAGCCGGGATCGAAACCCGCCTTGTGTGGGGATGAGTTAGGTGACTGCCGAAGGGGCTCGGGTCGATCGCCTCCTGCCCCCCGAAAGCCATTGACCCTGGTCCACCCTGGTCCCGGGCCGAACATCGCCTGGTCAGGCCCCGGTGGATGGGGTTTCCGGCACCCACAGGCCCGCGCCCGCGCCCGCGGTTGACACAGAGCGGGCTCCACCCCGATTGCCGGCGTCGTTCAGTCCTGCACCCGCGTACGAGACGACCGCGACGAGCGCGACGGCGCAGACCCAGAGCGCAGCCGCGAGGCCGAGATGGACGTCCTGGGCGGCGGGCGGGGCGGCGAGCTCGGCCGTGACCGCCCCGGCGGCAACCTGAGCGGCACACAGGCCGAGCAGCGACCAGGCGAGCCCGACAGACCCTGGTGTTCTGCCCCGGCGGCGGAGGAGCGTCCCGACGGCGAGGGCGACGAGCAGGCCCACCGCGACGAGCGCGACCCCACGATGGACGAGGGCGATCGCGACGAGTGGGTCGGCGACGCCTCGGCGCGGTACGCACCAGGGCCAGCTCGGGCAGGCGGCGCTCGCGCCGCCGTCGACCACGATCGATCCCGAGACGAGCAGCGCGAACGTCGCAACCACCGCTGACCAGGCGAGCCGAGCCGGCCGGCGCGGCCCGTGCGCGGCAGGGCGGGAAGCGACGGAGCTCGCCACCGCCGTGACGGTCGTCGCTGCGAGCAGCAGGAGCGCTCCGGCGAGGTGGAGGGCCACCGTGACGGGGGCGTTGTGGGTCACCACGGTCACGGCGCCGAGCACGATCTGGACGGCCAGGACCGCCACGGCGGAAATCGCCGGCCGGAGGGCACGGTGGGGCCGCAGGCGCCAGGCCTGGAGCGCGACGGCGAGCACGCCCACGGTGACGGCGGCGGTCAGGTAGCGGTGGATCTGTTCGAGGAGCGTGTGGAAGTGGTCGATCGGGCCGACCTGGCCGTAGCAGAGCGGCCAGCCCGGGCAGCCCATGCCCGACTCGGTGACCCGCACCGTGCTTCCGAGGGCCAGCAGGGCATAGGTCGCGACCAGTGTCACGATGGCGAGCGTGCGCAGCAATCGCCACGACGGGCCGGCGGGGGCGCGCGCAGGTCCCCCCACCTCGCCCCCGTGCGGGGGACCCGTCAACCGCACGGCGTCACGAGAGCGACGCCAGGCAGTCGAGATGGGCGCGCGACTCCTCCTGGGCCCACCAGGTGCCGAGCTGCCGGCGTCCGTAGAGCCGAAGACCCGCCAACCAGAGCGTGGTCTCGACGAGCGCGCGCTCGTCGTGCGTCAGCGAGGACCACACGAGCTGCCCGGCGAAACGCCGCTCGACGGTCGTCGGCAACTATTGCAGGCTGCTCGGCTACGACGTCGACCACGCTCTGGAAGAGGTCGGCCAAATTGAACTCCACTGCCGCTCCCTTCTCCGCTCGTTCCTTGTTCACGCCCTCGACGTAGTATGGCTTTGGAACGCGCGATACGCCGGCCGGTTCCGGCTGGCGCAGCGGCGCTGGAGGGGGCTCATGGGGCACGCCCAGTGCGCCTGGGACGGAGCAGAGGCACTGGGCGAGGCCGCGGCAGAGGACGGAGGGCCGTCTGAGTCGACGGGTCAGAGACCCCCGTCACCCGTCGAGCGTGTCGTCGGATCGTATCGCGCCGTCATGAAGTTCCTAGGGCGACGGGCGCTCGCCCGAGCCACGCGTGCCGTGCCGCGCACGCTGCGCTTTATGCATACGGCGGCGATGAGCGGAGAGGTGTCCGACGCCGTGCCGGCGCCGAACCTGTCGTTGGGGCTGGCGGCCGGTGTCGCCATGGACGAGGCCCTGCTGGCCATGGCGATGACACCCAACCGGTTTCCTCGCCGAGCCGACTTCGCTCGAGTGAGCGCCGAGCTCGCCGATGCCCGGCAATTGTTCTCCCGCCGGGGTTGGATCGCCCGCCCCGCCTCTTATCACCGCACCCCGCCGCCGCTCACCGCCAAGGACATCGAGACAAGCCGCGGCTGGGCCCTCGGCCAGCGCTACGAACGGATTAGCTACGACAGCGGGTTCGCCGTGCGCGCCGGCGAACCGGGCGGTGAGCGGTGGATGGCCTACGATCCCATCCGTCGGGCTACGACCGCCATCGTCCGTCACCGCGGCGAGCCGCGCCCATGGGTCGTGTGCGTGCACGGGTTCTGCATGGGCTACCCCTTCATGGACTTCATGGGCCTGCACACCGCCAAGCTGCACCGTGAGCTCGGGCTGAATGTCGCGTTGCCGGTGCTGCCGTTGCACGGGCCGCGCAAGGTGACGCTCGTGAGCGGCGAGCCGTTCTTGTCATTCGACATGATGAACACCGTCCACGGGTTGACCCAGGCGGTGTGGGACATCCGGCGCCTCGTGTCGTGGATCAGGGACCAGGGGGCCACGTCCATTGGGCTGTACGGGGTCTCGCTCGGGGCCTACGTTGTCGCACTCCTCGCCGGCATCGAGAACGGGTTCGACGCCGTGGTGGCCGGCATCCCGGTGGTGGACTTCCCGGCCCTCTTCCACGAACACAGCCCGGTCCACATCCGACTCCGCTCGATCGAGCACCGCATCCTGGGTGGTGCGGTGGAAGACGTCTACCGGGTGGTGTCACCGATGAGCTTCGAGCCGAAGGTGGCACGCGATCATCGGTATGTGTATGCGGGCTACGGCGACCGCCTGGCCACCCCGGAGCAGGCCCGCATGCTGTGGGAGCACTGGGACAAGCCGCGCATCAGCTGGTACTCGGGGAACCACGTGGGCTATCTGTGGTCACGCCAGGTGGAGGCGTTCCTCGGGGAGTCGTTGGCGGCGTCCGGGCTCAGCTGCACCCGCTCGGCCGACGAGGGCTGAACGTCGGGCACGCCCGCTGAGTTCAAGGCCGGCGATCAAAGCGTCACCAGCCACGGCCTCACCGTGGTCACCGTGCCACGGCTGGCGCAGCGGCGCTAACGTGGGAACATCGGCAGGCATATGTATCAGCCATTGCCAAACGGAGCGCGGATAATGAACGGAACAGTTGGGCGGCACCCATTGGACGTACCGCCTAGCCGGAGCGTCATGGACTTCGATCGGGCACCCCGCTTGGTTTTTTGGGAGACGACCAAGGCATGCCCGCTCGCGTGCGTCCACTGTCGGGCGACCGCTCAGCGCGACCGGGCGCCGGACGAGCTCACCACCGAAGAGGGCAAGGCCATCATCGACGACCTCGCCGCTGCCCCACGACCAACCCCCGTCCTAATCCTCACTGGTGGTGACTGCCTGCAACGTCCCGACCTCGGCGAACTGACCGAGTATGCGAAGACCTTGGACGTCCCGGTCGCCATCTCGCCCTCGGTCTCTCCTAGCTTGAGCGCCGCCACGCTTTCGATGCTGCGCGCCAATGGGGTTCGCAACGCCTCGCTCAGCTTGGACGGGGCAATTGCCGAGACCCACGAACAGATTCGACAAGTTCCGGGTCACTTCGCCGACACGATCCGCGCCATCAGTCTGCTCCAAGAGCACGGCTTCGCAGTCCAGATCAACTCCGCGGTCATGGCGCAGAACGTCCGAGAGCTTGCGGACATCGCGACACTGCTCGTCCGCAACGGGGTGCGCACATGGGAGGTGTTCTTCCTCATCGCTGTCGGACGCGGGCACGCGATCGCCGAGATCGAGAGCCATGAGTACGAGGATGTCTGTCACTTTCTCGTCGACGCCGCTCAGTATGGGATGACAGTGCGGACAGTGGAGGCGCCTTTCTTCCGCAGAGTCCGCGACTGGCGGGCGAGGCGACCCGACTCGAGCATCGACCCGGCAGTTGAGTTCCGGCTCGGACCGCTCTACCGGGACCTGCATGCCCGCTTGCGGGAGCAGATGGGCGAGCCGACGTCCCGGGTGCTCGCGCCGACGGTCGCGACTCGTGACGGCAAGGGCATCGTGTTTGTGGGGCACGACGGTCGGGTGTACCCGGCCGGCTTCCTGCCCCTCCCGCTCGGATCAGTGCGCGACAAGGGAGTGCTCGAGATCTACCGTGACGATCCGGTGCTGAAGGCGATCCGGAGCGCCGAGTTCCACGGGCGCTGCGGGCACTGCGAATATGCTGACGAGTGCGGTGGGTCGAGAGCGCGGGCTTACGCGGCCACCGGCGACCCGCTCGCTGACGACCCGGCCTGCCAACACCTTCGATGTGCAACGCCACGCGTGGAGGCGTCGAGCCCGCGCTGAATGACCGGGTGTATTCCTGCGAGGCAGGCTGCACCACTCACGGTGTCAGAGCGCTGACGCCCATTGCAGGTTTGGTGGGCTCCACGGTTGTCAGCACCGCGACAAGCGTAAACAGCTGTACCGCACTTTTCGGAGGTAGTCCGGCACCGGATCCCGTGAACATCCAGGGCTTCTCGATCAGATGGACTCCAGCAAGCAGGATCGGTCCAAGTATCTTGAAATTCACAGGCGAGAACATTGGTCCCAGTTCGTCAGGTAATTTGGGATTCGTCATGTTCGATGGAACCATGAAAGGCTCTTACGCGGAACACGGGCATACGACAAACTTTTTTAGCAACAAGGCGCCCGGACAGCTGTGTGCAAAAGGAAAAGGCCAAGAGTCGCTGAAGATTGTCAGCGGGACGCTGAATCTGTAGCGCGTTTCTCGTCTCGTCTGAAGGAGCGCCGGTGACGTCGCTTCACCGATAGGGAAGCAATACCTTCCAACCCGCCTTGATGGCGCCGACGCCACCATGCCTGTAGCCGACGTCGATGACCGAAGTGGGGGTCCATCGCAGCTCGTGGCGTGCCCTGCTCGTCCGAGCCGTCGTCCCATGGTTGCGAGTTATCCGGACGAGACTTCCCATCCCCAGTCTGGTCGCGAGGCCACTCGCGATGTTTGGCCAGAGGTCACGCAACCCACAAAATCCAGGACCGCCAACCAGGCTTCTGTCGAGGGCTTGGAGGTAAGAGTGATGACGACAGTTTCGCTACTGCACGCGACATCCAGGACTGGGTGGCACGAGCCGGCTCCGGCACTGCGGATAGCAAAGTCGGCACCAAGGGGATCGGTTGTCTCGTCCATACCCGCCATGGTCGCCGCCCTCTTAAGCCCGGCGCGAAGGAGAGGGTTGTCGGCTTCCAGGATGGCCCTGATGCGCGCGGAGGGAGGTGGATACACTACCGACCAGTATGAAGACGGACACGAAGTCAGGCGAGGGTATTTCTACCCCTTTTCGGGCGGGTGACCGTGCTGCGACGGAACTGGCAATCGCCCGGGGCCTGCTCGGTATTCGGTCGTTGCATCTGACCCAGGGTGTCGTGTGCATGGCAACAGGTTGGAGTGCCTACCGCCGACCACGCCTGGCGCTGGCGCTCCTGGCCGCATCCGGAATCGAGTCAGCATGGCTGGCACGTCGGATCTTGCGCATCGGCTCCCATACCGAACCTCACATTGCATGGCTGGACGTGGTTTTCGGTGTAGCGGGGCTCTACGCCATGGCGGGCACCACCGAGGCAGACGACCGTACTGCGTTCCTGAATTGGATGTGCCCTCTGACTATCGGGGCCGCTGCCGGAGCAGCTGTTGCCATCGACGGCACTGCGTCACGAGCTGCGCCTGCGTTGCTGGCCGGCTCCTATCTCGTAACTGTTCGACCGAGCTTTCGGGCGGCCGGGAGCCAGCTTTCCACAGCGCTGGCAAATGCCACGAGCTACGGGGGGTTCTATCTGGCCGCCCGGTTCGCCGTGGGCAAACTGCGCGGTGACTCTGAGAAGTTAGAGACGGCGCGACAAGAGACGCTCAAGGAACGAGAGCGTTTAGCGGCCGAGCGCCAACGCAACAAGGAACATCGCCTCCTTCACGATTCTGCCCTTCAGACACTTGAGCTGGTTGCCCAGAACGATCAGCTCGATCCTGAACTCATTCGCAGTCAGGCTCGACGGGAAGCCAACTTGCTGCGCCGAGCGATCAACGGCGAACAGGACAATGTGGCCGGGTTTGCCCGACGTATCCGAGATCTGGCAGAAGAGTCAACCGAATCTGGACTTAGAGTCGAACTTGCTCTGATTGACCTGGGCATCGAGGTGCGCCCCGATGCGTCGGAGGCACTTCTGGGCGCATTGCGGGAAGCACTCACGAATGTGACTAAGCACGCCGGTGTTAACCAGGTTGTCGTTGGTCTGATGGGTGCTGACGGAGGTGTCCGTGTCACGATCCGAGATCGTGGCCACGGCTTCGATCAGGCGATCGAGTCCCAAGGTTTTGGAGTGAAGAACTCGATTGTAGCCAGAATGAATGAGGTGGGCGGAACCGCGACGATCAGTTCCGCCCTTGGGCAAGGAACGAAGGTGATTCTGTGGGCTCCGACCTGATCGGCGTCGCCCTCATCGAAGACCATCCTCTCTACCGACAAGGGCTCATGCACACCGTCGAGGCCAACCCGCGATTCGAACTGGTTGCCGCGGCGGGAAGTATCGGAGAGATGGAAGCTCATGGCTATGTCGGAGTCCATGTCGTGCTCTTGGACCTCCATCTTCCCGACGGGACTGGAGCTGATGCTGTCAGCCGTGTGAGTGCCCCAGGACGCGCTGTCCTCGTCGTATCGGCCTCAGACGACAGTGTGAGTGTCGTTGACGCCATCGGGGCTGGCGCCAGTGGCTATCTGCACAAATCGTGTACTGCGGAGGAAATCGCGATCGCGGTAACGGCGGTCGCCAGTGGCGGCATGTATGTGTCTCCCGTCCTCGCCGCCTACCTCCTTCGAGACAACAAGGATCGACCGTCCGAGGAGAGCCTCACTCCTCGAGAAAACGAGATCTTGGCGTTGCTGGCCGAGGGAGAAACCGACGCCGATATCGCCAAACAGTTGTTTCTCAGCATCCACACCGTTCACTCGCATCTCGACCGTATCCGGGACAAAACCGGCCAGCGTCGTCGAGCCGATCTCACTCGATATGCCCTGCAGCGCAAAGAGGACCACCATAGCTGAGGAGTGGGAAAGCAGTTTGCCCCAGCTCAGACTTCGGGTCTAGAGCGGCAAAGGGGTTGTGACCATCTGATCAAGTTCAGGTCACACGGACTGACTCGGGCCACTGGCGAGCCGGGGGAACCCGGCTGAGAAGGCCCAGAGTCCTCTTCGCAGCTGCATTCTCGAGCGGTCAATGTCGCATGTCCCTAAAGATGGATATCGACTTCGCTGGCCATAGATGTTGACCGTCGAAGAAGGTTGTGCACCATCACGCCCACAACTTCAGCCTGGCAGAGATGCGTAGCTGACCTACTGGACTGAATCGCCCTGGGTTCGGTAGAGACTCCATGAAACCCGGGCGATTCAGACTGCCCATTCAGGCCTTGATCGAGATTTCGGCACCCCGGCCTGGGTCGAACTACCCACAGCCAAATGGGCACCCCTGCCTCTAGGCCCGAGGGGTCGAAGGTCTCAAACTGTGAAGCGCAAGGTGAGACACAGCCCGGTGCGATGTGCAACGGGGACATCGAATACCAAGGAGGAGACACATGACGGATCAGAGCGAAAAGGGGGAGCCCTGCCCCTTCCGCCGTGACGGGAGGGGCTTCATGATGCCTCCCACGACTGTGGTTTCGGATCACCCAAACGATCAGGAGGAAGTCATGAATCACATGAGCTCAAAACCAACCGGAGATCATTCGACGAAGATAAGGACATCGTTCAAGATGATCTCGGCGATGTTGGCTGGCTTCATCGCCTTGGGATGCGTCGCTACGGTGGTAGCGAAACCCGCATTCGCAAGTGGCACTGGCACTCTCGTATCGGGTCAAGTCCTCACCGCGAATCAGGGGATTACCTCAACCGACAACCGCTTCTCACTCGTCATGCAGAGCGACGGGAACCTAGTCGTCTACTACACGGGTGGACCAGCGCTCTGGAGTAGCGGGACCTACAATCACCCCGGTGCCTACGTCGCCATGCAAACTGACGGCAACCTTGTTGTCTACCCGCCGTCTGGCCGAGCGCTCTGGAGTAGCGGGACCTACAATCACCCCGGTGCCTACGTCGCCATGCAAACTGACGGTAACCTTGTTGTCTACCCGCCGTCTGGCTCGGCACTTTGGGCAAGCAATACTGGAGGTCACTCGGCGGGCCCGCCCACTGGCGGACAAAGCGGGCAGACTTACAATGGGAAACTGTTCAACATTCAATACCTCGCGACCTGGGACTCTAACAAGAACATCACAGTGTCGCAGTTGAGCTGCGCACCACACAATTCTAGTTCGTTTCTTGGATTTGGGCTTACGCCCATTCAGCCTGGTTATTCGAGTTGGTGTGGTGCTGGATCGAATGGAACAACGCTGCCAGGAATCGGTGGAAACGCGACGTTCAAGGCCGATTGTGGATTGCTGGGAATCATTCCGTATACGTGGCTGACATGTATGATTGATCCGTTCAAGTTCAACGTTGAAGAAAGAGCTCAGGTTAGAACTACGGGGCCGTCCTTCTACCAGTTCTGGATCCAGCAGTGTGGAGGGCTGCCAGTCCCTGGTTATACACGGGTGGCTAACTGCTACCAATAGGGCTCGAACGTAAGTAGAGCGGTACGTCACACTCCCCGCTAGTCTCGATAGAGGCGAGCGGGGAGTGTGCATGTCCGGGATCGCTTTGGCCGCGGATATTGCTCAGCTGAAGGGCGCCAAGACGTCGAACGAGTCCGATGACCGCAGACGAATGGTTCCAGAAACAGAGTCCTCGTCCGAGCTGTCGATGGCCAACCGAGGAAGTGATCGGGGTCGTCCGGCGAAGTGCGGCGGCAGAGCGGTACTGTCAGGTCATCGCGTGCGCCGACCCACGGACGGATCAGAGGAAACGGCCTTCCCCGTTTGTCCGAGTGTTGGAAGTTGAGGCGACTACGCAATCGCTCGGTAGTACACGAGGATGAGCCCTCCAAGAACGTCGCGGCGTTCAACGTGGACGGGAAGGGCACTGCCGCCTGGAGGATCTTTTGTGACCGGTACGGCCACGCCGATGCCTCGGTGCGGGCGCTGTTCGTTGTAATGACGTATGTAGGTGCGCAGGACGCTTTCAGCGTGGCGACGACCGACGAGGAGGATCGATCGCTAACGAGCGCGCCTGTGGAATACAGCGTGGGTGCGGTAAGTGGCCGGTCTTCAAGCCCCCAGCTGTAGCCGGCATTATTTCTTGGTCCGCAAAGCGATATTTCGCAAGGAAGAGGGGGGCGATATAGGTCAGCTGCCCGGAATGGGAGCGACTGAATGCTCGACGCACACCGTCTACCAGGGCTTGAGGTCGCAGCGACGCAACGTCCCGAGGCGCATGGGCGCCTATTGAGTGTCAGCTGTTCCGGATGAGACTGCCGACGCTGCCGAAAGCGTTGACGTGAGTAGTGCCTCTATCGCTCCCGGATCGACGGGTCGAGAGAAGAGGAAGCCTTGGCCGCGCTCGCAGTTCTCACCTTGAAGGCGCTCCAGTTGCCACTGTTCTTCGATCCCCTCGGCCAGCGTTTCGATCCCCAACGTGCGACCGAGCTGCACCAGCGTGTGGACGAGTGCCACAGACTCAGCGGAGTCCCCCATCGCCGCAACAAAGGAACGGTCGATCTTGAGCGCATCGACGGGGAACTGCCGGAGATAAGCGAGCGAGGAGTATCCGGTGCCAAAGTCGTCAACGGCGACGAGCACGCCGAGCTCCTTCAACGCCTTGAGCCGGGACACGGTGGCGTCGGTGTCGCGCATCAACGTGGTTTCGGTCACCTCCAAGATGAGGGAGCCGGGATCGAGTCCGCTGCGCGACAAGGCCCCGCGGACATGGTCGACGAAGGCGTCGATCTCAAGTTGGCGCATGGAGACGTTTACCGACATCGTGAGCGCATGGCCCCGCCGGTGCCACTGCGCCGCCTGCTCGCACGCTTCGGTCAGAACCCAGTGACCGACATCGACGATCAACCCGGTGTCCTCGAGCGACGGGATGAACTCGTCGGGGGCAAGGACGCCGCGCGTCGGGTGGCGCCAACGCAGCAACGCCTCGACCCCACAGGCACGCACACTGTCGAGGTCGAACACCGGCTGGTAAAGGAGCAGGAACTCGTGGTGTTCCAGGGCGGACCTCAGGTCCATCTCCAGCTCCAGCCGATCGAGCACGGCCGACTGCATGGCCGGCTCGAACATCATCCACCGGTCCTTGCCCATGGCTTTGGCCCGGTATAGGGCGATGTCAGCGTCACGCAGCAACTCGTTAGCCGACTCCCGGACTCCGGTGGCAATTCCCACACTGGCCGAGATTGCCAAGGGAACCTGGTCGTACCCCTCGATGCAAAACGGCTCGCGCAGCACGTCCCGGATGCGATCGGCCACCAGTTCGGGACCGGCCGCCATAGGCACAGATTCGGTCAGGACGACGAACTCGTCACCGCCCATGCGGCCCACGGTGTCGCTGGCCCGCAGCATCCCTTCGAACCTGTGCGCCACCGCTTGCAGGAGCCTGTCTCCGGCCTCGTGGCCGAGCGTGTCGTTGATGTCCTTGAAGTTGTCCAGATCGACGAAGAGGGCTGCCACCGACAGATTCTCTCGCCGCGCTCGGGCCACCATCTGATGCGCCCGATCGAGGATCAAAGTGCGGTTGGGGAGCCCGGTAAGCGCGTCATGAACGGCTGAGTGGGCCAGACGCTCCTCGGCGTCCTTCCGACGCGTGATGTCACGGAGGTTGGCCACGTAGCCGTTCACGTCGGGGTCGGTCCTCAGATCGGTGATGGCGGCCTCGAACCACAGCCAGTCCCCGTCGGCTCGCCGTAAGCGGATCTCCTCGTGGATAGTCGAGGAAGGCCCCTGAGCGCCGCCCATGATGTCGGTCAGCCCCGATTGGTCCTCTGGGTGGAGCAAGGTGTCGGCCATGAGATTCTGGTCCTCGGCGCTCGGGTAGCCAAGCACCGACTCAAAGGCGGGGCTGGCGTAGGTCACGACGCCGCCCGCGTCGGCGACGATCACGATGTCGCTGGAACTAGTGACGAGCGCCGCGAAACGTCGTTCGGACCGGCGCAACTCGGCGTCACTCGCTTCACGTGCGGCGTCGGCTCGCCCGAGCAGTCCGATCACGAACAAAGCACCCAGGAGACCAAGGGCGGCGACTCCATGCACCAGCGGCCGACGGATCAGTGTCGGGGCAAGATGAAGGGCGATGGCCAGCTGGCCGAGAATCATGGCGACGGCCGTCCACACCAGGCAGGGCACTGTCGCCTTTGATCCGAAGACCTCCAATGCGGTGGCGGCCCCGAAGAGAAACCCGATGGACAGGATCGGCCCCCACCCCGTGCTGTAGGCGACAACGGCGATCACAGCCATAGCCGCTCCGACATACGCGCCCAGGTGCCACCGGCGACGCGACTCTGCCCATAGGGCGGAGTACACCACGCGGCTGGCTCCGGCGGCGAGTACCAGTGTTATGTACAACCAGTACGGCTCGTCGGCGATGAAATGGAACCACCGGAACAAAACGAAAGCCGCAACGACGGGGAGGACGGCGAGCAGTGCGGGCTCGGCTGCGTTCGTTCGCAGCCGAGACAGGAACGGCGTCAGTGGGCCTGGGTCATCCTCGGCGGGGAGCAGGCTGTCCACCTGGGCGATATCGGCAGCTCAGAGTCACATCTTGATTCCCGCTGACCAGGGCTGGGGCCCACCGACATCGTCACCATGAGCCCCGGGCATTGTGCCGGGAGGACTCGTTTGTAACTCCGACCCCGTGCCTGGGATCAAGGTTCGATGAAGGCCGGTCGATACCAGAGAGAGAATGACTGAAAGGGACGCGACGAATTCAAGATCTCGGGCGGATCGGATCATTGCCGCCGTTACCTTGATGAACCTGCCCGCGCCGGCGGCACTGGCTGTCATAGCGGCGCTGACCGGCTTGTCTTGGGTGGCGGCGTATTACCTCGGCGGGGGGACCAACGCCGCGCCACACTGGTTCTACATTCCTGTGTTCCTGGCCGGTCTGCGCTTCGGACCGGTGGGGGCTCTGGTGACGGCCGTCATCTCGACGTTCGTGGCGGGGCCACTCCTGCCCGCTGACGTCTCCACCAATACGCCCCAGGCACTGAGCGACTGGGTGAGCAGGGGAATATTCTTCGTGGTGATCGGTCAGTTCGTGACCGCGCTGTTCGGCGGAGTGCGGCGGCTGTCCACCCGAGAAGCCCATCTGACCACAGAGGTGGAGCTGAGCACGGCAGAACTACAGGCCCGAGAGGCTCGCTTCTCAGCCTTGGTGCAGAACGCCTCCGACCTCGTCGCCATCGTCGACGCCGATGCCACCATCCTGTTCCAGAGTCCCTCCGTCGAGCGCATCCTGGGCTGGGACGAAGAACGCACCCTCGGCACTAACCTTGTCGATGCCATTCATGATTCCGACAGGCAACGGTGGCACAGCATCGTCGACTTCCTGACCGAGGACTCGGGCGAAATGGTGGTCGATTGGAGGGTCCGCCATGCCGATGGTTCGTGGCGCCATCTCCAGACGGTCGTCACCAACCTCATCCACGAGCCCAGTGTGGGCGGACTGGTGCTCAACAGCCGTGACGTCACCGACCAGAAGGTCCTCGAAGACCAGCTCCGCCACCAGGCTTTCCATGACACCCTCACTGGCCTGGCCAACCGTGCGCTGTTCACAGAGCAACTGGATCAGGCCATGCGGCGCCGGGGGCGAATCGGTGGAGGCGTTGTCCTTCTGTTCATCGACCTGGACAAGTTCAAAACCGTGAACGACCTCCACGGTCACGCCCTCGGCGACGAGCTGCTCAAGCAGACGGCAGACCGGTTGCGAGCGGCTCTTCGTGACGCCGACGCCATCGCTCGGCTCGGCGGCGACGAGTTCGGTGTCCTTTTCGAAGGGGTCGCCCTCGATTCGTACCCTCGCTCGGCAGCCGAACGCCTCGTGGCATCATTCGCCGAACCGTTCCGAATCGACTCCTCGGAGGTCTTTGTCACGGCCAGCATCGGTATGGCGTTGGACGAGTCCGGCACCGAGAGCGCCGAAGACCTGCTTCGCAACGCCGATCTCGCCATGTACGCGGCCAAGGCGAAGAACGAGGGGGGTTACGAGGTCTTCGCCTCCGGCATGCATTCGAGAATCCTCGATCGCATGCAGGTGGAGGCCGATCTTCGGCGTGCCCTCACCGAGGACGAGTTCCAGGTGTACTACCAGCCCATCGTCGACCACGTCTCGGGGACCATCGGGGGCGTCGAAGCCCTGATTCGGTGGAACCACCCTGAGCGCGGCTTGGTCATGCCCGACCAATTCATCGGGATCGCCGAGCCGTCGGGGATCATCGTCGAGATCGGTGACTGGATGCTCCGGCACGCCTGCCAGGAGTTCGTCGCTTTTACTAAAGAGGTTGTCGGCGGCGACGGACTTGGTCTCAGCGTGAATCTGTCGGCCCGGCAGCTCAGGGATCCGACGCTGTTCGACACCGTCTGCAGCGCCGCCGCCGCCGCCGGTCTGGAGCTCGAGCGCCTGACACTGGAGATTACCGAGAGCTCCATCATGGAGGACACCGAATCGGCGGTTCGTGTTCTGACCCAACTCAGAGGAATCGGTGTGAGAATCGCCATCGACGACTTTGGCACAGGGTATTCGTCACTTAGCCTGCTCAACGAGATTCCCGTTGACACGCTCAAGATCGACCGCGCCTTCGTGATCGATGTCGCCACTCGTCCAGAGCCGGCCCGATTGATTCGTGCGATCTTGACGCTGGCCAGTGACTTCGGCCTCCACACGGTGGCCGAAGGGGTGGAGGAACTTGAGCAGCATCTGCTACTACAAGCATTGGGATGCGAAGCCAGCCAGGGCTTCTACTTCGCCCGGCCACAGCCTGCGGCACAACTCCTCGATCTACTCAAACGAGATGCCTCCATCACCACAGGGTGACCCAGGGCTCCGAGGCGCGGCCAAGCCGATAGAACGTAATCAAACCGGCGGTCGGGATACATGGCCACAGCTGCCAGGGGATTGCGGTTCGACCACGTGTAGCCGGGCGCCCGTCGCCAGCGAGTTCAACCTCGACCGGCGACCCGAGATGGAGGCCCGAGGCAGCGCTTTGGAGCCTGCGACACCGGCCCAACCCAGGGGCTCAAGGCGCTCGCGAGTCGCACGGAAATGTGAGCAGGGAGCGGCGGGTGTATCCGCATGGGCCCCGGTCCTGGATGTGCCGTTCCTCTGGAGCTGACCTGGGGCCTGCCCGCGCTGTATCGACGAGAGCGCGTGATTGCGAATGGGTGGACCTGTCGATGAGTTCCTCCGGTCCTCACCGGATCCGGCATGTTCGCGCTGCCCTCGGTGGGGGTGTCTGGCCATATTCAGAGGTGATATCGAGCGGTCTGGGATTCCCCCGTGGGAGGCTGGGGGCATGGCCGTGCCATCGGGAACCGTGACCTTCCTCTTTACCGATATCGAGGGCTCTACACGTCGTTGGGAAGCGGATCAGGTTGAAATGCGTGCAATGTTGGCCGCTCACGACGAGGTCCTGCGAAGCACGATCGAGGCCCAGGGTGGGTGGTTGTTCAAGCACACTGGGGATGGCGTGGTCGCCGCGTTCTCGTCGCCGCACTCGGCCGTAATCGCGGCGGTCGCTGCACAGCTGTCCCTCGAGCTTCCCGTGAGGATGGGAATCGCAACGGGTGAAGCCGAGCAACGGGGGGACGACTACTTCGGTCCCCCTCTCAATCGTGCGGCGAGGGTCATGGGAGTCGGTCACGGTGGTCAGATCCTGATTGCTAACTCGACTGCTGCGCTATTGGAGGGAATCAACCTGGTCGATCTGGGCGAGCATCAGTTGCGAGATCTATCGGGGCTACACCGTCTGTTCCAAGTCAAAGCAAGCGGTCTCCGTGAGGTGTTCCCTCCGTTGCGGACTCTGGACTTGCACATGCACAACTTGCCGGTGCAACTCACGAGCTTCATCGGCAGGGAGGCAGAGATTGCAGAGGTGCTCTCGCTCGTTGAGCAGCACCGTCTGGTAACCCTGGTGGGGCCTGGTGGCGTAGGGAAGACCCGATTGGCGCTCCAAGTTGCCGCTGAGCTCGTTCCTCAGCGCAGTGATGGGGCTTGGCTGGTCGAACTGGCGTCGCTCTCGAGTCCGGAACTTCTCCCTGAGACAGTGGCACGGACCCTGGGTGTCACGCCCTTTGACGACGAGTCCGTAACGCATTCCTTGGACTCACGCCTGGAGGGTAAGGATCTCGTCCTTCTCTTCGACAATTGCGAACATCTCATTGGAGAGGTCGCTACTGTCGCCGACTTGCTCCTCCGTCACCACAGGGGACTGTCGATTCTCGCTACGAGTCGCGAGCCCCTCGGAATCGCTGGCGAACACGCGTGGCCCGTTCCCTCGCTGCCAGATGAGGAAGGGGTCCGTCTCTTCAAAGCCCGGGCCCAAGCGTCAGACGATCTCATGGCGATTGAATCAATCTGTCGAAAGTTGGAAGGAATCCCATTGGCCATCGAACTCGCCGCGGCTCGTGCCCGCATGCTGACACCGCGCCAAATCGAAGAGAGGTTGACCGATCGATTCCGATTGCTGACCACCGGAGACCGCACCGCGTCGGAACGCCAGCAAACGCTTCGGGCGACTGTGGACTGGAGTTACGACCTACTCGATGCCCGAGAACAGGACCTCCTGCGACGGCTTTCCGTCTTCGCCGGTGGTTTCGATCTCGAGGCGGCCGAAGCCGTGGGGGCGGCGCCATCTGACGAAGCCGAGATAATCGACCGTCTCGGATCGCTCGTCGATAAGTCTCTCGTGCTTTTCAATGCCGATACGGCCCGATACCGCCAACTCGAGACCATTCGCCAATACTCTGCGGCGCGGCTGGCGGAGTTCGACGAAGTGCTGCCGACGAAGGATCGTCACCTCAGCCACTTCCTCGACGTTGCCGCTCGCGCCTACAGCGGACGGGTGGAAGCAAAGGATCTTTGGCTGGAGCGTTTGGAGCTCGACCACGACAACCTACGGGCGGCGCTGGATTGGGCGGGTGAACATCACCGAGACGATGAGCTCGCTCTGGCTGGATATCTCGCCTGGTTCTGGCAACTTCATTCGCACTACACCGAGGGTCGGCATCGTCTCTCTGGGGCCCTGATGGACCGTGATGGCATGAGTGAAGAAGTGGCGAGAGCGCTTTGGGGCATTGGATTCCTCGCAGGTATGGTCGGCGACGAGTCAGCGTCGGCACCTGCCGAAGCGAGCCTCGCGATGTGGCGCGCTCTTGGCCAGGAAGGTGAAGTTGCGCTGGGTCTCGAAAGCCAGGGCTGGGGCGCGTTCTTCGCCGGCCGGCCCGAGGAGGCCTTGACCAGGTTCGAAGAGTGTCGCACCATCCGTCAACGACTAGGCGACCCCCGGCTCCTCAATTTGGCTGAGATCGAAGTCTGCCAGGCGCTGGTGGCACTCGGCAGGGTTGATGAGGCTGAACAACGCACACGGGCTGCACTGCCCATCGCCGTAGCCCATGGAGATCGGAAGGTCATCCACTACGCCCACCACTTCCTTGGCGACTGCGCCCTGATTCGCGGGGATGTGGAAGAAGCGGAACGTCGCTACATGGTGAGCTTGCAGGCGGCTCTCGAGCTCGGGGACGAACTCGAAACTTCCTTCGAAGTCGACGCTATCTCCATGGCCGTTGCCGGCCAGGGGCGCCACCGAAAGGGCCTCATTCTGCACGCGGCGGCCGACGAGAAACTCAAGAACCTCGGCGGCGACGTTTCCAAAGTTGGATTCTGGATGGCCCTAAGAGATCGCTACCTCACTCCAGCTCGTGTCGCAGCCGGTCCCTCGTGCGCTGAGTATGACGATACGGGCCGCTCCATGGACTTCGGCGAATCAATCAACTTCGCAGCCAATCCCGATCTCGATTGAGTCTGCTTCAAGCACTCCGCTACTCAAGAAGGCATCCTCAGGGCCTTGGAGTTGCGACCCGTGCAGTATCCACAGCCCGGAGCGATTGTGCGCGGTCCGGTCGGTTAGGGTCCCTCGAGAGGCCTTACTACTCCCGGCATTTTCGCGCGGGGCGTTGGCGAGCTTGCCCCCGGTCACCGTGGCGTTATCGGATGGCTTGGGGTCGCCTTGGACAGTCTGTCGGCGGTGAGGAACTGGTCGGGTGTCACCCTTCCCCTGCCCATACCAACACGGGTGTTCTGCGCTCGCCAGGGCCCAACCGTGATGGCCCCTGGGGGCGTCCTGTACCCGGCACTTGCGAGCGGTCACACCATGGGTTCGGCACCGCTTGCCAGAGGCAGCACCCAACGCTCACCCGACGGCAGGTGACGACCACCGAACCGGCGATCTGTGGCACTCACTGAGCGAGTTTGGTTGGGTTATTGGGGCAGGCATTTACTCAACTCGCGGAACATCCCCGTGACCGTCACCCTTTAGAGGTTCCGATAGTGGCCTGACATGCCGTGTGTCCGCAGACGTCCCGCACGATGCCCGTCTTGAGGAACGCGATGATCTGGCTATCGATCAGCGGAACTCCCCGTCCGTAGCTGTGGGGGTCAGCGCCATCCCCCGAGCCGTTGATCGGCGCGAGATTGTCCGTCGGCGGTGCCAGCGTGCCGAAGTCCCACAGTTCGAGTGCGGCCTTGACAGGCTTCGATTGGTTGAGGATTCCCAAGCCATACGAGGTGTTGAACGATCCGCTACCGCGGGTGAAGGCGGGAGCGTACTCAGCAGCGCCGATCGTGCGCGCCAGCATACCCGTGCCGACGTTGGCAACCTGATGGTCCCCGTAATTCTCGATCAGGAAGACTTGCTTCACCTTGGTGCCCGGGTAGGGATCAGAGGTGAGGTGCTGGGCGTAGCCATCAGCCTCGCCCCGGTCCCAGAGCAACTGTACGAGTTGCAGGCCGATCTGCTGGTCGTACAGGTTCGGGTATGCCTTGTTCAAGAAGGCCTGGTACTCGGTCCAGTCCACCGAGCGCTGCAGCAGAAGTCCGCCATAGTCCATGCCACCTTGCCCGAGGAACACTCTCGTCCACTCGTTGGAGATCGCCGAGACTGCGGCACCCATGATGCCGCCCTGGCTGTAGCCGACGTAAGTGCACTTTCCGACCTGGAACAGAACGTGGCCGGACCCGTCCTTGAATGCGCCAGAGGTCGCGAAGCCGTCGGGGCTATTGATCAGGCGTCCGAGGAACTGGAAGTTCACGAACCCCTGGAGCATCTGGTCTGAGAGCATCTGGAAATCGGACAGATTGCCGAGGACCCCAATGACCTCCGAGATGTCGTTGGAATCCAAGCCCAGCCAGTCGGTGGCGCAGCCCATCATGTCTTCGCTCACCTTGTCGGAGAAGTTGAGCCCCTCGACCTCGCTTGCATCCCCCAAGAGGCCGTGGCCGTACACGGCGGGGAGCGCGGGCCCTCCGCTCTGGATGGTCGACGGCATCACACAGATGAAGTTCGCGGGCCACGTGCGCTTGCCGTTGATCTCGGGAAGTCCCGCCTTGTTTACCTTCATCCAGGAGGAATTGGTCGCGCTCTTCAAGAACAGCGGGACCTGGAAGGTGCCCTGTACCGTCCTCACGCCCGCGCTGGTGGTCACCGAGGAGACAGTGAACGGCGGGGCCGCATTCTTCTTGAGCGTCTTGTACGCCTGATCGCGCATCGTGAGCGCCGGTCCGGCGATCGAGAATTCGCTAGCGACGGTGAAGTCCCATGCCATGTACGGGGTCGTACCTCCGAGCAGGCTGTGCAGTTGGACTCTGATCAGGTTCTTGATGTAGACGCCTCTTGATGCAGGCTTAAGCGTCCCGGTTAGTGCAGCGACGGTTGAGGCTGCAGGAGCGATCTCGCCGTTGCTCGTGTTCTTCAGGTTCCGGAGCACGACCGCGTAGCGCTGCCCCTCGGTCAGCGCGTACGCAGGGCGGACCAGCAGCAGCTGGCTCGCCGGATTAGGGTTCTGGGCGTCGAGCTCAGCGAAGTAGGGAACGTGCGCGCCGGTCTTCATGTTCACGATGACGATCGGCGAGTTCGTAGTGAGCGAACCCGCGATGTCGGTCGAATCGACTATGCCGGAGTTCGCGAGGCTGAGGTATGGGATGTAAGTCATGATCACCGAACCAGGGCTGAAGCCGTCCCCTTGATCCTGGTAGGTCGGGCTGATGTGGGCGCCACTGACGTTGGCTGGCGTCTCAGCTGAGGTGATGTCCAGCTTGAGGCCCGTGGCGGTGTTCGACTTTTCGGTGAAAGCATTGTTCGGCCACGGCAGTAGGCAGTCATGGCCGACGGGTGCGCTGACGAGCACGTCGCAACCGTGGGAAGCCGGATTGAACGTGGTCGCCGAGCCCGTGGCCACGCCCGGCGTCGATGGGCCGCCGCCGCAGGCTGCAACAGCTATGCCGACAGCGAGGACTCCGCCTGCCATCACCGCGGCTCGGCGCAATCGGCGTCGCCATCTCAATCCGAGTGCGCTCTTTTGTGGGGTATAACGCATGACACCTCCCGGACGACGTCTTCGAATGACGGTGGCTCGCCGTAGGTCCATAGGACCTCGATCCCGGCTGAGGCCTGCTCGCCCGCTGGTCCGTTCAGGATCGCAAGCAGGAGCACGGCGTCGTCGGCGGTCGGCGCTCTTCCGATGGCGTGATCGGCGGTCAAAGTCACCCCCGTAGTGTCCTGCCTCACCGTACGGTGGAAGCAACGGGTCCGCAACTGAGTCTGCGCCGCAGCCGCTGTCGCTCGGCGGCGCTCCCAGCGCCGACCCCGATCGCAAAGTGCCGGTGCCGGTCGACGTCTGGCAGGTAGCCCTCCACCGTCGGAGCCACGCATATTCGGGGCGGTTATGCGCCCCCGGTGATCCGGGTGGCCCGGCCGACGGGCGACCCGCCCGGGATCGTCACCGCCGAGCAATACAGTGTGGCCCCGATCACCAGCGGACCGATGGCAAATAGCGCATCACCGGCATGTTCGAGCGGTTCAGACGGATGCCGACATCTGGGACTGGGCGATGTTACCGATCGGTCCGATCCGGCTCTGTGTCCACGGACGGAGGTACTCAGACTCGGCCCATAGCCGGCGTTATGTGGCACCCTGACCCTCCTGATCCGGGTGCAGAAATGGGAAAACGCTAGGCCCTTCCCGTGATCGTTGAACGATCATTCACCTCGAAATCGGCGATGGGCCTGGATGGTGAATCGCGATGGCGTCTCGCCCCGCTCGCTTCACTTGGTAGAGGGCGAAGTCAGCATCGTCGAGGAGGTGCTCGAAAGTCGGCATTGATCGATCGAGACCACCGACTCCGATACTCAGAGTCACGGGAACCTCGACTGCGGCAGGGAGGTCGTGACGAATACGTTCGGCGACTTCCACGGCACTGGGGACATCGGTATCTGGGAGGAGCAGGGCGAACTCGTCCCCTCCAATCCGACTGACCAGATCGAATGCTCGCCCATTGTGCCGGAGTACAGATCCGATACTGGCAAGCACGTGGTCGCCGACGACGTGCCCGAAAGTGTCGTTGACGGACTTGAACTGATCGACATCAATCATCAGGAGGCTGAGGGGACTCCGATTGCGGACCGATCGAGCGATCTCCTCCTCCATCCGCTGACGTAGCACTCGCCGGACGGCACACCCTGTGAGTGCATCAACGGACGCCATGTCCGCCAACGCTGCCTGAAGCTGTGCCTCGTGCTGTTCGATATGCGACCGATTGATCGCGGCAGCAACTGTGAGCGCGGAGGCACCCGCGAGTGCCGTAAATAGAAGGAACACTCGGCCAGGAGAGCTTGCGACGTCACGATCGGTCAGGGCCACAAGTGCCAAAGACGCCAGGGTGGCAAGGCCACAGATCGCTGCTGCTCGGGGGGTGAACATCAGTGTGCCGTAGATCAAGGGGAGGAATAGCAGTACGAGGAGCGGGCTCCTCATACCGGAGTCCAGAATCGCAACGGTGGCGACTCCGAATGCCGACAATGCCGTCCAGGTCACCGAATACGTGGCACACCACGGCTTCGAGGCCACGATCGGCGCCAGGGACATGCCCACCAGGGCCAGCAGGAGCCAGAGGACGGCCACCGCCCACAGGATCGAGCGATGGGGACCCTCAGGCGTGAGGACGAGGTAACACGCGACCACAAGCGTCTCTACCAGGAAGATGCCAAATCCGATGCGGATGTGCGTGAGCCAGAAGGTCCGCCACGCGGCTTGTTCAACGCCTGCTCCAAGTGCGCTTTCGAGCAGATCCTGCTTGTTCGAGTTCATGGTCATCTGCCCTTCATGAGCGCTCCCTTTTGATATCGGCCGACTCGATCCGCAGCTTTAAGGCCGTCCCAGTGAGGGCTCGGCAGACCCGCTCGGCTCTAGGCCGAGAGGTCGATTCCAGGTGGGACTATGAGTATCCCAGAGGATTCGTTCGGGGGCACCTTCGAACAGAAGCCGATGCCACCGAGAATTGTGGCGGTCTCAAGGGATCCACGCACC
>PLXQ01000067.1 GCA_003151475.1 Acidimicrobiaceae bacterium | reverse complement strand
CGGACAGAACTCTGAAACAGCAGGAAGCTCTGACCCAACACGCCCTCGAGTCAGTGTTGCGCCTCACACGAAGCATCGACGCCTGGAGCTCATGAGCCGCACAGCTCACGTCAACCACCAGTGGTTATTCGGTGGATCCGGGCTAAACCTTTGGGCCTCGTCGTGCCTCTATCTCTAATGAGATGATGGCGACTACGACGGAATCCTTTGAGGAGTTCTTTCAGGTCCAGTATCCCCGCATCTGTCGCGCCTTGTGGCTCGGTATGGGTGACCACTGCGATCCTGAGGACGCTGCCCAAGAGGCGTTCGCCCGAGCCTTCCGAAAGTGGAACGTTGTATCACGCCTTGATCGGCCGGCGACATGGGTCTTTGTCGTTGCGGTACGAGAGGCGCGCCGACAGCAGCGTCGTCGTGATCGTTCTCCCTCGGCTCTCCCTTCGGGAACCGAAAGTCAGGACCCTGCTGCGGGGGTTGCGACGCACCTGGCAATCATGACCGCACTTGGCCAGTTGGCGCCCCGTCAACGTCTGGCAATCGTGCTCCGCTACCACGCCGACCTTCCCGTGAAACAGGTAGCCAAGGTTATGCAGTGTCGTGAAGGAACGGTGAAGGCGACGCTCCATGCCGCTCTTGCTCATCTTCGGACCCTTCCGTTGGATGATCGCACGACCACGGAGGTTGACAATGACTGACGACAATATCGCCCAACTGCTCGAAGTGGCCGGTCGCTCATACACGCCCGATAGTTCGACCGGTCTTGCAAGGGTGAAGACGCGTGGGGCGCATCAACGACGTGTGCGGAGAACGACCTCGACCGGTCTTGTCTTTCTGGCCGTGGTGTCAGCGATAGTCGGGCTGGTGCTCACCGATCCGGGTGGCCATCTTGGCAATCCGGTTGGCTATCTGCGGATCTCTCCCATGGCTCGGATCGTCGAGCTGTCCGGACCCTCCAATGGGCTCACCGATGTGTACTTCGCCAATACGACCGAAGGCATCGGTATGGAGCAAGACTGCTCCTTGTCTCCAACCGCCAATACGGCATGCTCGCTGAAGATCGTGAAAACTGGCGACGGTGGTCGGACGTGGACACCCGTTGGTCACGCTCTCCACGTGACATATCCGGGCAGCCACGCTTCATACCCATTCGTCAACTTTGTTACCAATGGCAAGGACGGATGGATCTATGGCTCGAAGACATTTGTCACGCACAACGGTGGCAAGACTTTCGAAGAGAGCGGCCCGCCGGGACTGGTAACGGACCTCTCCATTGTGGGCAACAAGACGTGGGCCCTGAGTCGACCGTGTCCGCCAGGCGTTCCCGGATGCAGCTCCACTATCTACTCGGCCCCCACCGACGGCGGACCGTGGCGCGTCGTGCGCGGGGCGCCGATGCTGCAATACCCGTACCTTCAACTCCTACGTACGTCTGAGCAGGACGCATTTCTGACCGCTCAGGCCACTGACAGAACGCTCTATGTCACCGAAAATGGTGGGTTCTCGTGGATGAGCCATCAGTTTCCGGGACTCTGCGCCCAACTCCAGCATCTGGCCGCATCGAGCAGGCACGATGTCTGGGCACTCTGCAGCGGGGCAACACCAAGCGACACTCAGACAAAGGAGTTGTATCACTCCGTCGACGCCGGGAGCACGTGGGTGCTCGTCGCCACATCGAACTCTGGCACGCAACCAGGTGCTGGTCGTCTTCCCGCGTCGGGCATCGTCACACAGGTGATATCGGTGGGCCCGGGCCGCCTCTTGATCGCCCTCGACAACGGAACCCTGATCGAATCAACCGATGGTGGCAAGACCTGGGCACCTCAGGGCCTGCCCGCAAACGGGGGGGTCATACAGCTGACATTCACGGATGCTCAACACGGCTGGGCCATCCTGTCTCCCAATGACACTCTGTATCGAACATCGGATGGTGGTGGGCATTGGACCATGGCGGGAAATCACTGAGAAGAAGGGGCCAAAAGCGCGTCCGAATGCGGAACGACCATTGGCACTTCTAACGGTGCGAGACGGTCGCCCACGCTGCTTGGGTAACCACTTTTCGGCGACCCGAACCACGAACAAGCGTGAAAGATCTCGACGTGCGAGTGGCGGCTACGTCGTACCCACTTCTGCTGATGAAGGTCCTTTCGGGCGGTGAATCGGTCACGCCGGCGCGGGCGGTCGGCCCGAGTCAGACGAGGATGCGCTCGTCGGGTGCCCGGACGCCGAGGACGGCCAGGATGCGGCCGAGACCGAGGAACATCCCGCAGCACATGGTGAGGTCGGCCACCTCGTCGTCGGTGTAGGCGGCCCGGAGCCGGTCCCAGAAGTCATCGTCCATCTGCTGGTGCTCGAGTGCGAAACGCTGGGCGAATTCCGCCGCCAGCCGCTCGCGATCGGTGAGGACCGTGCTCGTGCCCCACGAGGCGACTTCGCCGTAGAAGCCGTCGTCCACGCCATGGGCCGCTCCTTCGCGGGCGCGGGTGTCCTGACAGACGACGCAGTCGTTGATCAGCGCGATCGTCCAGCGCGCCGCCTCCCGCTCACGCAGATCGAGCTGGGTGTTCTCGTAGACGGCCTTGGACAGAGCTCCCATACCAACGGCCATCTCCGGCCGCATGAGAGCCCAGTCGACATGCTCGCCGAGTCCGTGTTCGGGGAATGAGATCCGTGCCATGACCCAAAACTACTCCCCGTCGTCGAATACTGGGCTCCGAAGGTCGCCTGTACACTTTGCCCGTCCTACCTGACGCTCTTCCCGTCTCTCATGCCCCGCACCCACGACGCACCCCCGGCCACCGGTCCCCCGAGAAACGGTGCCCCCCGCAACGGTGCCCGGCTCACGGCGGGCAACGGCGGGACTGCCCGCTCACCCCGGGCCGGTGCAATCGTGCCCCGTCGGCGAGCGGGACCGAGCACCAAACCGGCTCTGATCGTCCTGGCCGTGGCCGTCGTGGTTCTTCTGCTGGGCTTCATCGGCGCCCTGGCCACCGGCAGCGGCAGCAAGCCCGATACCCCGCTCGCCTCTCTACCTACGGCCAAGGGCGCCGGCATCACCGCCACCCCGGGCCGCCACGCCCTCTCCCCCATCGTGACGGCGGGACAGCCGGCCAGCGACATCCTGAACGCCGTGGCGCTGCCCAAGGGGTCGGCGGTGAAAACCGGATCGGCCACCAACAACGGCATCGGCCTGTACGACCATTCGCTCTCGTTCGCCATCTCTGTGTCCGAGCAGCAGGTGATCAGCTTCTACCGCGCCGAGCTGCCGACGCTCAAGTGGCAGATCGTGAGCCAGGGACCGGCGCCCAAGGACACCGCCGGCTACCGGATCGTGGGCCAGCACCCGAGCAGCGACGGCTACGAGTGGGAGATCGGCGTCACCGTGTCACCCACCACGTTCGTCGGCGGCTCGGGGACGTCGAAACAGAGCACGGCTTTCACCGTCCGGCTCTTCGCCGTCACCGACAACTGATCTTCGGTCACCCGCTACGACAACTGGGGAGCAGACAACTGCCCGACAGGCTCCTCCACCGGTGGCAGTCCCCGTCCGATGATCGCCTCGTCGTGCACCGGCTCGTGCAGCGCCGGCTCGTGCAGCGCCGGCTCGTCCCACGCCCGCATGGGTGATCCGAGATCCTCACTGCGCAGCAGCCACGAGAAGATGAAGAAGTCGACCGGGTAGAGCAGGTAGCCGATGCGCGTGGCCGGGGCCACCAAGATGGCGATGGTCATGGCCCAGCCGAGCAGACGCGACAACTGCGCGGCGGTGCGCGGTGTGTGACGCACCAGCACGAAGAGCAGCACCGCACCGCCGACGGCCCCCACCACCACGGTGAACAGCCGGTGGATCCCGGGGAACCACGACACGATGGCGTGACCGAGCAGAGGACTCGACGCCGGGGAGGCAATGCCGGCCAGTCCGAGGGGGAAGCGCACCACGTTGTCGATGAAGGCGGACGGGTTGTCGAAGAAGGTGGGCAAGATGGACGGGGCCATGACGAGGGCCAGGCCCCCCACGAAGAACAATGCCGGCCGGCGTCCCCGGTTGCCGTCTTTGTCGGTGGCCACCAGAAGAGCGAGCGCAGCCAAGGGCCACGCTGTGATCTTCATCGATGCCGCCACCCCGAGGACGAGGCCGGCGACGAGCGGTCGTCGGCGCTGGAGCAGCACCAACCCGAGCAGCAGCAGCGCGGCGATGGGGAGGTCGTCTCCCCCGGTGGCCAGCGGCAGGGCGGCCGTGGGGAACACCGTCATGGCCTGCAGCGACAGCACCCGCGGCCCCGTGGGCCCACGGCACAGCGCCAGGGCGGCCACCACCACCAAGATGGTGATGAGGGAGAACGCCACCCGGGCGTCGGTCAGCCGGCGCGGCGCATTCGTGCTGCTGGGCAGGCCGAAGAGCGACATCAGCGGCAGGTAGGGGTTGTAGACGTCGTAGGCCGGCTGTCCGGCCGGGGCCGAGATGCGTTCGTGACGCCCGTCGATCTCCCGGTACAGCGGCTTCCCATGGGCCAGGTTCGACCCGGATCCCTCGACCACCAGGGTCTCGGGCTGCACATGGGAGGTGCCGCCGCTGTCGGTCTGCCACAGCACCTCGAGAGCGAGCGGGCCCAGGGTGGCGCCCACGAAGACGACCAGGAAGATGACGGTGCGCGAGGTCGTCCAGTGCCACGTCGGGGTGGCGCGCGATGCCATGATCCCGGCGCCGTCGGCCGCCACCGCTGCGGCCCGGCGCTTGGCATGACGGGCCGCCACCGCCGAGGCCACAGCCCCCCCCGTGTACGGGCCCACGGCCAACCAGCCCCACTGTTTGTACAGCGAGATCGACGATCCTTGGGCGGTGACGATGGCGAACAGAGCCGCCGCCGCATAGAGCACGGCGTCGCGCTCTTCCGCGCTCCACGACGCGGCCACCCGGGCACCGCGCCCGAGGAGGCGGCTGGGCATAATCCCCATGCTACGCCCGGCCGGGGGCCGGACCGGGTCGTGCGATGGTTCCGTCGTTCAGTCCCCCGGGGCGATACCGAGGACCTCGCGGACGAAGGCGATCTCGAGCTCGGCGCAACGGGTCAGGGTGTCGGCCCGGCGAAATCCGTGGCCCTCGCCCTCGAAGACGACCTTGTCACAGCGAAGTCCCCGCGACTCGAGGGCTTTGGCCATCCGCTCGGCCTGGTCGGGCGGGACGATGGGGTCCTTCGATCCCTGCAGCAGAAGAACGGCCCCCTCGATGCGCTCCGGGTGACACGCCGGCGAGCGCTCCTCGTAGACGGCGGCCGCCTCGGGCAAAGGACCCACCAGCCGGTCGGTGTAGTGGGACTCGAATTTGTGGGTGTCGGCGGCCAGGGCGCTCAGATCGGTCACCCCGTAGGAGACGACGGCGGCGACGAAGGGTCCCCCGGCCACCAGGCTCCGCAGCGCCGTCAGGCCACCGGCGCTCGACCCTTTGATGACCATCGCCCCGCCGTCGACCAGGCCCTTGTCGGCCAGGAAGCGCGCCGCGGCCATGCAGTCCTCGGCGTCGGCCACCCCCCACTGGCCGTCGAGCAGGCGCCGGAAGGCGCGCCCGTGACCCGAAGAGCCCCGGTAGTCGACCACGGCCACGGCCACCCCCCGGGTGCTCCACATCTGGACCGAGGCGTTGAATCCCGGTTCGGCACCCGACGTCGGTCCCCCATGGCAGACGACCACGAGGGGCGGGAGGGTCCCCTTGGGACCGGACAGCCCCGATCCGTGGGGCGGGTGGAAGAGCAGCGAGGCCTCGATGCCCACCACGGTGGGGAAACGGATCTCCCGGGGAACCGAGACCAAGGCGACGTCCAGGGGTGCACCGTCGGGGCGGTACAGAGCGACCTCTGGCCCTGCCTCCTCTGGTCCTGTCCCCTCCGGATCCGCCCCCACCGGACCGGCGGCCACGGCGTGGATGCCCCCCGGCTCGGTGGCCGTTGACCCGAGGACCACGATCTCCTGTTCGGCACCGGCGCCCCGGCAGCGGAGGCCGGCGATGGTCACACACGGCTGGGCCACCTCGGTCAGGGCCCCGGTGGCGGGATCGAGGATCCCCACCCGGTCCCGGCCGTCGCGCCGGAAGCGACAGACCAGGTGGCCGTCATGGCGGAAATCGAGGGTGGCCTGGCCGAGGACCCAGTCGGGCTCGTGGAACTCGGCCTCTTCGCTGCACATGCGCTCGGCGGTGACTCCGGCGCCCCAGCGGTAGGGCTGCCACCAGTCGAAGCGGTCGGAGACGAACCAGAGATCCTCGCCCGCCCAGGTGGGCTGACCCACCGATTCATCGGGGCCGCCGGCGATGCACGAGGGCGTGCCGGCCAGGCCCGGACGGTGCCCGACACGGCCGGCCTCGGGGAGATCGAGATCGGCCACCCACAATTCACTTCCGTCCCACGGCATGTTGGGGTGGTCCCAGGCCACGAAGGCCAGGCGGCGGCCGTCGGGGCTCGGGCGGGGGGCGGCGTAGAAGTCGCGCCCCGAGCACAGAACGGCCGGGGTGACCCGCCGGAGCCGGTCGACGGCCACGATCTCGTCGTCCACCACGTCGCCGTGGTGGCGCTCACGGACACAGACCAACCAGCGCCCCCCGGCCACCGTGCGCACGTCGCCGTAGCGGTGGGTCTCGCCCCGCGGCGCCGGCGGCGTGAGCCGCTCCGGCCTCTTCTCCGGCTCCAGCCACCACAGCGCCTTGTCGCCGGCGTTGATGCAGATCAGGCCGTCGCCCTCGGCCCAGAAGGCGACGCCGCCGTACTCGTGGACCTCGGATCGGATGTTCACCCCGGGCGGGGACATCTCTTCGGGCTCGACCCCGCGACGCAGCCGCATGACCACCTGACGACCGCCCTCGTGGGGCCGGCCCTCGGTCCACCAGCAGGCGTCGCCCACCACCTGGAGCCCCGCCATGGAGACACGCGCGCCACCGAGGACTTGGGGGGAAAGCGGTGACGGCCAGAGGCCGAAGGGTGTGCTCGGCATGGAAGCCGTACGGTACCTCCCGGTGACGACGACGACGGGCACTGACCTCGTTCCTGACCGGTTCCCCGCCTACGTGGTGACCCGCCACGACACGGCGCCCAGCCGCAGCGTCGAGTCCCTCACTGTGGCCGACCTGCCCGCCGGCGAGGTGCTCGTCGCGGTGGAGTGGTCTTCGGTCAATTACAAAGACGCATTGGTGACGGTGCCGGGAAACCGGGCGGCGCGGATATCGCCCCTGGTGCCCGGTGTCGATCTGGCCGGCGTGGTGGTGACGAGCGATGACCCGGCGCTGCCACCGGGCACCGAGGTCCTGGCTCACGGACACGACATCGGGGTGGCGCGCCACGGCGGCTTCGCCGCCTACGCGCGGGTCCCGGCCGGAGAGGCCATTGCGCTGCCCCCTGGGCTCTCGGCCCGCCAGGCCATGATCATCGGCACGGCCGGGTTCACGGCCGCGCTGTCGGCCGACCGGCTGGAGGACCACGGGTTAGTTCCCGGGGCGGGGCCCGTGCTCGTGACGGGAGCGTCGGGAGGAGTCGGCTCCTTCGCCGTTGCCCTCTTGGCCGGTCGGGGCCACGAGGTGGTGGCGAGCACGGGCAAGACCGACGAGCGGGCCTGGCTGGAGGCGCTCGGGGCGGGCGAGGTCATCGGGCGCGACGCGCTCGACGAGGATCCCGGTCGCGTTCTCGGCCCCGAACACTGGGCCGGGGCGGTGGACTGCGTGGGAGGGGTCACCTTGGCCCGGATCCTGCGGACACTGCGCTACGGCGCGGCGGTGGCGGCCAGCGGGCTCACTGGGGGCTCTGCCTTGGAGACCAGCGTCTTCCCCTTCATCACCCGCGACGTCGCTCTTCTCGGTGTCGACAGCGTGGCCACCGACACCGCGCGCCGACGGGCCGTCTGGGAGCGCCTGGCCGGTGACGTGGCCCGGATCGATTTGGAGTCGATGGTGGCGGGCGAGGTCTCCCTCGAAGAGCTCGACGCGGCGGTCGACGACGTTCTGAACGCCCGGGTCCGCGGCCGCATCCTCGTCCGCCCCGTCTGAGTACCCGCCCGCCGACCCGACCCGAACCGAGGCCCGGCTGGGCGAACCCGGCTGGGCGAACCCGGCTGGGCGGCTTAGTGCCCGGAGCTCGGGGGCGCCGTCGTCTGGGTCTCGGGCGAACCCTGGCCGAAGACGGGCGAGACGGTGAGGGTGCCGGTGTTGCAGACGTTGAACGAGCCCGTCACCTTGAGCGCGGTGGTGGTGTTGGGGGCGATGGCCTGGAGGGCCGCGGCGGTGGGACAGGCCGACTCCGATCCGGTGGGGACATCGGAATAGGCCACGTTGAAGTAGACCGTGGCCGCCGGACCCACGGACACTTTGGTGGGGGCGAAGTTGGTGAACGAGTAGCTACCCCCGCGCACCGTGGTGGTGGCGATGTCGTTGCCGGAGCCGTCGAGGAGCTGCAGACCCGGATAGCCGAAGAGCGAGCAGGTGGCCGACGAGGTGTTCTTGAAGCCCAGCGTCAGCTCGTTGGTCCCGGCCGCCCCTTCGCTACCGAGCATCTCGAGGAGGTAATTGGATCCCGTGCAGCCGGGCACGGTGGTGGAGGTGGTGGGCGCCGATGTCGACAGGGTGGTGGTCGAGCGCGCCGACGGCGATGTGGTCGTGGTCGTGGACGGCGCCGCTGTCTTGGGCGACGAGCACGCGGTCAGAGCGGCGGCCGACAGGAGAACCATCGGGAGAACGGCCCGGCGAACCGACGACTGACGCCTCGGATGGATCAAGAGCTGAAGTCCTCGGGGCGGACGGTGTCGAGGAATTGGCGGAACTCGCCCACCAGTTCTTCGGGCGTGGCCGACTCCTCGTCCTCCTCGTCGCTCGGTAAGAGAATGCCTTCGGAGTCCATGAGGTCGTCGGCCACGAAGAGCGGACTGGCCGTGCGCACGGCGAGAGCCACGGCATCAGAGGGCCGGCTGGAGACGGTGAGCGTTCCGTCGGCGCGCTTCAAGTGGAGCTCGGCGTAGTAGGTGGCCGAGCGCAGCTCGGTGATGACGACGCGATCGAGACTGGCGCCGAGTGTCTCCACCACGTCGCGCAACAGGTCGTGCGTCATGGGACGCGGGGGCGCCACGCCTTGGATGGCGAAGGCGATGGCCGTCGCCTCGGGGGCACCGATGAATATCGGCAGAGTCCGGCCCACCCCCTCCGTCTCGGTCAAGAGCAGGACAGGGGTATTCGACTGGAGGTCCACCCTCACTGCGCTCAGCCGGACTTCGACCATGCCCAGCAACTTACCGCCCATAGAGCTGTTGGACATGCGCTTCGGGGTCCTCTTCGAGAGCTTCTCGATCACCGGTAGCCACGAATGGCAGGTTGCGGTACCGGCCGGCCACATCCAGGCCATATCCGAGCAGGAGCTCGTCGGGGGCCTCGAAGCCGGCGAAACGGACGGGGACGGGCACGATGCGCCGGGCCCGACGGTCGAACAAGGTGCAGACCTCCACCGAGGCCGGTCCCCGGCGGCGCAGCTCACCGAGGACATAGGTCGAGGTGAGGCCGGTGTCCACGATGTCCTCCACGAGCACCACGTGGCGGTCGTGGACGTCGTTGTCCAGGTCCTTCACGATGCGGACACGGCCCGTTCCCTCGGTGTAGGCCGAGATGCCGAGGAAGTCCACCTCACAGGGAACGGTGACGTTTCTGACCAGGTCGGCCAGGAAGAGGATGCTGCCCTTCAGCACGGCCACGAAGAGCACGCCGCCGGGATAGGCGTCGGAGATCTCGACGCCCAGGCGGGCGGCGGCCGCCGCCAGGTCACCGCCGTCGTGGAGGATCCGGGCGCCGTCGCTCCCTGTCACCCGCCCAGCTGGTCGCGGAGCGCGTTGCGCAGCAAGACGGTGCGCAGCTGTTGGCCGAGCCGGGTCAACTCGGTGACGTTGTCGTGGGCCCGCTGGCGCGCTTCGGGATTGCGCTGCTTCAGAAGCGGCAGGACGATCTGTTCAATGAAACCCGCCTCGCGTTCAGCCGCCAACTTGTGCAGCCGGAGGTGGCGGGCCTCGACCCCGTAGCGGGCGAATCCCGCCGCCGCGCGGCCGATGGCCAGAGCGTCGTCGTCGAAGTAGGCCACGCCCCCGACGAGCCGGCCGGCCAGGAGCCCGAAGGACACCAGTTGCTGGACGTCACCCACGGTGAGCCCGGCCGCCGAGGCCAGCTCTTCGATGGTCATGTCGTTTCCCGACATGGTCGCCACCGGTGGTTCTGTCCCCGCCGCCGCCACCCCGGTGGCTTTGGGCGCCGGACCCGACGCCGGGGACTTGGAGGCGGACCGGCCGCCGGCAGGCCGTGACGCCGCCGCCCGGCGGCCCGCTGGCGCTGGTGCCGGCGCCGGTGCTTCGGCCTTGGCCGCCATGTCGTCAGCGGCGCCATTATCTCCGCCGGCCTCGTCGGCACCGTCGACGAAGGTGGCGGCCGCCATCTCGGCCTCACCCACGGGGGCGGACGCGGCGGACTCGAACCCGGGCAGCGAACCCGACGTCGGGCGGGCGGCGGCGGCCGGGGCCAGGGGGGCTCCTTGACCGACGAGGACGGGGACGGGCCGGCGGCGCAGTTCCGCTCCTTCGGAGCGGTCCCGTATCTCGGCCGTCTGCTCGGCGTAGTCCGCCTGGTCGGTGGCCTCGTCGTCGAAGTCGGCGTCGGCGTCGAAATCGGGGTCGTCCAAGTCGTCGACGGCGTCGACGCCACCCTCCTGCTCGAGGCGGCCCTTGATGACCTTCAGGGGAAGGAAGTTCTCGCGCTGCTGACGGAGCACCCAGCGCAGGCGCTCGACGTCTTGCTCGTAGAACTTGCGGTACCCCGAGGGGGTGCGTTCGGGGTTGACGAGACCCTGGCTCTCGAGGAAGCGGATCTTCGAGATGGTGACGTCGGGGAACTCCTGACGCAACAGGGTGAGGACGTCGCCGATGGAGAGATAGGTACGACCGCTCATGACTCGTCCGCCGCGGCGAGGTAGACGAGCTTGAACTTGCCGATCTGCACTTCGTCCCCCGTGGACAGCACGGCCTCCTCGATGCGTTCGCGATTCACATAGGTCCCGTTCAGAGAACCGACGTCTCGGACCGAGTACGACCCGTGCTGGCCGACGAACTCGGCGTGACGGCGCGACACGGTGATGTCGTCCAAGAAGATGTCGCTCTCGGGGTGGCGACCGGCCCGGGTCACCTCGGAGTCGAGAACATAGCGGGTGCCCGCGTTCGGTCCCCTTTTCACCACCAGCAGGCCGGCCCCGCTCGGGCGGTCGGGGAGGGTCACGTGGAGCTCTTCATCACCGGCCTCGCCCTGGGCGTCAACCGGGTGGAGCGTGATGGTGGTATCGGACGTGGCCGGACCGAGCACCGCGCCGCACGACGAGCAGAAGTTGGCGCTCGGCGGGTTGCGGTGCCCGCAGTTGTTGCAGAACACACTCTCCACGCTAACTCATCACCTGATCATCGCTTTTGGCCACTAGCTGGCGATGAGCTCTGAGTACCCGGCGGCGTCGAGAAGACCGGCGACGGCGTCGGGATCAGTGGGAGCGATCTCGCAGATCCACCCTTCTCCATAAGGGTCGGAATTCAACTGCTCGGGCGCCTGTGAGAGCGACGCGTTCACCGCCACCACCTCACCGGCGACAGGCGCATAGATCTCAGAGACAGACTTGGTGGACTCGACCTCGCCGAGCACACCCTGCGCGTCGACGTGCGCGCCAATCTCGGGGAGCGAGACGAAGACGACGTCGCCCAGGGCGTCCTGCGCGTAATCGGTGATGCCGATCCGCAGCTTGTCGCCTTCCTGGCGGACCCACTCGTGGTCGGTGCTGTAGTGCAATCCGTCGGGCACCTGCATGGCTGGGACCCTAACCGAAACATCGCATTACCGCCCGGGAGCAAACGCTTGGCCGCGCCCGCGTCAACGCAGCATCTGGCGGATCCGGACCGCGTGCTCCGTGGCGCGGGCCCGGGCTTCGGCGTCGCTCGGGGCTTCGGCCCAGACGTGGGTGAGGGGCTCTTCGGGGTCGGGGACGACGAGGACCCAGCCGTCGGGTTCGATCGTCTTGACGCCGTCGACGAGGACCACCTCACGGTCCTTGGCCCGTTCCACGGCGATGCGCATGACGGTGCCCTTCTGCTCCCAGGGGGTGACCACTTCCTCGTGGGCGATGTGGACGGTGGGGAGCTTGGCCGTCAACTTCGACATCGACTCCCCCGTCGTGGCCAGCATGGCCAGCAGATGGACGAGGGTGGCGACGGCGTCGAAGGCGGGGAGGAAGCGGGGGAAGATGAAGCCCCCCTCCTGACTGGCGGCGAAGGTCACTCCCCCTGCGCTCGAGAGCTCCATGAGATGGGTGGACGAGAGCTTGGTCCAGATGATCTCGGCCCCGGCCGCCTGGCAGATGCGCTCGGCGGCGATGGGGACGGCCACGGGCAGAGCCACCTTGGCCCCCGGGGTGGTCGAGACCACCAGCTCCAGCATGAGGAGCAGGGCCTCGTCGTCGGTGAGGATCCGGCCGTCTCCGTCCACCAGGGTGATGTGCTCCCCGCCGGGGTCGATGACGGCCCCCATATGGGCCCCCGAGGCCCGGACCAGGCTGGCCACGCGGGCGGCGGACGCCGCCCGGTCGTTCGAGACCACCGCGGCGGTGGCCGCATAGGGGTTCACCACCAGGACGTCGGCGCCCAGCTTGGCCAGGACGTTGGGCATGACGAAGGAGGAGGTGCCGTAGGAGTAATCGAGGACGAGCTTGAACTCCGCCGCGGCGATGGCCGCGATGTCGACGGCGCTCATCATGGCGGCCGTGTAGAGCTCGAGGGCACGCGGGGGGAACTCGATGTCGCCGATCTCCGACGCCAGGGCCCGGCGGAATTCCTCGCGGTGGTAGAGGCGCTCGATCTTTCTCTGGGTGGCCTCGGCCACGTCGATGCCGTCCTGGTCGAAGAAGCGGATCATGACCGACTGGGCGTCGTCCTCGAAGAGCCGGACGGTGATGCCGCCCAGGCTCGATCCCGACCGGACATGGGCGCGGGTGACGGGAACGGTGGCCACCTCGAGGTCGTCGACGTTCACGCCGGAGGCGTTGCAGCCCACGATGATGGCCCGCTTGAGCACGCGGGCGGCCCGTGAGGTGTCGCGCGAGGTGGTGACCGTTGCTCCCCTCTCCAGGTTGCTGGCCCAGGCCATGGACAGGCGCATGACCAGCTCGGGGCTGATGTCCACGTTGGCCAGGCCCGTGACCCCCAGGCGGCCGAAGAGGCTGCGGGGACCGCGTGACTCCCAGACGATCGAGGTGTTGACGATGGCGCCTGCTTCGACGGTCTTGAAGGGATAGACCTTGACCCCCGACTTGAGGGTGGCCTGGGCGCCGATGAAGGTCTCGTCGCCGAGGACCACCCCTTCCTCGCAGCGGACCCCCTGGCGGAGATCGCAGGAGCGGCCGAGGACGCAGCCGTCGAGGCGGACGCCGGCGGCGAGGAAGCCGTTGTCGTGGACGACGGTGCGCTCGAGGGAGGAGTTGTCACCGATGCGGACGTTGGCCCCGAGGACGCAGTAGGCGCCGATGACGGTGTCGGCGCCGATGTGGCAGTTGTCGTCGATGATGGCCGGGCCGCGCACGGCCGCCGTCGGATCGATCGATGCGCCCTTTCCCAACCAGACCCCGGGACGAAGCGGAAAGCCGCTCACCTCGACGGCGACCTTCTCGTCGAGGATGTCCTGGTGGGCGCTCACATAGGCCTCGAGGGTGCCGACATCCTCCCAGTAGCCGTCGGTGATGGCACCGAAGAGGGGCTTGCCCGAGCTGAGGACGGCCGGGAAGACCTCTTCGGAGAAGTCCACCGGCCGGCCGGCGGGGATGAAGTCGAAGATCTCGGGCTCGAGGACGTAGATGCCGGTGTTGATGGTGTCGCTGAAGACCTGTCCCCAGGTGGGCTTCTCCAAGAAGCGCTCGATCGAGCCGTCTTCCCGGGTGATGACGATGCCGAACTCGAGGGGATCCTCGACGGCCTTCAGCGCAATGGTGGCCAGGGCGCCCTTGGCCATGTGGAAGTCGACCACCGAGCTGAGGTCGATGTCGGTGAGGACGTCGCCCGAGATGACGACGAAGCGCTCGTCGAGCTCGTCGCGGGCGTTCAGGACCGAACCGGCGGTGCCCAGTGGGGTCTCCTCGGTGGCGTAGACCATGCGGACGCCGAACTCGGAGCCGTCGCCGAAGTAGCTGCGGATGGTGTTGGCCATGAAGGCCACGGTGACCACGATGTCCTCGAAGCCGTGCTGGCGGAGCAGGGTGACGACGTGCTCCATCATCGGCCGGTTGGCCATGGGCAACATCGGCTTCGGTTGGTTCGAGGTGAGCGGTCGGAGTCGGGTCCCTTCACCGCCCGCCATGATCAGCGCTTTCACGGCAGCATCAGGTCCGAACCCTACCCTCCGGGGGTGTCCCCCGTGCCTGAGCCCCCGGGACCGCCCGGGCCTGGGACTCCTTCGTCACCTCGTCGGCCGTGGCGTCCCTGGGACAGGGCCCGGCGGGCCACGGGCACGTAAGCGGCCGCCGCGATATAGGCCAGGACCAGCGCCGGAGCGGCGCACAGCCAGGCGACCACCTGGAGCACCGACTGCCAGCCGGCGGGGCCGTGGGAGACCAGGAAGATGGGGTAGGCCACCATGAGGCCGAAGGTGCCGGCCTTGCCCACCCAGAGGACGTCGATCCGCTCGGCGCCCAAGGCGGCGAGGAGGAGCACGGCGCCCGAGACGAGGACCTCGCGCGCCACCGTGGCCACCCCGAACCAGAGGGGGACGGCGCCGTGGATGATGACGGCGATGACGGCCGTTCCCACCAGCAGCCTGTCCGCCACGGGGTCCAGGACCTTGCCCAGGGTGGAGACCTGGTGCCAGCGGCGGGCCACGTGGCCGTCGACCCAGTCGGTGGCCCCGAGGACGGCCAGGAGGATGGCCGAATCGGTCTGGCGGTGGGCGCCGAAGAGCAGCCAGAGAAAGAGCGGGATGCAGGCCAGGCGGATGAAGGTGATGACATTGGGGACGGTGAGGACGCTGTCGAGTGACGCCTCGTCGATGGACAGCTGGTCCGCCCGCACCTGATCAGACCCTGGGTTCTCGGCCATCACCGGCGCGAAGTCTACGACCCGGCGCGCTCTGCCCCCGGGTCTTCTCCCGCCAGCTCCCGGGCTCTCGTGGCATAGCGCTCGGCGTTGTCGTCGAGGTCGCGCGTCATCTCTTCCAGGCGTCTCTGCTTGGCCGCCACCAGGGCCCGGAGGCGCTCGTTGATCTCCACCGCCTCGGCCAGGATCTCGCGCCGGCGACCGACGTCGGCGCCGCCCAGATATTCGCTGCGCAGACCCGCCCGCTGGTCCTCGGCGCCGAGGACGACCTTGATCTCGCCCAGGTCGAAGCCGAGGAGCTCCTGGAGCTCGCGGATGCGCAAGAGGCGGGCCACGTCCTGCTCGGCGTAGCGGCGCGCTCCCCCGGTCGAGTACTCGGCCGGGGCCAGCAGTCCCAGCTCCTCGTAGTAGCGCAGGGTGCGGCAGGAGACCCCGGCGCGCTCGGCCACCTCCCCGATACGGAACAGGCGGGGCTCCTGGGTCTCGGTCTCGGACGTCGTCATCACACCCCCGCCTTGATGGCGCTCGTCGGCGCAGCCGTCCCGGGCTCGGCGGCGGAGTCGCGGTTGCTGTCGCTGTCGCCGGCGCTGCGGGCCAGGCGCTGGCCCTGGGCTTCGTGCTGGTTGCCCGCCCAGAGGCTCGAGACGCCGGCCGCCGCGCAGAGGCCGGCCGAGGCCAGGAAGGCGATGACGAGACCGTGGTGGAAGGGACCCGAGATGAGCGAGGGGAAGAAGGACTTGCCCGTGACGGTGGCGGCACGGGCGGCGCCGATGTGGGCCAGGACGTGGGGGCCGAGGAGGGTGCGCATGGGGTTGTAGCCGAGGAAGGCGGCGAAGAGGGTGCCGACGGGCGGGAGCGAGGCCACCTTGTGGGCCACCGCGGCGGGGATGCCCTGGGCGGCGAGGCCGTGGGCCATTGCGGCAGGCAGGGTCGAGGCCAGGCCCACGATCATGAGGGAGAAGAAGATGCCGATGGAGAGGACGAAGCCGGAATTCATGAAGGTAGCCCGCATGCCCGAGGCCGCCCCCCGCTGAGCGGCGGGGACGGCGTTCATCATGGTGGTGGTGTTGGGCGCCGAGAAGAGGCCCACCGAGATGCCGTTCAGTAAGACGATGACGGCGAAGGCCGGGTAGGAGAAGTTGACGGGCAGGAAGAGAAGGACGACGAAAGTGGCAGCGGCGCCGAACATGCCGAGGCTCGAGAACCACTTCTGGCCGTAACGGTCAGACAGGCGGCCGGCCAAGGGGCCCGAGGCCAGGTAGCCGATGGAGAGCGGGACCAGGTAGATGCCGGACCAGAGCGGGGTGGACTGGAACGAGTAGCCGTGCAGCGGCAACCAGATGCCCTGGAGCCAGAGGATGAGCATGAACTGAAGGCCTCCCCGGCCCATGTTGGACAGCAGGTTGGCCAGGCCCGCCCCGGCGAAGGCACGGAGCCGGAAGAGCGAGAGGTTGAACATGGGATCGTCGACCCGGGTCTCGATCCAGACGAAGAGCGCCAGGAGGACCGCCCCGCCGATGAGCTCGGCCAGGACCCAGGGGCCGGTCCAGCCCATGGAGTGGCCCCCGTGGGGGATGAGGCCGTAGGTGAGGCCGATCATGACGAGGACGAGGCCGAGAGCGAAGGTGGCATTGCCCCACCAGTCGAGCTTGGCCGGCACCCTGATGCCCGTGTCGTGGAGCTTCAGATAGGCCCAGACGGTCCCGAAGATGCCGAAGGGGACGCTGACCAGGAAGACGAGGCGCCAGTCGACGGCCGAGAGGACACCGCCCACCAGTAGTCCCAGGAACGAGCCGGAGATGCCGGCCACGATGTTGATACCGAGGGCCATGCCCCGCTCGTGGACGGGGAAGGCGTCGGTGATGATGGCCATGGAGTTGGCCATGAGGAGCGCCCCGCCGATGCCCTGGATGACCCGGAGGCCGATCAGGACGAGCGCCCCCTTCGATCCCGTGACCGGCGACAGGGCCAGGGCGATGGAGGCCACGGTGAAGACGGCGAAGCCGGCGTTGTACATCCGGACCCGGCCGAAGAGGTCCCCGATACGGCCCAGGGTGACCACCAGGACGGCGGTGACGACCAGGTAGCCCTGGAGCAGCCACAACAGGAGGCCGATGTTCGACGCCTGGAGCGGGTTGACGTGGATGCCGCGGAAGATGGCGGGCAGGGAGATGATGACGATCGAGGTGTTGAGCAGGGCCATGAAGACGCCCAGGGTGGTGTTGGAGAGTGCCGTCCACTTGTAGCGGTCGGGACGCGCCGTCCCCGGGCCGGCGGCGGTCGGCGGCGGGCTCGAGACGGTCGAAGTCATCGGGCCACAGTTTACGTGAACGTTAAGTCTGGGGGCCATTTCGACCGGCTGCGGGAGGCTCGCCGGGGTACCGGGGACGCCACGGGCTGTGGTACGCAGGAGCCATGGCTCCCCGTTTCGAACCCTTCGCCGGACTGCGCTACGACCCCTCGATACCGCTCGAGAAGGTGATCGCCCCGCCCTACGACATCGTGGACGCCGAGGAGCGCGCCGTCCTCGCCGGGCGGCACCTGGCCAACGCCATCCACGTGGAGTTGCCCGTCGAGGACCCGCGGACGGGGCTCGACCGGTACCAGTCGGCCGCCCGGTACATGGCGCGGTGGCTGGAGGAAGGGGTACTCCAGCGTGATGGGAAGCCCGCCTTCTACGCCTACCGGATGACCGAGGCCTCGGGGGCCAGCTCGACCGGGGTGATCGGGGCCCTCGTGTGCGATCCCGGCGGGAGCGACATCCTGCCCCACGAGCAGACGATGCCCAAGGACACTACCGACCGGCTCGATCTGCTGCGGGCCTGTCACGCCAATCTCTCGCCCATCTGGGGGCTGTCGCTGACTGCCGGGTTGTCCAAGATCTTCGAGCCCACCGGGGCGCCGACGGCCCAGGCCACCGACGACGAAGGGGTGGGGCACACCCTGTGGGTGCTCGACGACCCGGCCGTGCTCGACGCCATCAGCGCCGCGGTGGCCGAGTCACCGGTGGTGATCGCCGACGGCCATCACCGGTACCAGACCGCTCTCACCTACCAGAAGGAGCGGCGGGCGGCCGTGGGCGACGTGGCCGGTGACTACGACGCCGTGATGGCCCTGGTGGTCGAGTTGAGCGAGGAGCAGCTGTCGGTGGGTCCCATCCACCGGACGCTGTCGGGGATCCCCGAGGGTCTCGATCTGGCCGAGACGTTCGGGCGGTGGTTCGACACCGTGCACGTGGGTCCGCTCGAGGAGTCGTTGGTCGACGCCGTGGCCGACTCCGAGGCGCTGGCGCTCGTGACCGCCGGCGGGGTGTGGTTGCTGACGCCGCGCGAAGAGACCTATACGGCGGCCGGATCGGATCTCGACTCGAGCCTGATCGCCCTGGTGGTGGAAGAGATTCCCGGAGCGCAGATCGCGTACCAGCACGACTGGCACTCGGCCATCGATGCGGTGAACACCGGCGACGTCGACGCCGCCGTGCTGATCCGTCCGGTGACGGTGACACAGATCGGCGAGTGGGCCCACGCCCACAGGCGGATGCCGCCCAAGAGCACCTATTTCCACCCGAAGCCCCGGACGGGAATGGTGTACCGGCCCGTCGAGGGCTAACCAGACCCGGTAAGAATCTGCCCACTTTGATACTGAATCACGTATCATGTTGGTGTGGAAGGCAAATGGCTGGCGAGCAACGTCGTCCGGGATCTCCGGCGGAGAAAAGGGCTGTCCCAACGCGCCCTGGCCCGTCTGGCCGGCGTTCCCCAGCCGACGATCTCTGAGATCGAGGGTGGTCGTCGAGAGGCCGGCCTGACTCTTCTGAGCAACCTCGCCGAAGCGTGCGGTCTGAGTCTCGAGATCAACCTGGTGACGCTCGATCGGTACAGCGCGGCGGCCACGTCCCGACGGATCGCCCAACGGCTGCATCCCGGTCCCGATGGCGTCGCCCCCGACCCCGCCCGGGTCGATGGGGCACTTCGTGCCGTGCTGAACTTCCGGGACGCGCTTCGGCATTCCGAGCCGGACGAGATCGAGCGTCTGATCGGCGCACCGGCCACCGTGACGGGCAACACCGGCTGGGATGCGTTCTTGGCAGCCGTGGTCGAGGATGAGTGCGCCCGAAAAAATGTCTCACCTCCTCGCTGGACCAACGACCGGCGTCGGTTCGCCAAGCCATTTTGGTATCTCTCGGAGAACCAAGCCCTTCACGAATGGGAGCTCGAGACGGCCCCGGCCGCATTTATTCGGCACGGCGTTCTGGCCGCCGCCGCCGAGTTGGAGAGCGTCTGACAGGTGGACCGCCAGGAGACCGAGGGAGCGCTCGAGGAGGTCGGCGTCGAGCTCGAGAAGCAGGGCCTGAGCGCCCGGCTCTATGCCGTCGGAGGTGCCGTCATGGTCTTGGACTATGACGCCCGCGAGATGACCGACGACGTCGACGGTGCCGTCTACCCGGCGGAGAAAGTTCTCGAAATCGCCGCCCGTGTCGGCGCTCGGCGCGGGTTGCGTGCGGGGTGGCTCAACGACGCCGCAAAAATCCACATCCCGGTCTTCAAGCAACCAGATTGGCGCCCGGTGAGGATCGTGGGAACCCTCGAGATCTTCACCGCTGACGCTCGCGCCATGTTGGCGATGAAGATGAGGGCGAGCAGGGGCCGTCGTGACGAGGCCGACCTCGGATTCCTCCTCGATGCATGCGGCATCACAACCGACGGCGAAGCAATCTCCCTCTACGACGAATACTTTCCTGAAGACCCGCTGCCGGACCGGGCTGTTCCCATGATCCGATTCGCCTTAGAACGCCGGGAGCCCTGAGCCTCCCTGCACAGTTCCCCCTGGCGCCGGGACCTGAGGAACAGGGGCGGTACGGCGACCCCCCGTCGCAGCGGGCCGGCTGTGACATTGCGCCGCACGCGCCCCGTTCCTGTACCCCCCCGAGGCGGGGAGCACGGCCTGTCGGCTCGGCTCGATCCGCCCACTTCCCTATCGGCGCGGCGGAGCCCACCATTGAGGCGGGAGGCGGAATACGACGGAGCGCGCCAGAAAGACGACCGCGCAGGGTGAGGCTCAGGACGAAGCGGTACGGCCCAGGCAGTGGGGAAGGTCAGGCCTCGACGGTCCAGGTGCCTCCCGAGGCCAGAAGGGCGGTGAGGTCACCCGGTCCCTTGCGCTCGTTGGCTTCGAGGAGTTGGCGGGACATCGCCGCGCCGTACTCGGTGTGCTCCACGGCGCGAAAGACGCCGATGGGGGTGGGCTCGTAGGGGCCGCGGGCCAGGCGGCTCAATTGGAAGGCCAGACCCGGGTCGTCGCGCTTCTCGTCGTGGACGAGGAGTGAGGACTCCCCCACGTCGGCCACCTCGACCACGCGGACGCGGCCGTCGGGGTCGAGGACGACGCCGTGCTGGAGATCGGCGCCGAAGCGGATGGGCTGGCCGTGGACGAGGGGAATGAGCTGGTCGGGGCGGGCGTCCTTGGAGGTGATCTTCTCGAAGGCCCCGTCGTTGAAGACGTTGCAGTTCTGGTAGATCTCGACGAAGGCCGCCCCTTTGTGGGCATGGGCCCGGCGGAAGGTCTCCTGCATGTGCTTGCGGTCCATGTCGTGGGTGCGGGCCACGAAGGTGGCCTCGGCCCCGAGGGCGAGCGAGATGGGGTTGAAGGGGGTCTCGAGCGATCCGAAGGGCGTCGACTTGGTGACCTTGCCCTGCTCCGAGGTCGGTGAGTACTGGCCCTTGGTGAGGCCGTAGATCTGGTTGTTGAAGAGAAGGATCGTGATGTTGACGTTGCGGCGCAGCGCATGGATGAGGTGGTTACCGCCGATGGAGAGGGCATCGCCGTCACCGGTGACGACCCAGACGTCCAAGTCGGGGCGGGTGACGGCCAGGCCGGTGGCCACCGCCGGGGCGCGGCCGTGGATGGAGTGGAGTCCGTAGCTGTTCATGTAATAGGGGAAGCGGGCGGCGCAGCCGATGCCGGAGAGGAAGACGGTGTTCTCCCGGGTGGTGCCCAGTTCGGGCATGAGCATCCGGACGGCCGTGAGGATGGAGTAGTCCCCGCAGCCGGGGCACCAGCGGACCTCCTGGTCCGAGGCCCAGTCCTTGGCCGTGGTGGTGGGGGTGGCCGTGTCGGTCATGAGGCGACCTCCTCGTCGGCCACGGTGGTGGAGGGACTGTCGACGCCGAGCAGCTCGAGGACGGCCAGCTCGATCTCGGCGGCCCGGAAGGGCGAGCCCTGGACCTTGGAGAGGATCTTGGCATCGACCAGGTACTCGGCCCGGATCATCTTGGAGAGCTGGCCCAGGTTGGCCTCGGGGACGAGGACGTGGTCGTAGGCCTTCAGGATGTCGCCCAGATCGGAGGGGAAGGGGTTCAGGTGGACGAGCTGGAGATGGGCCATCTTGAGGCCGCGGGCCCGGACGCGGCGGACGCCGGCGGCGATGGCCCCGTAGGTCGATCCCCAGCCGAGGACGAGGACGGGAGCGCCACCGACCCCGTCGACGTCATCAACCTCCAGCGGCGGGATGGAGCGGGCGATGGCGGCCACCTTGGCGGCGCGGAGATGGACCATGCGCTCGTGGTTCTCGGCGTCGTAGGAGATGTTGCCCGTGCCGTCCTCTTTCTCGAGACCGCCGATGCGGTGTTCGAGGCCGGGGGTGCCGGGGACGGCCCAGGGACGGGCCAGGTTCTCGTCACGGATGTAGGGCCAGAAGGACTTGGTGCCGTCGGCTTCGGTGTGATTCATCTCCGTGGCGAACTCGACGTGGAGCTCGGGGAGGTCGGCCACGTCCGGGAGCCGCCAGGGTTCCGAGCCGTTGGCCAGGTAGCCGTCGGAGAGAAGGAAGACAGGGGTGCGGTAGGTGACGGCGATGCGGACCGCCTCCATGGCCGCCTCGAAGCAGTGCGACGGGGTCATGGCGGCGACGATGGGGACCGGGGCCTCGCCGTGGCGGCCGTACATGGCGTGCAGGAGATCGGACTGTTCGGTCTTGGTGGGGAGTCCGGTGGAGGGGCCGCCGCGTTGGATGTCGACGACGAGGAGGGGAAGCTCCAAGGAGACGGCCATGCCGATCGACTCCGACTTCAAGTCGATGCCGGGGCCCGAAGTAGTGGTGATACCGAGGGAGCCGCCGAAGGACGCGCCGATGGCGGCGCCCACTCCGGCGATCTCGTCCTCGGCCTGGAAGGTCCTGATCCCGAACTCCTTGTGCTTGGCCAGCTCGTGGAGGATGTCGGAGGCCGGGGTGATGGGATAGGAGCCGAGGAAGATGGGCAGATTGGCCTGGTGGGCGGCGGCGATGAGGCCCCAGGCGAGCGCCGTGTTGCCGGTGACGTTGGTGTAGGTGCCGGGCGCGTGGACGGCCGGGCGGACCTGGTAGTTCGATTCGAAGAGCTCGGCCGTCTCGCCGAAGTTGAAGCCGGCCTTGAAGGCCCGGGTGTTGGCGTCGAGGACCTGAGGGGTCTTGGCGAAACGGGCCGTGATCCAGTCGAGGGTGGGCTCGGTGGGGCGGGAGTAGAGCCAACTGAGCAGTCCCAGGGCGAAGAAGTTCTTCGAACGTTCCGCTTCGCGTGGTTTCACGCCGGCCAGCTTGCCCACCTCCATGGTGAGCGAGGTCATGGGCACTTCGTAGACGGTGTAGGCGGCGAGGGAACTGTCGATGAGGGGGTTGGTGGTGTAGCCGGCCTTGTCGAGGGAGCGCTCGTCGAAGGCGTCGACGTTCACGATGATCGTTCCGCCCGGGGGTACGAAATGGCCGTTGGACTTGAGGGCGGCCGGGTTCATGGCCACGAGGACAGAAGGGGCGTCGCCCGGGGTGAGGATGTCGTGGTCCGAGATGTGGACCTGGAAAGCCGAGACGCCCGCCAGGGTGCCGGCCGGGGCGCGGATCTCAGCGGGAAAGTCCGGCAGGGTGGCCGTGTCGTTTCCGAAGAGGGAGCTGACGGAGTTGAACTGGGTGCCCGTCAACTGCATGCCGTCGCCCGAATCTCCGGCAAAGCGGATGACGACCCGGTCCAGCTCTATCGTTGGATGTTCTGTCGCGGTGGACACAACTCCTCCGTCTCTCGGCACCCCCGGCCGACCCTGAGGGGGCGGGTCGACCCACGAATTAGCCGCCGAATCCAGAAAAAGCGGCTCTGGGGTCGAGCATAGTGCCGGGTACCGGTGGTACTGGCGGAGGCCTCGACCGACCGGGATGAGTCGGTGAGGGTGGATACGGTCAGGCGATGGTGACCGATTTGTCGAGAAAGACGTCCTGGACGGCGTGGAGGAGGTCGACACCTTCGGCCATGGGGCGCTGGAAGGCCTTGCGGCCGACGATGAGGCCGGTGCCACCCGCCCGCTTGTTGATGACAGCGGTGCGGACGGTCTGGGCCAGGTCGTCGGTGCCGTGGGACTCACCGCCGGAGTTGATGAGGGGGATGCGGCCGGCGTAGCAGTTGACGACCTGCCAACGGGTGAGGTCGATGGGGTTGGCCGTGGTGAGCTGCTCGTAGACGAGAGGGTCGGTCTTTCCGAACTTGAGGGCGTTGTAGCCGCCGTTGTTCTCCGGTTGCTTCTGCTTGATGATGTCGGCCTCGATGGTGACACCGAGGTGGTTGGCCTGACCGGTGAGGTCGGCCGAGAGCGAGTAGTCGGCCTCCTTGGTCTTGAAGGCCGAGTTGCGGAGATAGGTCCAGAGGATGGTGAAGAGGCCGAGCTCGTGAGCGCGGGCGAAGGCGTGACGGACCTCTTGGATCTGGCGGTCGGCCTGATCCGAGCCGTAATAGACGGTGGCGCCGACGCCGACGGCACCGAGGTCGGCCGCCTGTTCGGCGGAGGCGAACATGACCTGGTCGTAGGTCTGGGGGTAATGGAGGAAGTCGTTGTGGTTGAGCTTGACGACGAAGGGGATCTTGTGGGCGTAGCGGCGGGCGACGATGCCGAGTCCGCCGAGGGTGGTGGCGATGGCTGACGATCCCGCTTCGAGGGCCAGCTCGATCAGGTTGGCCGGGTCGAAGTAGGCGGGGTTCTTGGCGAAAGAAGCGGCCGCCGAGTGCTCGATGCCCTGGTCGACGGGGAGGATGGAGAGGTAGCCGGTTCCCCCCATGCGGCCGTGGGCGAAGACCGAGGCCAGATTGCGGATGACGGGGATGGGGCGGTCCGAGGCGAGCAGGACACGGTCGATGTAGTCCGGACCGGGGAGGGCGAGCTCGTCGGCCGTGATGGCCTTGCACTGGTACGAGAGCAGTTCGTGGGCTTCGTCTCCCAGAATCTTTTCGATATCGGTGGCCATGGAAGCGAGCCTAATGCGCTGTCGATATCGCAGTCAGGGCTCGTTCGAGAGCCGGATCGTCGACGTCGTGGTGGGTGACGAGACGGACGACGCCGGGAGCGATGGTGCCGGCCAGGACCCCCTCGGAGCGGAGTTGGGCCAGGAGGGCGTCGGGATCGAGGTGGCGGAAGATGACCATGTTGGTCGGGAGGCGCGCCGGATCGCAGCCCGCCGCCGGCCAGCGCTCGGCCACGGCGTGGGCCAGGCGCTGGGCCCGGGCGTGGTCGTCGGCCAGGCGGTCGACCATGGTCCGGAGCGCGAGGAGACCGGCGGCGGCGATGACCCCGGCCTGGCGCATGGCGCCGCCCAGTCGATGGCGCTCCAGGCGGGCCTCGGCCATGACGTCGCTGGGTCCGGCCAGGATCGAGCCGACAGGGGCGCAGAGACCTTTCGAGAGGCAGGACATGACCGTCGTGACCGGGGCGGTGAAGGCCGAGACCGACGTGCCCGTGGCCACTTCGGCGTTGAAGAGACGGGCGCCGTCCATGTGGATGGGAAGGCCGTGGGCGGCCCAGGCCACCGCTTCGAGGGCGGGGAGGGTCCAGGGGATGCCGCCGGCGGGCATGTGGGTGTGTTCCAGGCAGAGAAGTTCCGGGGTCGGATAGTGGTGCTCGACCGCCGCGCGCGCCCAGGTGATGGCTTCGGGGTCGAGAGTGCCGTCGTCGTCGTCGAGTTCGAAGAACTGGATGCCGGCGTTGCGCGCCGCGGCGCCGTGCTCGTAGATGACGACGTGCTGACGGCGGCCGGCGATGACGAGGGCGCCGGGACGACACAGGACGCGGAGCGCGATCTGGTTGGCCATGACGCCGGAGGGGACGAAGAGGGCGGCCGGCTTTCCGACACGGGCGGCGTAGGCCTCTTCCAAGGCGTTGACGGTGGGGTCCTCGCCGTACTGGTCGTCACCGACCTCGGCGTCGGCCATGGCGCGACGCATCTCGGCGGTGGGCTGGGTGACCGTGTCACTGCGGAGGTCGACGAAGCCCGATGACACAGAAGGCGATGTTACTGGGCTCCCCCGCCGACCAGAGGAGGCGCGGGAGGGCGGGTCTTGGCCGGAGCACGCGGCCGGCGGCTACGGGATCCAAGAGCGGAGTAGCGGTCCTGGGCGTCGGCCAGATCGGGATCGGCGGCCGCCACGCGACCGAAGAGCTCACGGGCGTGGGCGGTGTCGCCGGCGCGCTCGTAGAGGTCGGCCAGGACGTACCACTGACGGATGTGACGCTCCGAGGGATGGCGGAGGTTGCGGCCGGCGCCGGCGGTGGCGAGGACTTCGACCGCCGCGTTCAGCTTGCGTTGGTCGGCCAGATCCGAGGCGAGGACCATGCGACCCTCGGCCAGGACGTCGGGTGAGGGTGAGCTGGCGCGGAGCTCGTCCCAGAGGGCGGCGACGCGGCGGTGACGGTGAAGGGCGCGGTGGCAGTCCATCATCACCGGGATCTGGCTGGTGTCGTCGTCGCCCAGGACGCGGGCCGCCTCCAGGTGGTTGATGGCCTGGGACCAGCGGCCGAGGCGGTAGCAGACGAGACCGTGGAGCTCTCGGGCCGCGGCAGATTCGGGGACGAGCTCGACCAGCTGCTTGGTGATCCGGAAGGCCTCGGTGTAGCGGTCGCGCTCGTAGGCGCGGACACCGGCAGCCATGCGCTCGGAGAGTTTGGCGGCATGGTCCCGGCCGACGGCGGCCGCCAATTCGTTCACGACTTCGTTGGGAAGATCGTCCTCGATGCTGCGCGATCGTCGTACCGGGGAGGCGGAGCTCGGCGAGGGGGCGTCGGCCGAGGAGTCGGTGTCGACGCGCCGGCGGCGTCCCCGACCGGTCTCGGGGGCGACCTCTTCGATCAGCCAGGCCTCTTCTTTGGGCTCTTGGCGACCGCCGCCGGGACGAGCGCGGCTGGGCTGACGGGCGCGCTCTATTGATTCCTCGGTGCTCTCCTGGAGGACCTTGGCACCCTTGCGGGCGACACTCCCCCATCGACGAAGTGTCGGAGAGAGGGGCGGGGCCGGTACCGCCGGCTGGTCGCGGGTGGACGGGGGCCTGTCGGCGCGACCGTTCGTCGGGGGCCGGGCCGATGTCGATCGGCCGGCCGGAGAACGACCGGTGGTCGGTCGGCCCGTTGTCGGTCGTGCTGTTGTCGGTCGTGCTGTCGGGGCTCGTCCCGTCGTCGGGCGGGCGGCCGGGGAACGACTCGTGGTCGGACGGTCCGGCCTCGGTCGACCGGTGGTGGACCGGTCCGCGCTCGGACGACGATCGGCCGGAGTCGTTCTTCCCGTCGGGCGCGCCGTCGAGGGCCGGGCAGTCGACGGTCGATCGGAGGCCGAGCGGCTGGTCGGCGGGCGGCCGGTTAGGGGTCGGCGATCGTCCGACGATCCTCTGGCCGGAGGGCGAGACGAGGAGGGCGAACGCCCGGTCGGCGGTGCGCCGGTGGAAGGACGTCGGTCCGAGCTCGATGTCCGCGGCGGCGGGCGGCCGGCCATGGAACGGCTTGTCGGTGGTCGGCTGCGCGGCGGGCGACTGGTGGTCGGGCGATCAGCACCGGAGGTTCTGACCGGAAAGGCAGAGCGGCCTCGGGGCGAAGGCGCCGGCCGGCCGCCTTCTCTGCCCGCGTCCTCGCTGCGGCCCCGTGATTCTGTCGATCGCGGTCGCTCGGGGCGGGCGGATCCTGATCTCTGGGGTCTGGGAGCGGCTCCCCGACTCGACGTCGGCGATCTCGGATGGAAATCGGGGCCGCTGCGGTAGGTGGTGCCCGGAGCTCTCGCCGTTCTCCGCGGGGGGCCCTGTCGGCGACCATCGGAGTCGGTTCGTCCCTGAGATGACGATCGATCGGGGCGATATCCCGGCGTACGGCTGGTAGAGCTGGACCTTTCCGGTCGACCGGTGGCCCGCGGAGGACGACCGCCGGCCGACGTCGAGGGCGATCCACGGCCGGCCCGGGAGGCGGGTGTGTCGCGGCGCGCCCGGCCGGTTGAGGCGTCGCTGGATCGGGCAGAACCTGAGGATGAGGATCCCCGACCGCTCTGACGATCGGCTCCCGAAGTCCGTGAACGAGGTAACCCATCGTCCTTCGGCATCGTTTGAGTGTACCGGGGTCCCCGAGTCGCCCCGCCCCGACGTAAGTCTGATAGGACCTGGGGGACGGTTCGGGTCGTTCACACAATTCCTGGGCACATACAGGTATTAGTGCCAAGATGTGCGCGGAACGTTAACGTGCTCGTCATGTTCGGCGGACCCCCCGCCGAGCCGAAAATCAGGGAGGTCGGACGTGCGTCGACTCAGGCCAGCGGTAACGATGGCACTCGCCGTAGGGATCGCAGCGGTCCTTCTGGCGGCGTGCTCATCGAGTCCTTCCTCCCCATCAGCCACACCATCGACTGGTGCGAAGGTGAGCGGAGGGACGGCCACCTGGGCTGAACCGCCGTCAGCGGTGCCGAACTACATCTTCCCCTTTATGAGCCTGGCCTTCTTCAGCGTCACCAACCTGAGCCAATTCCAGCAGCTCATGTACCGACCTCTGTACTGGTTCGGGAAGGACGGGACCGCCTCGATCGAGCCTTCGCTGTCACTGGCCGCTGAGCCCGTGTACTCCAACAGCAACCAGACCGCCGTCATCAACCTGAAGAACTACAAGTGGTCGAACGGTGAGACGGTCACTGCCGGAGACGTCATGTTCTGGATGAACATGATGCACGCCGACAAGGCCAACTGGGCCGCCTACGCCCCGGGTACCTTCCCCGACAACGTGAAGAGCATCACCATCAACAGCCCGACGCAGCTGACGTTCACCATGACGGCGTCGTACAACCCGTTGTGGCTGACCTACAACCAGTTTTCCCAGATCACGCCCATGCCGGCCGCGTGGGACATCACGGCCGCCGGCGGTGCTCCCGCCTCTGGTGGATGTTCGATGACGACCTACGGTGGAACCGACACCGCATGCGCTGCCGTTTACACCTTCTTGTCGAAGACGTCGGGGTACGACCCGGCCAACCCGTCCGGTGCCAACAACGCCCTGGCCACATACGCCACCAACCCGCTGTGGCAGATCGTGGACGGACCTTGGCACCTGACGCAGTTCGACGCTTCCGGTGACGTCACCATGAAGCCCAACCCCTCCTACTCGGGACCGGTCAAGGCGACGCTGGCGGAGTTCAAGGAGGTTCCCTTCACATCGGACTCGGCCGAGTTCAACTCCCTGGTGGCGGGCAACCTGGACTTCGGGTACCTGCCCACGCAGGACATCACCTCGCCGGCCAAGAGCCCACTCGTCTCGGGGGCGAACAATGCCCGGCTCGGCGGTTTCAACCTGGCACCGCTGTACCTGTACGGGATCAACTACTTCCCCTACAACTTCAACTCCTCGTCTGACAACGGCAATGCCGGGAAGATCTTCTCCCAGCTCTACTTCCGGCAGGCCATTCAGACCCTGATCGATCAGCCGCTGTTCGATTCAAAGGTGTTCAAGGGCTATGCGGTGCCGACCTACGGGCCCGTTCCCGTGCTGCCCAATACCTACGCCTCGCCCCAGGAGACGGCCAACCCCTTCCCGTACTCCGTCTCGAAGGCGAAGCAGCTTCTGACCAGCCACGGATGGACGGTGGTCGCCGGGGGCACCTCGACCTGCGCCAGCCCCGGAACCGGGGCAAGCCAGTGCGGAGCCGGTATCCCGGCGGGTGCACAGCTCAACTTCAACCTGCAGTACGCCACGGGCACGACATGGATCACGCAGCTGATGAACACCGAGAAGGCGTCGTGGGCCCAGGTCGGCATCAACGTCACCCTCACTTCGGCTTCGTTCAACACGGTGCTCGGCCAAGCGGTGCCCTGCACCGGCGGCCCCAGCTGCGCATGGGCCATGGAGAACTGGGGCGGTGGATGGGAGTTCTCACCCGACTACTACCCGTCGGGTGAGGAGATCTTCCAAACCGGTGCCGGATCGAACTCGGGGAGCTACTCGAACCCGACAAACGATGCCAACATCAAGGAGAGCTACCAGACCAACACCAACCTGGACAAGTACCAGAACTTCTTGTCGACGGACCTCCCGGTTGTGTGGGAGCCGAACCCGGCGTACGAGATGTCGGAGATCAAGAGCACTCTGCACGGCGTCGTCCCCCAGAACGTGTTCGCCTACCTGACTCCGGAGAACTGGTACTTCACGAAGTAGCGGGTAGGCCAGGTAATGGATAGATGACAGTGGACCGCCCCGACCTGAGCGCAGAGTCTCAGGTCGGGGCGGTCCTGTTCTGCAGGGGACGTACGGGATGAAGCAATGATCGGGTTCCTGGTACGGAGGTTCATTCAGGCTGTCATTGTGGTCATCGGCGTTCTCGTCCTCGTGTTCGGCCTGTCGCACTTCGTCCCCGGTGGCGAGGCCCGGGCCGTTCTCGGCACCAAGGCCACCCTCCTCCAGATTCGCCATTTCAACGTCAAAAACGGGTTCACGCTGCCGCTTTGGGACCAGTTCTACCAATACCTTCTCCGGCTGGGGCATCTGAATCTCGGCTACTCGTACAGCTACAACCAGCAGGTCTGGTCGCTTATCTCCGACAAGCTCCCGAAGACGTTGGTGTTGGTGGGAGTCTCGACACTCTTGGCCCTGATTGTTTCCATTCCGCTCGGGATCCTGCAGGTCGTCCGCCGGAACAAGCCCATCGACTACGTACTCACGGGGCTGACGTTCGTCTTTTACGCCATGCCCGCTTTCCTGCTCGGAACCCTTCTCATCTTGTATTTCGCCATCGACGAAAAGTGGTTCCCGGTGGGCTTCCAACAGAGCCAAACCGTGGGCGACATCTTGCGAGACCCACGAGCGCTGGTACTCCCCGAGATCACCCTGGCGGCGCTCACCATCGCCGCCTTCAGCCGTTACATGCGCTCATCGATGATGGAGGCGATGACCGAGGACTACGTGCGTACGGCCCGGGCCAAAGGAGCGGGGCCCCGGCGCGTTCTCTACGGTCATGCCCTGCGCAATGCCCTGATCCCCATTCTGACCTTGTTGGGACTATCGATTCCCGCCATCGTGAGTGGGGCCGTGATCACCGAGTCTGTCTTCAACTATCCAGGTATGGGCTTCTTGACAGTCGAAGCCGCCTACAAGACCGACATCCCCGTCCTTCTCGGTACCACCCTCGTCGCCACCATTGCCACCGTGGTCGGTTCGCTTCTGGCCGATGTCCTCTATGCGGTGGCCGACCCGAGGATCCGTTATGCCCGGTGACGCCGTGCTGCCCGGCAGCCCTGAGGCGCGCGATCCCAGCGGCTCACCCTGGTCCTCAGGTGTCGTAGCCGAGGGGGCCATCACGGGGGTGGAGATCCCGCCTTCGGAATCGCTCATCGTGGCCGGCCTGCCTGAGGGTGGCGACGTCTCGTCGAGCGGCGGTGCCCTCCGTCAGATCGTCCGTGTCTTCGGGGAGAACAAGCTGGCTGTGGTGGGGCTGTTCGTCATCGTGTTCATGGTCCTGTTCTGCTTCGTCGGGCCGCTCATTTACAAAACGAACCAGGTGAACGGTCAACAAGCTCTGCAGTTCTCGACGCAGGATGCCCGACCGAGCGGCGCCCATCTGCTCGGCACCGATCCCCAGGGCTTCGACCTCCTCGGGCGGTTGATGTTCGGTGGGAAGAACTCGCTGATTGTCGGTTTCGTGGCCGCGCTGGTGGCGACCGTCTTCGGCGTGGTCTATGGGGCCATCTCTGGCTTCCTTGGAGGATGGGTCGACGCCCTGATGATGCGGTTCGTCGACATCCTGCTCTCGATCCCCCAGCTGTTCCTACTGATCGTCCTGGCCGTGATCTTCCACCCCTCACTCACTCTTCTGATCGGCGTCATCGCCTTGGTGGCGTGGCTCGTACCCGCTCGTCTCATCCGCGGCGAGACGCTGACGCTTCGCGTGCGCGACTATGTCCAGGCCGTGCGGGTGATGGGGGGAAGTGGGTCCCGGATCGTGTTCCGTCACATCATTCCCAACACCGTCGGGACGATCGTGGTGAACGCCACGTTCCAGGTGGCCGACGCCATCTTGTTGCTCGCCGCTCTGGGCTTTCTTGGCCTCGGGCTTCCCACTCCACAGACGGACTGGGGCGCGATGCTCAATGACGGGGTGAACTACGCCCTCACCGGCTCGTGGTGGCTGATCTACCCGGCCGGTTTCTGCATCGTGATCGTCGTGGTGGCGTTCAACTTCGTCGGCGATGCCTTGCGAGACTCGCTCGAGGTGCGACTCCAGCAGCGGTAGTGCACGAACGACGGTCAGCCGACCCCGACGGGGACGGAGTCCGCCGGCGCCGAACCCGTGGGGGTCTGGAGCGGGAAGTGACAGGCGGCCAGATGCCGCTCTCCGAATGGCCGCAATGGCGGCTCTTCGAGGGCGCAGATCTCCTGGGCAAAGGGACAACGCGTGCGGAAGCGGCAACCCGAGGGCGGCTGCATGGCCGAGGGGAGCTCTCCCTTGATGTGTTTGCCCTTGGAGGCGCGGGCCCTGCCTGGTTCCGGCTCGGGGATGGTGTCGATGAGCGCCCGGGTGTATGGGTGGGCGGCCCGGGCGTAGATCTCGAGAGCGGGACCCACCTCGACGAGCTTCCCGAGGTACATGACACCGATGGTGTCGGCCATGTACTTCACGACGGCGAGGTCGTGGGAGATGAAGATGTAGGTGAGGCCACGGCGGTTCTGAAGCTCCTTCAGGAGATTCAGGATCTGAGCCTGGATCGAGACGTCGAGGGCCGAGACGGGCTCGTCCGCCACGATGAGCTTGGGGTCGAGGGCGAGGGCCCGGGCCAAGCCGATGCGCTGGCGTTGGCCGCCCGAGAACTCGTGCGGATAGAGCTCGAGTGCTCTTTCGCTCAGACCAACCTCGGACATGAGGCTCTTGACGCGGGCGTCGCGTTCTTCTGATGTTCCGATGTTCTGGACGACCAGGGGCTCCTTCAAGATGGTCCTGACCCGCATACGGGGATCGAGCGAGGCGTAGGGGTCCTGGAACATGAGCTGCATTTCGCGACGGCGACGACGCAAGTTGCTCGATTTGAGCTGCGTCATGTCGTCGCCCTCGAAGACAATGCTGCCCGATACGGCGCGCTCGAGGGCCACCACCAGCCGGCCGATGGTGGTCTTGCCACAACCGGACTCCCCGACGAGCCCGAAGGTCTCGCCCCGACGAACGGCAAAGGAGACGTCGGAGACCGCCTTGACGGTTCCGATCTTGCGCTGGATGACGGCTCCCGAGGTGACCGAGAATTCCTTGACCAACCGCGAGACGTTCAGGAGAACGGGCTGGCGGGCGAGTTCCTCAGATCGCGCCTGCTGCCGGGCCAGGGAGAGCTCATCGGTGGTGATGGTGATATCCGCCGCCTTGGCCATGGCGTCGGTACGTCTCGACTTGGTCGTCTCGTCCACGCCCACCTGATGGAAACAGGCCGCCAAGTGACCGAGCTCGGCCTCTCCCGCCTGGGCCAGCTCTGGCTCCTGGTCCCGGCAGTCGTCCTGGACGTACTGGCACCGCGGGGCGAACCGGCACTCGTCGATGGGCTCGGAGAGGTCGGGGGGAAGACCGGGGATGCTGACGAGCCGGATGGAGGAGTCCTGCTCGAGCTTCGGAACCGACGCCAGGAGGGCCTCCGAATAGGGATGGCGCATCCGGCTGAACAGCTCGGGGGTGGTCGATGACTCGATGATCCTGCCGGCGTACATGACGAGGACCCGGTCAGTGCGGCCGGCAATCACCCCCATGTCGTGGGTGATGAGGATGATGGCCATCCCCAGGCGCTGGCGGAGATCGTCCAAAAGGTCGAGGATCTGGGCCTGAATGGTGACATCGAGAGCGGTCGTCGGCTCGTCCGCCACCAGCAGTTTCGGCTCACAGGCGAGAGCCATGGCGATCATGACTCTCTGGCGGAGGCCACCGGAAAGCTGGTGGGGATAGGCGTTCAGACGTTCCTCGGGACGGGGCATGTCCACCAGAGAGAGCACCTCGAGGGCACGCTGGCGGGCCTGCTCCTTCGACGCCCCGCGGTGGAGACGGACGCTCTCGGCGATCTGTTTGCCGATGGTCATCGTGGGGTTGAGGGAGGTGAGGGGGTCCTGGAAGATCATGCCCACGTCGTTGCCGCGGACCTTGCACATCTCCTTTTCATTCAGGGGGACGAGGTCCCGCCCGAGCAGGTTCACCTTGCCGCCGGCGATGTGGCCGACATTGGGCAGGAGCTTCATGATGGAGAGGCCCGTGGTGGTCTTACCGCAACCCGACTCGCCGACGACGCCGACGCACTCTCCCTCGTCAACGTGGAAGGTGACGTCCTCGACGGCCACGACGTTCGAACGGCGGAGGTGGAATTCTGTCCGGAGACCCTCCACTTCGAGCACAGCCGTCATCGGCGCACTCCCCTACTGATGACGGGCATCGGGGGCAAGGTCACGTGCTTGAGGTTAGTGCCCCTGGGCTGCCCGAACGAGATTCGAATTCCGGGATTCGAGCGCTCCGGACCTGGCCGATCCCGTGCTCGGGAGCCGGCTGGAACCGAGGTGAACGACCGCCGCTCGATGACGCACTAAGAACGGACCATGGGCGTCAAGGAGGACCTCGAAGTGACGGTGGCGACGCTGCGCGAAGCGGGCTGCGTCGCTGCCGAAGAGGAGGCGGCCGAGCTGATCGAGGCCGCGGCCGGCGACCGGGGTCGACTCCGGGCGCTTATCGACCGGAGATCAGCGGGCGAACCGCTCGCCTGGCTGATCGGTTCGGTGCAGTTCTGCGGCGAGACCGTGGTCGTCCATCCCGGCGTCTACGTGCCGCGCTGGCAGAGCGAGCCCCTGGCACTCGAGGCCCTTGCCCGGCTTCCCGAGGAGGGACTCGCCGTCGACCTGTGCACCGGATCGGGCGCCATCGCTGTCGTGCTCGGCCGCCGGCGCCCGTCGGCACGGGTGGTCGCCACCGAGATCGATCACCTCGCCGCCGCCTGCGCCCGGGCCAACGGCGTCGAGGTCTATGAGGGCGATATGGCCGCTGGGCTGCCCGATGAGCTCCGGGGACAGGTCGATGTTGTGGCCTCGGTTGTCCCCTACGTCCCAACGGGCGAGCTCCACCTGCTGCCCCGTGACGTGCTGGCCTTCGAGCCTCGTCATGCCCTCGACGGCGGTGAGGCGGGAACCAGGTTCCTGTTCCAAGCGGCTATCGAAGCCGCCGCCCTTCTGCGTGCCGGGGGTTCGCTTCTCCTGGAGCTCGGCGGTGATGAAGCCAGCCTGCTCAGGCCCGTACTGGCCGAGAACGGATACAGAGACGTGGAGTTGTTGGTCGATGATGACGGTGACGTGCGGGCATTGACCTGTCGCCGTTGAGCAATCGATCGACCGCCGAGCCGGAAATAGAAGAGGCCCCGTCGCCGAAGCAACGGGGCCAACTTCAGAGAAAATCCGGCGACGTCCTACTCTCCCAGGGGAATGCTCCCCAAGTACCATCGGCGCTGGCGGGCTTAACTGCCGTGTTCGGAATGGGAACGGGTGTGGCCCCGCCGCCATGGTCACCGGAAACCTTGCTCAAGGCGGACGGAGAGCGACCGGCCTAAACCGACACTTCCATCCGCCCCCGAGCGGCCAAAAGGCCGTCCCGTGAGCGTTCCATAGCGAGCACGAGCATAAAAAGCTCTCCAAGCCCTCGGCCGATTAGTACCGGTCGGCTGAACACGTTGCCGTGCTTACACCTCCGGCCTATCA
>PLXQ01000033.1:135082-144377 GCA_003151475.1 Acidimicrobiaceae bacterium | reverse complement strand
GGATCACCCTGGCATGAGGCTGTATCAGTCACCGCCGAAGGCTGCCTCCCAGCCGGCTGAAGACGGCGGGCAGCAAGGTCTGGTTAGTTATCCCACTATCCGTGGTCGAGTGAGGACCTAGAGAGGCTCATCATCGGTGGGGATGTGCCGGGAACACCACAGCGAGGAGTATTGACCCACCACGAGAGTCACGGAGACGGCAGAAATGAAGCTGCGAGATGGTCTGGTCAAGACGGTCGGCCTGGCCGTCGCGGTCTCTTTGCCTCTGCTCGGTATCTCGGCGGTCGCCACGGCGGCCAAGCCGACGACGAATGCCGTGGGCTCGGCCAAGTGGTGCGCCCATCACCCCAAGCTGGCCCCGAAGACCCCCGGCTGCGCGGCGTCCGGCGGATCCGGCGGAACCGGATCGGGCGGCGGGGGAACCGGATCCGGGGGTCCCCCGCCGGTGATCACCGTTCAGGTCGACCCGAACCCGGCGGTGGAGTTCGGCGCGTCGGAGATCTTCGCCGTCGTCCAGGTCGAGGCCTCTCCCTCGTTCGCCGGGGCGTCGGTCAACATCGCCTCGTCACAACTCCAGTCGTCCTGCGCGATCCTCCGATTCGAAAGCATCGCCTCCGGCTCCCTGTTCGTCTCGACCGACAGCATCCAGGCTGTCCTCGACAACGACGGCAATGCCACAGTCCTCATGTTCGGCTTCGCCTGCGCTCCGGGCCGGTCCGTGGTGGAGGCCGACCTCGACGTCGCTCCGTTCGCCACCGCCCTCGGCACCCTGTCGGCGATGCCACCAACCGTCACCGCGCCAGGGCTGTCCGGATTCCCGGCCAGCTCCGGCACGGTCACCACCGGGGAGGTGGAGACGGGAGACACCGCCGCCAGCGGCGACTCCAATGTCTACGCCGTCTTCTACGTGGAGACCGACCCCGTCTACGCCGAGCAGCAGGTGGAGATCAGTGCCGCCCAGCTCAGCTCCCGCTGCCTGCGCGGCTCGGAATGGCTCAACAGCAACTCGACCGTCAGCAACGGCAGCTCATCGGAGACCCTCGACGACGACGGCAACGCCGTCTTCGCTTTCTTCGGTATCTCCTGTGCGGCCGGCACCTCGGCCGTCATCGCTGATGTCCTGGCCGGTGGTCACCAGACCTACACCGGCACCTTCACCGTCAGCCCCCCGGCCCCCACAATCTGAGGGACCCTCCCACCCCCATCATCTGAGGGACCCTCCCAACCCTCAGCGGCGCCCTCCCACCCTCACCGACGCTGCCGGAGGGCACGAGGCCACCGTCAAGGGCCTTATCCGCCTCCCAGAGAGAGGCGGCCTCCTAGTCTGGAGTGGTGCTCTTCGACGGTATCTCCCACCAGCTGCCGGACATCGATCCGGAAGAGACGGCCGAGTGGATCGACTCCTTCGACGCCGTCGTCGACGCGCAGGGCCGGCCCCGGGCCCGCTTCTTACTGATGAAGCTGCTCGAGCGGGCCCGTTCCCTGCAGGTCGACTTCCCCGCCACCGTCTCCTCCCCCTACGTCAACACGATCCCCCGGGACCAGGAGCCCTGGTTCCCGGGCGACGAGCACACCGAACGCAGAATCCGGGCCTATATCCGCTGGAACGCGGCCGTGATGGTCACGAGGGCCAACCAGCGCTCCGAGGGCATCGGCGGCCACCTGGCCACCTACGCCAGTTCCGCCTCTCTCTACGAGGTCGGTTTCAACCACTTCTTCCGGGGCAAGTCCGACGGCGGCTTCGGGGACATGGTCTTCTTCCAGGGCCACGCCTCCCCCGGCATCTACGCCCGCGCCTTCGTCGAGGGCCGGCTCTCCGAGGACCAGCTCGACCACTTCCGCCAGGAGGTCTCGGGCCGGGGCCTACCCTCCTATCCCCACCCCCGGCTGCTCCCCGACTTCTGGGAGTTCCCCACCGTCTCCATGGGCCTCGGCCCCCTCACCGCTATCTACCAGGCCCATGTCAACAGGTATCTCCTCAATCGGGAGCTGGCCGATACGTCTGCCTCGCGGGTCTGGTGTTTCGTCGGTGACGGTGAGCTCGACGAGGTGGACTCGACGGGGGCCCTTTCGGTGGCGGGCCGGGAGCATCTCGACAACCTCACCTTCGTCGTCAACTGCAACCTCCAACGCCTCGACGGTCCCGTCCGGGGCAACGGCAAGATCATCCAGGAGGCCGAGGCCACCTTCCGGGGGGCGGGCTGGAACGTCATCAAGGTCGTCTGGGGCTCGAAGTGGGACGAGCTGCTCGCCCGCGACGTCGACGGCGTCCTGCTCGACAAGATGAACACCACCCCCGACGGGGAGTTCCAGAAGTACGTCACCGAATCGGGCGCCTACATCCGGGAGCACTTCTTCGGTCCCGACCCCCGGCTCCGCAAACTGGTCGAGCATCTCTCCGACGACGAGATCTTCGCCCTCCCCCGCGGCGGCCACGACTACCGGAAGCTCTACGCCGCCTACAAGGCGGCCACCGAGCAGACGGGCCAGCCCACGGCCATCCTGGCCAAGACGGTCAAGGGCTGGACCCTCGGTCCCGAGATCGAAGCTCGCAATGCCACCCACCAGATCAAGAAGATGACCAAGGCCCAGTTGTCGACGCTCCGGGACCGGCTCTACCTGCAGGAGGAGATCCCCGACGAGGCCCTCGACGCCGATCAGCCCCCCTATTACCGGCCCCCCGAGGGCTCGGCCGCCCACGAGTACCTAACGGCGCGCCGGAAGGTCCTGGCCGGACCCGTCCCCTCCCGGCTGGTCCGGCCCAAGCCCGCCCCGGCCCCGGCGGCCACCGTCTTCACCGACCTGATGGCCGGATCGGGCAAGCAGCAGGCCTCGACCACCATGGCCTTCGCCCGGCTCCTGCGGAATCTGGTCCGGGACCCGGCCATCGGCCGGCTGGTGGCCCCGATCGTCCCCGACGAGGCCCGGACCTTCGGCCTCGAACCCCTCATTGCCGAGACCAAGATCTACGCCCCCGAGGGTCAGCTCTACACCCCGGTCGACTCCGACCTCATCCTCCGTTACGCCGAGGACAAGAAGGGCCAGGTCCTGGAAGAGGGCATCACCGAGGCCGGATCGATGGCCTCCTTCATCGCACTCTCGACGGCCTATGCCAGCTGGGGTCAGCCGATGCTGCCCATCTACCTCTTCTATTCCATGTTCGGTTTCCAGCGGGTCGGCGATCTGACCTGGCTCCTGGGCGACATCCGGGGCCGGGGCATCCTGGCCGGCTGCACGGCGGGTCGGACCACCCTCCAGGGCGAAGGCCTCCAGCACGACGACGGCCACTCCCCTCTTCTCGCCTCGGTCAACCCCGCCGCCCGGATCTACGACCCCGCCTTCGCCTACGAGATCGCCGTCATCATGGAGAAGGCGGTCGCCTCCACCCTCGGTCCCGAGCCCGAGGACTCCTTCTGGTATCTCACCCTCTACAACGAGAACTACCTCATGCCCCCTCTGCCCGACGGGGACGAGGGCGCCCGGATCAGAGCCGGCATCCTCGCCGGTCTCTATCTCTTCGCCGGACCGGCCGAGCTCGCCGGCCCGGCGGGCTCGTCCGGCTCGTCCGGCTCGTCCGGCTCGGCCGGCTCGTCCGGTGCCGACTCCGCCGCGGGCTCGGCCGGTGCCGGCGGCCGTCAGGCCACCCTGCTCTTCTCCGGCCCGATGTGGCAGGCGGCCATGGAGGCGCGCGAGATCCTGGCCCGCGACTGGGCGGTTTCGGCCGACGCCTGGTCGGTCACCTCCTATACGGAACTGCGCGACGAGGCCCTCTCGGTCGAACGGGCCAACCGGCTCCATCCGAACGACGCCGCCCGGCTCCCCTTCGTCACCGAGTCTCTGGCTCCGGGCACGGGACCGGTGGTCGCCGTCACCGACTATCTCCGGGCCGTCCCCGACCTGGTGGCCCGCTGGATCCCCCGGCCCTTCACCTCTCTCGGTACCGACGGCTTCGGCCGTTCCGACACCCGGGCCGCGCTCCGTCGCTTCTTCGAGGTCGACGCCGCCCATATCGTCGTCGCCGTCCTGGCCGCACTGGCCCAACAGGGCGAGGCGAAGCCCCAGGAGGTGGCCGACGCCATGGCCGCCTACGGCATCGACCCCGACTCGGCAGACCCCTGGGCTCTCTGACCGGCCCCCTCGGCCGCGACTCGCCGCCTTCGCCGCCGACTGATCCGCTAGAGACGATCGGCCATCGTCAACGTCCTCAGGGCTTCCCCGGCGTATAGCTACCGGGCTCCGGAGTACCCGTCGTGATGGCCAGTGCGTTCCAGGCGTTTATCTCGATGATGGCGTAGAGGAGTCGGCTCAGTTCATCGGGCGCGAAGACGACGGCGGCCTCGTCGACCAGATTCGGCGCCAGGTGTGCCTGCGCGACGAGGGTGACCGCTTCGGTCAGAGCGAGCGCGGCGCGTTCGCGGTCAGAGTAAAACGACGTCTCGCGCCACGCGCTCAGGCAATAGATCCGTTGCTCGGTCTCACCGGCAGCCCGGGCATCCTTGGCGTGCATGTCGATGCAGTAGGCGCAGCCGTTGATCTGAGAGGCCCGCAGCTTGACCAGCTCGAGAAGAGCCGGTTCGATGCCCGAATCCTTCACGAGCAGGTGCAAGCTCTGGAGCGCCTCGTAACCCGCGGGCCAGAAGCGGAACGGCGGGCCGGGCTCTTCAGACACGAGGCGAGCGTAACCAAGCGCTCCCCGTCGATGGCGATGACGGCGGCGAACCCCCGCAGCACGGCTCCATCTAAAGTTGCCCCATGGCCACCCTCCGACTGTCGGGCAACCCCGAAGCCGACGCCCTGCTATCCAAGGACCCCCTGGCCCTGCTGATCGGGATGGTTCTCGACCAGCAGGTGCCGCTCGAATGGGCCTTCGCCGGCCCGGCCGAGCTCCGCCGCCGTCTCGGCCGTGATCTCGACGCCAAGGAGATCGCCGCCATGGATCCCGAAGCCCTGGCCGCCGCTTTTTCGGCCCGGCCGGCTCTGCACCGCTATCCCGGTTCGATGGCCGGTCGGGTGCAGGAGCTCAGCCGGCTACTGGTCGAGAACTACGGCGGCAAAGCAGATGGCGTCTGGAAGGAAGCGGCCTCGGGAACCGAGCTGCTCTCCCGGGTCCGGGAGCTGCCGGGATTCGGCGAACAGAAGGCGAAGATCTTCGTCGCCCTTCTCGGCAAGCAGCTGGCCGTCCGGCCCGCCGGCTGGCAGGAGGTGTCTGTCCCCTATGGAGATACCGGCACCCACTGTTCGGTGGCCGACATCACCGACCAGGCTTCCCTCGACCGTGTCCGCGCCTTCAAGCAGGAGATGAAGGCCAAGAACAAGGCGGCGGCAGCGAAGAAATCGCCGACGGCCACGAAATCGACGGCCACGAAAGCGCCGGCCACGAAAGCGCCGGCCAAAAAAGCCGGAGCGATACCGGCGAAGAAGGCGGCGGTAAAGAAGCCGACCACCAAGAAGGCAGGGCCGAAGAAGGTAGCGGCGCGCTCCGCGGCGCGTTGACGGCAGCGGCGGCGGCCGGCTCGGTCCGGAGCCTGGCGGGGCGCTGTCTCTATCTGTGCACCGGTGACCGGCCCGATCTCGCATCGTTCCTGACCGCCTGCATCGAGGGCGGGGTGGACATCGTCCAACTGCGCGAGAAGGTCCTCGACGCCCGTCTGGTCGTGGAACGGGGAAGGATCGCTGCCCGGGTCTGCGCCGACCACGGCGTGCCCTTCATCATGAACGACCGTCCCGATCTGGCCCTCGAGGTCGGGGCCGACGGCGTCCACGTGGGTCAGGACGACGCATCGCCGGAGTTGGCCCGCCGGATCCTCGGTCCCGAGGTGATCGTCGGACTGTCCACCCACGCGCCGGCCCAGCTCGACGCCAGCGTGTCCGAGCCCGTCGACTATGTCTCGGCCGGTCCGGTGGAACCGACCCCGACGAAAGAGGGCCGACCCGGTACCGGCATCGGCTACGTCAGCTACGCCGTCGAGCGGGCCGGGAGACCCGTCTTCATCACCGGCGGGGTGACACCGGCGACCGTCCCCGGCCTCGCCGCCGCCGGCGCACGCCGTTTCGTCGTCGTCCGCTACCTCACCGAGTCCGACGATCCCCGGGCTTCGGCGCGCGCGTTGCGCAGGACCATCGAGGAAGCGGTGCAACGGCGCTGATGCGGTGATCCTCTGACCTGAGCGTCGCCGGACACCTTCGGGCCGTGATCCAGCCGCTACCGGTTTTCGTCAGGACAGCCGGCGCCGGATCCACCAGAAGCAGAAGCCCGCCAGGATCGGGGCAAGACCGAGAAAGATCGCCGTCTCGTACCACCGGAAAGCCCAATACCGGCCGGCAGGTTGATAGATCAGCAGCTCCCGGACGGGGAGTTTGTCGATGCACTGCTGAAAGGCACCTTGATGCGGGGGGCTCGTGAGGGCCCTGCCCCCACCACCGGTTCCGAGGGTCGGAACCGGGACCCGGTTGGGACAGCGGCCCACCCGTCAACCGATCGAGTGAAGCTCCGTCTGCCCCTTTTCGCTTCGGGCAGCGTCCAAACTCGAGTCGGGTGGCCGGGCAGAGCGACGGACGCGCAAGGTCAGGGGCTCTGGCGTTCGAGCCAGCCCACGAGCAGAGCAATGGCACGGGGATCGGCGCGCAGACGATGGCCGGCTCCGCCGATGACACGGAGCTCCGCGCTCGCCCCGGCGGCGTCGGCCAGGACGCGGGCGTCGGACAGGGGCACCTCGTCGTCGTCGACACCGTGGACGATGAGGACAGGTCGCGGAGGCAAGAGAGAAGAGGACTCGTCGGGACGCAGGGTGGAGAATCCGCGGGCCCAGTCGGCCACGTCGGGCGGATAGGCGGGCGAGCGGACCACTCCCACGCGCCGCGAGAACTCGAGCATGCCGTCGATGTCCTGGGCCCAGTCGGCGAAGGTGGCCGGCGAGCCGAAAGAGGCCACCCCCCGGACCCGTTGATCGCTGGCGGCCAGACACAGCGCCAGGGCGCCGCCGGTTCCGAAGCCCACCAGCCAGACTCCGCCGCCGGAGACGAGACCGGCGCCATGGGAGACGAAGGCTTGGAGGTCCTCGTACCAGCCCTCGAGGGAGAAATCACCCTCCGAAGGGCCGATGCCCCGGAAGCAGCCGGCCACGACACAGCGACCCGACTCGGCGGCCAGACGGTCGGCCAGGGCGGGCAGGCTGTCCCCCGTGCTTTCCGCTGCGTCGGTGCCGAGGGGGAATCCATGGCAGAGGACGACGACGGCCGCCCCTGGGCCCGACGCCGTGACTTCCGGCGCTACGTGGACGGCGAGGCTGCCGGCAGGGCCGTCGAAGCTGTCCCATGCCCGTGCCATGCGGTTGCCCCTGTCCGTCGACGCCGCCCGCCGATCCGGTCACGGATGGCGTAGAGACTCGGGCGCGGCGTCTGCCCTGATGCAGTATCTCGCGAGGCGGGCTCTCAGATGCCGATGCGCTGGGCCAGAAGTTCGCGGTGGTAGCTCGGGTCACCGAGGAGCAGCTCGGAGGACTTGGCCCGCTTGAAGTAGAGGTGGGCGTCGTGCTCCCAGGTGAAGCCGATGCCTCCGTGGATCTGGATGTTCTCGGCCGCGGCATGGAAGTAGGCCTCGGAGCAGTAGGACTTGGCCAGGCTGGCCACCACCGGGAGCTCCTCGGAGTCCTCGGCCGCCGCCCAGCCGGCGTAGTAGGCGGCGGACTTGGCCGACTCCACCTCGAGGAGCATGTCGGCACACTTGTGCTTGATGGCCTGGAAGGAGCCGATGGGTCGACCGAACTGGATACGGGTCTTGGCATAGTCGACGGCCATGTCGAGGCAGCGCTGGGCCCCACCCACCTGCTCGGCAGCCAGGGCCACGGCGGCCAGGTCGAGGGTGCGTGACAGAGCCGGACCGGCGGCGCCCTCCTCGCCCACCAGCCGGGCCGGGGTGTCGGCGAATTCCAGCCGGGCCTGCTTGCGGGTCTGGTCCATGGTGGCGAGCGCCGTCCGGGTGAGGCCGGCGGCGGCGCCCTCCACGGCGAAGAGGCTGACACCTTTCGCCGTACGACCGGCGACGAGGATGAGATCGGCCGTCTGGCCGTCGATGACGAACATCTTGTGGCCGTTGAGCTTCCACTCCCCACCCGTGCCGGTGGCCGCCAGGGTGACGGCGTCCATGTCCCAGCGACCGGTGTCCTCGGTCAGAGCCAGGGTGGCGATGGTCTCTCCGCCGGCGATTCCAGGCAGGAGATCCTTCTTGGCACTCTCGTCACCGCTCGAGAGCAGCGCATTGGCGGCCAGGGCCACGGTGGAGAAATAGGGGGCGCACAACAGTGCCGCACCCATCTCCTCGAAGATGACGGTGAGCTCCACATAGCCGAAGCCGACGCCGCCGTACTCCTCGGGAATGGCGATGGCCTGGAGGCCGAGCTGCTCCCCCATCTGCTTCCAGACGGCCGGGTCATATCCCTCGGAGGTCTCCATGAGCCGGCGAACCTCGGTCATGGGCGACTTGTCCTCGAGAAAGCGGCGCACGGAGCTGCGCAGCTCCTCTTGTTCCTCGCTGAAGGCGAAGTTCATGGGTCGATCCCCCTCGACGGTCCCCGGGATGTCGGGTCCCCCGGGTGGTTTGGCGACGCTGGTTGTCTACCAGACGGGGGCCGTTGTTGACCACCGAGTCAATATGATGCTGGCCAGAGACGCCCCATGCGCCGAGGAGGAAAGATGCTCCATTACGAGGACAGCCTGGTCGAGGTCCACCGCGTGGTGGTCGGCCCCATGGACAACAACGTGCACGTGATCCGGTGTAAGGAAACGGGCGAGGCCGTCCTCGTCGACGCCGCCAACGAGCACGAGATGCTGCTCGAGATGTGCCGGGAGCTCGGGGTGCGGCAGGTGGTCGAGACCCACGGCCACTGGGACCACATCCAGGCCGTGCCCGCCGTCCGCGACGCCGGCTACTCGGTCTCGGTGTCGGCCGCCGACGCCGGGATGCTGCCTTCGTATGACCTTCTCTTGGAAGACGGTGAGGTTCTCGAGGTGGGCCGGCTGCGGTTGGAGACGATCGCCACTCCCGGCCATACCCCGGGGTCGGTGTCGTTCTACCTGCACGACACCCCCCTGCTCTTCAGTGGAGACACCCTTTTCCCCGGTGGGCCCGGCAACACCTCTTTCGAGAACGCCGATTTCGACACCATCATCCGCTCCATCGATGAGCGGCTGTTCAGCCGGTTCAAGCCCGAGACGATCGTGCTCCCCGGACACGGCACCGACACCACCATCGGCAACGAAAGCCCGCATCTGCAGGAGTGGATCGACCGGGGCTGGT
>PLXQ01000033.1:0-135065 GCA_003151475.1 Acidimicrobiaceae bacterium | reverse complement strand
GCCCCCGGGCCGAGATGGCGGCGGCCAGGCGGTCCACGGCCACGACCCCGGCGGCGCGGCGCATGGAGACGCCCATCTTCTGGGAGCGGTCCCAGACCTCGGTGAAGGCGTCGTCGATGGTGCGGGCCAGGCGGGCGGCGACGACCTCTTCGTCCCAGGCGTAGCCCTGGCGGCTCTGGGCCCACTCGAAGTACGAGGCGNNGCCCCCTCGAGGGCGGCGGGGACGATGAGCTCGGCGTCGAGGGACCAGATGTCGGCGCCGTCGATGGGCTGGCCGCCCTCGAAGCCGACGACCGAGCCCGTACGGGTCACGTGTTCGGCGAGTTCACCGGCGTCGAGGCCCCCGGGATTGTGGACGGCCCCGCCGACGTCGCCGACGGCCACCACGCGCATGCCGGCCGAGGCCAGGAGAAAGACGAGGGGTCCGCCGACCTTGCCGAATCCCTGGACGACGGCGCGGGCGCCGGCCAGCTCCATCTTCTTGGCCACGAAGACGGAACGGACGCAGCGGACGACGCCCGAGGCGGTGGCACCGGAGTGCAGGGGCATGCCGCCGACGGAGAGGGGTTTGCCGGTGACGACGGCGGGGATGGAACGGCCCTCCAGCATGTCGAGGGTGTCGAGGAGCCACGCCATGACCCGCTCGTCGGTGTTCACGTCGGGGGCGGGAATGNNCCTTGCCGCCGCCGAAGGGGATGTTGACGACGGCCGTCTTGAGGGTCATGTCGGCGGCCAGGGCGGATACCTCGCGGGCCTGGAGGGTGGGATGGAAACGGATGCCGCCCTTGGCCGGACCGCGCGAGGTGTCGTGGTGGATGCGCCAACCGGTGAAGACCTCGACGTGGCCGTCGTCCATGCGGACGGGGACCGACACCTCGAGGATGCGCTCTGGCGTGCGTAAGAGACAGTGGACGTTCGGGTCGAGAGAGGCGAGGGCGGCGGCGTCGTCGATCCGTTCCAGGATGGCCTGCCACGGGTCGTAGACGGCAGAGCCTGTCGACGAACCGGCCGCTGAGGCCCCCGAAGAATCCGCCGGAGAACCCGACGAACCGGTCGGAGAGGCCGAGGGTGTAGCTGAAAAAAACGGATCCGGATCGACGGGGTCGCTCGGCATCGTCAGCCGGGAGCCGGGGCGGCGTCGCCCGTCCAGTCCGGTGGATCGCGGCGACCGCGAAATCCCCGGTGCTGATCCGAGAGGAGGTGACGGGAGTCATCCTCTGTCTTCACGCCGATGATGAGAGGCGAGCGGGTGAGTGAGTAGACGCCGAAGAAGAGGACGGTGAGGGCCAGGACCTCACCCACGCCGCGGCCCCCCGAGGTCTGGACGCGGTCACCGAAAAGACCGATGCCGATGATGATCGAGGCCAGGGGGTCGACGATGACGAGGGTCGACTGGGAGGCGGTGACGGGGCCGGAGCGAAAGGCGTTCTGGGTGAGAAAGAGCCCGGCCAGGCCGGAGGCGGCCAGGGCGTAGGGAGGCCAGGAGAGAAAGACGCGGGTCCAGCCGTGACTGATCTCGGTGTTCGTCTGTTTGATGAGGGCGGCGGTGAAGGCGAAGGCGATGGCCGAGGCGGCACCGAACATGGCCGCCTTCCAGGCCGGAGAGCCGATGCGGGTGAGCATGACGGTGATGGTGGTGCCGCCGATGACGGCGATGGAAACGAGCCCCCAGTCGTAAAGGCTGGGGGTCTGGCTGCCACCACCGGGGGAGGCCACGATCAGGAATGCGGCCAGGCCGCCGGCGGCCAAGAGGGCTCCCACCCATTCGTGCCAGCCCAGGTGCTGGCGGAACCAGATGCCCAAGATGGCCACGAGGAAGGGCAGCTCCAAGGTGAGGATGGGCTGGACAGTGGTGAGGCGGCCGAAATGGAGGGCGGTGAACTGGAAGAGGAAGGCGGCGATCATGGCGGCGAAGCCGGCCAGCCAGACCTTGCGGTGCATCGCATAGGTGATGAGGCTCAGGCGCAGGGTCATCTCGGGCGGGGCCGATTCCACACCCATCCGCTGGAGAATGGTTGTCAGGGCATTGGCGAGCGCAGCCCCGACAGCTAACACGTACGCCATGACCTTTTCTACCTTATGGGTCATACGGTCGGACGTGACCGACTGAGCCGGGGGGCCGGTGGCGGGGCTGGGGGGGGCGTCGGTACCCTGGCAGGAGCGACGGTGTGACGGCAGACGGTCACGAGAAGCGTCGGAAGCGAGAGGAAGATATGGCCGAGACCATCTCCGAACAGGACTTCGAGCGATCGGCGCTGTCATTCCTGGAGGCCAACGCCAAGCCCCGGGTCGAGTCGCGACAGAGCTGGGGTGAGGGTTCGGACCAGGTGTCGGTACTGCCCGAGAGGACGCTCGAGGAGGAGCAGGCCGAGCTGAAAGAGGCGCGGGGGTGGGCGCAGAAGCGCTTCGACGCCGGGTTCAGCTGGATCACGGGACCCGTCGAGTACGGCGGGCGGGGGCTGTCACGCGACTTCCAGCGGAACTACGACGCCATCGAGGGGCGCTTCGATACTCCCGCGATGAGCGCCTACGGGATCGGGCTCGGGATGGTGGCCCCGACGATCCTGGCCCACGGGAGCGACGAGGTGAAGGCGCTGTACCTGAAGAGAATGTGGCGGGGCGACATCGTGGGCTGCCAGCTGTTCAGCGAGCCCGGTGCCGGAAGCGATCTGGCCAGCCTGCAGACGAAGGCCGTGCGCGACGGCGACGAGTGGATCGTGACCGGGCAGAAAGTATGGACGTCGGGTGCGCATCTGTCGGAGATCGGCGAGATCATGTGCCGGACGAACCCCGACGCGCCGAAGCACAAGGGGCTGACCGGTTTCGTGGTGAACATGCACGCGGCCGGGGTCGAGGTGCGGCCGCTACGGCAGATGACCGGCGGGGCGTCGTTCAACGAGGTCTTCTTCAACGAGGTCCGGATCCCCGACTCGCATCGTCTCGGTGATGTGAACGAGGGATGGACGGTGGCACTGACGACGCTGATGAACGAGAGGGCGGCCATCGGCGGCGGGATGGCCAGCGGGGGCGGCGGGAACATGGGGACGCAACGACTTATCGAGCTGGTCCGTCACCAAGGAAAGGCCGACGACCCGCTGATCCGGCAACAGTTGGCCGACATCATCATCAACGGGCGGGTGGCGACGTTCACCAACCTGAGGGCGATGGCCAAGATCGCCACCGGGCAGCTGCCGGGGCCCGAGATGTCGATCGGGAAACTGACGCTGACGGCCAACATGCGGCGGGTGAGCGATCTGGTGGCGTCGGTGCTCGGCCCCCGGCTGGTGGCCGACTCGGGCGAGTGGGGGACGTACGCCTGGTCCAAGTTCGTACTGGGGTTGCCCGGGATGCGGCTGGCCGGCGGGACCGACGAGATCCTGCGCAACATCATCGGTGAGCGGGTTCTCGGTCTGCCCAAGGAGCCGGCCGTCCAGAAATAGCGGGCGAGGACGAAGGAGCCCGGGCCATGGGACAGCGACGGGAGATCGTGGTGGTCGGCGAGGGAGGCGCCGGTGCGGTCGCCGACCTCTGTGTGCTGTCGCTGGGGTTGAACGTGGCCGCCGGGACGTCGGCCAAGGCGCTCGAGACGGTGGCGCAACTGGCCGGGAAGGTGTTGGCGGCCGCCCACGCCCACGGGATCGAGCCGTCGGATATCCAGACGAGCCAGGTGTCGCTGGAGGATCTGCACGACATCGAGAAGAAGCGGGTGACGGCCCGGATCGCCCATTACGGACTGGTGGTGGAGGTGGCCGGGCTGGCCGAGGCGGGTCCGCTGCTGGCCACGCTGGCCGACGCGGCAGGAGACTCCCTGCAGGTGCGGAGCCTGCGGTTGGCCATGAGCGATCCGAAACCGCTCGTCGAGGAGGCCCGGCGCGCCGCGGTGGCCGACGGGCTCGAGCGGGCCCGGCAACTGGCGGAGGCGGCCGGGGTCGGACTCGGGAGGATCGTGTCCATTGACGAGGGAGCGGGCTCGGCCGTGGAGAGCGACGGGCCCTACCGGAGGATGTCGGGCGCGGCGTTGGCCGCTTCCAGCGTTCCGATCGAGGGCGGAAGCTCCTCGGTGACGGTCCGGGTGACGCTGCGGATGGCCATCGCCGACTGAGAGCCGATCCGTCGCCGTCCGATCTCGGGTGGGTCGACGGTCCGCTCGGAGCGCGGTGATGACAGTGTGGGTCGGTGACGTGACGTGACGTGACGTGCGCGGCGTCAGCGCCAGGGCAGGTTGTCGACATAGACCCACGAGCGGCGGTGGATGGCGGTGAGGCCGTAGCCGCGGAGCGCTCGCTGGTGGGTGGGCGACGGGTAGCCCTTGTTGCGGTCGAATTCGAACGGCGGGTAGCAGTCGGCATCGGCCCGCATGATGCGGTCACGGGTGACCTTGGCCAGGACCGAGGCGGCCGCCACCGACGAGCACTTGGCGTCGGCCTTGATGACCGTCTGGACCCGGGGTGCCCAGGCGGGCGGGGAGGGTTCGTCGAAGAGAGACGGCTCGGCCACGGGGGTGACGTAGTCGAAATTGCCGTCGAGGACGACGGCGTCGGGGAGAAAGTCCGGAGGAAGAGCGGCGAAGGCGCGGCGGGTGGCCAGACGAAGCGAGGCGGTCATGCCCAGGCGATCGCACTCCTCGGGCCCGGCGTGGCCCACGGCCCACGAGGTGCACCAGCGCGAGACGGGGGCGAAGAGTCGTTCACGGGCCTCCTCCACCAGCATTTTCGAATCGCGGAGCCCCGACGGGGTCCGGCACGGTGCTGCGGCGAGGACGACGACGCCCACGGTGAGCGGACCGGCCCAGGCCCCCCGACCGACCTCGTCCACGCCGGCCACGAAGCGGTGGCCGTCGGCCCACAACTTCTTCTCCCAATTGAGGGTGGGCTTGACCGGTCTGGTCGGTTTGCGCAGCTGCTTCTCGGCCGGGACAGGTGTTTGCACCTTGTTGTCCGGCTGGCCCTTGTCGAGACCCGTCGGTGAGCGCATCATGGGAAGTGTCGGCCCCGGACCCCCCCGGGTACCCGACGTACGACCCCAGAGGCTCGACAAGCGGTTCCTCGGACCATTGGATCCTGGGTATCGCGGGAGGAGTGGGGCATGGCGAACACGGCCTTTGATGCAAGAAGGGCCTTGGCGACAACCAGCCTCGCCGTCGGCACCGCCGTCGACGTACGGAGCCGGTACGTCGGCTCGTGGAGCGCCGGGTTCGAGGTCGCCCAAGCCGTTCGGGACGGGTACCGGGTACGCCGGATGTCCGACGGCAGCGTCCTACCCGACGTGTTCACGAACGACGACGTGCGGGCGCAACGGCGCAAGACCGGGATGTGGTGGTACTGAGTCGCTCGGCTAGGTGACGGCAACCGCATCGATGAACTCGTCGATGGAGATGGCCGTCATGGTCTTGGTCTTGAGAGTTCCCCGGGCGCCGAGGGTGAGCGCCACCCGGGCCACCACCTTCTCGTCGGGGGCCTCGAGGATGGTGGCGAAGTCGTAGGGGCCGAGAAGGGCCCACTGGGAAATGACCTTCACGCCCATCTGTTCCACCTCGCCATTGACCTCCTTCAGCCGTCGCGGGTTCTCGCGGAGGGTGGCCATTCCCTCAGGGCCGAGTGTCGAGAGCATGAGGTAGGTCGGCATGACCGCACGCTATCCCAGCGACCCGGCCGGTCGGACCTCTCGAATTCTCCCGTCGGGCCACCCGAATTCTTCAGTGAAGATCGACCCGTCGTACTTTGCCCATGGCGTTTCTGGGAAGGGCGTCGACGATATGGAGCAGCCGCGGCCGCTTGTAGGGCGCCAGAAGATCGGCGGTGAAGGCGGCTAAGTCCTCCCTGGTGGGCGGAGGTCCGTCGGGCACGACCCAGGCCGTGACCGCTTCGCCCCACTCGTCGGACGGGGTTCCGGTGACCGCAACCTCGGCCACCGAGGGGTGAAGGAGGAGGATGTCCTCCACCTCGACCGGGTAGACGTTGTAGCCACCGGAGACAATGAGATCCGACGAGCGGCCCATGATGGCGACGTAGCCGTCCTCCAGCTGAGCAAGGTCTCCGGTGTGGAACCAGCCGTCGTCCATCTTCTCGGCCGTCGCCGCCGGTCGTTCGAAGTAGCCGGCGAAGACGGTGGGTCCCCGGACGAGAATCTCCTCGCCGTCGAGGCGGACGTCCACGCCGGGGAAGCCGAAGCCGACCGTCCCCGGGCGCCGATCGCCGTCGTAGGGGTTGGAGATGGTCATGAGGGTCTCGGTCATTCCGTAGCGCTCGAGGACCGCAGTGGAGGCGAGCTCTCCGATCCTGCGATGGAGGTCGGCGGCCAGGGGGGCCGAGCCCGAGACGGCCAGACGCAGGCGGGACAACTCCCCCACCCGCAGCGATGCCGCCAGGCGGTGGTACATGGTGGGGACGCCGAAGAAGAGGGTGGCCCGGTGAGCGGCCGCCGCGTCGAGGACGGCATCGGCGTCGAAGCGTGGGAGTAAGACGACCGATGAGCCCCGGAGCAACGAGGTGTAGAGGGCAACGCAGAGGCCGTGTCCGTGGAAGATGGGCAGGGCGTGGACGAGACGGTCGTCGGACTGCCAGCGCCAGGTGAGGGCGACCGATTCGCTGTTGGCCAGAATGTTCCCGTGGGTGAGGACGGCACCTTTGGGGGCGCCGGTGGTGCCCGAGGTGTAGGCGATCAGGGCAGGATCTTCGGGTGACGACGCGTCGAGAGTCCGCCCCCGAGGCGATCCGTCCTCCCGCGTCGCCGGGGTCGGCTGGTTTCCACCGCCACCGACTGCCTGCAGATCGACGGAGAGGACGACCAGTGGGCTTGTCGCCGCCTCGGTCACCCAGCGGGCGCGATCCGGGTGGTCGACCACGGCGGCGGCGGGACGGACGTCGGTGACGATGTGGCCCAGCTCCCGGGACGTGTAGGCGGCGTTGGCGGGGACGGCGACGAGACCGGCCCGGAGGATGCCGACATTGGCCACCACCGCGTCCAGGGACGATCCCGTGCTCCAGAGCACCCGGTCCCCCGCCTGCAGTCCCAAGGCGACGAAGCGGGCGGCGGCGAGGCGGGTGCGCTCCTCGAACTCGCCCGCCGTGACCCACCGCGCCTCGGTGCCAGCGCCGACGTCATAGATGAGCGGTGCGGACGGGTTGGCCCCCCATACCTCCGCCCATGCCGCAGTAAGGCTGCGACGGGCCGTCAGGTCTTCGACCCGGAAGACGGAGCCAGCGGGGAGGTGCTCACGCCAGTGACGGGCCTCCACGGACGGGAACGGTACCCCGATCAACGAGCCTGTCTGTCCAGCCGGTCCAGCTCGTCGGGCACGAGCAGCACGACCACGGCCATCGCCCACCTCCTGGGTGACAACGAATCGAGGACCGCTCTGGCCGTCGTCGGGCTGGCACCCACCACTTGGAGCAAGTACGTCATCTTGCCCTTCTGGGCGATGACGCTTCCGGTGTAGCCGTGGCAGGCGATCCCCAAGATGACGACATGTTCGGGACATCCCTGGACCCCGCTCGCCAGGATGTCGCCATGAGGCTTCGGGCACCGGACTTTCGGAACAGCGAGAAGGAGCGTCAGAACGCATGGACCCGTGAGGCGGTGCGGCTGTTCGATGATCCGGAGCTGCTCTATGCCCACACCCACGTTGGTCTTGAAGCGTGCTCGATAGGTGTCTTGGGTGACGGCCACCGAACCGACCGGTGTTCTGCGGACCGCCGTATGCGTCGGTGCGGCCAGGAATGAGACGCCGAACGCCCAGGAACCGTGGCCGTAGGAAGACGCTGCGGGTACGGAAGACGGTCCCTGCAACGGAGGTGATGAGTTGGCAACCACGGGGCCACCACAGCTTGAAACGAACACGGCGAGCATGGCAGCGATCCCCAACCATCCGAAACGTCGCATCCCCCCACGTCCACGACCACTCTCTCAGATGGTTGCCTGCACCGACCGCCGGGAGGTCAGCGGGCCTGGCGGGTGAGCCGGTCCATGATCATGGGGCCACGTCGGCGTCGGGCCCCGTCGTTACCGGACGGGTTGATCGTGCCAGAGGCACGGCATACCGATGCAGAGGAACTGACGGTAGCGGACGATGCGGCACCCTTCCCACCCATTCGCAACCGGGTGATCCCGACCGGGCCGACGGGTGACCGGGCTGGTGCTGTCAAGGCGCCTAGATCCGGCATTGTCGCTCGACAACATCGCTGGATCGTAGGGGGACCTCGCTGTCGAAGTTGATGCCATTGCCCGAGCTGGCCGTTGCTCTTGTAGTCGGCTGACGCGTTACGCGCGACGAACAAGATAGATGATCGCCACGATCACGAGGATGGCAACAAGCGTACCAAGACCGATATACATATCAACCTGCCCTTCGGGATCGGCAACCGTCCCCCGGACCAGTACGGTCCGCGGGTTTGCGTAGTTCCTTCTTTCAGTTGGGTCAACCAATCCTCCAACCCATTCTTCGAAGACGGGGCAGTCAGCCAACTACTTCCGATGCACTGCGTCCTTGGTCTTGTCGATCACCTCTTCGACCTTGTCCTCGGTCTTGTCGATCACCTCTTCGACCTTCTCCTTCGCGTGGCCGACCTTCTCTTTGGCCTCACCGGCACGACGATCGGCCTTGCCTTCGGATTCCAGGTCCTTGTCGCCGGTGAGACTCCCGACCGCCTCTTTGACCTGGCCCTTCACCTGATCGGTCTTTCCAGCCATCGCGCACCATCCTCCTTCGTCTGAGATTCGGCGCCACGCTCGGATTGCGTTGAGCACCATCTCCCACTGTGGCGCAAGCGTCTGGACCTCACTAGAGGCGATAGTCCTCCCCAGACGGCTTGACACACGCGAAACAGGTGGCGAGCTGCCACTGACGAGTCACGGGGCGTATTGAGGCTGGCGCTGGCGCTGGCGATGCGCGATCTCCTGATCTCAGTCGGTTAGTGGTGCACTTCTTCGTGCATTGTCGTCGTTTGGCCACCCTGCGCGTCGGTCGCTTCGCGGTCGAAGGTGCGATCGCGGCTGGCATCCGGATGACGGGATACGGCGAAGATGATCCCCGAGGCCACGAAGCCGACTCCTCCGACGATCATGAGGATGACCCCCACCGTGGAGATCCGAAACCCCGTGCCATGAGAAGTAACCGCCCAGTACATGATGGCGCCCGCTGCAACTGCAAAGGCGCTGAAGGCCATTCCTGCCCGTCCCATACCTCTTTCCATGTCGTCTCCTAACCTCTCGCGCACCACTTTAAGTGAGCATACTTCTACTGTGCGCAGGACCTCTCGGCCTCACCAGAGGCAAAGGTCACCTATGGCCTGGTTAGATGAACGGAGAGGGTCCCTTTCCCACATCGGGCCTGCTGGGGAACAAGGGCTCGGATGACGCAACCGACAGCCACCGCCTTGCCGCCGAAATGCGTCGATCTGGCCATCCTGGAGGTGCCGATCTGGAAGCGCCGACCGACTCCAAGGGCGCGGCAGTCCGGACAAGGGGAGTAGGACACGTGAGAGACCGCCGCCGACGACTAGTTACAACCGTCACCATCTTGTTGCTCTGCACCGGTTGTGGAGTGTCGACCGGGAACGGACCAAGTGGTTCAACGCATGAACCAGCCGAGGTCGTCCTTTTCGGTGATTCATTGGCATTTCAGGCGGCACCGTATTTCACATGGCTCGTCCAGTCCTCCGGAGAGGCGCAGGTCAAGAGCGACGTCTTCAGCGGAACGGCCACGTGTGACTGGCTTCCGGCAATGCGTCGAGTGGCTCGCTTGCATCCCCGCGCAGTCGTTATGGAATTTTTCGGCAACACCTTCACCAAGTGCATGGGCGGTTGTGTGGCGGAGTCGTCGACTGCTATCAGCCGATACTGCAGTGACATGACGACCGCAGTTCATCTGTTCATGGACGTGGGTACACCGATCTACCTAGAAGGAACACCGATCACCTATACCCAGTGGAAGACCCACGACCGTCACTGGAATGATCTCAATCACGCATTTGCGGTCTTGGCCTCCAAGTATCCCGGGCGCGTCACCTATGTCGATGCTGGCGAGGCCGTCGAGGGCAGCGGCGGAACCTTCGCCTGGACACTGCCGTGTTTGTACTTCGAGCCATGTGATGGACCCATAATCGGCGGAGTACGGAACGATGTGGTTCGGTCGCCCGATGGTGTGCACTTCTGCCCGGCCAACAGCGGTCATGGACTCGGCCTCGTCACTCCCTGTCCGGTGTACAGCTCAGGCGCCTATCGATTTGCGTCGGCCATGGCGGCGCCCGTCCTCCATGCCATGCGGCTGGTCCACCACGATCGTCCCTAGACGGCGATGCAAGCCTCGCATTTGTGCCATTGGAACTCAGGAATCGCCAGTGAGCTCGTGCAGAACAACTGAGTGCCCAGCGCAACAAGGACATCGCCGGACGAGCCGGCGACGTCCGACGACAAATACGCCGGGGTGCTGCTCTCCGATCTGGCCAGACAACCGACCGACAGCGACCCGGTCCCGCATTGTGGTGCGGCTTGCGCCATGATCTAAGGCGTGGCAGACGTCCCGCGACTTGACCGGTGACAGACACCAACCACGTGCGCACTACCCGTGTCGCCTACGACGCTGGAGCCGAGCGATACGCGGGATGGGTGGGAACGAAAATCAACGCGGCAATGGAGGATCCGATCGACCGGGCGCTCCTGGCGGCGTTCGTGGAGATGGTCCATGACCGCCCGGGTGGGACGGTCGCGGACTTGGGGTGCGGTCCTGGGCGGGTCGCTGCCTTCTTGCTCTCCGGAGGCATCGAGGTGGTCGGGATCGATGTGTCCACAGAGATGCTCATTGCCGCGTCGACAGCTCACCCCGGTCTCCCGTTGGCGCAAGCGACACTCGCTGCGCTCCCGTTCCGCGACGGTTCACTCAGGGCAGCCGTGTCGTGGTACTCGATTATTCACACGCCGCCTGATCTGCTTGATCTCGTGTGGGGCGAGCTTCGGCGGGTGGTGGCGCAAACCGGTCACTTACTGATCGCGTTCCAAGCCGGGGGAGGAGAGGCACTGCACCGGGACGAGATATTTGGCCGGCCAGCATCGCTCACTAGTTACCGTCACGCCCCCACGCACGTCGAGCAGTCGCTTGTCGAAGCCGGCTTCCGGGTACACGCTCGCGTCGTACGGGCCCCGGCCCTAGCGCACGAGACGACACCGCAGGCATTCGTCATTGCCTCCCTCGACGGACCGAAGTAGCTGTGGGTCGGCGCTGGGCGCAGACGGTCGACGCAGGTAGCGGTCCGATATTCGGGGATCCCGAGCCGTCCGTGTATCCATCGGGGCCGAACTCAGGGCGTCAAATACAGGGGCGGCGATCCGACTGCGCCCCGTCCTGTATCACCGTCGCCGCGCTTTTGCTCGTGGGTCGAGTCGGGAGACGAGTCCGTCAACTCGGCAGTGGCCGACGATGCGACAACCCATCTCAGCCCACCCTCGACCGGGTGATATGCGCCCCCCTCAGGACGTGGCGTATGACCCTGCCGGGGCATCCTGGTCCCGGCATTTCCGGATATATGACGGAGCGGAGCGAGTGGAGAGCCGAGTCAGTGCCCCCCAGCAGACGGAAGAAAGCCGCTGCAAAGAATGCGGAGCTTCGTGATCCTGTTATCGACCTCGTCGAAGTACGCCGTCTGTTCGCAAACGTAGTCGCCATCTGGGTTGCGGATTCGAAAGCGGTAGACAACTCGTTGTCGGTCGACGACCCGATCGGTTGAGACATCGAGGATTTCATAGATCTCGTCAGTTGGTTCGAACCAGTGCTGGAAGATCTCCTTGACGAGAGTCTTCGACTCGGTTGCTTCCCAAGGGGACCCCGGGGTCAGTCCCCGGAAGTCGACAGCGGGGTCGATTACGTCTTCGACGCCCGCCCAATCCTTTGCCAGCAGTGAGCGAGCGAAGCGCTCGCCGATCGGCGTATCGGTCAGTCCCATGGCGCTTCCCTTCTGTGCTGCGACGACCGGCTGAGACTCTATTCACCCAGCACAGTGACGTGCCGGACCAGGGGGTCGAGCCGTCCTGTACGTGCCAGTGCCGGTCGGGGACTGGTTTCTCCGGTCGAAGGGTCCGAGCCCACGCATTGGGGTTATGCCGTGAATCACGCAGACCCCTTCGGCCGGCCGAATCCGGGTGATGCCGGTCACGATCGGGCGGGAGTCAGGATTTGCGCCGCACTTGCTCAAGATGGATGGCCATGACGATCGGAGCCCCGAGCACAATGAGGAGCACCATGATGCCCAGGGCCGATGGCGCAGCCAGTAGCCACCCACTAAGGAGAACGAGGCCGAAGAGGCCCCCAGGTAGAACGAAGGTCCCGAGGAGCTTGTCGCGCACCGACCACACCCTGGAGGACCAGAGAAGCCCAACACCGATGAACCAACCAACCCCGAAGGCGAATCCACCAAACAGGAGAAGCCACGGCACCCAGGCATCCGCCGAGCGCTCAGAGAGTGGAGCGACCCCTGCTTCCTGGGCGATTGCACCTGGGTCACCAACTCGGTCGAGGAGGGCCAAGATGCTCGACTCGTTCTCATCGTCGAGGCTGGAACGGCCCTCGGTGATGTGGCTGGCGATCTCCTCGCTGATCTGCTCACGTCGGGACGCTGGGAGATCGCCGAGCGCATGGTCGAGGTGGGAGAGGTAGCGATCAATCAGCTTGTCAGCATTGCTTCGTGTTCTCATCGCGGCGATGCCTCCTCGAGGATGCTGTCCACGGCGTCTCGAAACAGCTTCCAGTGGTCGATGAATGTTGACAGGGCGAGATCACCAGCCTCGGTGAGGCGGTAGTACCTGCGCGGAGGGCCCTCGACTGACTCTCGCCAGGTCGTCTCGACCAAGCCGTTGCGTCGGAGGCGGGCGAGGAGGGGATAGATCGTTCCCTCGCTAGCGATCAGCCCGCCAGAGTCTGCGAGCGTGCGAGCGAGATCGAAGCCGTACCGCTCACCGTGGCGCAGCAACGCCAAGACACAGTGCTCGACCGATCCCCGGCGGAGCTGGGCTAACCACGATGAATCAGCGCCAGGTACCATGCGTTACATCTTAGCCCACTGCCGCCGGATTTCAAAGCGGTATTCGGGGATCCCCGATGCCCCATGTATCCGTCCGTACCCCGGTAGGAACACGTTGGTCAGAGCTGCCCTGACTCAGAGCCACCACCCGGTAACGACGGACCGTGAGCGATACCGGTCTCCCCGGCCAGACTCATTCGGGTGGTCACACAACACGTCCTACCTGCACACGTGACCCATTCGTCAATCGACGATTTCGAGCTCACTGGCGAGCCGCGTCAGCTCCGAACTCCGTCTAAGCCCGGTCTTGGTCTTCATTCGGTCGAGATGAGATCGAACAGTGCTGGTTCCAATGAAGAGGTGCCCGTCAATTTCCCGATCGGTGAGACCTCGAGAAACGAGTATGAGGATCTGACGTTCGCCGTCTGAGAGCTCGATCCCAGTAGGAGCGTCAGCCCTGCTTTCAACTTCGTAGCCGGCCCGGTCGATAGCTCGTTCAGGCGACGGAGGCTGCCAGCACCATGTCGGCCGAGACCGGTTTTGCGAAATGGAAACCCTGGCAGAAATCGCCGCCCAGCTTCCTGATCTCTGCATGTTCTTCGGCTGTCTCCACCCCTTCGCAGATCACCCTGAGCTCGAGCAGGTGGGCCAACTCGATGATGTTGTGGACCATGGCACGAGCCACCTTGTCGTGGACGAGCCCGGAGGTCAGAGACTGATCGATCTTGACGTAGTCGACGGGAAAGGTCTCGAGATAGCCGAGCGACGAGTAACCCGTGCCGAAGTCGTCGAGGGCCAATTGGACCCCGATCTCCTTCAGCTCCCGGAGGACGATCAGGGCCCGGGTGGCGTCTTGGAGAAAGGCGCTCTCGGTTATCTCCAAGGTGAGCTGCAAGGGGTCTGTGTCTGTGGTGTCGAGGACGGAGGTCACCATGGCGGCGAAATCCTGGGCCAGGAGCTGATGGGCCGACACATTGACGGACACCACGAAATCATCGCTGCCCTGTTCCCGGCTCCAGCGATGACGGTCGGAGCACGCTTGGGTGAGGATGAAGTGTCCGATCTCGGCGATGACGGCGGACTGCTCGGCCAGAGGAATCAGAATGGTGGGGGCCACCGGCCCTCTGGTCGGATGGTCCCAGCGTAAGAGGGCCTCTGCTCCGATCACTCGAGCGTCGCCGGTTCGGACGATCGGTTGGTAGACCAGATGCAATTGTTCGCGCCGAATAGCCTGGCCCAGATCGTGTATCAGGCTGGCCTGGGATTCGGCCAAGTGTTGTTCACGGGTATCGAGCAGCTGAGCGTCGGCGCCGCCCTTGCGCTTCACCTGGTACATGGCGGTATCGGCTTGCTGAAGCAATTGCTTCGGATCGTCGTGGCCGCTCGTGGCCAGGGCGATGCCGATGCTCGCCGAGACATCAATGGCCGCTCCCGCCACGAGGAAGGGGGCGGTCAGGGCGGCAACGATGCGTTCGGCGACGATGCGCGCTTGGGCGTCCTCGTCAAGCTCCTCGCACAGCACGACGAACTCGTCGCCTGACAGCCGGGCCAGGGTGTCACCGGGCCGGAGCACTCCGCCGATGCGCCGAGCCACGGCAACCAGGAGCGCGTCGCCCACGTGGTGCCCGTGCATATCGTTGACCGCTTTGAACTGATCGAGGTCCATGAAGAGAAGGGCCACGACTTGCCCCGAGCGACGGCTGCGAAGAAGCGCGTGCTCCAGACGCTCCAGAAGCAAGACGCGGTTCGGGAGGCCGGTCAAGGGATCGTGGACAGCACTCTCGTGCGAACGTTCAGACGAGTCCAACAGGTCGGCCCGTGCCCGGGCGTTATTCAGATAGGCCGCCGTCACATCGGCCAGAGTCTGAGCGGCGACCATGTCGTCCTCGTTCAACGGCCCCGGCGAATCGCGGTAGAGATCGAGGGCCCCCAGTTGGCGTCGGAAGAGACCCTGGTGAAGGGGAAAGGTGAATACGGCCGCCAATCCCGCCTCGAGGGCGCGGGGCCCGAACACCTTGAAGCGCTCTTCGCCCCGAGATCGGGTACGGAGACCGCCTCGCCCGTCCGGTAGGCGGCCAGGCACGGGCCTTCGTCGAGTTGACTCTGCAACTCCTCGTAACGCATGGCCGAAGCGTCCGAGGCGGCGACGTAATGGGGTTCGCGACCGGGAGAGATGAGCGTGACCCCGGCCGAGGTGATGGGCAGGATCTCGACGATCGTCTTCACCAACTGATCGAGAATCCCCTGGATAGGGAAGTCGGTCAGCATGGTGCGAGCGAATTCGCTCAGCACGCCTGACAGTTGCCGGTCCGTAGCCACACGCATCGATCCCATTCACGATTTCCGCGGGGTCTGGGCGGACTACCTAGATAGCGATAGGCGAGAAATTACCACCGGCCGGATCGAAATCAGGGGACAGCGGGACAAAAGTCCGTCGCACGCGTGCAACCGGAGCGATCCCTCGAGCGTGTGTCTGGCGTGCGGAATAGCCGCCGGACCGGAGATCGAGGACGCTGGGGTGCCTACGACGAACCCTACGACGAACTTCACCGAGCTCTACGCCTCGTCCTATGCCCGACTGGTGGCGCAGCTGACGGTGGTGACGGCGGACCGTGAATGGGCGGAGGACGCCGTCCAGGAGGCCTTCGGCCGGCTCTGGAACCGGTGGGAGACGCACAGCGGTTACGACCGGCCCGAAGCCTGGGTGCGGCGCGTGGCCATCAACATTGCCATCAGCCGGTGGCGCCGGATCAGGCGGCTCCACCCTCTGGGTGAGACCGACAGAGGTCAGACCGACAGAGGTCAGACCGACAGAGAAGGGCGCGAGGACGACGGAGCGGGCCGGGCCGACATGCAGGCGGCGCTGCGGACCCTGCCGGTGAAGCAGCGCCACGCCCTGCTGCTGCACCACGTGCTCGGTCTGCCGGTGTCGGAGGTGGCGCAGGAGATGGGCGCACCGGAGGGCACGGTGAAGTCGTGGCTCTCCCGGGGGCGCGAGGCCCTGCAGCGCGCCCTCGGCGTGGAGGAGGCTCCCCATGGCTAACGACATCAATGGCGACATCAATGGCGACATCAATGGCGACATCAATGGCGACATCAATGGCGACCGGACCCGACAACTGCTGAAGGACTTCGTCCGGCAGGTGAGCGAGACGGTCGTCACTCCCCCGTTCAGCCCCGGCCGCATTGGAGCTCCACGACAAGGTCGTCGTCACGGGACGCGCCGTCGACGGGTCCTCGCTCTCGTCTCGAGCACCGTGGTTATCGTCGGGGCCGTCGCCCTGCTCGTCGCCTACGGGCCCCGGAGCAGCGACACTTCTGGGGGGGTCACCGGTCGACCGGGTCAGGCGGTGCACAAGCACGTGAGCATCCGTTCGGTGGAATTCGGGGGAACCTTCCACCCGGCCGAGGTCGTCGGCGCCGACGGAGCGCTCTGGATGACGGGAAGACACGGCAACGATCCGTCGACGGCTCCGTGTGCGATCGAACGGATCGACCCCGCCCGGATCTCCCCCGTCGCCTACGGCCTCTCGGCCTGCGGGATGAACATCGTGGCCGGCCCAGGTGCGCTCTATCTCGAGACGGAGACCGGTCAGCCCGGCACCAACAATGTCCTCATCGGCATCGAGTCGTTCTCGACCAGTACGGAGGTCTCGAAGATCCTCGCCCCCAATCTGATGACGGTGGTGGGCAGCGAGATCGCCCACACCCAACTGGCCTATGCCGACGGCTGGCTCTGGCTCTATGGTCACACGGCCGACAAGGACGAGCTGCTCCAGATCTCGCCCTCCCGGGGTGCCGTCGTCCGTAGCATTGCGGATGTCCCCGCCATCGGCGGCACAGAACCGCTCATCGCCGCGGGGCCCGGTGGGATCTGGTTGGCCGGTGGCCCCGGCGGACCGGCGGCACCGGCATTCGTCTTATCGTCTCCGACGGCCGGTGGCGTGATCCGGGAGCTCCCTGCCGTTGCGGGTTCAATCACGGTGGAGTGGTTGGCGCCGGTGGCGCGACGCATGTGGGTGGGAGGGGCCGCCGTTTCCACGGGCCTTCACGCAGCCCCCTTCGAGCGCATCGTCTCTCTGAACCGCTCCGGTGCGGTGACAAGGAAGTCGCCGCTCGAGAACTTCGGCTCGGCACCGATAGCCGTGGGCCGACAGCGGTGGACGGTGGGCCCCGGCGGCACAGGCGGGTGCGCCGGCCAACCCATCTGGCGGGTGAACCCGACGACGCTCAGGACCAGCCTCGTGACCACCCTGCATCCCCGGTCCGATCCCTGCCTGGACGGGGGCTACCGGACGGTGGCCGGCGTCGGGGGGGCCGTCTTCGTGCTCGACGGGGCCGGCGGCGTCTCCCCCGCCTATCTCTACCGGGTGAAACCCTGACGTCTCCGGGGTGAAGGCCCGGTGAGGGCCTGAAGTCTGCGGGGGTGAGGGCCTGAAGACTCCGGGCGACGCGGCATCATGGGGAGATGTCCACCGTGAAGCGCAAGATCTCCATCGTCCCCCACACCCACTGGGACCGGGAGTGGTATGAGCCGTTCCAGACCTTCCGGCTGCGGCTGGTGAAGCTGATCGACGGGCTGCTCGAGCTGCTCGAGTCCGATCCCTCGTACTCCCGGTTCCTGCTCGACGGGCAGATGGCCGTGATCGACGACTACCTGGAGGTGAGGCCCGAGAACGAGAGCAGGATCCGGGCCCTGGCCGCCGCGGGACGGCTCAGCATGGGGCCCTGGTACATCTTGATGGACGAGTTCTTGGTCTCGGGCGAGACGATCATCCGGAACCTGCAGAGCGGGATGGCGCGGGGGGCGGCCTTCGGCGGCGTGGCCGAGATCGGCTACCTGCCCGACATGTTCGGCCATATCGGCCAGATGCCGCAGATCCTGGCATTGGCCGGCTTCGAGCATGCGGTGGTCTGGCGGGGGGTGCCGTCGGTGATCGACAAGTCCGGCTTCTGGTGGGAGGCCCCCGACGGCTCGACGGTGCGGGCCGAGTACCTGATCGTCGGCTACGGCAACGGCGCCGCCATCCCCGACGACGCCAAGGCCCTGGTCCGGCGGATCGCCGACCACGAGAAGGAGATCGGGAGCTTCCTGATCGACGGGCTTCTCTTCATGAACGGCACCGACCACCAGGAGCCGCAGCCGTGGCTCGGACCGGTGGTGGCCGAGGCCAACGCCATCCAGGACGACTACGCGCTCGAGGTGACGGCCCTGGCCGACTATCTGGCCGGCACACCGACGGAAGGACTGGCGCGGTGGAAGGGCGAGCTGCGCTCGGGGGCGCGGGCCAACGTCTTGATGGGGGTGGCCTCCAACCGGGTCGACGTGAAGCGCGAAGCGGCCGGCGCCGAACGCGCCCTCGAGCGCCGGGCCGAGCCCTTCTCCGCTCTCTACCTACCGGCGCAGAAATGGCCCGGCTCACTTCTCGATGTGGCCTGGAAGGAGATGGTCAGAAACGCGGCGCACGATTCGGTCTGCGCCTGTTCGGTGGACGAAGTCGTCGACGCCGTGCTGAGCCGTTATGCCGAGGCCCGGCGGATCGGCGACGGGCTGGCCGATCAGGCGCTGCTGGCGCTCGCCCGTTCGCTCAGCGACGCCGGTCCCACCGTGGTGAACCCGTCGGCGCGGGCCCGAAGCGGTCTGGTGGAGATGGTGGTGGCGGGCGACGAGGTCCCCCCCGAGACCCAGGCGCTGGCCGAAGAGGCGGGCGCCTTCGGGATCCCCCGGGGCCTCGGGGCGCTGACCCTCGACGCCAACACGGTGAAGACCATCCTCGGGATGCTCCCCGCCGGCAGCCAGATCGACGCCCACACCTGGATCCAGGGCGTCGCCGTCGAAGAGGACGAGACGGGGATCGAGATCACCATCAGCTTCGGCTCCGAGGAGCGCTTCGACGTCCCTCTGGCCTCGATCAAGCAGGACCTCTACACCCGGCTCGGGGCTCGGCCCGACTCGGTGGTCAGGATCAAGATCGATCAACCGCCCATCCGCAGGGTGTTGGCCCGGGTGGCCGATGTCCCGGGTTTCGGGTGGTGTCGTTGCACGCCGGCGGTCCTCGCCTATCCCGTCAGCGTCGGTGAGGGTGAAAGAGCCGGTGGTGAGGGGGAGAGCGGAGTCGTCGTCCTCGGAAACGGTCTCGTGACCGTCGCCATCGACCCGGGCTCGGGAACATTCGCCCTCGACGGGATCGAGGGATTCGGCCGGCTCGTCGACGGCGGGGATCACGGCGACTCGTACAACTACTCGCCGCCGCTGACCGACAAGCTGGTGGACACGCCCGACAGCGTCTCGATCGTCGTCGTCGACCGCGGGCCGGTGCGGGCAACGGCTGTGATCACGGCCCGCTACCGCTGGCCCGAATACGTCGACGGCAACTCCCGCTGCCGGACCGGCGAGAAGACGGTGGAGCTGTCCACCACGGTCGAGGTCCGGGCTGACGAGAAGATCGTCCGGGTGGTCAGCCGCTTCGTGAACCCGAGCCGGGACCACCGGCTGCGGGTGCACCTGCCGCTGCCGGAACCGGCCGACCATTCCGAGGCCGAGTGCGCCTTCGCCGTGGTCCGGCGCCCACTGGTGGCCGAGGGACGACCCGACGAGTTCGGGCTGCCCACCTTCCCCTCTCGGCGCTTCGTCTCCGCCGGCGGGCTGACCGTGGCCCATGAGGGTCTGCTCGAGTACGAGCTGATCGACATCGACGCCGTGGCGGGCGGCTCGGCCCGGGCACTGGCGCTGACCCTGTTGCGGTCGACGGGAATGCTCTCTCGTCTGGGTATGGCCTACCGGCCGCTGCCGGCCGGGCCGCTCACGGCGGTGGCCGGTCTGCAACTTCAGGGCCGGCCCATCGAGGCCCGGTACGCGCTGTGGATCGGTTGCGACGACCCCTACGCCATGGCCGACGACGCCTTCTTACCGTTGGAGCTGGTCCATGCGTCGGGCGGCGGAGTCCGGCCGGCGAGGGGGAGCGCTCTCGAGATCGAAGGAGCCGAGGTCTCCGCCGTCCGTCGGGCCGCCGGACTGCTCGAGGTCCGGGTCTTCAACCCCACCGATGAGACGAGCACCGTCCGGGTGGGAAGCCGCTCGGGCTGGCTGGTCGATCTCCGGGGCCGGACCCTCGAGGCCTTCGACGGATCTTTCGAGCTGCGGCCCTTCGGTATCGCCACCTTCCGCTGCGACGGTGACTGACTCTCGGGAAATGCCTGTGCCTCGGCACGTGACCGGGTCTCGGCATGTGACCGGGTCTCAGGAGAAGTCGTAGGCCTCGTCGGGATCGGCGTCGCCGTCGGTATCGGCGGCGACGCCCGTCGGGGGCCTGTCAGAACGATCGTCCGGCGCGGCACGTCGGGCCCCCGAGAGCAGTCTTTCGCCCCGCTCGCGCAGGTCGTCGAGCTCATGGAGAACCTCCGAGAGCCGTTCCCAGCGTTTGGAGGCCCGGCGGTCGAGGGTGAGGGGCTCCGAACCGGGACGGTGAAGCGCCCAGAGCTGGACGCGACCGAGATCCTTGACCAGGCGGGGCCGCAGCGCCTTGAAGGCGAACTCCGCCGGCAGGCCCTCGATTTCTGAGAGCAGAGCGGTGTGGAACTCGTCGGAGACGAGGACGCTGCCCGGGGCGGCGATGCCGGCGGCCCGGCTGGCCAGGTTGACGACCGGTCCGTAGAAGTCCCCGTCCTGGACGAGGACGGGGCCGACGGCCAGGGCGACGCGGACATCGGAGAGAAGTTCGTCGTCGGCATAAGCTTCGGCCAGCGCCAGGGCGATGCGCGCCGCGTCGATGGCCGTGTCGGTGACGAACATGACCTCGTCGCCGATCATCTTCACGACCCGGCCGTTGCGGGCCGTCACCGTGTCGTGGGCCACGTCTTCGAAGCGGCTGACGAGAGCGGCCAGCTCCTCTTCGGAGAGCTGCTGGCTGAGCATGGTGAAACCGACCATGTCGGCGAAACCGACACAGAGATGGGGCAGGGCGCCGGGATCGTGGCGGCTGCGCAGCAGTATGGCCCGGCGGACCGACGCCTGGACGTGGCGGCGCCAGGCGAATTCGAGCAGGCGGGCCATGGCCGGCAAGGATCGGTCGGCCAGGCGGACGAAGCGGTCGGCCGCCTCCACGCTCGTGCCGGCGGCCGGCCCCGGGGAGCCGATCATGCCGCGCACGGCCGGGGCCACCTCGGCCTCGGCGATCCGGGCCATGGAGGAACCGATGACGCGGGCCAGTTGCAGCGAGGTGTCGACGTCGGCGGCACCGAGGTCGACCATCGTCTGCAGGATGCGGATGGCCTCGATGTCGAGGTCGGTGAAGATGGTGTCGTCGGCGGTGACATCGGCGAAGCCGAGGGCGCGCCAGAAGCGGCGGGCCATCTCTTCGGGCATGCCCGTGATGTCGGCCACCTCGCTCTCGGTGTAGCGGCGGACGCTCGGGACGAGAAGGCAGTCGACGACGAGGAGATCGAGGACATCGTCGGCTTCGGCCCGGGCGATGTCCTGCTCGGGCACGCGGTGCTCGAAGAGAAAGGCCCGGACGCGCGCCAGCGCGGCGGCGTGGGTGGCGCTGTCGGGGACCGCGGACGACGCGCGGGACGACGGTTCGGGGAAGAGGGTCACGCCGGACCCCTGTGCTCGGCACCCGACGGCTGGTGGCGCCGGTTCTCGAGTCCTTGGAATTCGGGCTTGGCCGAGCGCAGCATCAGCGCCGGGATGGTCTCGGCCGGCGAGCGGACCCCCTCGAGAACATCGGCCACCTGTTGGCCGATGGGCATCTCCACGTCATGCAGGGCGGCCAGCTCGAGCAGAGGCCGGGCCGACTTCACCCCTTCGGCCACCATCCGCATGTCACCGAGGACATCGTCCAAGGAGCGGCCCTGTCCGAGCAGCTCCCCCACCATCCGGTTCCGGCTCAGCCGGCTGGTGCAGGTGGCCACCAGGTCGCCCACGCCGGCCAGTCCGGCCATGGTCATGGGGTCACCGCCCATGGCCACGGCGAAGCGGCCGAGCTCGGCCAGGCCCCGGGTGATGAGCGCGGCCAGAGAGGAGTCGCCCAGGCCGAGTCCCTGGATCATGCCGGCGGCGATGGCCAGGACGTTCTTGGTGGCGCCCGCCGTCTCGCAGCCGACCAGGTCGGGATTGGTATAGACGCGGAAGGTGTCGGTCCGCAGCAGCTCCTGGACCTCGCTGGCCACGGCCTCGTCGGTCATGGCCACGACGGTGGCCGCCGGCTGTCCCATCGCCACTTCGCGCGCCAGGTTGGGACCGGTGAGGACCCCGACCGGATGGCCGGGTGCGACCTCGGTCATCACCTCGGTCATCCGGAGGTGGCTCCCCTGCTCCAGGCCCTTGGCCAGGCTGAGCAGAGGGACATCGGGCCCCAGATGCGGCGTCAGCTCGGTGAGGACCCCGCGCAGTCCGTGGGAGGGAACGGCCATGATGACGAGGGCGGCGCCGTCGACGGCGTCTTCCAACGACGCCGTGGCCCGCAACGTCTCGGGCAGGGCGATCCCCGGCAAGTAGTCGGGATTCTCGTGGCGCTGGTCGATGGCCTGGCCCAGAGCGCGACGGCGGGCCCACAAGACGGTCGGGGCCGAGCGCGACGAGATGGCCGCCATGGTCGTGCCCCACGAGCCCGCACCGATCACAGCGACCTTGTCGAGCATGGATCAACCCTACGGCGTCGGCCGTACACTGGCCCCGTGACGAGCGAAGCGCCCGAGGTGACCCACCTCGAGGGCTGTGTCGTGCTCATCCCCGTGAAGGGCTTCGCCGACGGCAAAGCCCGGCTGGCGCCGACGCTCGACAGAAAGGGTCGGGCCGAGCTGTCGCGGATGATGGCCACCCGGGTGCTCGAGGCGGCCGCTCCTCTTCGCGTGGCCGTCGTCTGCGACGACCGCGAGGTGGCGCGGTGGGCCGTGGAGAACGGAGCCATGGCCCTGCCCGAACCGGGGCGCGGTCTGAACGGAGCGGTGGAGGCGGGGGTGGCCCGCCTCGAAACACTGGGAGCGAGCGAAGTTCTGGTGGCCCACGCCGATCTTCCCCTGGCCCACGGCCTGGCGCAGTTGGCCGGGTTCGACGGGGTGACCCTCGTCCCCGACCGGCGCGACGACGGGACGAACGTGGTCTGCCTGCCGGCGCACAGCGGATTCCGCTTCGCCTACGGTCCCGGTTCCTTCGGCCGGCACCGCCAAGAGGCGGAACGGCTCGGACTTCGGTACCGGGTCGTCCGGCAACCGGATCTGGCCTGGGACGTCGATGTCCCGTCGGACATCCCGGCCGAGCTCGTGCCGCCGGCGCTTCTCTGATCGCGGTGGTCGAGGGGGCGCGTCGAAGCGAAGTCCTACCCGTCGGCGATCTTCCCCGGCACGGCGCCACCAGTGTCGACCTGGCCGTGCCGACGGTGGCGCTGGCCATCGCCGCTCATCCCGACGACGTGGAATTCGGATGCGGGGCGACGCTGGCCAAATGGGCGGCCGCCGGCTGCCGGATCCATCACCTGGTGCTCACCGACGGGTCGAAGGGGACGTGGGTGGCCGATGACGACGTGGCCACGCTGGTCGAGCGCCGACACACAGAACAGCGCGACGCGGCGGCGGTGCTGGCCGGCGAGCGGGGCCACGACGGGGTCGACTTCCTCGACTGGCCCGACGGCGAACTCGAGGCGGGAATGGAGCAACGGCGTCAGGTCTGTCAGGTGATCAGGAGAGTCCGTCCCGAGGTGGTGCTCGGCCATGACCCGTGGCGTAGGTACCGGTTGCATCCCGATCACCGCAATGCCGGGTGGTTGGTCACCGACGCCGTGGTAGCCGCACGCGATCCGAAGTTCTTCCCCGAGCTGCCCGAAAAACCGCACCGGCCTCGCTGCATGCTGTTGTGGGAGGCGGACGAACCGAACCACGTGGAGAACGCCGACGGAATGCTCGAGATCAAGCTGGCCGCCTTACTGGCGCACCGGAGCCAGTACCGCTCCACCATGGGCATCGGAGGTGAGCGAGCGTCAGAGACGTCACCGTCGGCCGATGACGTGGCCGCCTTCCGGGCAGTCGTCGAGCAACAGCTGGCCGCCCACGGCGCTCTGGCCGGACTGCCGGCGGGCGAGGCCTTTCACCTTCTCAGCGAACTCTGAAAGAGACGAGGGGCCCCGCAGGGCCCCTCGTCCACTCACAGTGTCGCGACCGCCGGTTCTCGGCGGCAGGGTGACTCAAGCTTTCTTGGTCACCCGCCGACGAGCTGCCTTCTTGGCCGGAGCCCGCTTGGNNTGGCCCGCTTCTTGACGGTCCGCTTAGCCGCCTTCTTGGCCGGCGCCCGCTTCTTCACGGCGCGCTTCTTGACGGTCCGCTTCGCTGCTTTCTTGGCCGGCGCCCGCTTCTTCACGGCGCGCTTGGCAGTGGTCCGCTTCGCTGCTTTCTTGGCCGGAGCGCGCTTGACGGCGCGCTTGGCGGTGGCCCGCTTCGCTGCCTTCTTCGCCGGCGCCCGTTTGGCCGTCTTCCTTGCTCGTTTGACTGGCATTCTCATGCCCTCCTTACGGCCTTCTTGGCCGATCGCTGTGCTGCTTTCCTCGCCGCGGCGCGCTTGGCCGGAGACTGCACCGGAGCCCGCCGTACGGCCTTGTTGGCCGATCGCTGTGTTGCTTTCCTCGCCGGGGCACGCTTCGCGGCCTGTGGGGCCGGGGAACGCCTGACGATCTTTGGGACGGCGCATCGTGTTCCATGCGAGCACCACGCTGCGTGGGATTGACGCTGTCGAAGCCGACGACCGTGACACGACGTTCGTGACAGACTTCGCCGACAACTGCGGGGACCAACGCGTTCACTGCGTCTTCGACCTCGCGTTTTGCCAACGTTGTCGTGTCGCTGATCGCGTCGATCAGGCCCGACTTGTGCACCCGCCGTCCTCCTCCGTATAGCGGAATCACATCAATCAAAGAAGGTTTTGGCGTCAAGGTCAAGCATTTGCGCTGCTCGGGCAAGGTGACGCGCAAGCTTTCGCGCAAGATTGCACGGGTGCAATTGTATGGCTGACAGCGCGCCGCGTTGACGACAGTGAAAGGAATGACAGACGCGTATGGACAGGAAACCCTTCGTTTGCAAGGATTTTTTTCCATGCCGATGCTTCCCGACGGAACGTACGACGTGATCGTCGTCGACGCCGAAACTGGCGACGACGGGGAGCTGCGGATCGAAGTGACAATTTCTCTCGGACCGCACGTAGGAGACGTAATTCCACTGCGCGGACGCCATGTCGAGCGCCGACGCGGCACATCGGTGGTGCAGGATCCCTACGCGCTGCTCGGGGTGCCGGGTACGCTTCGGGTGCGCGATGGACAACCGGTCTTCCGTCCGGAGACAGCGTGAGAAACCCGCCCGACACCGGTTCCGCGTCGGTGTCGGGCGCAACAGCGAGTGAGATGACGTTGGTAGCGGAGAGTGACAATGCGCGGTCAGCGGTCGTCGCCGCGCCAGGATGGGCAGCGCGTGGACTGGCCGAAATGGTCGACGCCGGACTGCTCGACCCCGGGATCAGACACGTCGTGGTGGGCGACGAACCCGTCGAGCGTGGTGAGGCCGCGGGGGTCCAGGTGTTGTGGCGCTACCACTTGCCGCCCGAGCGCTTGCGACGCTGCCTCGACGAGTTCCCCGATCTCAAATGGGTGCACTCCGACTATGTCGGGGTGGAGGAATTACCCCTCCGTGAGCTGGCCGAACGCGGCATCGTGCTGTCGAACGGCGCCGGCATCGCCGCCCGGCCCATGGCCGAATGGGTCGTGCTGGCCATCTTGTCGGCCGCCAAACAGCTTCCCCGCTTCGTGCGGCAGTCCGACGCCGGAATCTGGGAGGTGGGCGACACCCAGGCCGAGCTCAACGGCGCCGTCGTGCTCATGCTCGGGTTGGGCGCCGTCGGCACGCTGGCTTCGGCGATGCTGGCCGCCTTCGGTGTCGAGGTGCGGGGGTGCACGCGGCGGCCGCGGACGGAGATCCCGCCGGGTGTGGCGCGGCTGGTGGTGGGAGAGAATTGGCGGCGCGAGTTGGGCGAGGCCGACTACGTGGTCTGCGCGCTTCCGCTCACGGCGCAGACGACGAACATGCTCGACGGCCCCGCCTTTCGAGCAATGAAGGCCGGCGCCACCGTGATCAACGTGGCGCGCGGCGCTTTGATCGATGACGACGCGCTGATCGCCTCACTCGAGAGCGGTCACCTCGGCGGAGCCGTGCTCGACGCCTTCCGGCAGGAGCCGGTGGCCGACGGGCATCGGTTGTGGGGGCGGTCCGACGTACTCGCTCTTCCTCACGTCACGTGGTCATCAGATCACACCCTCGACGACTTCAAGTGGCGCTTCGCCGCCCAGTTGCGGAGATGGCTGAGCGGCGGCGCGCCGGCCGATCTCGTCGATCTCTACGCCGGCTACTAACTCCTTGGCCTCCGACGATGCCGACGCGCTCGCCGTGATGCGGGCCACCGCGGCGCGCGCCGGTGGGTGTCTCTACCTCGGCGCCGGATCGGTCGGACCGGCGTGGGCCGGTGCCGAACAGGCCGTGCTCGTTCTCGGACCGCCGCGGTCGGGCAAGACATCGGGGCTCGTGGTACCGACCGTGCTCGGTGCCCCCGGTGCGGTGGTGTCGACATCGACGAAGCCCGACGTGCTGCGGATCACCGCCGGGAGCAGAAAACGCGACGGGCCCTGTTTTCTCTATGACCCGAGCGGGACGGTGGAGGCCCCGGCCGGTGTGGAGCGGGTGCGGTGGTCACCGGTGAGTGGATGCGGGCAGTGGGACGACGCGCTGTTGGTGGCGCGTGGTCTGGTGGGATCGGCCCGTCCGACAGGCGGGCGCAACGACGGCGGCGAGGGCGGTCTCGACCACTGGAGCGAGCGGGCCCAGGCTCTTCTGGCCCCGGTGCTGCACGCCGCTGCCCTCGACGGCGCCGAGCTCGGCACCGTGCTGTCGTGGATCGATCGCCGGCAAGCCGCTCCCGCCCTACGGATCCTCGAACGCGAAGCGGTGGTGATCGCCGGCGACCTGCTGGCCGGGATCGCCGCCACCGACGCCCGGGAGCTGAGCGGGATCTGGTCGACCGCCTCGGGGGTGCTCGGGGCCTATCGGAGCGAGGCCGCTCTGGCCACCACGGTGGCGCCGGACTTCGATCCCCGGGCCTTCTGCGACTCGTCGGCCACGCTGTATATCTGTGCCACCGGTCGGCACCAGGCACTGGTGGCGCCGCTCGTGGTCGGACTGCTGACCGACATCCGGGCCGCCGCCTACGCCCGGGCGGCCGAGCATGCGGCGCGGGGCGACGGCCAGGCCACCGCGGTGGTGCTCGCCCTCGATGAGGTGGCGAACATCGCCCCGGTGCCCGACCTGCCGGCCATGGTGAGCGAGGGAGGGAGCCAGGGAGTGGTGACGTTGGCCTGCCTGCAGGATCTGTCCCAGGCCCGGGGGCGGTGGGGCGGGGCGGCCGACGGATTCCTTTCTCTCTTCGGCACCACGGTGGTGCTGCCCGGGATCGGGGACGTCCAGACCCTCGACGCGCTGTCGCGTCTGGCCGGAGAGGAAGAGGTGCCGACGCGGTCGGTGAGCACACCGGTGAGAGACGCCGGGTCGGGGATCGGCCGGGCCGTGATGCAGAGGATGCTGTGGGGACCGAGCCGGCGAGGGCCCGATCCCCCGCCGTCGGTGACCACCTCGGCGGTGCTGCGGAGGCGGCTGCCGGTCGACGTGGTCGGGCGCGGTGAGCCGGGGATGGCGCTGGTGGTGAACGAGCGCAACGCCATGGGGTGGGTCCGGCTGACCCCGTGGTTCTCGAGCGAGCCGTGGCGGACGGTGGCGAACGGCGCCGGGCGGGTACTCGGATCCCCCGAGGGTCGGCCCGACCCCCACTTGCTTCGGCGGGGACGGGCCGGGCTCGAGGGCGGCGACGGCCCCGGGGGTCATGAGCTGGGGATATAGGGAGCGGGATTCTACTCCACGGCCCCCTGGCTAATCGAACATACGTTCGATAGTGTCGAAATCGATGGCCGCTTCGCTCCCCACCCCGACATCAGCCAGCCGCTATCTCCAGGGCCGGAGGCCCGTGGGCTCGGGGACCGTCGCTCTTTCCGTCGCCGCCCGGGCCCGGCCCGTGTCCTCGAGCAGGGAGCAGTTGCTTCCTCTTCTGCCCAGTCTCACTCCCCTGCTGCCCGGGGGGGGATTGCAGCGGGGGGCCGTCATCACCGTCGGGGTCGGTGATGGCACGGCCGGCGGGGGGGCCCGGACGCTGGCTTTCGCCCTGCTCGCCGCCGCCTCGGCCGCCGGGTCGTGGTGTGCCGCCGTGGGGGCGGGGGACCCCGGGATGCTGGCCATCGCCGAGCTGGGGGTGGAGCTCGAGCGGCTGGCCCTCGTGCCCGGGCCCGGGGGGGCGTGGCCCGAAGTCACCGGGATCCTGCTCGACGACATGGACGTCGTGCTCGTCTCTCCCCCCGGTCGGGTGCGGCCGGGGGTGGCCCGGCGGCTGGCCGCCCGGGCCCGGCAGCGCCGGGCCGTCCTGGTGGTCCAGGACGGGACCGGGACATGGCCGGAGGGGCCCGACATCCGGCTGACGGTCGAAGGCGGGGGGTGGGACGGGGCCGAGAGAGGCCATGGGCACCTCCGGGGGCGCCACGTCGAGGTGGTGAGCTCCGGCCGTCGGTCGGCGGTCAGGGGAAGGCGGACGGGGCTGTGGCTGCCCGCCGCGTCGGGTGCCGTGACAGCGGAGTGAGAACAGCGGAGTGAGAACAGCGGAGTGAAAACAGCGGAGTGAGAGAGGGGGGGCGTGCAGCGGCTGCTCGTGGTGTGGTGCCCGGATCTCCTGGAGGAGCAGGAGGGCGGGAGAGAGGGACGGGCCTTCGATCGGCTGAGGGAGGCGATGAGGACGTTCACGCCCGGCGTCGAGGTGGTGCGGGCCGGGGTGTGTGCGCTCGGGACCCGGGGACCGTCGCGCTACTTCGGCGGTGACGAGAGGTTCGGCCGGCTGCTGGCCGACGCCGTGGGAGAGGTGGAGGGGGTGACGGCCGGGGTGGCGGTGGCGGCCGGGGTGGGGGTGGCCGACGGGTTGTTCGCCGCCGTGATGGCGGCACAGTGCCGGGAAACAGGTCCCGTGATCGTCCCCCCGGGGGGGACGCCGGCGTTTCTCGAGCCCTGGCCGGTGGGCACGCTCGAGCGGCCCGAGCTGGCCGATCTGCTGGCTCGTCTGGGGATCCGGACCCTGGGCCGGTTCGGCGGGCTCCCGGCCCGCGACGTGCTGGCCCGGTTCGGGGTCGACGGTGCCCGCTGCCACCGGGTGGCCCGGGGGCTCGAGGGCGAGCTGCCCGGCTTCCGTCGGCCGCCGCCTCGATGGGGTGAGCCGGGCGAGGCCGGCAACGCCAGGACCTCCGGCCGGCAGCCCGAATTCTGGGGCGGGGAAGCGGGGGCGGCGGCCCGGGCGGGGCGGGCGCTCGCCCGGGTGCAGGAGCTGCTCGGGCCCGAGGCGGTGGTGACGGGCCGGCTCCAGGGGGGCCGGGGGCCGGCCGAACGGGCCCGGATCGTCCCGTGGTCCGGCCCGGGCGATGGTGGGCGCCAGGCCGGGCCGGGGGGTGCCGGGCCCGGGGGTCGCCGATCCGGAACGGGACCCCCTCCCGAGCCCCCGTGGCCGGGACGGGTCCCGTCGCCGGCACCGGTGATCGTGCTCGGCCGGCCCCTGGCCGCCCAGCTGGTCGACGACGAGGGTCGGCTCGTCGGGGTCAGCGGCGGGGGGATGGTCAGCGGCGCGCCGGCCCGGCTGTCGGTCGGCGGGGGACCCTGGGTAGCGGTGACCGGGTGGGCCGGGCCGTGGCCCTCGGACGAACGGTGGTGGTCGGTCCCGCGGCGACAGGCCCGGATGCAGGTCGTGACCGGGGCCGGGGTGGCACATCTGCTCACGCGCGAGCGGGGCGGCTGGTGGCTGGAGGGGACCTACGACTGAGGATCCCGGGCGCTATGCCGAGCTGCACTGCCATTCCAATTTCAGCTTCCTCGACGGTGCCTCGCACCCCGAGGAGCTCGTGGCCGAGGCCGCCCGGCTCGGGCTGGGCGCCCTCGCCCTGACCGACCACGACGGGCTGTACGGGGTGGTCCGCTTCGCCGAGACGGCCCGGGCCGTGGGGCTCCCCTGCGTCTTCGGCGCCGAGCTCACCCTGCTGCGCTCGCGCACCGAGACCGGTGCGCCGCGGACGGGCGAACCCGACCCGGCCGGGACCCATCTGGTGGTCCTGGCCCGCGACCCCGACGGCTACGCGGGGCTGAGCCGGGCCATCGCCGAGGCCCATCTGACCGGGGGCACGAAGGGCCAGCCCGTATGCACGCTCGACGACCTGTCGGAGCGGCACGGGGGGCACTGGCTGGTGCTCACCGGCTGCCGCAAGGGAGCGGTCCCCGCCGCTCTCACGAGCGACGGCCCCGCCGCCGCCGGGCGCGAGCTCGACCGGCTGACCGGGGCCTTCGGGCGGCAGAACGTGGCCGTGGAGCTGTGGGACCACGGGGACCCCCTCGATACCGCCCGCAACGACGCCCTCGCCCTCTTGGCCGTCGACCGGGGGGTGGATCTCGTAGCCACCAACAACGTCCACTACGCCACCGCCTCGCGCCGTCCCCTGGCCGCCACCCTGGCCGCGGTGCGGGCCCGTCGACCCCTGGCCGAGCTCGAGGGATGGCTGCCGGCGGCGGCCGCCGCCCACCTGCGGAGCCCCGGCGAGCAGCAGCGGCGCTTCGGTCGCTGGCCCGGGGCCGTGCAGCGGGCGGGCGAGCTCGGACAGGCCTGTGCCTTCGACCTGCGGCTGGTGGCGCCCCGGCTCCCCCACTTCCCCGTCCCCCCCGGTCACGACGAGCAGTCCTGGCTGGTCGAGCTGACCCGGCGGGGGGCGACCGCCCGCTACGGGCCACGCGGCGACGAGCGGATAGCGGGAGCGTGGGCCCAGATCGACCACGAACTCGAGGTGATCGGGGCCCTCGGGTTCGCCGGCTACTTCCTGATCGTCTGGGACATCGTGGAGTTCTGCCGGCGCCACGACATCTACTGCCAGGGTCGGGGCTCGGCGGCCAACTCGGCCGTCTGCTTCGCCCTGTGCATCACCCGGGCCGACGCCGTGGGGCTCGGGCTGCTGTTCGAGCGGTTCCTCTCCCCCGAGCGCGACGGCCCGCCCGATATCGACCTCGACATCGAGTCGGGCCGGCGCGAGGAGGTCATCGCCTACGTCTTCGAGCACTACGGCCGGCACCACGCCGCCCAGGTGGCGAACGTCATCACCTACCGGGCCCGGTCTGCCATCCGCGACATCGGCAAGGCCCTCGGGCACGGCGCCGAGCAGGTCGACGTCTGGGCCAAGGGGGTCGACAACGGCGAGCCGCTCGACCGGGGCGGCCCGCTCCCGCCGGCGGTGGCCGCCCTGGCCGGGCAGGTCCTCGACTTCCCCCGGCATCTGGGGCTGCATTCGGGGGGGATGGTCATCTGCGACCGGCCGGTGGTGGAGGTCTGCCCGGTGGAGTGGGCCCGGCACCCGGGACGGACGGCGCTGCAGTGGGACAAAGACGACTGCGCCACCGTGGGCCTGGTCAAGTTCGACCTGCTCGGGCTGGGGATGCTCGACGCCCTGCACCGGGCGGTGGACCTGATCCACGACGCCCACGCCGTCGACGTGGACCTGGCCATGGTGCCCCAGGAGGACGCCGTCTACGACATGCTCTGCCGGGCCGACACCGTGGGGGTTTTCCAGGTGGAGAGCAGGGCCCAGATGGCCACGCTGCCGCGTATCCGGCCCCGGTGCTTCTCCGACCTCGTGATCGAGGTGGCCATCATCCGGCCCGGTCCCATCCAGGGGGGATCCGTCCACCCCTACATCCGGCGCCGACAGGGTCTCGAGGAACCCACCCCACCGCACCCCCTGCTCGAGAAGGCCCTGGCCAAGACCCTCGGGGTGCCGCTGTTCCAGGAGCAGCTCATGCAGATCGCCATCGACGCCGCCGGCTTCAGCGCGGCGGAGGCCGACGAGCTGCGCCAGGCCATGGGGGCCAAGCGCTCCGGAGCCCGGATGACGCGGCTGCGCGACCGGCTCTTCACCGGGATGGCCGCCCGGGGCATCACCGGCGCGGTGGCCGACGAGATCGTCAACAAGCTGGCCGCCTTCGCCAGCTTCGGCTTCCCCGAGAGCCATGCCGTGTCCTTCGCCTACCTCGTCTACTCGAGCGCCTGGTTGAAGCTCCACTACCCTGCCGCCTTCTGCGCCGCCCTGCTGAACGCCCAGCCCATGGGGTTCTGGTCTCCCCAGTCGCTCGTGACCGACGGCCGTCGGCACGGGGTGGTCGTGCACCGCCCCCACGTCGACCGGTCGGGGGCCGAGGCCACCCTCGACTGGGGGGTGCCCGGCCCCGCCGGCGGCCCTGTGGGTTCCCCGGGCCGCCAACCCGAGGTCCGGCTGGGCATCGGATCGGTCCGGGGTCTGGGCGCCGAGGTGGCCGAGCGGGTGGCCGCCGGGCGGCCCTATGCCTCGATGGAGGACCTGGTCCGACGCGGTGGGGTGGGACGCCCCCAGCTGGAGGCGCTGGCCACGGCCGGTGCCCTCGAAGGGCTCGGCCCCCGCGACGGCAGCACGGCGCCGGCCGGGGGGCCGGGAGGCGGCCGGCGCCACGCCCTGTGGGCGGCCGGGGTGATCGCCCAGGCCACACCCGAGCGGCTGCCCGGCCTCGTGACGGGGGAGGACGCCCCCCCGCTGCCCGATCTGGCCCCCCTCGAGGTGGTGGCGGCCGACATGTGGGCCACCGGGCTGACGGTAGGCCCCGGGGCGGTGGAGCTGGCCCGGCCCCGGCTCGACGCCTTGGGCGTCATCCCCGCCGGGCGGCTGCTCGGGGCCGAGACGCAGGACCGGGTGCTCGTGGGTGGGGTGGTCACCCACCGGCAGCACCCCGAGAGCGCCAGGGGGACGGTGTTTCTCAACCTGGAGGACGAGACCGGAATGGTGAACGTGATCTGTTCGCCGGGGGCGTGGCTGCGCTGGCGCGACAGCGCCCGGCACTCCCCCGCCCTGCTGGTCAGAGGCCGTCTCGAGCGGGTGGACGGTGTCGTGAGCGTGGTGGCGGAGAAGATCTCCCGACTGGACCTGGGGCCCACTGCCCTCCCGGCGTCACGCGACTTCCGGTGACCACCCGAGAGGTCGCCCAGGAAGAAATTGGGGGTGCGTTGCGAAATTCCTCAAGGAGCCCTCAGGTCGCGCCGATAGACCGGCAAGAGACCTCCCCTGGTGTTGGGAACGGAAGGGCCACGGACGGCTCTCTCCGCGGGCGGAGTATCCAGTCAAGAAACGGTAGGTGGGGAGGATGAAGAGCTGTCTCGGACAGCTGGTTGTGCATCGTGACGGGACCGTCGCGTACTGCACGGAGGAGACCGCCGGGAGGCCCTGTCCCGGAGAGGATCACCCACACCGTGGCGGCTTCTTCGCCCACCGGATCGTGGCGCGCCACTCCTGTCCCCGCTGCACCCAGGTGCCTGTCCCCGCTCCCCAGCACTGAGCACCCGGCTGACCTTGCGCTGACCCCGGCGCCTCGGGCTCCTGACCGAACGGCAAACCGGCACCAGGCCGACGTGGCCATCTGCACCGCGCAATCCCACCACTCGTGGTCGGCCGTCTGGGTCGAACCTCACATAGGCGTCGTCCCTCCACGTCCTTCTGAGCACTCACCGTGGAACTTCCCGACACAAAATCGACATTTAACCGCTATGCGTGAGAACGATAGGCAATTCACACTCACAGTGGGCATCCGTTGTGCATCGCTTGCTCCACCGACCGAGGGGACCGGCCGATTGTTATAAGGCACGCAGGGGGATGTCCCTTAGGCCACCAGAAAGGATTCTGGGCCCATGTGTAATGGATGTCTCGTTCTTCATCGTGACGGTGAGGTCGCCTACTGCTCCGAGGAGCTCGACGGCGGTACTTGCAGCGGATACGACGTACCCCACCTGGCCGGGATCATGGCCTGTCGGGTGACGCCCCGGGGCACACGCTGCCGTCACTGCGACGAGGTCATGCGCAACCGGCTCATGATGGCCCCCGACTTCGTTCCCGACGGCCTGCACGCCTTCACGAATTAGCCGGACTTTCACATCTGAGCTGGCGGGGGAGGGCTCGAACCTCCAACATCCGGCTCCAAAGGCCGGCGTTCTGCCGATTGAACTACCCGCCATCGCGTCGGCTGCGCTCAACAGCCCAGCGACGAGGATCTCATCTCCCGGGCATCATTCTCGCGGACCGACCTTCACGCCTCGATGAGCTCGATCCGGTTGCCGAATGGATCGTCGACGTAGCTCCGGCGAACCTCGGGCAGCTCGTGGTCGGGACGCACCTGATGGCCGTGTGCTTCGAGCTCGGCGCACAGGGCGTCGAAACCCTCCACCCGAAGCGCCGGGTGGGCCTTGCGGGCGGCGCGGAATTCCGGCTCCACCCCGAGATGGACGACCACATCGGCGTTGGAGAACCAGCACCCTCCCCGTGCCGCCAGCGCCGGGGGCTTCTGACGACGCTCGAGGCCGAGAAGCCCCTCGTAGAAGGCGGTGGCCACATCCTCTTGCCCGGCGGGCATGGCCAGCTGCACGTGATCGATGGCAACCAGCCGGTGGCTCATTTCGCCCCCTCTCCCATCGGTCGCGTCGGCCTGCGCCCGAAAGGCTACCGGCGGCCCGACCCGCAGAGCGCGCTAACCTTCGCCCACCCATGGGATCGCTCATCAAGAAGCGCCGCAAGCGCATGCGCAAGAAGAAGCACAAGAAGATGTTGAAGGCCACCCGCTGGCAGCGTCGAGCCGCCGGGAAATAGCTCAGCTGGCGCACCCGTCGGGAAAGGCGGCAGTTGTCCCCACCGCCCGCAGCGCCGCCCGCTCACCGTCGAGGTCGAGGAATTCTCGTCCGCCCAGGCCCATCTCCGACGGATCGCCCTCGATGAACCATGTCGATCCACTGCCCGCCAGTCGCGGCCTGCGCCCGGTGACGTCGACCAGGGCGTCGCGCCAGGCGGCCAGACGAGGGGCCACCGCCACGGCGGCATCCTCGAGATCGTTCCCGGCGCCGTGGTCGCCCCCGGCCACCAGGCCCGGCGCCCTCTCGTCCCAGGCCCGGTAGACGGCGGCTGTACTCACGCTCATCGGCGGCAGCAGCAGCACGAAGCGTCGGGGCTCGAAAGCCAGGGGTTCGATGGTCTCGCCCACCCCGGTGACCCGGGCCCGGCCACCGCGTACACAGAAAGGGACGTCGGCACCGAGAGCGACGGCCACGGCGGGGTCGAAGGACCCCGCCCACCGCAGCACGGCGGCGGCGTCGGCCGATCCACCACCGAGTCCGGCACCGGCGGGGATGCGCTTCACCAACAGCACCGACGCCTGGCGCCCGACGAGGGCGAGGGCCCGGGCCACCAGGTTCTGCGAACCCGTGGGGACGTCGCCGACGCCGGTGGCACCGACGACCTCGTCCACCACGGCCACGGCGTCACCGGAGTCGAAGATCAAGGTGTCGGCCAGGTCGAGCGTCACCATCTCGGCATCGAGCAGGTGATACCCGTCGTGGCGCACGCCCGTCACCCGCAACGACAGTGTCAGCTTGGCCGGCGCCGGCATCGTCACCGCTGAGCCAGCCATCACCGACGAGCCGTCACCGACGCGAGGGCCATCACCGATCACCGTGGACCGCGTCGCACGCCACCAGTCTTCCCCACTGCTCCACGGTGAGCTCCTCGGCGCGCGCCTCGGGATCGACACCGGCGGCGCTGAAGACAGCGGGATCAACGACACCGGCGAGGGCACGGCGCAACATCTTGCGCCGATGGGCAAAGCCCGCCCGCACGACGGTGAAGAGACGATCGGCGGGCGCCACGGCGGGATCGACGGCAACAACGCCACGGCGCACGATGCGGACGAGAACCGACTCGACGCGCGGCCGGGGGACGAACACGGCGGGAGGTACCCGGCCCACGACACGGGCGGTGGCGTGATAGGCGACCTTCACCGACACGGCGCCATACGCCTTCGTGCCGGGCGACGCCGCCAACCGTTCACCCACCTCGCGCTGCACCATCACGAGCATGGACGCCACCATCGGTGCTTCATCGAGAACGCGCACGATCACGGGAACGGCGACGTTGTAGGGCAGATTCGCCACCAACACCCAGGGGAGATCCGTCTCGGCCCCGACCTCACCCTCGACGAATGGTGCACCTTCGCCCTCGAGCAACGCCGTCCAGTCGAGTGTGAGGGCGTCGTCGTGTACGACACGCACACCACTGTCTTGCACCTGGGCGCGCAGGAGCGGAAGAAGGTGTCGGTCGATCTCCACCGCCGTCACCTTGGCTCCCGCTTCGACCAGGGCCAGGGTGAGCGCACCCAGACCGGCACCGATCTCGACCACCCGTTGGCCGGGCTCGATCTCGGCCAGACGCGCCACGCGCCGGACGGTGTTCGGATCGGCCACGAAGTTCTGCCCCAGGGCCCGACTGGGCCGGAGATCGTTGGCGGCGATCATCTCCTGGACGTCACGCCGGCTGAGGGTCACCCCACCATGGTGCCGTCCCGGCGACGGCACCGGGAGCTCACCAGCTCACACGGACCTCGATCAGCCCGACGGCCGGACTGGCCAGCTGGGCGAAGGCGTCATACGAGAGGTCGATCACCCGACCGGGGTTACTGGCCTGGCGGTCCTCGACGGTGCAGCGGATCGAACCGCCGGTGGCCACGTCGGTCACCGTCACCTCCGTCCCGAAGGACAGAAAAGGACTGGCGCACGTTCCTGTCCGGGCTCCGTACCACGACGCCTCACCGCTCACCGCGTCCTGCACGACCGGAGGGGGCGGGACCGTCGTTGTCGTCGTGGTCGTCGTTGTCGTGGGGGGGGGCGGCGGCGGGGGCACGGCGGAGACTTGGCGCACCACCGCCGCCGGGCTGGCGACGATGGCCGGTGCCGTCGTTGTCGTCGTGGTCGTGGTCGTGGTCGACGTGCTCGTGGTGGTCGTCGGCGCACGGTCGGCCGCCAGGGCGATGGGCACGGTCCAACTCGAAGCCATGCGCGCCACGACACCCCGCTCCACATGGCGCGAAGAGGCGGTCGCTCCGGCGGCATAGGGCCGGGCACCGGTCGATCGAGGCGATGCTCGACCCGGGGTCGCTAGCAGGAGGAGCGGTGCCACCCCTAGAGCGATACAAAGCCCTAGACGGACGGTCGGCCGCAGCCCCCCGGCGCTTTGTGTCCTCAGAACTCCACCCTTCCTCTGCGGACAGGTCAACTGCGTCGGGATTGATGACGAAGCTAGGGGACTCGGACGGCCCCTTCAAGTCGAAACGCAGGGGTGCTATTGCCTGAATTCGAGATAGAGAAACACGCGAAAACAGATGGCCGCCTGCATGATGCAGAGCGTGGCAATACCGCCACCTCCCCTGCGAGGAGGTCATGGAAGGGTTGTGGAAAACCTTCTGGAAGAAGGCGAAATTAACCACCCAGAGGATTGAAATACTCACGAAACACTTGCGCTCATCAGCGAACATCGGCACCGATGGCCACGTCGCCAACGACATTCGTTCTCACTTGACAAGTCGTGGAGTGGTGATATTCACGCCGCGTCATCACGGTGTCGATGCCGGCACCGGTTGCGTGGAGTGCGACGAATTCACGATGGCCGTGCTCTCGGTGTCGGTCCACTGCGGTGTCACCGTGGAGATGACGTCCTGCGCGTTGATGGGCCCGACGCGCCCCGCACATCCACGACACGACACCGACGCTTCACCGGTCGGCGGCGTTGCCACCGTCATCGGCGCCGGGAACTGACTCTCGAGCACGGCGCCGGTGTCGGGATCGATGATGACCTCTGTCACCGCCGTCGCACTGGACGAAGAGATGCCGGTCCCTTCGCGACCGGAGTGATCGGTCGTCGTCCCGAGAACTGTGACACCGCGTTGATGGGCGAGAACCTTGTACAGAGCCGACTCGAGCGCCGGCGTCATCGCCCGGTTGGGAGCGACCAGCAGCAGGGCGGCGCGTTCGAAAACGGCCGAAGGACCATGGTCCACCGGATGGGTGGAGAGGCCGTCGGCGCCACGAGCGAGCTGTCGGCTCAGGATCGCCGGATGGGTGGACAGCCCCGAGACGTCGGCGGGCGAGGGCGACGGATCATCCACCGTCTGCTGGAAGGACGAGGCGAATTGCCGGCCCGCAGCGACGGAGTTCCAGGCCGACTTGTCGGCCACCGACGGGTACTGCAGAGCGCCCCGTGTGAGCAGACTGCGACCGGCGCCACGGGAGTCGGTCCATGACTGCTCGGTCTCCAGATACTGCACGGTACCCAGGATGGGAATCGCGCCGGCGGCGGCGGCGGCGACGGCACCGGGACCCGACCCCGCCTTCGAGTCCGACGGGGCGCGGCGCTGGTAGATGGTGATCTGGTACAGGCTCTTCGACTCGCTGTACAGGTACTGCCCCGGCCCGGGTTGCTGTGCCGGCTGATGGAGAGCCACGACGGCGGCCTGATCGAGGACGGAGGTGGCCGACTCTCGGGGTCCGTTGAGCGCGGGTACCAGGTGCACGAAGAGCACAGCCGCCACCACGGTGACGGTGACGGCGGCAACGATGGCGGCCACCGGAACGGTCAGCCGAGTGGGCGCGGCGACACGGCCCCCGACGCGCGTGATCTGTCCGTATGTCCACTGCGCGGTGGCCGACGTCCCGTGCAGAGGTGCTCTGTTCTTGGCCGGGTCGGCCCTCATCACGAGGGTGTCGATGTCCATCTCAATGTCCTTCCGGGAACGCGACGTCGGTGACCGCCGGGTCGGCGCCACCGGGAGCCGGTTCGAGGGTCAGCTCCACGCGGAGCCTCTGCCGGGCCTTATGCAGTCGAATAGCCACCGCATTGGCGGAGCAGCCGAGGACCTCCCCGGCATGGGCATGGCTGAGCTGTTCCCAGAGCACCAGCCTGAGCACTTCTTGATCCTTCGCCCGCAAGCGGTCCATGGCGGCGCGCACACGCACGCCCTCGGTATCGGTTGGATGAGAGGGCTGGCCCGATACCAGGGCTTCGCTCGTCAGGCGGTCGTGCAGGCGCTGACGACGTTGCTCGGTCCGTCGGTGTCGACTCACGATCTTGCGGGCCACTGCGTAGAGCCAGGGAAGATCGTTCGGTGGCTCGGGAACCTGATCGAACCGCTTCCAGGCCACGGCGAACACCTGGGCCGTGACGTCGAGGGCATCCTGATTGGACGATCCGAGCCGCCTGAGGACATACAGGTGGATGGCGCCGTACCGGTTTTCGAAAATGGACCGGAAGCTCGCTTCGACCCTGGTCGCCTCATCAGAGAGAGCCGAGCCCACCTCCTCGGATCGCTCACGGGCCACGTGGGGATCTATCTCCGGGACCGGGTCAAACCTTTCCTCTCGACCCTTGGCTCCCATGGCTGTCCTCCCCCGCCCGGGAGATCAAAGCGCATCGGCGTGCCATCCGCTTCTGACCCAGGGTCAGGTCAGGGCGAAAGCGAGGCGGGCCGCCGTCATCGACGAGGCGGCGATCTCGCTCGGCGCCATCGCTTTCACGGCAGCCACCGCTTCGCCCACCACGGGCACGAGAGCGGGCCGATTGCTCTCACCGCGATGCGGGACAGGGGCGAGAAACGGGGCGTCGGTCTCGACCAGAAGGCGGTCGAGCGGACAGAGCGCGGCGGCGGCCCGCACGTCGTCGGCCGTCTTGAAGGTGACGATCCCGGAGAACGACAAAAAGGCATCGAGATCAAGACAGCGCCGCGCTTCTTGCGGTCCGCCGGTGAAGCAGTGCAGCACCACCCTCTCGGGTCGGTCTGCGCTGCTCAAGATGTCGAGGGTGTCGTCCCAGGCGTCGCGCGTGTGGACGACCAGGGTCAAGCCCAGTCGGCGGGCCAGCGCGACCTGGGCGGCGAACATCTCGCGCTGGGCCGGCCGCGGCGAATGGTCGTAGTGATAGTCGAGGCCGCATTCGCCGACCGCCACCACCACTGCCCCATGCACTGCCCCTTGTTCGGACACTGCCTCCTCGAGTACGCGCTCGACCTCGGCCAGGCCGTTCGACGCGTCATGGGGATGGAGCCCGACCGTGGCCCAGGCACCGAAGTCCTCCGGCACCGAGCCCACGCCCGAACCACGGGCGGCGCGCACCTCGTGCACAAAAGCAATGGCCTGGCGCGATGTCTCGGCATCGGTGCCCACGCACACGAGGCCGACCACGCCGGCGTCCGCCGCGTCGGCCACCGACCGCAGGGCGTCGGTGTCACCGGGCCGGTAGGTGTCTTGCAGATGGCAATGGGAGTCGATCCAGCGCCCGGGTGCGTCCGACGGGCCGGACCCGTCGCCGCTGGTCATTCTTTTCGTCGGGGGAACAGTGGCGAACCGCGCTCCACCGTGAGACCCCCGGCGTAGCCGCCCCACGCCGCGTCGTCGGGCACCCGACACTGCGCCGGATCACCGGTCAGTCCGAGCCGACGCCATATCTCGGCACTGGTGGCGGGCATGGCCGGGGAGGCCAGCAGGGCCACGATCCGCAGGGCCTCGAGCGCACTTCCGAGAACGGCATCGACGGCGGGACCAGGTTCGGATTTCCAGGGCTCCGACGTCTCGAGCTCGGCGTTCGTCTCGCGGATCAACCGCCACGTCGCCTCGAGCGCCAGATGCGGTTGCCCGGCCTCCCAGGCCGCACTCGTGTCGGCCACGACCTCGGCCGCCACCGCTGACAGCCGGCTCGACGGATCGGGCGCCGGACCGATACCGCCGCACTTCGAACCCACCACCGTGGACACGCGCGCCACCAGGTTGCCGAGGTTGTTGGCCAGATCGGCGTTGTAGCGGGCCGTCACCCCCTCGAAGGAGAAGTCGCCGTCGGCTCCGAGCGGCGTGTCGCGCAGGAGGTGATACCGGAAGGCGTCCACCCCGTACTCCGCCACCATGGCCGCCGGGGTGACCTGATTCCCACCCGACTTGGCCATCTTCTCGCCCGACACGAGCAACCAGCCCGAGACGAAGAAGTGCGCCGGCGGCTCGATGCCGGCGGCCATGCACATGGCGGGCCACCAGACACAGTGGAAGCGGATGATGTCCTTGCCGAGCAGATGGTGCACGGCCGGCCACCAGTACTCGAATCGCTCGCTGTCTTCGCCGTAGCCGATGGCGGTCAGATAGTTGATGAGGGCGTCGTACCAGACGTAAAAGACATGGGCCGGGTCCCAGGGGACCTCCACGCCCCACTTCGTGGAGGTCCGGGTGATGGAGATGTCATCCAGGCCGGCCTTGATGATCCCCAGAGCCTCGTTGCGCTTGGTGGCGGGCACGATGGCGTCGGGGTGGTCCTCGTACCACTGGAGCAAACGGTCGCCGAAGGCACTCAGTTTGAAGAAGTAATTCTCCTCCTCAAGCAATTCGACGGGCCTCAGATGGATGGCGCACAGGCCGTCGACGAGGTCGGACTCTTTCTTGTAGTCCTCACACGAGACGCAGTAGAGCCCCTGGTAGACCCCGAGCTCGGTGTAGCCGTTGTCGTGGATCTTCTGGAGGAAGTGCTGCACGGCCCGGTGATGCCGGGGCTCGGTGGTGCGGATGAAGTCGTCGTTCGAGATGTTGAGCAGGGCCCAGGCCTCGACGAAACGCTGCGACGTGCGGTCCACCCACTCCTGGGGGCTCGCCCCGTTGGCCTCGGCGGCCCGGGCGATCTTGTCCCCGTGCTCATCGGTCCCGGTGAGAAAGAAGACGTCGTCGCCCGCCAGTCGGTGCCAGCGGGCCAGGGCGTCGGCGATCACGGTGGCGTAGGCGTGCCCGATATGGGGAACGTCGTTCACGTAGTAGATGGGCGTCGTCACATAGAACGGGGGCACGGCCGTAGCGTACCGACCGCACCCTCCCGGCCCGACCACTCACCGCCGGGCGCCGCCTACCAATTGGCGACGTGGCACGCCCCGTGCCCGGTGCGCTCGACATAGCGCTGGTGGTACGCCTCGGCCGGCCAGAAGGTCGATGCCTTGGTCACCTCGGTCACGATGGGCCGGGAGAACCGCTCCTGGTGCTTCTGAATTGATTCCTCAGCCACCCGCTCCTGCTCGGCGTCGTGGACGAAGACGGCCGAGCGGTACTGGGTACCGACGTCGGGTCCCTGACGGTTCGCCGTGGTGGGGTCGTGGTGCCGCCAGAACTCCTCCAGCAGCTGCTCGTAGGAGATGACCTTGGGGTCGAACGTCACGAGCACCGCCTCGGCGTGGCCCGTCCGGCCCGAACACACCTGCGCATAGCTGGGGGCGTCCTTGGACCCTCCCGTGTAGCCCGAGACGGCGTCGACGACGCCCGGAATGGCGAGGAAGAACTCCTCCACGCCCCAGAAACATCCCGCCGCGAAGGTGGCGAAAGCCAACCCTTCGGGGGCGTCACCGGGTTCCACCGCGGGGGCCTGGCCGGTGTCACGACCGAACAGCGACATGGGATGCTCCTTTCGAAGCGGGTCAGCGGGGGCCTTGGCGCCCGCCCGCTGACCGCCTCAATTGAAACCGTCCTGCGTCTCGTGGCATTCCCCGAAAGCCTCCTGGCCTTCCCCGAAGAAAAGGGCCTACGACAGGGGATCCTCGTCCTCTCGCCGCATGGCCAGAGCTTGCTCGTAGACGCCGCGCCGTGCCACCCCCAGTTCGGCCGCCACCGCACTGGCGGCGTCTCGCCAACTGGCGCCGCCGTCCACGTGGCGCCGCAGAGCGGCCACCACGTCGGCGGCCTCGGCGGGCGGCGCCGGAGAGGCCCCGGCCAGGACCACAACCACCTCACCGCGCACCTCCCGGGGGGCGAACTCGGCCACCGCCTCGGCCAGGGTCCCGCGCCACACCTCCTCGTGGAGCTTGGTCAGCTCGCGGGCCACGACGACGGCGCGTTGCGCCCCGCAGAAGTCGGCCAGGTCGCCCAAGGTGGCGGCCAGCCGACCGGGGGCCTCGTAGATCACCGACGTGCGCTCCTCGGTGGCCATGGCCTCGAGCCGGCGGCGCCGGTCGCTCCCGCGCCGGGCGAGGAACCCCTCGAAGCAGAAGCGGGCCGTCGGCAGCCCGCTCACCACCAGAGCCGCCACCACGGCGCTCGGACCGGGCACCACCGTCACCTCGGCTCCGGCGGCGGCCGCCGCCGCCACCAGGCGGGCGCCGGGGTCCGAGACACCCGGCGTCCCGGCATCGCTCACGACGGCCACCGTCTTGCCGGCGGCCAGATGGCCGAGCACTTCGGGCAGGCGCGCCTCCTCGTTGCGGGCGTGCACCGAGAGCAACCGACGGCCGCTGATGCCGGCGTGGGTGAGCAGCGCTCGCGTACGGCGCGTGTCTTCGCAACACAGCAGATCGGCGCTGCTCAACACCGAAACCGCCCGCGGTGACAGATCACCGAGGTTGCCGATGGGGGTCGACACGATCACCAGGCGACCGTCCTTCGCCGCTCGAACGTCGACGGAGGCGTCGGGTTCTGTCACCTGGTGTCGTGCAATTCGAGGCGGTCACCGGGGCGCAGTCGCCAACGCTCGAAGGCCCCGGACTGCGCTTCGAGCACGGTGCGGCACCGCCGCCGGGGCCGGGTGAAGCGCCAGGGGGAAAGGTGCACGGTATCGACCACGGTCAGGTCCTTGTCGAGGAAGGCGACATCGAGGGCGAAGCGCATACCGAACGCGTGCAGGGCGCCGCTCGTGTGGGGGATCAGAAAAGCACCCTCGTAGCCCTGTTTTCCGATCAGTCCCCGGTTACGCGACAACAGCGAATCGGCCATTTCGGCCGCGGCGAGCACCTCGCCGTCACGCAACAGCCACATCGTCCACAGGCCACGTCATCGCCGTCACGGTCGGTCCACCGTTCTCAGACGTTGAACCGGATCTCGAGCACGTCGCCGTCGGCCACGTGGTAGTCCTTGCCTTCGAGGCGGATCCGTCCCGCCGCCTTGGCTTTGGCCCAGGAACCGAGCTCGAGGAGCTCGTCCCAGTGGATGACCTCGGCCCGGATGAACCCCCTCTGCAGATCGGAATGAATGACGCCGGCGCATTCCGGTGCCGTGGCACCGGCCCGGAAGCTCCATGCCCGCGACTCCTTGTCCCCCGTGGTGAGGAAGGTCCGCCGACCGAGCAGGTGGTACGCACCGCGCGCCACCCGCGGGAGCGCACCTTCGCCCAGGCCGAGTCCCTCGAGCAGTTCGGTGCGCTGGTCCAAGGGAAGTTGCGCCGTCTCTGCTTCCAGTTGCACGCAGACACCGAGCACCTCGCCGTGGCCGCCGAGCGCTTCGACCACGGGACCGACCACGGTGTCGGCCTTTTCCAACTGGTCCTCACCGAGGTTCACGACGGCCAGCACCGACTTGTCGGTCAAGAGGAAGAAGTTTCGCAACAACGCCCTCTTCTCGGCATCGAACCCCGATCGGTACAGGGGCACACCCCCGGAGAGAACCTCGAGGGCCGCCTCCATGGCCGAGACCTCGGCAGTGAGGCTCTTGTCGATCCGCGCCGCCTTGCGGCGCTTGTCGATCTGGGACTCGATGGTGCCCATGTCGGCCAGCACCAGCTCGAGCTCCAAGGTGGCCAGTGCATCGACGGGATCGGTGTCGCCGGGGGCTTCGTCGCTGACAAAGGCCCGCAGCACCAGACACAGTGCGTCCACTTCACGGATCCCGGCCAGGAACCGGTTGCCGAGACCTTCGCCGGTGGAGGCGCCGGGGACGAGCCCGGCGATGTCCACCACCTCCATCCCGGCGTGGACGATCTTCTTGCTGGCGCTCATGGCCGCCAGGGCGTCGAGCCGGGGATCAGGAAGAGGGGCGATGGAGACCGACGACTCGGTGGTGGTGAAGGGATGGGGAGCCACCGCCGCGCTCGCTCCGGTCAGGGCATTGAACAACGACGTCTTGCCGGCATTGGGCAGACCCACCAGACCAAGACGCTCCATCGGCGGGTAACGCTACTCGCCCCCGTCGCGCCCTCCTCCAGCGGCGGTAGCGGATCCGGTCGGGAGCGCTGTAGCCTGGTGAGCTATGTCGAAACGGACCAACAAGCTGAAGATCCGCGCCAAGAAGAAGGCCAACCACGGCAAGCGACCCAACGCCGGTCGCGGCTAGGCGTCGTCCGCTCTCACAGACGCCAGGCGGCGTCGCGCTGCTCGAGAAGCTCCACCACGGTGGTGGGCACGTCCGAGATGATCCCGTCGACGCCCAGATCGAGCAGCCGGACCATCTCTTTCTCGTCGTTGATGGTCCACACGTGGACGGCCAGGCCCTGGCTGTGGGCCACTTCGACGAACCCCTCGTCGACCAGGACCTGCTCCCCGTAGACGGCGGGCACCTGCAGGGCCACGTGTCTCATGGCCGGAGGTTCCTCACCCTGGTTCAGCGCCCGCCAGAAGCCGGCCACGGCCAGCGTCCCGGCCGAGGTGGCGATCTCCGGGGCGAAGCGGGCGAACGCCTCCGAGGCGACATCGAGAAATGAGGCCACGATGATCCGGTCGCGGTAACTGTGGCCGGCGAGAGCGTCGGCCAGACGCTCCTCGTAGGGCTCGACGACGGGCGCGGTGGCCTTGATGTCGAGGTTGACGGCCACCGCCGGATGCTCATCGAGAACCGTCAGCACCTCGTCGAGCGTTGCGATACCGAACTCCCGATCCTGCGGTGCCTGCCCCCGGTACAGATAGGCGTCGGGCTCGAGTCCGGGGCTGACGTCGGCACCGGGGGCGAACCAGTAGGCGTTGTCGAGGGCACGGACCGCGGCCAGCGTGAGGCTGTGGATGGCACCTTGCCCGTTGGTCGTCCGGTCGACGGTCCCGTCGTGGCACACCACGAGATGCCCGTCGGCCGTGGCATGGACATCGAGCTCGATGCCCGTGGCGCCGAGGTGCAGGGCGCGCCGGATGGCGAAGAGCGTCGATGACGGCGCCTCCCAGGCGCCACCTTGATGAGCGTACGAAATGACCCGGCGCCCGAGCCAGGGATTAACCGACACAGGGGGCACCTCGGCAACGGTAGCCTCCCGCTGTGCTCGACCACATCCTGGTGGATGTCATCACCCAGACGCGGCGCGCCCTCGAGGATGCTCTTTTGCAACGGCAGGCCGTCGAAGAGCGTTTTCAGGTCGACGTCTTTCTCGGCGATGTCTCGTGGGAGACCTCGTACTCACTGCCCGGGGAGGAGAAGCCCCCGCGCGTCCGCGCCGACGTCTCGGTCGACTGGCCCACCTGGAGCCAGAGCGCGTACCGGTCGTGGTCGATCGGCGAGCCTCCGGAGGATCTCCCCGAAGTGGTGGTGGAGATCACCCTGCGGGTGCAGCGGCTCTCGGTCATGCCCGATCTCGACGTCGTTCTCGCCTGCCTGCCCGAGGAGAGCCCTCCCATCGGTACCGACACCTTGGTGCGCGCTGCTCCCGTCGTCGAGCAGGTGCACGAGCCCGGTGAGGCGGGCCCCCGTTTCGCGGTGGAGACCTCCTACCAGGGCACGATCCGCCTCGGTGAGGCGGCTCTGGAAGACACCACCAGCCTGGCCGCACCCGCCGGTCAGCTGGCGCGCTGGGTGGCGTCTGTGCTCGTCCGCCTCGGTGACCTGAAGCTGGCCTACCTCCCGCCCGATCCCACGCCCGCCGGCGACGACAACCGCTGAACCAGGATCGGTCCCGTAGTCGGGGACCGCTGTCAGTCCAGCCCGGCCGCGCTCACCAGTTTCTTCAGATCGGCCTGCGGCCGGGCCCCGAAGTGTGAGATGACCTCACTGGCGCACAGACCGCCCAAACGGGCACAGCGCTCGGGGTCGTATCCCTGCGTGAGCCCGAAGAGGAATCCGGCCGCATACAGGTCGCCGGCGCCGGTGGTGTCGACGACGTGTTCGACGGGCTCCGCGGGCACGGCCACCGGTCCCGACGCCGTCACCACCACCGAACCGGCCGACCCCCGCGTCAAGGCCCCCAACAACCCTGTCTCCTCGATGGCGGCGACGGCGCCGTCGAAGCTCGGCGCGTCGAAGAGGAGGGTCACCTCTTCCTCGTTGGCGAAGAGAATGTCGACATCGCCGTGCAGCAGATCGAGAAACTCCCGCCGGTGCCGCGTCACGCAGAACGGGTCGGACAGCGTGAGAGCCACCAGCGCGTCGGCGCCGTGCGCCACTTCGATGGCCCGGCGCAAAGCCGCTTGGGCCGGAGCCTGGTCCCACAGGTAGCCCTCGAGATAAACGACCTCACCGCGCGCCAGGAGATCCTCGTCGAGGTCATCGGGCCCGAGGGTTTCCGCCACACCGAGATGGGTCGCCATCGTCCTCTCGCCGTCCTCGCTCACGAGGATCAGACAGTGGCCGGTGGCCCGCTCGGCTCCCGGCTCGTCTGACGGCGCCACCGGTGTGATCCGACCCATCTCCACTCCCATGGCGCTGATGTCGTGGAGAAAGACGGCTCCGAGTTGATCGTCGGCCACCTTCCCGATGTATCCCGCCCTCCCGCCGAGGGCGGCCAGGCCGGCCGTCGTGTTGGCCGCCGAGCCTCCCGACTCCTCGACCGTGGCGCCCATCGTCCCGTAGACGGTCTTGGACTGCGCCAGGTCGATCAGGGCCATGCTCCCCTTGATCAGGCCCAAGCGGCTGATCTCGGCGTCGGTGGTCCGGGCCAGCACGTCGACGAGGGCGTTGCCGACGGCCACCACGTCGAGGTGACCGTCCTCATGGGCGTTCTCGCTGCCAGTGGTCGCGATGTCAGACACGGACCCGGAACCTACTGCGCTCAGGGACAGGGGCCGTCACCAGCGGTGCTGAAGCTCCGAGGGGCGTTGGTAGCGTGCAGCCAATGACCGACCTCAGGGCCTCCACCGGTACCGATCCCTCCGCCGCCCACCGGCTGCCGTACACGGTCGAGCCCCACCGCTATGAACTACGGCTGGCGCCCGATCTGGAGACGGCTACCTTCACCGGCGAGGTCGCTATCGAGGCGACGGCGCACGAGCCGGTCACCTCCATCGCCCTGCACGGCGCCGAATTGGCCGTCACCTCGGCCGAGGTGATCGTCGACGGCACCGCCGTCACCGCCACCGCTTCGGTGGACGAGGCGTCGGAACGGATCACCCTCAGCCCGGGCGCACCGGTGGGGCCGGGACCCATCACCATCGTCATCTCCTTCACCGGGATCCTGAACGACAAGCTGCACGGTTTCTACCGCTCGACCTACTCAGGTCCCGACGGCGCCACCCATACCCTCGGCACCACCCAGTTCGAAGCCACCGATGCCCGGCGCGCCTTCCCCTGCTTCGACGAACCCGATCGCAAGGCCGTCTTCGCCGTCACCCTCGATGTCCCCGTCGGGCTCTCCGCCTTCTCGAACGCCCCCGAGGAGACACGGACCCCTCTGGCCGACGGCGCCCAGCGCCTCCGCTTCGCCGACACCATGGTCATGTCCACCTACCTCGTGGCCTTCGTCGTCGGACCTCTGGTGGCCACCGATCCGGTCGACGTGGACGGTACGGCGGTGCGGATCGTCCATGTCCCGGGTAAAGAAGACCTCACCGCTTTCGCTCTCGAGTCGGCCGCCCATGCCCTGCGCTTCTTCGCCGAGTGGTTCGACATCGACTATCCGGCGCAGAAGCTCGACCTCGTCGCCATCCCCGACTTCGCCTTCGGGGCCATGGAGAACCTGGGGTGTGTCACCTTCCGCGAGGCGCTTCTCCTGGTCGACCCGGCGCGCGCCTCGCGTCTCGAGCTCGAGCGGATCGCCGACGTCATTGCCCACGAGATCGCCCACATGTGGTTCGGCGATCTCGTCACCATGAAGTGGTGGAACGGCATCTGGTTGAACGAGGCCTTCGCCACTTTGATGGAACTTCTCTGCGTCGACGACTTCCGACCCGTTTGGAAGCGATGGGCGAGCTTCGGCATGGAACGCGAACTGGCCATGGCCACGGACTCGCTGCACAACACCCGGCCTGTCGAGTACCCCGTGGGGCCGCCCGAAGAGGCCCAGGGCATGTTCGACGTCCTCACTTACCAGAAGGGGGCCAGCGTCCTGCGCATGCTCGAGCGGTACCTGGGACCGCAACCCTTCCGCGCCGGCATCCGTCGCTATCTCGAGTCCCATCGTTTCTCCAACACCGAGACGGCCGATCTCTGGGACGCCATCGAGTCGGCCAGCGGGGAGCCCGTGCGCGACGTCATGGACAGCTGGATCCTCCAGGGCGGCTTCCCCCTCGTCTCGGCCGGACCCGCCGGGGCCGGAGACGGACCCGGCACCCTCACCTTGACCCAGGAGCCCTTCTCCTTCGCCCCCCCCTCGGGCGAGAGCGCCATCGGATCCGACTGGAAGGTCCCCGTCCTTCTGCGCTCCACCGCCGGGGCCGAGGCCCGGGTCCTGCTCGGTTCCGATCCCCTCGTCGTCGACCTGGGCGGCAACGGTGATGATGCCGTCATCGTGAACGCCGGTGCCTCGGGCTTCTACCGGGTCCGCTACACCGCCGAGCACCTCCGCCGACTGGCCGGCCGCATCCGGTCCTTCGATGCTCTCGAGCGCTTCATGCTCCTGGGCGACACCTGGGCCGCGGTCGTCGCCGGCCGCGTCGAGCTCGAGGACTTCTTCCTCCTGGCCGAAGCGTTGGGTGACGAAGACGACCCCGACGTCTGGGGTCAGGTGAACGGCGCCCTGCGCTTTCTCGACCACACCATCGACGACACCCACCGACCGGTCGTGGCCCGATACACCCGCAATCTCATGTCGGCACCCTTCGCCCGTCTCGGTTGGAAGCCCGCACCCGGAGAAAGCGAACGCACCGCCACTCTGCGGGCCCAGATCCTGGGCATGCTCGGCACCGTGGGACAGGACGAGGAGGTGCGGGCGCAGTGCGCGGCGCGTCACGCCACTGCCATCGCCGGGGGCGAGCCCCTCGATCCCGATCTGGCCTCCACCATCGTCATGGTGGCCGCCACCGCCGGGGGTCCGGCCGAGTTCGAGATCTTCCTCGAGCGCTACCGGCACCCGGCCACCCCGCAGGAGGAGTCCCGCTACCTTTCGAGCCTGGTGGCGTTCAGGGATCCCGCCCTGGCCGCCCGTCTTTTCGAGCTGGCCCGCACCGAGGTCCGCACCCAGAACGCGCCCTTCGTCATCCAGCAGCTTCTGGCCCACCGCGACCACGGGCCCGCCACCTGGACACGACTGCGCGACGACTGGGACGACCTGGTGGCCCGGTTCCCGGCCAACATCGTTCCCCGCATGCTCGACGGCGTGCGCCTGCTTTGTCGCGATCACGCCCTGGCCGATGACGTCCGCGCCTTCGTGGCCACCCACCCCATCCCGAGCGGTCAGCGCACCGTCGACCAGGTCGTCGAACGCCTGGGCGTGAACGAAGCATTCGTGGCCCGACTGGCGGGGGTCGCCCCCGTTCTCGCCGCCGCCGTCGCCCGCGCCGCGGGCTGAGCCGGCCGCTTTTCGTCCGGCCGATCATGGATCTCGCTGTCGTTGCCGTCACCTTCGGCGTCATCTTCGTGGCCGAACTGCCGGACAAGACGATGATCGCCACCATCGTCTTGGCCAGCCGCCACCGGCCGTTGCCGGTGTTCATCGGGGCGGCGGCCGCCATGGTCGTGAACAGCGCCGTGGCCGTCGCCGCTGGCCGTCTGCTCGAGCTCCTGCCCCACCGGGCCGTCGAAACGGCAGTCACCATCCTCTTCGCCGCCGGATCCCTGTATCTGCTGCTCACCCGGGAAGTCTCAGCCATCCGTGAGGGCGAGGAAGAGGCGGCCGCCGTCAGGAGCGACACCCGTGTGGCCCTGGCCGCCTTCGGTGTCATCATTGTGGCCGAGCTCGGGGATCTGACCCAGATCCTCACCGCCAACCTGGCCGCCCACTATCACCAGCCCTGGTCGGTCTTCCTCGGGTCGGCCGTGGCCCTGGTCGTCGTCATGGGTATCGGCGTGCTGGGGGGCCGTGCCCTGCTGCGGGTGCTGCCCCTCGGTGTCATCCGCAAGATCGCCGGTGCCGTCCTGGCCGGGTTCGCCGTCTATTCCGCCGTCCAGGTGGCCCGAGGATGAGGAGCAACCATCACATGCCTGATTCACCGTCGACGGCATCCTCTGCGTCGGGCTCATCGCGCCCCGAGGCACTCCTCGACCTCGCTCGTGCCGCCAAGGGCTTCATGCCCGACGACGAGGGACTGGCCCTGCGCGACGCTGCTACACGGGCGGGGGCGGCCAACGCCGCCGGTGCCACCTTGATGGAGATCGGCGCCTGGTGCGGGAAATCGACGGTCTACCTGGGGGCGGCGGCCGAGGCAACCGGGGCCGTTCTCTTCAGCATCGACCACCATCACGGATCGGAGGAGAACCAGCCGGGCTGGGATCACCACGACGACGCCGTGGTCGATGCCCCCAGTGGCCGCATCGACACGTTGCCCTTCTGGCGCCGGACCGTCGACGGCGCCGGTCTGGGGGGCTCCGTCGTGGGCATGGTGGGCGACTCCCCCACCATCGCCGCCCACTGGCGGACGCCCCTCGACTTCTGTTTCATCGACGGCGGCCACGGCGCGGAACCGGCCTGGGCCGACTTCCGCGGTTGGTCGCCCCACGTGGCCATCGACCGTTGGCTGGCCATCCACGACGTCTTTCCCGACCCGGCCGACGGGGGCCGGCCCCCCTACGAGCTGTGGACGGCGGCGATGGCGTCGGGGGAATTCGTCGAAGACGGCGAATGCGGCTCGCTGCGGGTGCTCAGACGCGTCGCGGCGCCGGCCGGGGTGCGGTGAGGTCGAGCCCCTGAGGCAACGACTCGCCCCGGAACAGACCGGCGGCCGGTGACGCCCCCGACAGCGCGTCGGCGGCCAGGATGATGGCCCCGGCGGTGTAGGTGGTCCGCTCGGAGTACGGGAACGTCACCTGTTCGGGGTAGACGATTCCCGTCCAGTACGAACCGTCGTCGCAGCGGTGCGCCTGTGCCCACGTGAACAGAAGCAACGCGTCGGCACTGCGGCCCACGGCGTCGAGGGCCAGCACGCATTCGGCCGTTTCCGCCGCGGTCACCCAGGAGTTGGTCGACACGCAGCGCACCCCGAGCCCGTCCATGACGAAGGTGTCCCACCACTGCTCCATCCGGGACTCGGCTGCGGGGCCCTCGAGGGCACCCGAGAGCACGGGGTAGTACCAGTCCATGGCGAAATCGTCCTTGGGCTCGAAGGCACCGGGAACGAGGGCGATCACGTGGGCCAGCCGGCCGGCGGCCAACTCCCAGTCAGGACGCTCGCGTCCGAGGGCTTCGGCACACGCCACCCCGCAGCGCAGCGCGTGGTAGATCGACGACGACCCCGTCAGCAGCGGATACCGCCCCGGCCGGCCGTCGGGATCGACACACCACAAGACGCTGCCGTCATCGCTCTGCCAGCGCAGCACGAAGGTCAGAGCCCGGTCGACCACGGGCCACATGGCCTCGAGCACCGACCGGTCGCCCGTCACCCGGAAGTGGTGCCACGCGCCGGTGGCCACGTAGGCGCACACATTGGTGTCGAGCCGCGGGTCCTTCACGCCGATTCCGGGGAGGTAGTAGTTGAACCACGAGCCGTCGGGCAGCTGGCTGTCGGCCAACCACTGGTAGGCCAACAACGCTTCTTTGTGGAAGCCCCCCACCGTCAGGCCCATGGCCGCCTCGATGTGGTTCCAGGGATCGCAGTGACCATCGTCGGACCACGGGATCATCCCGTCATGGCGCTGTACTTCGGCGATCGACCCCGCCGTCTGTTCCACCTGGGATGCCGACAGCACTCCCTCGACCGCCGGCAGCGGCACGGCGGCGGGAGGACGGCCCACCATGGGGGATTCGTCGGTGTCACCGACGGACGCTGTCGAGGAAGGCTGCGTCGGGTTCATGCCGGCTTCTCCAGGTAGACGACGAGGCTCTTTCCGAGCAGAGGGTTGAGCAGGTGCTCGGCGGTCCGGGTGATCCGGGGGGCGCTCGTGATGTCCCAGACGAGCAGCCGATGGTACGCCTTCACCACGGGATGGTTGTCCCGCTGCGGCCCCACCAGGCAGCGGACCCACCAGTAAGGGGAGTGCAGCGCATGGGCGTGATGGCTGCCGAGCGGCCGCAGCCCGGCGCCGCGCAACCGGCCGAGCAGCGTCGAGCGCCGGTAGATCCGCACGTGCCCGCCGGGCACGTCGTGGTATTCGTGCGACAGCGCCCAGTTGACGGCCTCGGGTCCGAAGCGCGGCACCGTCACCGCCATCGTCCCGCCCGGTCGCAGCACCCGGGACAGCTCCGCCATCGCCGCGTTGTCATCAGGGATGTGCTCGAGCACCTCGGCGGCGATCACCCGGTCGAAGGTGCCGTCGGAGAACGGCAGTCGCAAGGCATTTCCCTGCACCACGCCCGCCTCGTCGTCGCCGCGCACCTCGCCGGCGTCGACCATGGCCCCGATGGTGTTGCGCACCTGGGTCACCTCCTCGGACTGGGCGTCGAGGGCGACCACACGGGCCCCCAGCCGCACGGCCTGAAAGGCGTGGCGGCCCCCACCGCATCCGAGGTCGAGAAGTCGTTCGCCGCGGCTCACCCCGAGCCGTTCGTAGTCGACGGTCAGCATGGGCCCGCCACCGCCGTCCGCCGCGCCTGGTCGTCGAGAGTGGCCCGGTACTGCTCGGCCGTGCCCCGGGCGGTGGCCTCCCACGTGAAGCGACCGAGCACCCGGGCCCGGCCGCCATCGCCCAGCCGCCGGGCCAGCTCCGGGTCGTCCATGATCCGCCTGATGCCCGAGGCCAGCGCCTCGGGGTCGTCGGGAGGCACGAGCAGCCCCGTCTCCCCGTCGGTACCGACCACCTCGGGCAGTGCTCCCCCGGTGGTGGCGAGCAACGGGACACCGCAGGCCATGGCTTCGATCGCAGGCAAAGAGAACCCTTCGTAGAGAGACGGCACCACGGCCACCTGGGCCTCGGCGTACAAGATGGCGAGCTCGTCGTCACTGATCCCGCTCTCACAGCGCACGATGGGAGCCAGGCCCAGCCGGTCGATGGTCCGGGCCACCCGACCGCCCTCGGTCGGACGACCGATCACGACGAGCTCGACGTCGCGTTCGGTCCGCAGCTTGGCCACCGCCTCGAGCAGCGGCACCAGGCCTTTCATGGGCACGTCGCTCGACGATGTCACCATGATCCGTCCCGGGGCCCGGGGACGCTCGGGCCGGGGCCGGAAAACGGTGTGGTCGACCCCGACGGGAACCACGGTCATCCGGGCCAGATCGACCTTCATCTGCTGCGAGATGTCGCCCTTCGACGACTCCGACACGGTGACGACGCGCGGCAACTTCTGCGCCACCCTGATCTGCATGCCGAGGAATCCGAACCACCGGCGCTGTGTCATCCGGCGGTAGGCGTTCTCGGCGTGGGACAACGCCAGCTCGCGGTCGACGGTGATGGGGTGGTGCAACGTCGTGAGCAGGGGCCAGCCGTCCTCGATCATCCCGAGCAGGCCCGACCCGAGGCACTGGTTGTCGTGCACGATGTCGAAATCGCCGCGGCGCCCGGCGAGCAGCCGGCGGGCCCGGAGCGAGAAGGTCCGCGGTTCGGGAAACCCGGCCGTGCACATGATGGCGAACTCGAGGAGGTCGTGGCGCGACCGGAATTCCCGGGGGTGCGGCACCCGGAAGGGATCGGGATCACGGTAGAGGTCGAGACCGGGCACGGGGGTGAAACCGACACCCTCGTCGAGCTCGGGCCACGGCTGGCCGGCGAAGACCTCCACACTGTGGCCGAGCCCCACCAGTTCCCGGGCCAGGTGCCGGGTGTAGACGCCTTGACCGCCACAGCGGGGATTGCCGCGATAGACCAGGTAGGCGATCCGGAGACCGCCGGGGGCGGGGGGCTTGGCCGGCCGGGCCGGCGGTACCTCGATGTGCCTGCTGCGCTCCCAGGACTGGCGAATCTCGACCAGGCGCGTCCATGGGTTCTTAGGCAAATCTGTTTCCCATGATGGCGACCATGGCGGGTCAGCCTCCCCCGGATGGGTCTCAGGGCGCAAACGGGGTGGCTTCGGGCCACCGTCAAAGTGCGGTGGACCGAGAGGCGAACCGGTAGCGTATGGGTGCGGGTACCGCCGCTGCTCGAGGAGCACCGACGCATGGCCATCGAGATCCTTCACGTGTCAGCCATCGTGAAGAGCGCGCTCGTGGACAGAAACGGCGACCGCCTGGGCCGGGTCGACGACGTCATCGTGAGGCTGGGAGACACCCCCCACCCCCCCTTGTCGGGGCTGGTCGTGCGCATCGGCCAGCGGGCGCTCTTCGTCCCCATCGAACGCATCGCCGACATCCGCCCGGGCCGCGTCGAGATGGTGGGCGACACCGTCAACCTCCAGCGCTTCGAGCGCCGGCCGGGAGAGCTGCTGCTCGTGAAGGACCTCCTGGCCCGCCACCTCATCAATCTCCAGGGTGCCCGCCTGATCAGGGCCAACGAGATCGAAATCGCCCGTCTCGACGGCCGCTGGGAGATCGTGGGCGTGGACCCGAGTCCCCGGGTGGCTCTGCGTCGCCTGCTGCCGCGCATGCTGGCCCGGCATATCCCCACCCGTTCGGGAACGGTCGTCGACTGGGCCAGCATCGAGCCCTTTGTGGCCCATGTGCCCACGGCCCGGCTCCGCATCCCCTACCGCAAGCTGGCCCGGCTCCATCCGGCCCAGATCGCCGACCTGGTCGAAGCGGCCTCGCACGACGAGGGCGAGGAGATCATCGAGGCGGTGGGCCAGGACCGCGAGCTCGAGGCCGACGTCTTCGAGGAGCTCGACTCCGAGCACCAGCTCGAGTTCATCCGGTCCCGTTCGGACTCCGAAGCGGCCCGGCTTCTCGCCACCATGGCCCCCGACGACGCCGCCGACCTCCTCACCGAACTCGACCAGGAGCGCCGCCTGCCGGTGCTGCAGAACCTCCCCCCCGCCCAGCAGAGAAAGATCCGGGCCCTGCTCAGCTACAACTCCGAGACGGCCGGGGGCCTCATGAGCCCGGACTTCTTGGTGGCGGCCGAGTCCACGCCCATCTCCGAGGTCCTCGACGCCATCCGTACGAGCACGGCCCCGCCCGAGGCGTTGGCCGTCGTCTTCTCCTGCGACGAGGCGGGCCACGTGACGGGAACGGCGTCGGTCGTCACCCTTATCCGGGCTTCGGCCTCGGCCACCCTCGGATCGGTCGTCCGACCCGATCCCCCCCACGTCCATGCCGACTGGGACATCCACGCCATCGTCCGCAAGATGTCCGACTTCAACCTGACGGTGGCACCGGTCATGGACGAGCAGCACCTCATGATCGGCGTCATCACCGTGGACGACGTCCTCGAGCAACTCCTGCCCACCGGATGGCGACGCGACTACGGGATGGCCGCAGCCGAGGAGTGACCCTCGGGGCCATTGGATCGGTCGTCGCCTTCACCATCGTGAGGGCGAACGGGTAACATCGCAGGTGCAAGCGAGCCGCGCCCCACCCGTAGCGGAGAGGCCCGTGCGCCCCGGCCCACGGTCGGAAGCGAGTCCGGTCGCCCACCGGACGTCACGACACCGGGCGCGACTCCGGAGGGCCCTATGAAGGAGCAGCGCTGCCCGCTGACAGTGGGTCACCACCACGATCAAGGCGCGCACGCCATCAGGCAGGAAAGGCCCCTGGGCTAACCGGAGGCTGACCTGCGTCGGGCGTGCGCGCCGCTCATGCACGCCGACGACGCCGGTATCCGCCGGGAGGTCCTGACATGGCCGAAAAGGCCCTTGCTTCGCCAGCGCCCACCGCCGCGTCCCGACGACGGCTGACACCGACATGAGCGGTCAGGGCGCAGCCCGCGACGACGCCCCGGTCAACGGCGGGCGCAGGGCCCACGGGGGAGCATCGCACAGCGGGGAGGGAGCCCACGGCAGCGGCGGCATTCAAGGCGCCTTCGGCACCATCAGTGAGCACGACGAGGGTCCCCGGCGCTCGTGGACGGCCCGGCTGCTCACCCTGCTCGCCATCATCGGTCCCGGCCTCATCGTCATGGTGGGTGACAACGACGCCGGTGGTGTGGCCACCTACGCCCAGGCGGGCCAGAACTACGGGCTCAGTCTCCTGTGGACCCTGCCACTGCTCATTCCCGTCCTCGTCGTCAACCAGGAGATGGTGGTCCGCCTCGGTGCCGTCACCGGCGTCGGACACGCCCGGCTGATCTTCGAACGTTTCGGCCGCTTCTGGGGTGCCTTCTCGGTCGGCGACCTCTTCATCTTGAACTTCCTCACCATTGTCACCGAGTTCATCGGTGTCAGCCTGGCGCTGGGTTATTTCGGCGTCAGCCCCTACATCTCGGTGCCCGTGGCCGCCGTCGGACTGGTGGCCATCACCGCGTCGGGCAGCTTCCGGCGCTGGGAGCGCTTCATGTTCGTCTTCGTGATCGTGAACTTCCTGACCATTCCTTTGGCCGTCCTCTCACACCCCCATGCCGGTCCGGTGCTGCACGGTTTTCTGGTCCCGAGCGTGAAGCACGGCTTCAACTCGACCTCGGTCCTGCTCATCATCGCCATCGTGGGCACCACGGTCGCCCCCTGGCAGCTGTTCTTCCAGCAGTCGAACATCATCGACAAGGGCATCACCACGCGCTGGGTCAACTACGAGAGGACCGACACCGTCCTCGGGTCCTTCGTCGTCGTCATCGGCGCCAGCCTGATCATCATCACCGCCGCCTTCGCCTTCCTCCACACCCCGGCCGCCGGCCATTTCTCCGACGCCGGCGGCGTGGCCCACAGCCTGGCCCGCTACATCGGCCACGGTGCCGGGGCCATGTTCGCCATCGTCCTTCTGAACGCGTCGATCATCGGCGCCGCGGCGGTGACGCTCTCCACCTCGTACGCCTTCGGCGACGTCTTCGGCGCCCAACACTCTCTGCACCGCCGGGTGCGCGAGGCCAAGCTCTTCTATTACAGCTACACCGCCATGGTGGTGGCCGCCGCCGGCATCGTCCTCATCCCCGGGGCGCCGCTCGGAGTGATCACCACCAGCGTCCAGGCTTTGGCCGGTGTGCTCTTGCCGAGCGCCACCGTCTTTCTCATCCTCCTGTGCAACGACGCCGCCGTCCTCGGGCCGTGGGTGAACCGACCATGGGTGAATGCCGTGGCCACCATCGTCGTCTCGGTCCTGCTCGTTCTGTCGCTCATCCTCATGACGACCACCGTCTTCCCCAAGATCAACGTGGGGCTGCTCCTCGTCGTGCTCGGCATCGCCCTCGTGGGCACTCTGTCCGTGGCCGGTTTCCTCTACGCCCGCACGCTCAGCCGGCGGCCGCCGGCACCGGAGAAGCCCCAACCGCGCCGTGACACCTGGCGGATGCCCCCCCTGGCGCTGCTCGAGCGACCGGAGTGGTCCTCCGGGCGCAAGCGGGCCATGCTCGTGCTGCGGATCTACCTGGTCGCCTCGGTGGCCCTGCTGCTGGTGAAGGCCGTCCAGATCGGCTGAAGCGTCGCCGGCCCGGCATCGCCCACTGGGCCCTGGAAGTGGGCCGTACCGGGCGGTAACTTCGGTCCATGGACCTGACCTACCCGCCCGAGACGGAGCCGTTGCGCAAAGAGATCCGAGGCTGGCTCGATGAGAACCTGCCTGCGGGCTGGGGGCAACCCGAGTTCCGGATGACGAAAGACGAACGCAAGGCCTTCAACGTCGACTGGGTGCACAAGCTCCACGAGGGGGGCTGGATCTGCGCGTCGTGGCCCAAGGAGTACGGCGGCAAGGGACTGTCGCTCATCGAGCAGGTCGTGCTGAACGAGGAGTTCGCCCGCCGCGATGCCCCCATGCGGGCCGACTTCTTCGGCGACACCTTGGTGGGCCCGACCATCTTGCAGTGGGGAACAGAGGAGCAGAAACAGGAGTTCATCCCGAAGATCCTGAACGGCACCATCTCGTGGTGCCAAGGTTTCTCCGAGCCCGACGCCGGCAGCGACCTGGCCTCGCTCAAGACCCGCGCCGTGGCCGACGGTGACGAGTGGGTGGTGACGGGGCAGAAGGTATGGACCACCCAGGCGCAATTCGCCGACTACATCTTCTTATTGGCCCGCACCGACCCCGACGTCGACAAGCATGCGGGGATCTCGTATCTGCTTCTGCCCATGAAGCAGCCCGGCGTCGATGTCCGCCCCATCAAGCAGGTCGACGGCTCGGCCGAATTCAACGAGGTCTATTTCACCGAAGCCCGCTGCCCCCGGCAGAACGTGGTGGGCGGCGACAACAACGGCTGGAAGGTGGCCATGACGACCCTCGGCTTCGAGCGGGGCTCCTCGTCTACCACCGGCCACCGCCGTTTCCAGAAGGAACTCGACACCATCATCGCCACGGCTAGAGACCGGGGCCGCAACAGCGATCCGCAGGTCCGCCAGAGTCTGGCCCATGCCTGGACCAAGGTGAAGATCATGCAGATCAACGGCTTGCGGACCCTGACCGACGCCCTCCACGGCACCCACCACGCCGCCAAGCTGGGCGCCACCAACAAGATGTACTGGTCCGAATACCACCGCGAGACCATGAACCTGGCCATCGACATCCTCGGACTCGAGGGCCAGATTCTCACCGGCACCGGTGGCGACGTCGACTCTGTCGACGGGCCCCTGGCCCGCCGGGGCAATCCCGGTTACCCGGTGAGCGAGATGCAGGCGTCGTTCTTCTTCTCGCGTTCGGAGACCATCTGGGGCGGTACCGCCGAGATCCAGCGCAACATCGTGGGCGAACGCGTCCTGGGCCTGCCGAAGGAACCGAAGCCCACCGGCTAGGTCCGAAGCGCCTGCTCTCGTCGCTCAGGCCACTCCGAGTTCGGTCCCCGGTTCTGCTTCATCGATGACCGGTTCGTCGATGACCGGTTCGTCGATGACCGGTACATCGGTAACGGGCGCGATGTCCGCCGCCCGTTCGTGCTGGCGCCGGTGGTGCCGGCGGGTGATGAGCGAAGCCACCACGGTGGCCGTCCCTCCCGCCGCCAACGCCGCCCGTGGGCTGGCGGCCTGGGAGATCCACCCCACCAGAGGACTGCCGATGGGGGTCGTTCCCAGGAAGGCGATGGCGTAGAGGGCCATGACCCGGCCCCGCATGGAGGGCTCGGCCCGCAGTTGCAAGGTGGCGTTGGCCGTGGCGATGAAGGCGATCGAGGCCGCCCCCATGGGGAAGATGAGCACCAGGGCCGTGGCCAGGTTGGGCGCCGCCGCCACGCCCAGGATCAGGACTCCGAAGATCATGCCGATAGCGGTGAGGCGGTGGATGTTCGGGCGGTTGCGGGTGGCGATGAGCAGGCCCCCGACGACCGCGCCCCCGCCCATGAGCGAGGTCAGCGCCGAATAGACACCGGCCCCTCCGTGGAAGGTGAAGTGGGCGAAGAGGGCCAGGACGACCTGGAAGTTGTATGCCAGGGTCCCCACCACGGCCACCAGGAGGAGGGGCTGTCTGAGCCCCGGTGTCCGCCACACGTAGCGCAGTCCTTCGCGCAGCTGGCCCTTGCCGCGCGCCACGGGCACCGTCTGGTGCAGGTCCTTGCGGCGCATGAGTGACAACCCGATGATCACCGCCACATAGGACGCGGCGTTCACCTCGAAACAGACGGCCAGACCCACGAAGGCGATCAGAGCGCCTCCGATGGCCGGGCCGATGACGCGGGCCGAGTTCATCACCACGCTGTTCAGGCTCACGGCGTTGGGCAGATCGTCGCGTCCCACCAACTCGAGGACGAACGTCTGGCGCGCCGGGTTGTCGATCATGTTGACGAAGCCGAGGAAGGTGGCGAGCATGAAGACCTGCCACAGCCGCACCTCACCGACGGCCGTCAACAACCCGAGGACGAGAGCGAGGATCCCGGCCCCCGACTGGGTGGCGTAGAGAAGGCGGCGCTTGTCGACCCGGTCGGCCAGCAGCCCGCCCCAGGTCCCGAACAACAACATGGGCAGGAACTGCAGAGCCGTCACCAGGCCCAGATAGATCCCGGCGCGCCCAGGCGGGGCCAGATGGAGAACGAGGAAGGCCTGGGCCACCGTCTGCATCCAGGTCCCACTCACCGACACCAGTTGGGCGGTGAAGTAGATCCGGTAGTTGCGCACGTGCAGGGACCGGAAGGTCCCCTTCACGGCGCGCCGTATCCGGGTCAAGGTTCTTCCACCAGGACCTCGAGGAGGCGGACGAGCTCACCCAGTGACTGGCGTTCGGGGGCCGACAGACGTCGGAGCCGGCGGGCCAGATAAGCCGTGCGCAGCGACCGGCTGCGCTGGACGACACGCCGACCTTCGGCGTTGAGCATCACCCGGGCCACCCGCCGGTCCTCCGCGTCCACCTGCCGGTTCACCAGACCGGCCTCCTCCAGGCCGACCACGATCTTGGTCATGCTCGGCGGTCGGACCTGCTCCGACGCCGCCAGCTCACCGAGCGTCGGGCTGCCCAGCCGCTCGATGGTGGCCAGAGCCGAAACCTGGGTGGCGGTCACCCCGCCCGCCACCTGCTGGCGCAGCCGCCGCGACAACCGCAGGACGGCCAGGCGCAAGCGGGCCGCCAGCTCCGTCTCGGAGTCAGAAACGGCGGGGCGCGGATCCGTCTCGACAGAGCTGGCGGGGGTCGGTGTCACGGCGGAGCCGGGGGTCGTCGTCGTCATCGTTCACCATTCTAATTAGATTCACTAACTAATGCCACAGGAGACCTTCGGGGAGGCCGTTCGCCGGGGTCGGGGCCGGCTCCGGGCGTAGCATGACGGCCATGCTTCCCGATTACGCCGAGTTCGAGCAGGCCATGGGCCTCGACTGGTATGCCATGGATCCCAACCTGTCTTTCCTGCTCGACCACTACGTTCCCGACCCCGCCGACCGGGCCTTCGCCGAGGACCACGTCGGTCGTTTCGGGCCCTTGGTGGGCGAGGTCATCGCCCCCCGGGCCGAGGAGACGGACAGGAAGGGACCGACGCTGCGACGGTACGACCGGTGGGGCTACGACATCGGTGAGATCGTGCACAACACCACCTGGACCGACAGCAAGGCCGACCTCGTGCGCAACGGGTTCGTCAGCCTCGAGACCTACGCCGGTCGACCGTCACCGGCGGTCGTGACGGCGTCTCTCAATTACCTGGTGTCGCAGGCGGAGACGGCCATCTTGTGCGGTCTGGGCATGACGGCGGGTGCCGCCGACATCATCGAGCGCCACGTGGAGCCCGCCGTGGGGGACGACATGGTCCGGCGGTTGCGCAGCATCGACCCGACCGACGCCTGGGAGGGCGGGATGTTCCTCACCGAGCGCCAGGGCGGTAGTGACGTGGGGGCCAATACCACCAAGGCCGTGCAGGACGGCGACGAGTGGCGGGTCTTCGGTGACAAGCATTTCTGCTCCAACGTCGACGCCGACGTCTTCGTCATCTTGGCCCGGCCCGACGGGGCCCCGGCGGGAAGCCGTGGGCTCGGCACTTTCATCGTGCCCCGTCACCTGCCCGACGGATCACCGAACGGTTTCAGCATCAAGCGGCTCAAGTCCAAGCTGGGCACCATCGGTGTCCCCACCGGTGAGGTCACCCTCGACGGGGCCCGGGCCTGGCTGGCCGGCAGCGGCGCCCCGCCGGCGGTGCAGGCCGTGCAGGCCATCGACCCGGCGCGCGACGGCCGGGGCATCAACCGGATGATGGAGATGGTGAACGGCTCACGGTTCGGCGTGGCCATCATGGGTCTCGGTATCCACCGGCGGTCGTTCTTCGAAGCCGCCATCTACGCGGCGCGCCGGAGCCAGTTCGGCAACCGGATCGACGCCTACCCGCTCGTGCGCGAGACGCTGGTGGACCTGCTGGTCGACCTGGAAGCGGGCATGTCCGCCACCTATGAGTGCGCGGCGGCCGAACGCACGGCCAGCGACGCCGAGGCCGGTCGCCTGGTCCGGCGCATCCTCGTGCCCCTGGCCAAGATGCGCTGCACCCGGATGGCCGTGGGGGCGGCGTCCACCGCTCTCGAAGTCTTCGGTGGCAACGGCTACATGGCCGACTGGCCCATGGCCCGTCAACTGCGCGACGCCCAGTGCCACACCATCTGGGAGGGCACCGAGAACATCCTCTGCATCGACGTCCGCCGGGCCATGCGCGGCGAGCAGGCGCACCTGGCGCTGTTCACCCGGATGGAACAGGCCCTCGACGCGTCGGTCGGTCACAAGGTGCTGAGCACGACGATCGACACTGTGGCCTCGGCGCTGGCCGACGCCCGCAGTGCGGCGACCTATCTGGAGAGCGCCCCGGACGACATGGCTCTGCTGCACAGCCGCCGGTTCGCCGAGCTGCTGGCCGACGCCTCCGAAGGTGCGCTACTGGTGGAACAGGCGGCCTGGGCCTTGGAACGAGACGGCGACGCCCGCAAGGCGGCGGTGGCCCGGCGCTTCGCCTCCCGGCACCTGGCCACACCCCCGGTGCGCGGCATCACCGACCCCGACCGGATGGTGCTCGACCTCTTCGAACCCCTGATCCGCTACGGCGCCATCGAGGAATCGGACCTCGCCGCCTGAAGCGGCCGGACCGTCACCACTTGGGGACGTAGCCGCCCTGGCCCATGGCCGCGCTCTCGAAGGGGTCGGCCGACTCGTCGACCCCGCCGGAGATCTCGGTGACCCAGTCGAGGCGGCTGCGCAGGATCCGTTCGACCCCTCCCTGGAGGGTGGCCGACGAGATAGCACAAGAGCTGCAGGCCCCTTGGAGCTGGACTTCCACCGTGCCGGCATCGACGTCGAAGGCCACGAGCGCCAGATCGCCACCGTCGCTCTGGACGGCCGGGCGCATGAGCTCGATCAGCTCGTTCAGATCCTTCGATCGCTGGCTTCGTTCCTCTTCGGTCAACTCGGGCATACCTCCATTGTGCCGTGGCCGGACTCTCCTTCGTGCGGTGTGCCACCCGAAGCCTCCGGCGGGGTACGGATGGCCGCCACCCTCCGGAGCCCCTCTCGGGCTTGCGGGTACCATGAGCCGGGTGCCCTTCGAATCGCCGGCCACGCACGAGACAGGCGTGGGCTGTGCTCGGGTGGTCGTCACCGACAGACAGCGGCGGGCAGAATTCGCACCGGTAAGGGGCGGGTCCGGCGGTTCGGGCCCACGGCGGTAACGTTCCCCACCCCCTCCCCCGCGAAATGAGGTCGCTGTGACGCAAGAGGTGAGCATCGTCGGGGTGGGGATGACAGCGATGGACCGGCGCGACCTGACGCCCGATGCTCTGGCCCGGCAGGCCGTGAAGGAAGCGCTGGCCGATGCCGGTCTCTCGCCCGGCGACGTGGGTCTCGTGGTGATGGCCAATGCGCTCGGGGGCCGGTTGAACAACCAGGGGTGCATCCGCGGTCAGTCGTGGCTGCGCGAGGCGGGGCTCGGCAACGCCGGGGTCGTGAACGTGGACAATTCCTGTGCCGGGGGTTCGTCGGCCATGCACGTGGCCGTGATGGGCGCCCGGGCCGGGCAGTCACCGGTGCTCGTCGTCGGTGTCGAGAAGATGTGGACGGGCGACCGGGAGCAGACGATCGCCGGGATCGAAGACGGACTGCCGGCCGACGAGCGGGCCCAGCTGCGGGCCACCATCGAGAACGATGCCGGCAGCGTGCTGATGGGCCTGAACGCGCGGTGGGTGCGCCACCAGATCGATGTGCTCGGGACGACCGTGCATCAGATCGCGGCGGCGGCGGCCAAGGCCCGGCGCTGCGCGGCGCGTAATCCCCTGGCGCAGTTCAGGACGCCGGTGACGGTGGAGGAGGTGCTGGCCGCGCCCGTGGTGGCCGGTTCGCTCACCCGGTTGATGTGCTCGTCTTTCACCGACGGCGCCGCTGCTGCGGTCCTCGTGGCCGGTCCCGTCCGGGGGGCGCCGCGGGTGCGGGCCAGCATCTTGCGGTCGGGCAACGGTGATCTCGACTACCACAAGCGGCTCGAGGACACGGTGGCCGACGCGTGGAAAGAGGCCGGGGTGGGGCCGACCGATATCGACGTGATCGAGCTGCACGACGCCACCAGCGCCGAGGAGCTCTACGCCCTCGAGTCACTGGGCTTCTTCCCCGCCGGCACCGCCGGCGCGGCCACGGCGGCCGGGGAGACCGACATGGGCGGACGGGCCGTCTTCGTGAACCCGAGCGGGGGCCTGGTGGCCCGGGGTCACCCCCTGGGGGCGACGGGCCTGTGCCAGATCGCCGAGCTGGTGCAGCAGCTGCTCGGACGGGCCATCGGACGGCAACGTCTCGGGGCCCGGATCGCCATGGCCGTGAACACCGGGGGGATCATCTCCGGCGACGCCGCCGTCGTCGGCATCCACGTGCTCCAGGGGGCCTGAGCCATGCCGGGAGCCGTCATCAGCGGTTGGGGGATCTGTGTCCCCGACAAGATCGTGACCAACGAGGACCTGTCCGCCCGGCTCGACACGAGCGACGCCTGGATCACCGAACGGACCGGGATCCGGCAGCGGCATATCGGTGGGACCACATCGGAGCTGGCCATCGTGGCCGGCCGCCGCGCCCTTGAGAAGGCCGGGCGGTCGCCCGACGAGATCGATCTGCTCGTCCTCGCCACCACCACGCCCGACGCCACCGTGCCCGGCACCTCGGCCACCGTCCAGGATGCGCTCGGACTTCAGGCCGGGGCCTTCGACCTGAACGCGGCGTGCTCGGGATTCGTCTACGCGCTGGTGGCCGGCCACGGGATGGTGCTGGCCGGCTCGAAGCGGGTACTCGTGATCGGCAGCGACACGCTGTCGCGGATCACCGACTGGGACGACCGGAGCCTGGCCGTCATCGTGGGAGACGGAGCGGGAGCCGTCGTCCTCGAAGCCACCGACGGACCCGGGGAGCTGCTGGCGTGGGACCTGGGGGCCGACGGGTCGCTCCGGCACCTGCTCAAGTGCGATCACGGCGGCTTTCTCTATATGAACGGCAAGGAGATCTTCCGCCACGCCGTGCGGGCCGTGGTGGAATCGTCGGTGAAGACGCTCGCCCAGGTCGGCATGGATCCGTCGGACGTGGACGTCTTCATCCCCCACCAGGCCAACGCCCGGATCATCTCCGCCGCCCGGGAGCGGCTCGGGATCCCCGAGGAGCGGACTGTCGTCACCATCGACCGCTACGGGAACACCTCGTCAGCGTCGGTTCCGCTGGCCATGGCCGACGCCCTCGAGACGGGGCTTCTCCAGCCGGGGGCGCTGGTGCTGATGTCGGGCTTCGGTGGGGGCATGACCTGGGCCAGCGCCGTCCTGCGATGGGGGGGCTGACGGCCGGGAGCGACGGTGGCCCGGGCCGGCCCGTCCTCGTGATGCTGGCCGCCGGGATGGCCAAGCGCTACGGCGGTTGCAAGCCTCTCGCCCCCGTCGGCCTGCACGGCGAAGCCGTGATCGACCTGAACGCGGGCGACGCTGGTCGGGCCGGCTTCGGTGAGATCGTCCTCGTCCTCGGTCCGCTCTCGGGACCGGCGATCAGCTATCACGTCCGCCGGTGCTGGCCGGAGTCGGTGGCTATCTCCCTGGCCCGGCAGGTCTTCCCCCTGGGGACGGCCCACGCCGTGCTCGGGACCCGTCAGTTGGTGGGCGACCGGCCCTTCGCCGTGATCAATGCCGACGACATCTACGGGGTGCCCGCGCTGGGACTGTTGGCCGAGCACCTGGCGTCGGCCAGCGACCACGCGCTCGTCTCGTATCAATTGCGCGACACCGTCGTCTCCTGCGACCCGGTGACGCGGGGCACCTGTGAGGCCGACGACGACGGCTGGTTGCGCGCCCTGGTGGAGAGGCGGAAGGTCACCTTGGGCGACGACGGCCGCTTCAGCGCCGACGACGGGCTCGAGCCGAGGGAGCTGCCCGGCGATACGCGGGTGTCGATGAACCTCTGGGGATTCACGGCCTCCATCTGGCCCGTCCTCGAAAGCGCCGTGCTGAAAGCCCATCCCGACGTCGCCCCCGACGGGACGGTCCCGGCCGGGACACCCACGTCGGACGCCGAGGTCCTGCTGCCCGAAGTGGTGGGGGAAATGGCGGCCGCCGCCTCGCCCGGAACGGGAGTCGGTCGGGTCCGGGTGCTCAAGGGAACGGGGCGGTGCATCGGTGTGACCCACGCCGATGATCTCCCCGTGGTGCGGACCGAGCTGGCCGAGATGGTGGGCCAGGGGCTGCGGGCCGACGCGCCCTGGGGGCCCGGGAGCTGACCGGGCCGGTCCTTCTCCCCCGGCCACGTGCGATCACGCTGGCCCCCGATGGCCGTTGGGTCCCCGACGGCGTGGTCACCGAGAGCCGGGACCGCTCCCTGGCGGCCGAGGGCTACCACCTGGAGATCGCCGAGGACGGGATCGCGCTGACGGCGGCCGACGACGCCGGCGCCCGCCACGGTCGGGCCACCTTGTCCCAGCTCCGCCACTGGGCCTCTCTCGACGGCACCGGCCCCGCCGGCCCGGGCACCGCCGGCCCGGGCACCGCCGGCCCGGGCACCGCCGGCCCGGGACAGAGCGACCTACCCGTCTGCCGGATCCTCGACTGGCCCGACTTCGCCGTCCGGGGGGTGATGCTCGACGTGGCGCGCGACCGGGTGCCCAGCCGGGAGACGCTCTTCGGCCTGATCGACCGGCTGGCCGGTTGGAAGCTGAACCAGTTGCAGCTCTACACCGAGCACACCTTCGCCTATGCCGGACACGAAGAGGTCTGGCGCGACGCAGACCCCTATACGGCCGACGACCTGCGTGCCATTGACGGCTACGGCGCGGCCCGCGGCATCGAGCTGGTGGCCAATCAGAACACCCTCGGGCACTTCGAACGGTGGCTGCGCCACGAGCGCTACCGGCCCCTGGCCATCGCGCCCGAAGGCTTCGAGTGGGTCTTCGGGGTGCGGCGTTCGCCGATGACCCTCGATCCGGCCAAGAGCGGGTCCTTCGCCTTGGTGAGCGACCTGCTGGGGCAGCTGGCCCCTGTCCTTGAGAGCAGGCGGATCCACATCGGGCTGGACGAGCCCTGGGAACTGGCTCCCGAACGCCATGGGGAATGGCTCGACTGGCTCCGGCGGCTGGTGGCTCTGCCGGTGATGGCCGACCGGGCGCCATTGGTCTGGGGTGACGTCCTGGCCGGTGACCCCGCCCTGCTTGCCGGCGTCGCTGAGGGGGTGACGGTCTGTGAGTGGGGGTATGAGGAGAACCATCCCTTCGCCGAGCGGGCCCAGGCGCTGGCCGCCGCCGGTGTGCCGTTCTGGATGAGCCCGGGCACCTCCAGCTGGCTGTCGCTCTCCGGTCGGGTGGAAAACATGCTCGGCAACATCCGGGCGGCGGCCGTCGCCGGAACGGCCCACGGGGCGACGGGAATGCTGACGACCGACTGGGGTGACATGGGACATCACCAGCAGCCGGTGGTGAGCGAACCGGGCTTCGCCTGCGCCGCCGCCTTCAGCTGGTGCGCCGAGTCCCATGCCGATTTCGGTCTCCCGGAACTGGCCACCGCCCTCGACGTCCACGCTTTCGACGACCGCGCCGGCAGCCTCGGGGCCGCCGTGGTGGGACTCGGACGGCTCCCCCGGCTGGTGACGCCGCAGGTACCGAACATGTCGGCCCTCGTCTTTCCGCTGCTGCTACCCCAGTGGCGGGTGGGCCGCGGTGCCACCCGGGGGCTCACCGCCGGGGACCTCGACGCGGTGGAGACGGCTCTCGACGAGGTGGTGGCGGGCGGGGCTGCCGCCGATCCCCGTCGCCCTGACGGCGGCCTCGTTCTCGACGAGCTCCGGGCCACGGTGGAGGTACTGCGGCTGTCATGTCACGACGCCCGGCTGCGGATGGCGGGTGACGGCAGCCTGGCTTCGGTGGCGTCATCTGACCGGGCCGCTCTCGGCCGCCGGCTCGACGGGGTCGTCTCCGAGCACCGGAGACTGTGGACCGAGCGCTTCCGAGAAGGTGGGCTGGCCGACAGCGTGGGCTGGTTCGACCACCTGGCCTCGTGTTACGCGACGGGTGAGGCGGACCGCTATTGGTTCGGGCCCTCGGCCTGACGGGGGGCCTTTCGGGCCATGGCGCCGGTAGTCTGTGACCAGGACCGACACGAGGGGCGGGGCCGGATTATGGGCCGAGGGAGCAGCCGAACACGGCGCCTGGCCGTAACGCTCGGCGTGAATATCGCCCTGGCGGCGGGCCAGCTGGTGGCCGGTGTGGTGGCTCATTCATCGGGACTCCTGGCCGACGCCGGCCACAACATCACCGACGTGGCCGGCCTAACCATGTCCCTGGTGGCCGTCCGCTGGGCGCTGCGCCCCCGGAGCCGCGAGCACTCCTTCGGCTACCACCGGGGCACCATCCTGGCCGCCCTGGGCAACGCCGCCATCATCGCCGCGGTGACCGCAGCCATCGTGGTGGTCAGCGTCCAGCGGCTGCTTCACCCCCGAGCCGTCGAGGGGGGCATCGTGGTGGGCGTGGCCCTCGGGGCCTTCGCCTTGAACGCGCTGGCGGCCTGGATCCTGCGTGAGCGGGGACGGGACCTGAACATGCGCAGCGTCGCTCTCCACATGACGGCCGATGCCGCCGCCTCGCTGGTGGTGGCCGTGGCCGGGCTGCTCATTCTGATCGACGCCCATCTCCGCTTCGCCGACCCCGTCGCCTCTCTGGCCGTGGGGGTCCTGATCATCGTCCAGGCCTACCGGTTGCTCGCCGCCAGCCTCGGGGTCCTGCTCGAGTCGACCCCCACCGACGTCGATCTCGACGCCCTGACCGGGGCCATGGTGAGCGTTCCGGGCGTGGCCGAGGTCCACGATCTCCACGTCTGGAGCATTTCCAGCGAGGTCCGGGCGCTGTCGGCCCACGTCATGGTGGTCGGCCATCCGTCGCTCGAAGAGGCCCAGGCCATCGGGGACACGGTGAAGGCGGTCGTGGCCGGGCCCTTCACCATCGCCCACTGCACCCTCGAGCTCGAGTGCGAACGCTGCACCGACGAGGAATCGGACCCCTGCCTCATGGATTCGCTCTCGGCGCACGCCTCCCCCACCCACCGGTGAGCGCCGGGGCCTCGGACCGGGCCGGGGCCTCGGACCCGGCCGCCACCGTCCGCCGGCGTGTCCTCGTGAGCGGCCGGGTCCACGCCGTGGGCTTTCGGGCCTCGTGCCGGTACCGGGCCCGGGAGGCCGGTGTCACCGGCTGGGTCCGTAACCTGCCCGATGGCCGGGTCGAGGCCGCCTTCGAGGGTCCGGCCGAGGCGGTGGAGGCCGTCGTCGACTGGTGCCGGACGGGGCCGCCGCTGGCCCGGGTCACCCGGGTCGACGTCACCGACGAGCCGGTCGAGGGCGCCACCGGCTTCTCCATCCTCTGATCAGCGCAGGCGCAGGGCGCGCCCCGCAGGAGAGGGCGGCACCAGCTGCGGGTGAAGGACCGAGGCCAATAGCTCCACCCCGTCGACCACTCGGGGACCGGGTCGGGAGAAGTAGGCACTGCCATCGAGCGCCCACACCTCGGCGACGTCTTTGATCTCGGGACGGCCGAGCAGGGCCTCGCCTTCGGCCACGGCGTCGGCCAGGCCGTAGCCGCAGGGGGCGAAGACCACCACGTCGGCCCCGGCGCCGGCGACGCTGTCCCATGTCAGGCGGGCCGAGGGGACTCCGGGCCGCGACAGCAGCGCCGTGGCCCCGGCCGCCTCCACCATGTCGGGCACCCAGTGGCCGCCGACGTAGGGGGGATCGGACCATTCGAGCTCGAGCACCCGCCGACGGTCGGCACCGGCGGTCAGCCGGCGGACCTCGGCGATACGGGCCCGGAGGCTCTCCACCAAGGCCCGACCACGCTCGGCGACGCCCGCCGCCTCGGCCACGGCGGCGACGGCGCCGAGCACGTCGTCGAGGGTCGACGGATCGAGCGAGAGGACCGTCGCTCGGCACCCGAGCCGGTCGAGGGCGGCGGTCACATCGCCCGACGGCACCGCGCAGACCCGGCAGAGATCCTGGGCCAGGATCAGCTCGGGCGAGAGTGTCCGGATGAGCTCCTCGTCGAGCCGGTAGAGCGGTTCCCCCGACGCCACCAAGGTGGCCACGGCGCCGTCTACTTGGGCGGCCCTGGTCACCGGCGGGCCCGGGGCGGTGGTACCAACGGCGGTGGTCCCGATGGTCGGGAACGACACCGCCGGCTTGTCAGAGGCGTCAGGGGGAAAGTTGCATTCGGCGGTCACCGCGACGAGCGAGCTCTCGAGTCCGAGGGCGTAGGCGATCTCGGTGGCCGACGGCAGCAACGACAAGATGCGCACGGCTCGTCCCTCCGGGGATCGACGGTGAAGCGCTGTTCGCCGCCAGTGTCTCACCCCGGACGCGGCGAGGCCCCGAGTAGCCGGTTCGACCGAAGCCGCCCGCACTCCTCGGGGCCCGCGCCTTCGGCGGGACGAGCTCTCACATCCAGGGCCGGACGACCCCGCTGCGAGCATTGCACCGGTCGGTCCCAGGGAACCTTCGGGTGCAGCACCGCCCTGCCTAACCGGGGAACCCGTCTCCTTGCGTCCACTCGTCGATTTCGCCTTGCAGCGATTTCTCCGGTGACCGCAGGGTCGTCATTCACCCGACTTCTGACACTTTGCGCCCGGCCCTGCGAAAGGTCAAGACGCATATGAGAAATCCCTATGTTGTCCAGAGAATTCGCACCGCTGTCCCCAGACGGGGCCGCGATATCCCCAGATTTATGGGTATTCATCCCCAAGTCCTCCCCAACCGGTGGCGCGCGGGCACGGTCGAGTCCCCGTGACCGATACTGGTTCCATGACACGCGCACCGGAGGCGGGGATCACCAGGGCCGACGGTCAGCGCGCCGCACCGGCCGTCGAAGACTGGACGGGCGACGCCGTCTTCCACGAGTACAGCGCGGCCGTCGATCCGCAGCGCGTGGGCGCCATCTCCGCTCTCGCCGTGCAGCGTTTCCCCGCTGCGCTCCACGCCACGGGCCCGACGCGCACGATCGCCCTCGATCTGTCGGGCGTCCTCGGCATCGACGTCCCCGCCACCGGTCCGTCGCTGTTGGCCGCTTTCCTTCGTATCGAGGCGGGCGAGTCTCTGGCCACCGAGACGGTGGCCACGAGCGAGCTCATCTACTGCCTGCGCGGAGAGGGACGGCTGGAGGTCGAGGGCTCCGGCGGGATCGACTGGCGCAACGGCGATGTCATCACCCTCCCGGCGCACTGCCGGGCCGTCTACACCGCCGCCGGTGACGCCGTCCTCTATCACGTCGACGATTCCCCGCTGCTCGCCTATCTGGGCGTCGGGCCCACCACACCGCGCTTCAGGCCCACCCTCTTCGACGGCCGGCGGGCCCGGGCCCGGCTGGAGGCAGTGGCGGCCGAGCCCGAGGCGGGCGTCCGCAGCCGGGTGGCGGTTCTTCTCGGCAACGCCGGCAACGACCAGACGCTCACCGTCACCCACACCCTCTGGGCCATGCTCGGGGTGCTGCCCGACGGGTCGGTGCAGCGGCCCCATCGCCACCAGAGCATCGCCCTCGACCTGATCGTCGACTGCCGACCGGGCTGCTACAGCCTCGTGGGCGACGCCCTCGACGCTGACGGGGACATCGCCGACGCCCAGCGCGTCGACTGGGAGCCGGGAGGGGCCTTCGTCACCCCCCCGGGGATGTGGCACAGCCACCACAACGAGTCAGGGGCGCCCGCCCATCTCCTTCCCGTCCAGGACGCCGGACTTCACACCTACCTGCGGACCCTCGACATCCGCTTCTCATGACGGGTCACGAGCGGCTCCGGTAGGCCACGACGCACGGCTCCTCGGCGCGCGCTACGCCGCCGATCTGCCTGCTCCGGGGACGGGCGTCGGTGAAACGGGCTTCGAAGTCGAACTGGGCCAGAAGCCGGCGCACGGCGATCACGATGGCCGAGATCGAGAAGCGTTGGGCCGGGCAGGTGTGGATGCCGTGGCCGAACGTGCTCACGAGCTCCTTGGTGGGCAGGACCACCGACGGCGCCAGGCGACGCCCCTGGTAGTGCGCCGGATCGAAGTGGTCGAGCCCGTCGGCCGCCGTCGTGTTGGTGACCGACAGCATGGTCGTGATCATGACGCCGGGGTCGACCGTGTAGGTCCGGTTCCCGTCGTCGAGTTCGACCGGGCGCAGGACCTGGCGCAAGGTGATCGATCGCTGTGCCATCCGGATCGATTCGTAGGCGCAGCGCTCGAGCAGCCCGTCTTCGCCCGCCCGGACCCGGGCCATGACGTCGTCATCGAGCAGCAGGTTGACAAGCGTCCAGGCCAGAGCGGCATACAGGTTGGACTGCGAGCCCATATGGATGAGGATCAGGTCCCGCGCCACCTGGACATCGCGCTCACCGGGCGCGATGTCGTCGAAGGACCGGTACAGCTGGGCCAGGAAGTCGTCGCGCTCCTCGCCCCCGCTACGGCGACCGGCCCAGATCTCGGCGATGACCCGCTCGATCCCGTGCATGGCCCGCCGCTCGAGCACCTTGCCCGTGGCCGTGGTGAGAAGGGTCCGCCCCGGACGGACAAAGGCCTCGGATCCGTCGAGCCGGTCGAACAGCGGGACCAGCCGGCGCAGGTAGGTCTCCGACGCCGCCTCGACACCGGCCCAGGAGCCGAGACCGAGCCGGTGCCCGAGCCGGCGGGCCTCGGAGAAGACCTCGAACTGCCCCTCTGAACCGAGCTCCTCGATCTCGATGGTCATCGCCTCTTCGAGACTGCCCAGATAGCGCTCGGTCTCCTGCCGGCCGAACAGGTCATGGGGGGTATTGCGCCGGCCGGCGAAGAGATCCTCGGGAACCTTGCGCCGGATGAGCTCGAAGGTGGCCAGGCCGAAGCTGGCCTCGTGCTCGGCGAAGCCGTAGAGGCTGCGCACGCCTTCGGCCGAGAAGACACACAGAAGCCGGTGACCGGCGGCGTCGACGACGAAGGTCTCACCGAGAGCGCGCCGCCGGCGAGCGAAGTAGGCCGTCGGGTCCCGGAGAAGTCCCCCGGCGGCCCGGGCCCGGCTCAGACGTCCCCCGGCTCCGGGGGGCATCGGATGGACCTCGGGCAGAGGCCGGCCGGGCACGGCGCCGAGCCTACGGCAGCGGCGCCCGGGGGCGCCCCGGGCTGGGATTCGGGCGTCGTGGCGGCCGAGATTGGGAGCCAAAGGGCGGTACCGTGGAGGGATCGTGCTCATAAGAGAGTGCACGACACCCTCTGATGCGCGACGTGACGACCGCCCTTTACCCATCCGCTGAGGCCGAAGCGCCGACGAGCGCCGACGACCTGATGCCGAGCGCGGAGCCGCCGCCGCGGGGCGCCTCTCTCCTGGCCGCCGTCGTGGTCCTCGGCATCCTCTTTCTCGGGGGTCTCATCCTGCGCTTCGAACCGGGCCAGAACGCCCTCGACAGCTGGGGCTTCATCACCTTCCCCGATGTGCTTCACACGGCCGTCCTGCGGGTCATGACCGACCTGGGCCTGGCCCCGTTCACCGGGGGCGTGGCCCTGGTGGCCGGCATCTCTGTCTGGCGCCGCGACCGGCGCCGGGCCCTCGCCTGTCTGGCTGGACCGGGCCTCGCCGTGGGCCTGGCCGAGCTGCTCAAGCTCGTCGTGGGCCGGACCTTCCACGGGGCGCTGTGCTGGCCGTCGGGAACGACGGCGGCGGTGTCGGCCGTGGTCACGGTCATCGTCTTGGTGACGCGGGGTCGGGGTCGGGGGGCGGCCGTGGTCATCGGTTCGGCCGTGGTGACCTTCGAAACCGTCGCTCTCGTGGCCTTCCGCTGGCACTACCTGAGCGACGCTCTGGGTGGGATCTTCGTGGGTGTGGGCAGCGTCTTACTGGTCGACGCCGTGTTCCATCGGGTCAGGCGCCTCCGCCGACGGCGCCGGTCGGGCGCCCCGGCGCTCACGGTCTGACCCGACCGCTTCGCCAGGCACGAAACGGCTCCCCTGCGGGCCAACTCCCGGGCCACGACCGGCCGACGTGATCGGCGTTTCGCATGTGGCGAGTACCCTGGACATGTTCATGCGCACACGCGATGACCTGCGCAACGTGGCGATCGTGGCCCACGTTGACCACGGCAAGACCACGTTGGTCGACGGCATGCTCCGTCAGACGGGAGCCTTTCGAGCAGACAAGGAGCTCACGGACCGCGTCCTCGATTCCGGCGACCTCGAGCGTGAAAAGGGCATCACCATCCTGGCCAAGCACACGGCCGTGCAGTACGGACCGACCAAGATCACCATCGTCGACACCCCGGGCCACGCCGACTTCGGCGGGGAGGTGGAGCGGGGCCTGTCCATGGTCGACGGCGTCTTGCTGCTCGTCGATGCGTCGGAAGGCCCTCTGCCGCAGACCCGCTTCGTCTTACGCAAGACCCTCGAGGCCCGCCTTCCCGTGGTTCTCGTCATCAACAAGGTCGACCGGGCCGACGCCCGGATCGAGGAAGTGGTCCACGAGGTGGAGGATCTGTTCCTCGACCTGGACGCCGACGAGGACCAGGTGGGCTTCCCGGTGCTCTACGCCAACGCCCGTGCCGGATGGGCCAGCACACAGGCCAATACCGTGGGGACGGACCTCGTCCCGCTCTTCGACACCATCGTCCGCAGCGTTCCCGCCCCCGTCTATGACCCTGATCACCCGCTGCAGGCGTTGGTCACCAACCTCGACGCCTCGCCCTATGTGGGACGCCTGGCCATCTGCCGGGTCCACCACGGGACGCTGCGCCGGGGCGACACCGTGGCCTGGTGCCGGGTGGACGGATCGGTGGAAAAAGGCAAGGTGACCGAGCTCTACGCCTCGCGCGCTCTCGAGCGCATCGACGTGGAGGAGGCGGGACCGGGCGAGATCGTGGCTGTGGCCGGCTTTCCCGATGTGACCATCGGCGAGACCCTGGCCGATGCCGACGACCCGATACCGCTGCCGGCCATCTTGGTGGACGAACCGAGCCTGGCCATGACCATCGGCATCAACTCGTCACCGCTGTCGGGCACGGAGGGCACCAAGCTCACCGCCCGGCTGGTGAAGGGTCGGCTCGACTCCGAGCTGATCGGCAACGTCTCACTGCGGGTGACGCCCACAGAACGACCCGACGCCTGGGAGGTCCAGGGCCGCGGCGAGCTCCAACTGGCGGTGCTGGTGGAGACCATGCGCCGCGAGGGCTTCGAGCTCACGGTGGGCAAGCCCCAGGTGGTGACCCGGCTCGTCGACGGCAAGGTCCACGAACCCATGGAGCGGGTGGCCATCGACGTGCCCGACGACTATCTGGGCGTGGTCACGCAGCTCCTGGCCCTGCGCCACGGCCGGTTGTTGGAAGTGGTGAACCACGGAACCGGTTGGGTCCGCATGGACTACCGGGTGCCGGCGCGCGGGCTGGTGGGATTCCGCACCGAGTTCCTCATCGAGACCCGCGGTACCGGGGTCCTGCACCACGTCTTCGACGGCTGGGAACCCTGGCACGGGGACCTGCGCACGCGCCGTAACGGCTCGATGGTGGCCGACCGGCGCGGTCCCACCACCACCTACGCGCTGATGGCTCTGCAGGAGCGCGGCACCATGCTCCTCGGGCCCGGCGTCGACGTCTACGAGGGCATGATCGTGGGCGAGAACTCCCGGGCCGACGAGATGGACGTCAACCCGACCAAAGAGAAGAAGCTCACCAACGTGCGGTCGTCGACGGCCGACGAGCTCGAGCGGCTCACCCCCCACCTCCAGCTGTCACTCGAACAGGCACTCGAATTCATCGCCGAAGACGAGTGCGTCGAGGTCACGCCGAAATCCGTCCGCCTGCGCAAGGTCATCCTCGACCAGGCCATCCGGGGCCGACAGCACAGCCGGGCCCGGCGCGACTCCCGCGGCTGAGCGTCCCGGCAGGCAGCGCCTGGCACCTGGGCCCGTCCGGCGACGGTGCCACGGCCGGAGTTCGTGAACAGCGTCACGAAGGACGCCGAGATTCCCGGCGCGGTTCAGTGTGCCACCTCGTACAGTGGAGTCAGAGGGCAATGCCCACCAAACCCGTACGAGCCATTCGAACAGGAGACTCGAAGGACAACTCACCTTCCGAGGAGGACCAGAACCGTGCTCATCTCGACCCTGCTTGCCAACAAGGGATCCGAAGTCGCCACCATTCGGGGTGACGCCACCGTGGCCGACGCCGTCGATGAGCTCAGTCGCCACCACGTTGGTGCGCTCGTCGTATCGGCCGACGGTGAGCGGATCGAGGGCATCGTCTCCGAGCGCGATGTGGTCCGTAAGATGAGTGAGCGGGGAAACGCCGTCCTGGGCGAACCGGTCTCGTCGATCATGTCGACAACCGTGCACACCTGTGCCTTGGAGGATGACACCGAGTCGCTCATGCGGACGATGACCGAACGCCGCATCCGACATGTCCCCGTGGTCGACAACGACCGCCTGGTCGGGATCGTGAGCATCGGCGACGTCGTGAAGATCCGGATGGAGGAACTCGAGAAGAACCGGAGCGAGTTGATCGAGTACATCACCGCCCGCTGATCGCCACCCACGGCTGACGCCGCCCTCCGGGGATCTTCCACCCGCCGCTGACCCGCTCGCGGGGTTTCCACGCGCCGCTGACCCGCGCCCGCCGGTGACTCCCACCGGGACGTCCCCGCGCCGCTGACTCAGGCGACCGGGACGTCCCCGCGCCGCTGACCGCCACACCGCTCACCCCACCCGCCGGCCTGTCCACCCGCCGGCCCCAGCCGCCCAAAAAATTGCGCCTTTGCCTCGGGCATCCCCATCTCCTTGACCTTCTGTTTCTATTTTGACTAGACTTCCTACAGAATTACATGAGTTTAAAGGCAGAGGGGTCTGCATCCTGATGGAGTCCGATCCCCACCCCATAGCGCAGTGCGCGAGAGGAGACAGGCGTGCCCGAGCAAGCCGGGTCCATCGGCGACACCTACAACCGCAACGGGTCGGAGACGCGGCACCGTCATTGGAAGCCCGTCGTCCGAGGGGGGTTCCTGGCCCTGGCCGTGGGCCTGTTGGCGTCGGCCTGCGGATCGGGCACAAAGGCGGCCACGCCGCCGGCGACCACGAACGCCGTCAAGTGCACCTCGTCGGCTCCCGGGGGCGTACTGAGCACGGCATGTGACACCCAGCCCGCCACGGCGCAGCTCACGGGAGCAGGGGCCAACTCCATCTCGCCCTTCTTCACCCGCGCCTTCTTCGACTACAACAAGGCCAACAGCGGTGTCACGGTGAACTACACGCCCGCCGGATCGAGCGTCGGTGTGACCGACATCGAGCAGAACACCGTGCAGTTCGGCGACTCGGAGGTACCGATCCCCGTCCCCGCCAGCGGCAGCGCCGGCAGCATCCTGCAGATCCCTGTCGACCTGGGCGGCGTCGCCCTCAGCTACAACCTCCCCGGCGTGAGCACAGGCCTGAAGCTCGACGGCCCCACATTGGCCGGCATCTTCCTGGGCAAGATCACGAAGTGGAACGACAGCGCCATCGCCGCTCTCAACTCCAAGGTCAAACTCCCGGACCTGGCCATCGTGGCCGTCCATCGCGCCGACTCCTCGGGCCCGGGCTATGACCTCGACCAGTATCTGATCGACACCGGAGGCTCGGCCTGGACGACGGCGGTGGGGACGAAAGCCAGCACGCATTGGCCCGTCGCCAGCGTGGGCGTGGGCGAGCAGTTGAACACGGGTCTCGCTACCTACGTCCAACAGACGGCGGGGGCCCTCGGTTACGTCGAGTTTGCCTATGCCCTTGAGGCCAAGTTCACCAATGTGGCCGTGAAGAACAAGTCCGGCGCTTACGTGGTGCCGACCCAGGCGTCCATTGCCGCCGCCGCCTCGGCCACATCGGATCTCAGTGCTTCCAATTTCAACATCGTTGACGGCCCCGGTGCGGCCACCTATCCGCTGGCCAACCTCAGCTGGACGCTCATCTACCAGAAGCAGTCGAGCACCCCGGTGGGGGTGGCCCTCGGACACCTCTTCGACTGGGTCACTACTACCGGTCAGCAACAGGCCGGGGCTCTCGGCTATTCACCTCTTCCCCCTAACGCCGTCAGCCTGGCGCATCAGACGTTGCTCCAGATGCAGACGTCGACGGGCGCACCTGTGTTCACCGGCTGAGGTCGCCGTCAGGCCCAGAGACCGACACCGCCGGGCACGAGGGCCGAGGCGCCACCGCCCATGGGACACTGGTCGTGATGTTCGCAGGACTTTCCCCTGAGTCAGGTCAGACGCCGATGGTGGCCCTTGTCCCGGATCTCATGGACCGTTCACGGGTCGAGATCGCCGGCCGTGACGCCGGGATACCGGTGCTGTTCGTGGCAGATCCCGCCGACCTGATCGAGGCCGTGACCCGCGGGGCACGGCTCGTCGTCATCGATCTCGCCCATGACGGTGTCCTCGACATCCTTCCCCGGCTTCGCGCAGCACACACCGTCGGCTTCGCCAGCCATGTCGACAAAGGTCTGCTCGACGCCGCCCGCCAGGCGGGCTGCGACGAGGTCCTGCCCCGGTCAGCCGTCTTTCGTCGACTCGCTCGTTCGGCCGGGGCGACTCACGAGGCGGAGACGACCTCCACCCGAGTCACGTCGACGGCGACGTCCAGCGTGTGTGAGCTCCCGCCGCCCTCCACCGATCCCCGCAAGGGCGATACATCCCAGTAGTCGCGGCCCCATGCGGTCGTCACGTACGACTCCGAGACAAGTTGATCGTTGGTGGGGTCGACATCGATCCAGCCCCAACCCGGGACATACACCGAGAACCACGCGTGGGAGGCGTCGGCCCCCAGAAGACGCTCCTGTCCTTCGGGTGGGATCGTCTCGATGTAACCGCTCACATAGCGGGCCGCCAGACCCATCGACCTCACACATCCGACGGCCAGATGGGCGAAGTCCTGGCAGACGCCGCGTCGATGGTCGAGCACCTCCAGAATCGGCGTCGTCACCGAGGTGAAGCCCGACTCGTAGACGAACTCCCGGTTGATACGACTGGCCAGATCGACGACGGCTTCGACAATGGGCCGACCAGCGGCAAACGACGGCTCGGCGTACTCCGCCAGCTGCGGGGACGCCGGCACCAGGCGTGACGGCGCCCGGAACTGCCGGGCTTCGCGCGATCCCGCCTGCCGGTCGATATCGAGGAGCCACTGGGCGGACTCCCAGGGGAGGCTCGGGGGCGTGGGGGGGACGGCCAGGACCGTCACCTCGCTGGTCGCCGTGACCGACAGCCGATCGAATCCGCCCGCCACCACGAAGATGGTCACGGCATTACCGAAGGCGTCGACGTACTCCGATCGCGACGTCGGCTCGGGCTCGATCTCCAATGTGTGCTGCTCGCATCGTTGATGACCCGTGGCCCGCGGACGGAGGTGGGCCTCGTTGTGCGACTGTTCGACCGGGCCGTCGTACTCATACGTCGTTCGATGCGTGACCCGGTAGATCCGCGGTTCGGCAGTGTCCGGGACCATGATGGGCAGCGCGTCTTCGATCGCCGGTCGGATGATGCGCCGGGAATGTGAGGGCTCGGGGACCATGGCGATCATCGAGTGGAAGTAGGTGGAAACCAGGCGCTCGTGTATGGAAGCGAGGGCGACTTGAAGGTCACCGATGAGGGATCGTAACTCCCGCGGTGTGAGTCGATCGACATCCACGTCGGCCAGCAGAACGGCGGCATCGGTACAGGCCGTGAGCACCTCTTCGTTGCGCGGAAGTCTCTTCACGGTGGCTCGCAGCTCGGTCAGGCACGACGACACGGCACGGGGGAAGGCGTCGTCCTGGAGCAGGAAGCGCAGAGCGGCACCGTTGTCCGGACGGGCGGGCATGGCCCGGCGAAACGGCTGATAGGCGGCGACCGACCGCAAGAGCGCCATCCAATGCACCTCGTCGTACGGATCGTGGCCCCTGGTCGAGGCGGCGCTGTCGGCCCGTACGGTGAGGATCCGGGCGGTGATGTCAGCCCTCTCGATCTGTTGTCCCATGCTGATGAACGCCATCGCCTCGTCCCGGCGCATAGTGCTGGCCAGAACTCCGTTCATCCGGGAGCACTCATCGATGGCACGTCGCAGCCACCCCACCCGCCCTTCGCGTGTCGCCGTCTCGTGCGCGTGGGAGCTCAGGTCCAGCCACAGGTCGTTGACCAACTCCCATACTTCGCGGGGAACGACAGGGCGCGCCACCCGGAAGTTGTCGCGCGCGGCGGACAATGCGGCCAGGATCGAAGACGGATTGTCCCGGTCGGTCACCACGAATCGGACCACGGTCGCTTCGCTCACCCGCGGCCCGCCGGGAGCGGTGGACGCCTGGGCTTTCTCCTGGCGACGCAGGCGTTCGACAGCGTCGGCGTCGGCACCGCAGATGTCGAGAAGTGGGCTCCACCCCACATCGGCACCGACGGGAAGATCGACGTGGGTATCGCTGTGGACCTGGACGATCCGGGACATGTCCTCGACGCGTTCGAGGTAGCGGCCGGCCCAGTACACCGACTCCGCTACCCGTGCCAGCAACATCGTCCCTCCTCGCCTTCCCCGCCAGACATCACGACCACATCCCGGCTCTACTGACCTATCTGCGTTGCGTCGAGAGCCGGAGCATCGTCGGCTCCGATCATCGGCGACGACGTAATCGGTGCCTCCAAGGCCGAGGAGGGCTCGCCGGGTTCCGACATCGCTGTGGGCTTCTGGCCCATGAGGGCCCGGTCTACGATCCATGTGTCCTTGCTCCCGCCACCCTGGGAGGAGTTGACGATGAGTGACCCCTCCTTGCGCGCCACCCGGGTGAGGCCCCCCGGGGCCACGTAGGCGCCGTCGGGGCCGAAGAGGGTGAAGGGTCGCAGGTCCACATGGCGCGGTGACACCACTCCATCGCACAGCGTCGGCATGGTCGACAGCGACAGCATGGGCTGGGCCACCCAGTTGGGCGGGTGCTGTTCGATCCTCTGGGCCACCAGAGCCAAGGCTGCCGGGCTGGCGGCGGGTCCGATCACGATGCCGTAGCCGCCCGACTCGTTGGCCGGCTTCACCACCAAAGCGTCGAGATTGGCGAGAACGAATCGCCGGTCGTCGGGATCGCCGCACCGCCAGGTCGGGACGTTGGGCAGGATCGGCTCCTCTCCGAGAAAGAAACGGATGATCTCGGGGACGAAGGCGTACACCGCTTTGTCGTCGGCCACTCCCGTCCCGGGGGCGTTCACCAAAGCCACCGTTCCCGCCCGCCACGCTCGGATGAGCCCCGGTACGCCGACGAGCGAGTCGCGGCGCAATGCCGAGGGGTCGAGGAACACATCGTCGATCCGCCGGTAGATCACGTCGACCTGCTCGAGCCCTCCCACCGTCCGCATGTGCACCGTGTCATCGTCGAGCACGACAAGGTCACCGCCTTCGACCAGCTCCACGCCCAGCTGCTGGGCCAAAAAGGCGTGCTCGAAATAAGCGGGGTTGTGGATTCCGGGCGTGAGCACCACGATCGTCGGTTCGCGCAGACCCGGCGTCAGCGATGACAACAACTCGCCGAGGCGGCCGACATAGGGGTCGACCGGCTCGATGCTGTAGGAGCGAAACAGCTCGGGGAACACGTGCTTCGTGACCATACGGTTCTCGAGCAGGTATGACACTCCGGACGGGACACGCAGATTGTCCTCGAGAACGTAGAACGTCCCGTCTTCACCGCGCACGAGGTCGCTGCCGCAGATGTGGGCCCAGACTCCCCCGGGGGGATTGACCCCGACACACTCGGGTCGGAAGTTCGGCGATCCCACGATGACGTCCGCCGGCACGGCACCCTCTTGGATGCAGCGTTGCGCGTGGTACACGTCGTCGATGAAGAGGTTCAGCGCCCGCAGACGTTGCACGAGACCCTGCCGGAGCCTCGTCCACTCGGCCGAGTCCACGATGCGGGGAATCACGTCGAAGGGCCACGGGTGATCGACCGACGCGTCACCTTCCGAGGTGCGGAATGTGACGCCGATGGTGCGGATCTCCTCGTCGGCCGCCCGTTGTCGATCGGCCAGAGCGTCAGGACCCAGGGCGGCCAGATGCTGCCAGAGCGCTTCGGCCACCGCTCGTGGGGCTCCGTCCGAGCCGACGATCTCGTCGTAGCCCGTTCCCAGCGTGTAGCTGGTCCATGCCGTCTCCACCACCATGTCCTTCTCCCCCTTCCCCGGGTGAGTCTTTGAATGCCGTCCTCCGGGCATCCGCGGCGAAGGGGCCGACGATGTCCGGGTGGGGAGCACTCCGGTCGCCGACCCCTTCGTCAAAACCCTGGCTTGCCTGCCGTGGACCAAACGGCAGGCCCGCCAGCGATGTCAGTCAGGCCGCTTCGCCTGGAACGCCCATCGAGCGATGGCCACCGAGATCCCGAGCCTCCGAAGCACATTGCGTGTGGCGACCATGGCTTGCTCCTTCCTGACTTTCTTTGGCGTTATCCCTCAACCGCAGCGTACGGAACGGCCATGAACGGCGGGGGTCACGGCGATGACGGCTCTGTTAACAGCGCGGAAGTGCCCCGGAGCGCAGACGCGGTCGATAACCGAGCCACCCACAGCTCCGACCCCGACCGGTCCGAGACCCTGCCATGGCCTCCGGGGCCGCTCGGCCACGCGATGCCGGCTCGACCTGTCCCGCCCGCTGGACGTCAGCGGAACCCCTCGACTCGAGAACCACCTGCTCAGGCACGGTGTGGGGGCCCTCCTCAAGCACGGACTGAGGGATGTCGACAATGAAAAGGTGAACCTCCGCCCCAGGCACGACCGACGCCGCGCTCCGTCGTTCGAGTCCAAGACGCTGCTCTCGGGCTGAACCTTGTCACCGGGCCGCCAAGGCGACATCTTCATCGGGCGAGCAGGCAAGCCCTCGCGCTCAACCAGGAAGCAGAGGGCCACCGCCGCGCCAACCCCGGCGCCTTCATCGGGCGGTCACCACGCCGTCGTGCTCCAACCCCAGGCGCCCGAGACTTCCAACAGCGTCCTCGAACGGCACTACGAGGAGACGGCGCACCGACGGGAGAAGTTCGTCCGAATCACCCTGGCGGACCGCTCGATGCAGACCGTGTTCCAGCCCATCGTCGACCTCCGTACCGGAGGGACCGTCGGCGCCGAAGCGTTGGCCCGTTTCACCGCTCCCCCGTTTCGTGCCCCCGATCTCTGGTTCGCAGAAGCAGCCGAGCTCGGCCTGGGTACCGAGCTCGAAGTCTCCGCTCTGCGCTCCGCTCTCGAACAGTTGTCGATGCTGCCGGCCGGTCTGTATCTGTCCATCAACGCATCACCGGCCACGATCGTGTCCCCCGAGTTCCGTGCCTCCATGGCGGAGATCCCCGCCGAACGTGTCGTGCTGGAGCTGACAGAACACACCGGCGTCGACGATTACCACCTCTTCGGTGAGGCCATCGCGGAAATGCGATCGAACGGCCTCCGACTCGCCGTCGACGATGCCGGAGCGGGATTCTCGAGCTTCCGCCACATTCTCAATCTCCGGCCCGACATCATCAAGCTCGACATTGCGCTCACCCGGGGCATCGACACCGACCCGGCGCGGCGGGCCCTCGGCTCCGCCATGCTCGCCTTCGGGCTCGACGCCTACAACGCCTCCATCGTGGCCGAAGGGATTGAGACCCAGAGCGAGCTGAGCACCTTGCAGGGTCTCGGTTGCCACTACGGTCAGGGTTACTACCTGGGGCGACCGGCTCAGATGTCGGTGTTGCCCCGCCAGTTGTCAAAGCCAGGAGCAATCCCCTCCCCCGGTGTGCGCAGCCCGCTGCTCCATTCGCACGGCACGCTCACACCCGAGCTCCCGGAACTCGACGAGCTCGAGGAGCAGGCGGAGATCGCCCGATCCCACTGAACTCCCGCTCAGGCGGTGCTGGCCCGGCGGGCCTTCCCGGCTTCCTGGCTCGGCATGCTCTGGGAGGTCGGAACAAGGTTGGGCGGATCAGATACGTTCAGCTCGAGCAGCTGCGACGGTTGGCACTCCATGGCCACTCGGGGATCGTCCTCCGACGTCGGCGGAAGGTCGGGCGCCGACACTTCGCTGCTGCCTAAGTGCAGCGTGGACGTGAGATCGCCCGTCGTCTCCCGGCGCCACTTCGAAAGATTGGGCACTTCGACCCCGAAACGGGTTTCGAGGAATCGCAACTGCGACGTATGGTCGAACGTGTCAGAAGCGATGTAGCCACCCCGGCTGAACGGCGAAAGAACGAGCAGTGGGACACGAAACCCGAGTCCCGTCGGCCCCGCCACACCACCGGCCGTCTCCGGAAGGGGATCGACCGTGAGGTACTCACCGGGTGTCCCTGGCGGTGCGGTAGGCGGTGCCACGTGATCGAAGAAGCCATCGTTCTCGTCATAGGAGACGAAGAACACGGTCTTGGCCCAGACCTTCTGGTTCGAGATCAGCGTGCTCAGGACCTGGTGGGTGAACCACTCCCCCAACGAGGGTGGCGCGGGAGGGTGTTCGCTGTGGTCTTTCGGCACGGTGGGGGCGACGATCCATGAGACCTGCGGAAGCGTGCCGCTGGCCACGTCCTTGGCGAAGTCGTCCGGGAAGGTCGGCAAAAAGGCCTTTTGGTACAGCGACGACGAAGGATCGGAGTACTGCTTGAAGTGCATCAGAATGTTGTTCGAGACCTCGGTCCCGGTGTTGCTGGACGGAAGATACTCAGCTCCCGGAGGGTTGTAGGTCTTCCACGAAATCCCTTTGTCCTCGAGGCGTTCGGGCATCGTCTCCCACGACAGGCTGAATTTCACCGAAGGCGACCCGTCCGTGATGATCACCGGTCCTCCCGCCTTGCCGTCGGGGTCGTTCGTACCCGACAGCCAGAAGACGCGGTTCGGGTGGGTCGGTCCGAGGACGGAGCAGTGATAGCCGTCGCACAGGGTGAAGGCGTCGGCCAGCGCGTAATAGAAGGGCAGGTCCTGACGCGTGTAATAGCCCATGGTGATGACACCGTTCACAGGACCTTCGTATTGCGGCATCGTGTGGGTCGTTACGAAGGCGTCCATCTTGCCGTGATTCCAACATTCGTGTTGAGCCGTCCAGGCGTGCGAAAGATCGAACGTGCACTCGGACAGCGTCCGGGCGGTGTCGAGGCGGAACGGCAGGAGATGGCCCGCCGGGCTCACCGACGAGTTCGCCGGCCAGGCCTGAGAGAAGTTCTTCACCTCACCCGAAGGGTGGTCACTGAAACCACGCACACCCGGATAGGTACCGAAATAGTGGTCGAACGAGCGGTTCTCCTGCATGAGGAAAACCACGTGTTCGATCGCCCCCAGATCCGAGCCGGCGGGCTTCACGGCCGCGGCCCGATTCGCCGTGGACCCACCGCACGCAGCGAGCAGCGCGGCGGCCGCTCCGCCGGCGCCGGCGAGAACGGCTCGACGCGTGTAGATGGCGTCAAAAGCGCTCCGCCTGCCCGAGTGCTCGCGTGAGGCGATGCTCTGCTCTCGGGGCGTCATGGGATTGCTTCAGGAGTGAGTTTCTGCGACGTCGGCGACAGCAGCTGGTGTAACGCCGTCCCGAGAAACTCGGCCCCCGGCTTTTGAGCCATGTCCGACCTTCCTCTCCCCGCGCGGACCAGCAGACCGGTCGAGACGCTAACCAAAGTCGGCCCGAGATAGGAGGTTCGTCGGTTCCACGCTTCGGTCCGACCCCGGTCCGGCCCGGGTCGACATCGTCGACCGCAAACCTGTTCACGGCCGGGATCCGGATCGGCAACCGCTCCCCACCCGGCGGTCTCGACCCAACCCGACCACTCTCGAACTCCGCCGTTTCGGTGCCAGGGTGCCTCGCTGGGTCCCGCACGAGCGAAGCCGACCTGCTCGCACGGGGTGGTCACGTAGATCCGGAGCGAGAGTTCATCAACCATGACGAGGCGAGCTCCCGCTCTACGGCGTCAGAATATCGTCAAGTACGGACGAGGGGCGAGGTAATGAACGCGAGACGTAGTGTTCTTCGGCTGGTGGCGCTGGCCGTGGTCGTGTCAATGCCCCTCATGGGCCTCTCAGGCACGGCGCAAGCCAAGTCGGCGCCACACCGTCACCACCACCATCACCCTGCCGGCGGCGGAAGCGGCGGTGGGACCGGCGGTTCCCCGGCGCCCATCACAGTTGCGGTGTCCCCCAACCCCATCGTGGAGACCGGGTCGCCGACGCCCTGCGTCTCCGGAGGGGCGAAGGCAAAAGCAGCGAAGCCGAGGGTGAAGGCCCAGCAAATCTGCTGCGCCTCGCAGTGCGATGGCGCCAACATTGCCGCGCCGTCCAAGGCCCACCTCAAGCGGATCGGAGCGGTCCCAATCCTCACCAGCGACGGGTCCGACGTCTATGCCGTCATCGAGGTCGAGACGAGCCCGTCGTTCGCCGGTGACCCCGTCGACATCCAGTCCAGCCAGCTGCAAGCGGCCTGCGGTGGCATCATCCAGTTCGAAACCCTGCAAGGTGCGACGGTGGGCAATCCCACCACCAGCTTCAACTCCATCAGCGTCATCCTCGATAACGACGGAAACGTCACCGTCGTGGTGAACGGAACCGACTGCGCCCCCGGCCCCAGCCTGGTCGAAGCCGATCTGGCCGTCGCCCCGTTTATAACGGCCACCACGACGCTCCTTGCCCTGCCGCCCTCCGTCACCCCTGAAGGCGTGACCGGCTCCCCGAACAAGGAAGTCGAGACGGGCGACACCGCCGCCAGTGGCGATTCGAACGTCTACGCCATCTTCTACGTGGAGACCAACCCTGTCTACGCCGAGCAGCCGGTGGAGATCTCATCTCCCCAGCTCGAGGCCCGCTGCATCGAAGGATGGCGCTGGGAGCCGGAGGGTGGCGTGGTCGCCGACGGGACCGGGGTGAACCCGAGCCCCCCGCAGAGCACCCTGGATGACGACGGAAATACGGTCTTCGTGTTCAAAGGCGCATCCTGCGCGGCGGGCGATTCAGTGGTGACAGCCGACATCGAGGCCGGCCCGCACACGACCTACACGATGACTTACACCATCGACCCTCCGGTTCCGACGATCTGACCTTCACGACGCAGATAGGCGGCGTTTGACGGCCAAGGCACCCCGGAGTCTCGCGGTCAGGGCAAGCGAGCAGCACCCGAACGATCCCGCTGGGACCAGGACTCTTATCTACCAGCCCCGGCGAAAGTACCCCCGGACCGGGTGAGATCTTTCCCACAGAGCCCAAACGGGGCACCGGTCTAGGACGTGAACAACGCTCCGTCGGTCCAATGGACGCACCCGTCCGATGGGCGTCTTGGCTCCGCTTCCGGGGCATCGGACACCGACGCGGCACCCAAGGGGTGGATGGCGCACCGAGGGTCCGCTCCGTCCAAAAAAGTGGCGGAAGCGGTGCTCAGAGGGAGAAGACGCTGCCGCCCAGGAGAGCGAAGCCGCCGTTCGGCGCCTCACACAAGATGGCGGAAACCCGGCCGCCGACCGCGACCACTCCGCTCGTGTCCGAGCGCACCCGGCCGCCCACTTTGAGCTCCGTCGTGTTCGTCGGGCACGGGGTCTTCTTCTTCTTGATGACATGGGTGGTGACATGGATGACGGTCGTGAAGGGCTGGTTTTGGGTAGCGCCGCTCCAGTAGATGGTGGCGGCATGGGTGCCCGAGAAAGTCCCCGCGGGCTGGATCGTTCCGTTCCCGCCCGTCCCGGATTCGTCCGAGCAACTGAACAGCTCGGCCGGGCTGATCATGTTCCCGCTCGCCGTGCTGCAGGTCACGACCCCTCCGATCGCCCCGGCCGGTCCTGACACACCCAACGTCGCCATCGACGCAGTGAGGGCTACTGCCCCCAGCGAGAATCGGCGAATTGGATGTGAGCGACGCATTGGGTGCTTCTCTCGTTGCCTTCAGTGACAAAAGCCGCGGACTTCGGTATGGGCCAGTGTATAGAGAGGCAACCACGAAACTCTTCGTCAAAATTGACTGGCTTATGACAGAACGTGCCCGATAAGTCACGCTGAGGGACCCGACTTACCGGTCCGACTCCGACTTTGCGCCCGGTCCGGGCTGGGCTTACGGGGCCACACCGCCTCGAGGGGGGAGGGCTCGAGGAACCGCACGGGGATAAGCCGGCGAGGGCCCGACCCCCCAGGGGGGCGACCGGGCGGGCGGGCGGGCACCTCGTTGCGAGTTCCTCAGAAGCGATGGACCACAGGATCGAGGGCACCCACGATCCGTGCCTTCCCATCGATCTTGGCCTGGTACATGGCGCGATCGGCCACTCGGATCAGGTCGTCGGCCTCCATGGGGTTCTCGGCGCCACAGACTCCGACGCCGATGCTGGCCGAGAGCATCCGGTCGCCGAACGGGGTCGGGAAGGGAACCTCGAACTCCTTCAACACCCGGTGGGCCACCTCCATGGCGCCGCCGTCATCGGCCAGGTCTTCGCAGACGATGATGAACTCGTCACCCCCGAAACGCCCGACCGTGTCCGATGGTCGGACGCACGCCACCAGGCGTTGGGCGATGGCGGTGAGGACCATGTCACCGACGCCATGGCCCAACTCGTCGTTTACGAGCTTGAAGTCGTCGAGATCGACGAACAGAACTCCCATCGAGCACTCGTTTCGCCGGACCCTGGCCAGCGCGTGCGCCATCCGGTCGACGACAAGGACCCGATTAGCGGCGCCGGTCAGCGGATCGTGCACGACCTGGTGGGAAAGCTGGACACTCAGAGCCCGTTCGGCTTCGTAGAGCCGGGCGTTGGCCACGGCGATCGCGGCATGCTCGGCGAACAGCGACACGGCCCGGAGGTCGTGCTCGCTGTAGATGTGATCGGCCGCTCCCTTCAGGACCAACACACCCAGAACGTCGCCCCGATGGACCAAAGGAACGCAAACGGCGCTCTCGGTTTCCAGGTGACCCTTCTCGGAAACCGTTCCCTGTATGAGAAGGGGTTCTCTGTCCCGTACGACACGGCTGGCGATCCCGTCGCGCAGCTCCAGACGGGCGCCGTCCTCCGAAGAGGTTCCAGCCTGACAGGCCACAACCAGATTGTCCGGACCTTCGAGGAGCATGATGCACCCGCTCGACGCCTCCAGGAGTTCGAAGGCACTCGACAAGATGAGTTGGAGAACCTCGTCGATGAAGAGCACGGAGTTCAACGCCTTGCCCGCCTCGTAGAGCACGGCCAGTTCTTTCAAGCGGTTGGACAACGCCGCACCGAGCACACGTTCGTTCACCAACAGGTTGGCCAACCGACGGAGATGGCGTTCCTTCTCCATGACGTACCCGGCCAGGGCCACCACCAGCACGACTGTGCCGATCCGGAAGCCCAGTCGGTTAGCGAAGCCTAGGTGGTGGCCGCCGGCCGATGTGAGCAGACCCACAGCGGCGGCCAACGAGGCGAGCCCGGCAAAGGCCACCGTCCACAGCTGAGAACGGCGTCGGTCCACGGCTTCCAGACTGGGGGTCGAGAAGTCCTTGATGCCGACGATCCGGGCTTCGCGTTCGAGGAGAGTGGCCACCGGGGCGTCACCCTCTAATCCGGGCGCCCGTTCCCTGCCCTGCGGCCCCGCCGATGACGACACGGTCATGGCTTCTGATATCGGCCGAGTCCGGTCGGACCATTAGGGCCGCCTGCGGCGGCCAGGCACGACTCGACCACAACAGGACAACAACGATGCGTCGCGCTGTCTTCGCCCCTGGTCAGCCCGCCGATGAATCGCTATGGACGCTCCGCCGCGGACCGGAGAGACGGCTCCCGGAACCTGACCATCCGCTTGGTGGCGCGGGCGGCGGCAGCGCTGCGGAGCAGGCCGCTCAGCTCCAATCCCTCGATTTCCAGCCGGCTCAGGGCTATTACTTCGGCGTACCCCGGTCGGGCCATCGGGCCCCGCGACAACCTCGCCTCGTGGCAAGAGACACCGGTCCCCCACCTGGGCTCTGGGGGCGAGCGAACTGGCGCCGGCGGCGTCGCGCCAGCCCCGCACCCCGACCGAGCCGGTCCTGGCCGCTTCACCGACCCGTCTCGCGCGCTAGACCACAGACTCCTCAGACCGGCCGGCCGGTGGGGCACCATGGGTTTTCGGGTACGCCTTGGCACGGATTGGGCATCGATGGCAGGTCTTTCGGGAGCGGGTGCATGACCACAGCGGCCGGCTGCGGGTAACTCTCCCCCGCCGTGCACCCCCCGAAACCGGAGTCGCACAGCACCTGAGAAAGAAGGGGCCCGCCTGAATTGGCGGCCGTCGTCAGCTTTCCGCACGTGGGCTGCGTGTTCTCGAGGTCGGCCGGCGCACTCCTGTCCGGAGCGGTGTTGCCGACGAAGCAGTTTTGTGGCTGACCGGCAGAAACCGTGATCTGTCCGTAGTCCGAATTACTGGGGTTCCCGAAGTAGCCGTTATGACTGAAGGTGTTGTGCAACAGAGCGTCGCCTTCAGGGTCATACACGCACCCGAGGCCCTGCACTTTGACGCCCCCCGTCCCTGTGCACGTCTGGTTGTCAGACGGGGTGCTGCCATCGGGATAGGGCACGAACAAGATGCCCCAGGCCCCGTTGTTCGAGAACCGATTGTCCATGACCGTGTCGCTACGTCCTCCGGAAACCGTCATGCCCGTGCCGGTCGGCCCGGCGGCGGCACTGCCGGCTCTCGGAACGTCGGGGTTGTTGTTGTCGTGGACGTCGTTGTGCATGAATACCCAGCAGGAGTGGGTATGGGTGATCGGACTGATGCCGCCGTGGGGGCACGCTCCGTCTTGCGGTGCGGGGGGATCACCGTTCAGCTGGGTGTTGGTGTCGACGCCGTCCTCGTTATTGTCGAACTGTGAGTCCTCGATGACAACAGCACCGCCCGAGTTGGTCCCCGAGTAGCCGAGCGCACTGAATTCCATCCACGCGTGGCTGATCGTCACCGCGCATGCCTGATGACAGGCGCCGACGTACATGCCGGAGTCGTTGAAATTGCTGGCGTAGAGCTGCGTCCACAGACCGGGACCGGCGGCATCGGAGGAGAAGATCCCATATTGGGAGGCGGTGGTCTCGCCACCGAAGTACGTCGATGTCGCCGTCAGGTAGCGGCCCGTATATCCCGACAATCCGATCTTTGCCGAACCGCCTCCCCCGTTCCACCAGATCTCGTTGCCGGCATCGGCGGCGCCGCCGAGAAAATTGCAGACAGTGAGATTCTCGATGCTCACGTCGTTTGCCTTCCAGACGAGGATCCCGTTGCGGCCGTCTGCTTTGCCGTCGGCCCCCACGGGCCCGAAGTTCTGGTCGGTGGAATTGGAGCTGCATGGCGTGGACGACGACTGACTGGTGCCGTCGACGATCACCTTGGCCCTGCTCATCCCGCGTATATGGATCTTCGACTTCATGATCAGGACCCCGCCGAAATCGCCGTGGGAGGCTTCGGAATTACGTGTCGTGGCGTCAGCCGTCTCGTGATAGTCGCCCGGAGCGACCAGAATCCAGTCGCCGGTATGAGCAGCGTTCACCGCCGACTGGATCGTGGCATAGCCCCCGGCATGCCCACGGAACTTCCCCACGAGCAGGACGCGTCCGGTCCCTGCGTTGGCCGAATTAGACGTCGACGAACACGCCCCCAACAGCGCCCCGACCAGGACAACGGGGGCAAGGGCTCTCGCCGCCATCGACACCGCCACTGAACCGGACCTCATCCTCATGGCACACCCTTCCCCGCCAACGCATGGCTTGGCCTCGGATCGCTCCGGACGCCGGCGCCTCGTTGCCGGATCGGAGGTTAGCCACTGGCCGGCCCGGGTGAGGGTTTTCCGAGCCGCTCCTGCTATCTAAATACGAGCGCAGCGCCGTACCCGATCGGCAGGAACAGCCATCCCCACCGCACCGACGCGTTGACGGCCCCTGATCGGTACCCGTAGAGCACGGCCAGTTGAGGCGGATTGAACGCCGGCGCCCCGAGCGCCGACAGCACGGCCACCACCTGCACGGTACGCGAGTGATCGAGAGCGATGATGGGAGCAAGACAGACGATCCGGACCAAGGTCAGCCCCAGCCAACGACGGACGCCGTCGGCGCCATTGCCGATGCTGATGTTGTGGGGATGAAGCACGGAACCGGCGAACAGCGCGGCGCCCACGAAGGCAAACACTGGCCCCGACGTGTCGAGGATCCAGCGCGAGAACGTCGGAGCCGGCCCCACCAGATGGAGAGCCAAGCCGACGCCGAGGGCCACCAGAGCCGACTGATCGATCCACGACGTCGATCGGCGCTGCGGTATGGGCGCGTCGCGTCTCATCAAATGGATGCAAGCGGCATTGGGGGCGGCGTACAGGGCATTAGCCAGTGCTGTGACCATGCTCCCGGTGGGCCCCACCAGTGCCGCGGCCATGGGGAGGACCCAGAACGAACCATTCGGGTATGCGGCCCAGCACTCGAGTGCCGCCTTCCCACCGCTGCTCTCTTTCCGAGTCGCAAGCGATGCACCGAGCAGGACACATCCCACGATCGCGATCAGGACCGGAGCCACTATCTCGGAGGGCTTCGACAGGCGCCACGCGGAGAAGATTGTGAGAAGCCCCGCCGTGGCCACCAATTGCACCCTCAGGTAGATCGGCCAGTCACGGCGCAAGCGGGGCCCGCCTCGGTCCGCGGCGACGCCCATCAGTGCACCAAGGACGTAGGCAACGAATGTGACGATCACGATTCGGGGAGAAGTTAGCATCAGCCGTCATCGGCACGACCGACGATCCATCGCCTGCGGACCCCATCTACGATGTGCCACCGTCATCATCGACCACAGTGGCCTTTGGGCGTCTCACGCAATCGAAGACGCGACGCTCGTTGCCGCCCACCGGCTGGGTGATCTTCGGCCGTCGATGATGCCGAGCGACGCCGGCGGCGAGCCAGGGGCATACTGGCGGGCGGTGCACGATGACCCTCGTTAGCCGTATCCTCGGTCTGCTGGCCAACCTTCCGACGCCGACCACCCCCGACGTTTCCGTTGCACGCGACCTTCCGGCTCAGATGGAGGACGGGGTCGTCCTCCTGGCCGATCGATGGCACCCCACCGAGTTGATCTGTGGGTCGACGCCGCTCATCGTTCTGCGTACGCCCTATGGCCGCCGTCAGTGGGCCGGGATGATCGGACGTCTCCTGGCTGAGCGCGGCTATCAGGTGCTCGTCCAGAGCTGCCGGGGCACCTTCGGCTCCGGAGGCGACTGGGTTCCCTTCCGTCATGAAGAGACGGACGGTCGAGCCACTTTGGAATGGATCTCCGAGCAGTCCTGGTTCCCCGGTGAGTTGGCCACTTTCGGCCCCAGCTACCTGGGACTCACCCAGTGGGCCGTGGCTCGAGATGCACCTGGGTACCTGCGGGCGATGGCCCTCGACGTGACGGCATCCAACTTCCGCCAGGCCGTCGTCTACCCCTTCGGATCCTTCGCGATGGGGACGAGCCTGGCCTGGCTCCGATTGCTCGAGTTCCAGGAACAGGGCGCCTGGGGATCACTTCGCGCCCAACGAGACAGTCGACGAGCGCTCATGGAAGCGGCCAAGGTCCTGCCCGCATCGGATGCCGATGTGGTGGCCGTCGGCCGGCATGTGCCGTTCTTCCAGGACTGGCTAACCCACGAGAACCCGAACGATGGCTGGTGGGAGCCGGTGGACTTCGGACGACATCTCGGGAGTCTTCCCCCGACGAGCCTCGTCGGCGGCTGGTACGACATCTTCCTCCCTTCTCAGCTCGACGACTACCGGGCGTTGCGGGCCGCCAACCGTGAGACCAGGCTCACGGTCGGCCCCTGGTCCCATGCGAGCCCCGGAGTCATCGCCGCCAGTTTGCGCGACGGCGTTGACTGGTTTGGCCTCCATTTGGGAGACGGGTCCGGCCCCGACCAGCGGGCCCGCGTGCGGGTTTTCGTCATGGGAAAGCGTCGCTGGGTCGGCCTTCCCGATTGGCCACCTCCGGCCGACGATCAGCTCTGGTACCTCGGGGGAAAGGGAACCCTCAAACGAACGGTTCCCGACGACTCGCCCCCCGACCGCTATCGCTACGACCCTGCCGATCCGACACCGGCCGTCGGGGGTGCGTCGCTCGATTGGAGTGACGCCGGTCCCAAGGACCAGCGCCGACGCGAGATCCGGCCCGACGTTCTCACCTACACGAGTGATTTCCTGCCCGAGAACCTCACCGTGATGGGCCCACTCACTGCTGAGCTCCATGTCCGCTCATCTCTTGACTGGTGTGACTTCTTCGTCCGACTGTGCGATGTCTCACCTCGGGGTCGATCGAGAAACGTGAGCGACGGGATCGTCCGGCTGAGGCCGGGTGCCATCACGAGATCGGCCGATGAGTCGGTGTCGGTCCGGATCAGTATGTGGTCGACGGCCAACACATTCGTCCGAGGACATCGCATCCGTCTTCAGGTCTCGAGTGGGGCACATCCCCTCTTCATGCGCAACACCGGGACCGGTGAACCCCTGCGGACCGCCAGTCGTCTGTGTGCCGCCGATCAGGAGGTTCTCCACGATGCGGAACATCCTTCGGTTCTGCGGCTACCGGTGCCGCGACTCTGACATTGCGCCGACGCGCAGAACTGGCCCGGAGCGCATGAGCCCGAGCCAGTTTGCGGCCCCCCACAGGCGATGATCTCGAAGGGGAGGGAGATGATCGCCACGGGCCACGGTATGTGATCCAGGTGAACCGTCTGTGACTGTCGTGCGACCGATCTCCTAACTGAAGATGAACGGCGTGACAACAGCCGAAACAGCTCGACCGGCCTCCCGATCGCCCGGCGGTGGCGGGGACTCAGAGTCTGAGATCGATGGGCTTCAGTTCCTCCGCCTGGCCGGCCAAAGTGGCATAGGACGCGTTGACAGCGGCAGCCACGAGTTTGTTACCGCCTTTGTCCGGATGGACCTGGCTGCTACGCCGCCTCCATGCCGTTTGAAGCTCATGGTTCGTGTACTTGTACCGTGGGTCCAGCCCGAGCGCGATCAGCATCAGAACGCGGTCCATCGGAGGGAGCGGCCTCGGGCGGTACACGCCTGTACTCGTCTTTCTGTCAGTCACGTGTAGACCTCCTGTTGTACTCCGGCCGCCACCGGTGTGAAGACAGTTGAGCTTCGGCTCCACATCGCCAGAGCAGGAGTCCGAAATACCACGCACGTGGGCCCAGGTGGAACCACCCCCTCACCAATGCCCCCGATGGACCGGCACCAGAAAGCGGCGAGCACGAATGGTGAACTGCTCGAACACCACTCCCGGGTCTCATTTTGAAGCACGGGGACACCACCGGGACCGCGACCGCGTCAGAACAAAGGCCGAAAGCATCGGACCTGACGACCCGGCGCCGTCAACCACCAAACGGGGATCGCTCTTCGGTAACGTTCAGGAGGTGAACGATGGCGACAGGGGCGCCGGCGCACCTATGACCGGGCTCTCCCATGTGCAGCTACTGGTGTCGGACGTCGGGGCCAGCGCCCAGTGGTACTCCCTCGCCCTCGGCCTCGAGAGCTACGTCGAGGACCTCGACATCGGCTACGTGGCGCTTCGCCACCGCCTTGCCCGGGTCGTGATCGTCCTCACCTCGGACGGAGACCGGGTCACACCCGAGATGGGCAAACGGGCGGCGGCGAACGACGGCTCCGAGGGACCTTCGGGAAGGCTCGATCACCTGGCCTTTGCCGTTCCCGACGGTGACGCCCTTCACGCCTGGGCCGATCACCTCACCGAAATCGGCATCGATCACGGCCCGGTGGTGCTGGAAAACGGAAACCCGTCGCTGCAGTTACGGGATCCCGACGGCATCGCCATTGAGTTGGTCGCGCCCGGATCGGGGACGAGCGTCGCTGCCATCGGGGAGACTCCGGCGCCCGGACGTCAGCCCTAGGCGATCGCCGCCGGGATCGAGATCCTGCCGACCTCCGCTACAGCGGCTCACCTTCTCCCAGTTCCGACGTGACCTGGGTGATGGCCTCGGTCTCGGCTTCCGCGCTCAGGGTGCCGCCTCCGCCGTGGTCGCGCCACAGCTCGGGCGTCCGCCACAGGAGAACAACCACTCCGATCACGCAGGCCAGACCGCCCGACCAGACGGCGAACTGCGGGCCACCCAAAGAGGCGGCCAGGCCCGTCTCGGCATCGCCCAGGCGCGGCCCCCCGGCAACGACGGCGAAGAACGTCCCCGAGAGACGTCCCTGGAGGTGTTCAGGGACGGTCCGTTGCTGCACTGCCTGCCGGAACACCGCCGAGACGACGTCGGCCGCTCCCGCCAGTGCCAGAAGGGTCAATCCGATCCACAGCACGGGAATGACACCGAACAGGGCGACGGTTACCCCCCAGACGGCGACGCAGGCGGCAATGGCCCGGCCCTGACGGCGTATCCGGCTGCACCAACCGGTGAACAGCGAACCGACCAACGCCCCGGCCCCCGGCGCGGCGTAGAGGAGCCCGACGACTCCGGCACCTCCACCGAACAGGCCGACGCCAAGAGCCGGAAACACTGCTCGGGGCATGCCGAAGATCATGGCGTTGAGGTCGATCCAGTACGTGGCGGAAAGGAGTTTCTCATTTCGCAGATGCCGGAATCCTTCGGCCATCGACCGCAGGCCCATGGGTGTACCACCGCCGCTCGGCACCAGTGCCGGAAGAAGCAGGGCGGCCACCAGGACGACCGCATAGGTCGCAACATCGATGCCGTAGACAGCGCTCAGCCCGATGACGGCGATCAATACGCCGGCGAGGGCGGGTCCGGCCACCAGCGCCAGCTGTTGGATGGTGGTCTGGAGAGCGATCGCAGCCGTCACATCTTGAGCATCGACGATCATGGGTAGTGCCGCTCGGCGCGCCGGCCAGTCGACTCCTTGAAATCCGGCACCCGCCGCCGTGCAGATGAAAAGGGGCCACACGGCCGGGTGGGGCAGCGAAGCATTGACGACGAGACCGCCCACGGCGGCGGCCATCGCCACCTGGGTGAGGACGAGCACCTTTCGGCGATCGATGGCGTCAGCCAGCGTGCCGCCCCACAGAGCGCCGGCCAATAAGGGCACCAACTGGGCCATACCGATCAAGCCGACGACCAGGGTCGAGTGCGTCAGTCCGTAGGCCTGGAAGGAAACCGCTACCAGAGTTAGTTGCGAGCCCATTCCCGATACCACCTGACCGGCCCAGAGCCGACGGAAATGGCGGTACTTCCGCAGTGGACCGATGTCGACGACAAAGCGGGACACGCGCCCACCGTACCGGGCACTGCATATGCCAACGGACAACTGGTGATCAGGGCCGACACCCTCTATTCATGGTCAGAAGATCCGTGCCATGAGCCGATATCACAGCACCTGTGAAGTCGAATGGCCAACGACTCTGGTACCATTTTTCCGTGCGATCTTATTGGTGGTTTAACGAGCCGGCCCCCGATGGGTCTCGGAGCGCGACCACGCACTGAGCGACACTCATCTCGGACCGGCTCCAAGGCAGAGGCTTTTCGGCCTCTGCCTTTTGCTTTGCCCCACTACGTGGCGAGCCGGGCTCGGGATCCACCGGTTCGCAGGAAGGAACGCTGACCGTGGCGCCGGACCCTCCGATCCAGAACCGGCGCATCACCAAGATCCGTCCTCTTTCGTCGCCGAAGGAGCTGCGCCATCAGTTACCCATGACGAGTCAGCAAGAGCGGGCCGTTGTCCGTGATCGCGAGGCCGTGGCTTCGATCCTTCACGGCACCGACGATCGTCTTTCGTCGTCGTCGGACCCTGCTCGCTCCACGACCCCACCGCCGGTCTGGAGTACGCACGCCGGTTGGCCCACCTGGCCGAGGACCTCAAAGGGGAACTCTGTATCGTGATGCGCGCCTACTTCGAAAAGCCCCGAACGACGGTGGGCTGGAAAGGGCTCATCAACGACCCCGACTTGGACGGGACATACCGCGTCAATGAGGGACTCCTCACAGCGCGTACATTTCTCCTCCAGGTCATCTCTCTCGGACTTCCCGTCGGCTGCCAGTTCCTTGATCCGATTACGGCTCAATTCCTGGCCGACACCGTGAGCTGGGGAGCGATAGGCGCCCGCACGACTCGGAGCCAGATCCACCGGCAGCTCGCAAGTGGGCTCTCTATGCCCGTCGGATTCAAGAACTCACCTGATGGAGATGTCCAGGCGGCCGTCGACGCCGTTGCCGCTGCGACCCATGCTCAGGTATTCCCGGGGATCGACGACGAAGGCCGGGCGGCGATCTTCGAGACCAGTGGGAACCCGGACGGCCACATCGTTCTTCGCGGTAGCTCGGCGGGACCAAATTTTGACGAACGCGCCGTCGCCGATGCGCTGACACGGATTGACAACGCCGGCCTGGCCGCTGGCCTGGTCGTTGACGCCAGCCACGCCAACAGCGGCAAGGATTTCCGGAAGCAACCCCTCGTTGCCAACGACGTGGCGCTGCGCCTTGGTTCGGGAGAGAAGGGCATTGTGGGTCTCATGCTCGAGAGCTTCCTCTCCCAGGGTCGCCAGGAGCTCCCCGACAACCGTTCCACGCCTCTTGTGTTCGGGCAGAGCATCACCGACGAGTGCATCGGGTGGGAGACGACCGTTTCGACGCTATGTCTCATGGCTCAGGCCGTCTCCCGGCGACGAGACCTGGCATCCCCGTCCTTCTCCTTTCGGTAGTCGAAAGAACGCGACGTCGGAGGTCCACACATCGATGGACAGCGCAGTCCTTAGCCCAACTCTGTTCAGCAGACGGCTCTCTCTGTCCATCGCCATGTCCGCCCATTCGATCACTGTTTACTGACGCGCTTTCTCCGACACGGTCAACGATGCTTCGATTCCTAAACTGACGCGCCGCCTCCTCTCAACGTCCACACAACTGATACCGAGAGGAAGAAGAGCAACGTTGCGCAGTCGTTGTGTCGCGAAGTCAGCAGTGTCGCCACACGTTGGCCTTATCCCTGACAACAAAGCTCGCAATGGTCAAGGCCTCCTTTAGCAACTCCGACACCTTAGGTATGGACAACACTTCCCGTTGGTTCGATCGGTTGACCAACAGCTCCCACCTTCTTACCGTGATGACGCTCACCGCGGTCACGGTAGTGTTCCTCATTCCGTTCTCGGGACATCCCGCCGCGCATCGTGCCGTCGCTCCGATTCACACGCGTCATGCCACGGCAGTCCCGACTCCCACAACGACAACGACGGCCATTGCGCCGACAACGACGACGACCTCGCCCCCTCCTGTCGCACCACCGACGACGGTGCCCGCTCCCGCTCCCGCTCCCGCACCCCCTCCGGCAGCGCCCGCTCGCAATGTCGCCGCGGCCGTGCCCAGCGGGTACGGATGTAGCCCGGCCCTCGCCTATCTACAGGCTCACGCGGCACCCGGATTCACTTTCGAGTGTCCCGGATCGGCCCAAGGACACCAGGCCATGACATGTGACAGCGTTCCCGGGGTATGCCCGGGGACGAAAGTCATAGCCATCGCAACACCGTGCCCCGCCGCATACATGAACGAGGCCAGCAATTCCTGGGTCATCGAGGGTGAGAGCCACGCCCCTATCGACCCATATGGGTACTGTCACTAAGCGGACGGACGTACCAGCGATCGGGCGCCTCGACCATTCCACCCGCACGAGGCGATTGGTCCCCATCGCACCACCGACTCGACGCCGACATGGAGTCGTCGCGCTCTTCGTGGATACCAAAGACGCTACGAGACGCCTTCCGCCTGGCAGGATTGGGCCGACGTGACGACCAGCTGACGGAGTTGGGCTTCTTGACTGGCTGACAACGTGTTAGCGGTGAGCTCGCCGTAGGCGCTCGGTCCCACGCCGACAATGATGTGATCGGCGATGCAGGCTCCCAACGCGAAGTCAGCGTGGTCGCTCGTCATGAAGCCGTCGATGATCTCCGCCCGTGCCGACAATACGTCGAAGGCCGAGGGGTTGATCTTCGGAGGTGCGGGTGCCGACGGTCCCGGATCGCACGAACGCAACTCGACTCGTCGTCCTGTCTGGCTGACGACGGCACCGGGAATACCCTGCGCCCACTGGTCGGCCGTCTGCGTGAGCTGTGTCGTCGCCGCGGCACTGCCCATGGCCACGTCAACGGCTATGCAGGTGTGGCCGTGGTCCTCATACGGTACCGAGTTGTCTCCCTGCCATCCCTGAACTGCCGCCCATGCCTTGTCGTAGCCCAGTCGGCCGCCGAGCACCTCGAACAACGACACTTGCCCGAACGAGCTTGGCTTGTCGAGCCGACGCTCACCGGCCGTGATCGGCGGCGGCGGCACCCGAGCGGGTTTCCATCCGAGCGGGTACTTTACCGGATCGACGATTTGTGCCTCGGCCACGGGCGGCTTGCGAAAGGCGCGGTTGATGCCAGCGGTACCGCCGTCGGCATCGAGCGAATCGACGAAGGTTGGACCGAAGGCGTAAGGGAAACTGTCGATGTCACCCAGGATCTCGGGGACGTTCGAGGTCTTGCCCGACCCCTTCTGGATCTGGTTCTGTGACTTCTGGTAGGCCCTTTTGTCAGCGGCGGACAATTGTTGCTCGTAGAGGTCCTGCACACGCACAGCGTCTCCCTCGACCAGCGCCGTAAGCGCGTCCTGGTCACCTTTGGCCCGGTTGTCCAAGGTGGTGAGGTCGAAGTACTGGTCTTGGAGGGCGTGGGTCAGTTCGTGGGCCAAAGTCACCCTGACATACGGCGTCAACTTGGTGCCCCGGACAAAGACCGTCTTTTTGGCATCCACGTAGAGCCCGACGACGTCAGCCTGGTTCAGCGCGTTCTCCGATGACGCCAGGTTGACATTGCCGTGCACCAGTCCGAGAGCCCGCAATTCACTCAAGGTACGACGGAGTGCGGTGCGGTCGGATTGAGAGGTCGGAGTGGGGACACTGACTTCTTTGTCGAATTGGGCGCCGGCCAGGAACTCGATATTCACAGGGCGCTTGAAGGACAGGCCACGGTTCTTCTCGACGAAGTGCACGATCCCGAGGACCTTGGGGTCCCAGCGGGTGTTTTGGCCGGACACGGCCACCAGAATTCCGACGACGGCAACGACTGCCCCCAGCGCAGCGGCACCCCATGCCAGAGGACGGCGACCGATGCGCTTGCGGCGTTGGGGTTCCGTGGGACCGGAGACGTACAGGTCGGAATACGGATCCGCCCCCGCAGATCGTGGCGGCACTCCCGTCTCGGACCACCCAGCGGGACCCGAGCCGGGGTCCCCGGAGTGGACAGGGGAATGGGAAAGACCGTTTCCCCACGCATAGCGGGTCGGGACCTCGGGCGCTGCGCCTTCCGGGGTCTCCGGGGTGGCTTCGGCGGGCGGTTGGACGAGTGACGGATGGAGTTCGGGGGCGTACCACTTCCCGTCCGAGGCGAGCCAGTATCCGGGACCTGCCCATACGTCGCTCACATCGGCCTCCACCTCGTGGGGCGTCGCCCGCGGGACCGCTGGTGGGAATCGTCCACGCTCAGCGACGCCTGGGGTCGTATCGCTTGAATTTATCGGCCACCAGGCGGATCTTCTGAAGGAGCGCCATCTTCGGTATCGGCAGAGGCAGGGGCAATCGGGGTCACAATGGCGGAACCAGCTACCCCGTGGTGTGGAATACCGGCCACCCGATTTCGGTCCGCCAATCGGCGGTCTTGTCTGTTTGCCGCGGTCCCACGACATAGATCTCGCGCACAGGCCCGGCAACCACGAGGGCGTGCTCGGCTACGTAGGCGCCCAGGGCACCATACGAGATATCGATGTCATCGTGCGCGCCAGCATGCACGGTGGTGGCCAGCTCCCCGGCGGGAATGACAAACGGCGCCACCTTTCCCCTTGTCGGAGGCTCCAGGACCGGAACGTACACAACCGCCTTTCCCCTCTCGGCGGTGAAGAGCTCGTTGTCGTAGAGGCCACCGCAGGGTCCGGCCGGATCCAACCCCGACGACGCCAATGTGCTGTCGAGCTCGGCCGTCGCCTCGTCATACCAGGCGATCACCTCGTAGCGGCCGACTGTGGCACTGATGGCTGCCACGAGTAGCGGCGGCACCTTCCAGTATCCGACCTCGACGGACGTTACGCCCGGTTGGAGCAGCCGATAAAGCGATGCCACCGCCGACCGAGTTTGGGCGAGTTGGTCCTCGAGACGTTCCAGGTGCCTGGCAATCAGGGCACTGCGCAGTTGCGGGTCGGAGGTAGCGAGCACATCGCACACTTCACGAACGGGCATTCCCAGGTCCCGAAATCGCTGAATCACCTGAGCGGTGGGCACCTGAGTCGTGGCGTAGTAGCGGTAGCCGCTTTTGGGATCAACCTCCGCGGGCTCGAGCAGCCCGGCGTCGTGATACCGGCGCAGTGTCTTCACGCTCAAGTGCGTGATCTGGGAGAAGTCGCCAATCGTCAGCCGAGCTCGCACGACAACAGTCTGGACCTTCCCTCGGGGGGAGAGTCAACCGCGGTCGAACCGGTCCCCGAATGGAGAAAAGCCCTTGACTCTCCCCCGGGGGGAGCCTCGACGATGGAGATACACCCATAGAGGAAGGAAGTGCTCCGACCCCGGACATCGTCACCCGGTATCTCGACGCTGCCGATTCCCGCGACTCCGCCGCTTGTGCCGCCTGCTTCACCGAGACGGGCACTGTCGTAGACGAGGGAAAGACCTACCGCGGGCGCGATGACATCTTCGACTGGCGCGAAGCCACCCTCAGTCGATTCACCTACACGACCACCGTCGCCGGTAGCGAAGCGGTGAGCGACAGTGAGTATCGGGTCAAGGTTCTGGTTGAGGGTGACTTCCCAGGCGGCGTCGCCAAGCTCACCTTCGACTTCACGCTCGAAGATGGGCTGATCGCCCACCTGAGTATCGTCGAGTAGCGGGCAAAGAGCCAGCGTGACGTCATGGTTCGTCGTGCGGAGAGGCTCGCAATGTGAATTTCCAGCTGTCACTATTGACGTTCCAGGTGGCGGGCGGTGGTGCCCCGCCGGCACGACATCGGGGGACGGCCATGACGACTTCGCTCATCTTCTACGGGCTGCTGGGAGTGGCGAGTACCGTTATCGCCTTCGGCTCCAACCGACACCTCTTCGTCGGCGATGCCTCCCGTCGAGTCTCGGCGCTTGAAGGGCTCTACTACTTCGTCGGCCTCGCCTCATTGTGTCTCGGCTGGTACTTCAACATCCGCTATGTCCACGCGTACCACCACGCGAGCTACGCCAACTACACGAAGATGCTCTTCTCGAATTGGGCGGCAGACTCGGCGGCCCAGGACTACACGATCGTCAATGTCGTCCTTTTGCCGCTGTGGACGATCGTCGACGGGCGCAGGCGGGGGCTGCGTATCCCGTGGATCTTCTTCGTGATGAGCCTGTTCACCAGCCTGGCCTTTTCGATGGCGATGTATCTGGCATTCGTGGAGCGACAGGTCCGTTACGAACGGGCGGAGTCAGCCGAGTCCAGAACGGCGTAACCACAGTTGTAGCCAGGGATGAAGGTCACTCCGGGGCCGCCATGGCAACCGGCACCACAGAGATACAGACCCTCAATGGGGACCTCGTTGTCGGGCCATCCCCGCGGGCCGGGCCGGAAAGGGCCCATGGACTCTGGTTGCAACAGCCCGTGCGTGAAGTCGCCGCCGGTACAGCCGAACATGAGCTCGTAGGTGTAGGCCGGATAGTTGAATTGTCTTTCAATGACCTCGGGAAAGTTCGGAGCGAACTCGGCCACCTTGGCCACAATGCGCTCGGCCATCTCGTCACGCAGGCGTGTCTGCTCCAGGTGGGTGGCTCCGATTGGAAAGTAAAAGGCGAAGCTGCTGGCTGCATGTTTCCCAGAGGGGGCCATGTCTGGATCATCGAGCGTCGGGATCTGGAGGTTGAACGACGGCGACTGAGGTACGCGCCCCCGGACGCAGCCCTCATAATCGAGTTGCAACTGTTCCGCTGTCCCGAAGAGCGTCACGTTCCTGCGAAGTTCACCTTCGTTGAGCACTTCGTAGGGTCCCGAGAATTCGGGCAGGCCGTCGAGGGCGAAGTGCATCTGGAAATACGCGGCTCGGTGATCTATAGCGTCGATGCGCCGTACGAAGCCCTCCGGCAGTTCGTCACGGTCGAGTAACTGGGTGAAGGTGGCGGTCGGATCGAGGTTGGAAACGACCACCGGCGCCGTCACCACTTCCCCGTCGCTCAGAGCCACCCCTTCGACACGCCCTCCGAATGACACAATTTTGACGACCTTAACATGGCGGCGGAGCTCTCCCCCGTTGTGCTCGAACAGCAGCCGGACATGGTCGGACATGGCCCCGATGCCCCCTTTGACTTTGGACATCGTCGCATCACCGGGAGACGCCAGCGCGAAGGCGAGACACAGCGCACTGCCCGGGGTATACGGACCGAGATAGGTGGAATTGACAGCCAAGAAGCTCAGCATGCTGCGGATCTGCGCGTGCTTCTCGCGGTCGGGGAGAAAACGGTCGACGACGTCCATGACGCTTCCGAACATGGCCGTGCGGATGGCTTCGCGCTCGGATTCGTTGGTGGCGCACGCCCACATCTCGTCGAGCGACTTTGGCGGTTTGCGCACGTCGAACCGCCCGATCGCCCGGGCGGGTGCCTCCGCCCAGGCCGCCACCTCGGCCATGCCCATGAGGGCATCGAGGCCGAGTACTTCGCCCAGGTGTGCGAGGAGCTTTTCCGGATCCGAATAGAGCAGAATCGGCGGCTCACCGGCGGAGCCGATGCTGGCCGACTGCACCTCAGGCTCGTAAATCGGGCACGAGTCGAAGCCAAGGTCTTCGTAGATCTCGTTCGGGAGGGGGAATTGGACCGACCCGGCCAGCTCGAAGCGGTAGCCAAGGATAAGTTCCGTTGTGGACGACATCCCGCCGATGAAATGGTTCTTCTCGAGGCACAAGACCCGCAAGCCGCCCCGCGCCATGACAGCGGCAGCGGTCAGGCCGTTGTGGCCGGCGCCAATGACGATAGCGTCGTAGTCCGCCATCTCCACGACCGTAGTCGACGGGACTTTGAGCGTGGCACGACCCTCGTCGTGGCTCAGAGCTCATCCGAAGAAGTCGACGGCATCACCGAGACACGTCGGCGCACTGTCAAGGTCAGGCGCAGATCCGACCGGCTCTTTCAGAGCCCATCGGGTGAGCAACCGGTCCGGAAGGACCGACGGGGCCGGCGGCCCAGATCCCACAGCCGATCCCCGCACAACAGCACGGCCGCATCCACACAGACAGCGGTCAACATTTCACATTTCAGGCACCCTCGGCTCTCGCCACATCCGCCAAATCGGTGGACTCCCAAACTTCTATGGGAGCTCATCGACGACCTCGAAGCCGAAACGCGAGTACAGAGGCACGTTTCGTTCCTTTGACGACTCGAGATAGGCCGGTTCTCCCGCTTCGTCGATGTGAGCAAGCATCGACCGAAGCAATGCCGTGCCTACCCCCTGCCCTTGGCGCTCAGGAGCAGTTCCCAAAGTGAACAGGTACCAATGGGGCACCGTCGGATGGAGGCTTTCGACTTTGAACATCAACTTCAGCGCATTGATCGTGTGTGGGCTCAACAGAAACGGTGCTGTTGGTAAAAGCTGGAACAACTCGAGGACGGCATGGCGTTGCCGGCCCGGCGGTCCCCACAACGCGACGCCGCTGAGGTCTTCGGTCGTGTACACGTGACCTTCAGGCATGTACTGGTGACGCAATTGAGACGTGAAGAACGAGTGGAGTCCGAACGCCCGACGCCGTCGTCCAGCGAACATGAAATTGGCAACTGGGTCGTCGTCGAAGGCCCGAACCAGCAACTCCGTGAGCGCCGGACCGTCCGCGGCGGTCACTGGGCGGACGTTCGGGGTCTCCGGTCGGGCATTCACGCTCAAATGGTACCTCCGGGATCATGCCCAGCCCCCGGGGCGAACTTCACCGTCGGACAAGTCGTACGGGGAGATGCTCGTGGCGCCTGACCATAAGGCTGTTGGCCCACCGGGGCGCGTGTTCGCGGTCAAGGGTGATGCTGCTAGTGCGTTCGAGCAGCACGCTGAGGACGATGCGCGCTTCGATTCGGGCGAGGGGTGCTCCAACGCAATGGTGGATGCCGCGCCCGAACGCCACGTGGCGTCGCGGAATCGGTCTCTCGAGGTCGATCTCGTCGGGTCTTTCGAAAACGGAGGCGTCGCGGTTGGCCGCGCCCCATAGCAGCAGGACGGTAGACCCAGCCGGAATGTCAACCGCGCCGATTACCGTGTCCTTGGGCACGATACGCATGTGGTAACGAAACGGCGGTTCTAGGCGTAGCGCCTCCTCGACAAACGTCGGGATCTGCTCGGGGTTCTGGCGGAGGTGCTCTTGAAGATCATTGTGCTCGGCGAGGATGCGGACGGCGTTGCCGAGCAGGCTGGTGGTGGACTCGCCTCCGGCGCTCAGCAATGTGTGCAAGATGGTCGTGGCCTCGAATTCGCCGAACACCCCGTCTCGGACACCGCTGGCGACGGCACCAAGGAGGTCCTCACCGGGGTGTTTCACCGCCCTCGCAAGTTGCTCGGCGAGCCAGATCTGGATGACGCCCACGCGACCGATGAGTTCCATCAGTTCATCGATGGAAATGGTCGAACCCAACATCGCCGTTGAGTCGAATGCGGCACTCAAGAGCTGATCCAGGTTGCTGTCGTGGAAGCCGATGAGGCGACTGATCATGGTGATCGGCACGACATTTCCGATCTCCGTCATGAACTCGGTGGTCCGATTGGCTAGCGCCCGCGTCACGCATCCGTTGACGATGTCGAAAATATCGGGCTCGAGCTCGGCCATGCGCTTGGCCACCAGCTCGGGGAAGACGGTGTTCCGGTGCAACGCGTGCATCGGCGGATCGGCGGTAGCGAGGGCCTGTGCCCCGGCGTCACCGAAGGGAAGACGGCACGGAAGACCGGACTCGTCGCGGTAGAGCAGAAAGCTGATGTTCGACGAGAAGTCTTCGACTCAGCCGGCTGCCTCTGCCACTAACTCGTAAGAGCTGATGGCGAACAAACCGGTAGCGGAGATCTCCCACACTGGCGCCTCGGCGTGAAGTTGGCGATAGAGCGGATAGGGATCGTCAATCACGCTCGGGTCAAGCAGCAGACTTCCCGGAATCGCTCGGGTCATTTGATACCTCCTACTTGGCGCCAGCCTCAGCAGACCGACGTTATGACCTCGATCTCGCCGATACAACCATCGATGAAACTCCGGGGTCAGTTCCGGACGCAACTACGGTTCGCCAAATGGTTCGAGAGCTACCGCTGCCCTGTGAGGCAGGATGGAGGAAGCGTCCATCGAACCGGCGAACATCTCTGATTGGCCCATGTCATCTGATCTGAAGCGGTGGGTAGCAAGCCTCTCATCGTTCGATCTATTTCGAGATCCGTGCTGCAACCCATCTCTTCATCTGACGACCCTTCCCACCTCCGATTCCGGAAATAGGATATCTCCGATTAGACATCGGTCATGCCTGCGATGATCGGCACGAGATAGTGCACGTACGCGATCAGAACAGCTCAGATGGATACATCAGCCAGTGCCATGCTCACGAGATACTAAGCAGGGAGCGCGATGAATGAAAGACCGATAGAGAAGCCAGTTAAGACGCGCCACCATATTGGTCAAGCGATCAGTATTCGCGGACTGCGAACCGAGGTCAAGAGGGCCGACGGAGTCAATGCCAAGATTGCCGTCTTTCTCACCAACATTGTTGGATCAATGTGGTGCGCCTACGTGTTCGCTGTCATCGCCTTGATCGGACTACCACCAGCACTGAGGCCGGGCGGAGAGGGCCTCATCGCGTGGATTGCGCAAACATTCCTCCAGTTGGTACTGCTGTCCGTTATCATGGTCGGTCAGAACGTCCAGAGCGTGGCGAGCGATATTCGATCCCAGCACACTTATGACGACACCGTGCAGATCCTGGACCGGCTCGACATACATACTGAAGGTGGGCTCAAAGATCTGGCTGATCGGATCGATAGATTGGAAGCTAAAATAAGCGGCGCATGAGCCCGGGACTTCGGCTCTCGATCCGAATGTGCCCTATTGCTCGCCAGGCTGGGCTGGCTCCCGAGCCTTCCCCAAGCTCTATTCGTAAGGTCGAGTGACCCGGACCAGGTGGCGCCCTTTGTTCGAGGACGATGGCAGTTGCGGGCGTTCAAGCCTCGCTCCGCCATCTTGTGAGCGCGACGTTATCGAGCGGCCATTGTGTAACCCCCAGCGAGCCCAGAGACGTCGAACGCCGAACTTTTCGATCTGGCCAATGCCACCACTGCTGGGCGCCGGTCCCTGTCCGCTCCCTGGTGATGCCTCGAGGCGAGCAGCAAGGGCCGTGTGTGAGATCCGAGTTCGGTCCCGCACGAGAGCGAGCTTGTCAAGCTCGCAGGTACGAACCACCGTCCCATCGACCCTGAAACGCCGACCGCCCGACTATTACTCACCGTGGGCTGTCGCGAAGGGTCTATCGGTATGGCGAAATACCGTCGGTGAACGCAGGACCTGCTCGATGTCGCGAGGTGTCACCGTCCCGACGAGTCGTCCGTCCTCGAACACGAGCGCGCTGTGACTCGGTACCGATGAGAGCTGTGTGACAAAAGGAGCGAGTGCCTCGCCGGAGGAGACCTGAGCGAGACTCGCCGTGGGCCATGCGACCTCGGATACCTTCGTGGAGGGCCAATGTTCTGCGGCGACGCGTCCCAACTGTTCCAAGCTCACGAGACCAGCGATGGCGCCATGGAAGTCGACAAGCGGGTAGCGGTCGACATGTCCCGGGCGCAAGTACTGCTCGACGAGGTCGTCGAGCGTTGCATAGGCGGGGGCGACTCCGGTGACCGGGTGCATCGCGTCCCCGACGCGCAGTCCATCGAGCGCCGAGTTAATACGCACCGCGCCTCTTTTCTGGCGGCTCGCTCCGTAGATGAACCATCCGATGAGGGCGAGCCAGATGCCGTTGAACGGGAACGTCGGGATGAAGAACAGCGCGAAGAGGCCGAGCCCGATGAGCGCCATGCCGAAGACCCCGCCGACGCCCGCCGCTGCGTCCGTAGCTCGCGAACGGTCACCCCAATGGCGCCATAGGCCGGCGCGCAGCACTCGCCCCCCATCGAGAGGGTACGCAGGGAGGAGATTGAACAGCGCGAGCAGAACGTTGATCTCGGCGAGCCACGCAAAGGCAGTTACCACGATGGCCGAGGCGCCAAGGGCGTTGAGACCGAGTGCTGAGACCCCGAACGCTGCCGCGAATGCAACGCTCGCCACCGGACCAGCGATCGCGATGCGCATTTCCGATCGAGCATCGGGGGCATCACCGTTCAGCTTGGCGACACCGCCGAGCGCCCACAGGACGATGCCTTCCACAACGACACCCCTTCTTCGCGCAACGACAGCGTGAGACAGCTCGTGGCCGAGGAGGCTCGCCAAGAAGACAACCGCCGTAAGGAGGGCCGCCGTCCAGTAGACACCAGCCCCGAATCCGGGCGCCGCGTTGCGAAACAGACCCGTCGCGAGGCCGGAAGCGATGAGTACCACGATGACGACGACGCTCCAGTTCAAGCCAACGCGGGTCCGGTTTATCGTGCCGAGATGGAGGTTTTCATGCATACCCTCGAGTATGCGCTCCATCATGGTGAGCTCCTTGTGAGTCTCCTGTGAGCTTCCTGTGATTTAGGGGGGTTGGCCTGCCCCAGAGTCCCAAGGAGGCGACCCGATGGCTGAGAACGGCGTACAAGGGCCGTGCCCCGGTGTCTGCCCAAGCGAGCTGGTCTTTCCCCGTTTAGAACGTCACATCCCCGTATCGGATATGGATGCGGCTGTGAATCGGCCCGGCGGGTTGCACTGCCCACAACCTTGGGGACAGGGGTGAGAGTCCGATCGCTGCCATCAGCCGGTCTGACGAAACTGCCGAGCATCGTGTCTCGTCATGGTGTTCCGAACCAGGCAGTCAGGGCGTCACGCAATCCCTCATCTGTGCCGTCCCCCACCCAGGCGACATATCCGTCGGGCCGGATCAGCACGGCAGCAGGAGCGGTGACCGCGCCAAGTACCGGAAGTTCCCATAGGCCGACATATACAGCATCGATCAGCTGGACACGGTCAGACCATGGAGTGATGTCAACGCCGCCGGGCTCACCGAGGTTGAGCAGCACCGGCTTGGCGTCGTGCAGCAGGGTGAAGATCCGCAGCGAACCGTGGGCGGTCACGAGGTCCAGATCGGGCATGCGGCGTCCGAGCAGGGGGTGGCCCTCGCCGAGGTCGTAATGAATGTCGAGCCCGGAGACGATCCCGGCGAGCCGTTTGCGAGGCTCGTCCATGCTCGCCAGCTCCGACACCACATCGACCAGCGCCTTGATGCGCTCGTCCCCCCGCTGGAGCACGCCCAGAGCCATCGTGTGCTGAAGCGCGCGGGCAGCGACCGGGTGGCGCTCGCCCTGATATGTATCCAGAAGGCTTTCCGGGGAGGTCCCATTGACCACCTGAGCCAGCTTCCATCCCAGATTCACCGCATCCTGCACACCGAGGCTGAGGCCCTGTCCACCCGCCGGGTAATGCACGTGCGCCGAGTCGCCCGCAAGGAGGACTCGTCCGGCGCGGTAGGCCGCCGCCTGACGAGTCATGTCGGTGAACCTGGAGATCCACGTGGGACTGTGGATCCCGAAGTCGGTGCCGTACACGCTGATGAGCGCCTCGCTCAGATCGCTCAGGGTTGGCTCGCTGCTCGGCCCGAGCTGCTGTTCGGTCACGACGACCCGCACCGTCCGCCCATCCTCCAACCTTTGGAGGCCATGGACGCCCGTAGCGTCGTGGCGAATGCCCCGCGGCGGTTCCTCGGTCATCTCGACCTCGGCGATCAGGTTGCTTTTCGTTGGATCCCACCCCGGGAACTCGATGCCCGCTGCTTTACGGATGACGCTGCGTCCTCCGTCGCACCCGACGAGATACTGCGCCCGCAGCGACTCGCCGTGGGACAGCTCGACGTCGACGCCGGTGTCGTCCTGCGCGAAGCCCGTCACCTCACGTCCGTAGTAGATCCGTACCGGGAGCTCGGCGATCCAGGCGGCCATGATCCGCTCGATCTGGTTCTGCCAGATCCCGAGCGAATAAGGATGACGCGTCGGGAAGTCGCTCATGTCCAACACGGTCGTGGCGATCATCGCGGCTTGAGCCACCTGACCCTCCGCGAGGAACCGATCTGCGACCCCACGCTGATCCAGCACTTCGATCGTGCGCGAGTGAAAACCGCCGGCCCGTGAGCCGACGAGCACGTGATCGGGACGCTGTTCGACGACCGCGACGTCGACCTTCGCCAACGCCAACTCAGCCGCCAGCATCATCCCCGTCGGACCACCTCCGACGATCACCACCGCATGCTTGGCCATACACACAACCCCTTCCTTGTTCCTTAGGTTCTGGTTCGGGCCGTAGATTCTGCGCACCGACCGGGGCCTTGCCGCAAGCGCCCGGCGCGCGCTAAATTGAGAATGGCAAGGAGTCGGTACTTTCCTTCCTTTGCTTGGTGCGGACGGACAGGCCCTTTGTGATGCGGCTGCGCGAAATGTAGGCAGGACCGTGGGCTCGCCCAGGAAGATCTTCCGTGGGTCCACAGATAGAGCGCCGAGGGGCCGCCTAGTTGCCTGGACGGGGTGTCACCGTGCGGCACTTTCGAATGATCGGCTCGATGCCGCCGTCCCGGCCTTAGAGCACCTGCTGCGGGAGTAAGCGAGTCCTGCGAGTTCAAACGGAGCATGAGAACGCTCACACCTGTCGCTGATGGCGCAGTTCACGATAAAAGTCGGGCGCGCCTACATGGTCACAAGCCCGGAACGAGAGGCCGCATTACGTGACCTCCGAGACGTCCTCGGCCAGGGCGCCGTCGATATCGGTCTGGAAATCACTCAATATGTTCCAGGACGGAGGGGCTGCCGCCGCGCCGTGGACACCTGAGGACGTTGCCAATATACATCGGGACCCCTGTTGGAAGCGGTTTTATCGGGGCCATCACCACGGATGTGTCCAACAGAGCGAAGCGATGGGCTCTCAGGCGTTACGAGACAAAACGGAATGCAACGCGTGGCGGCGGCGGGAAGGGCGAAGACCACGCAAAGGAGAGCGAGCTACGATCGATGGCCCGGATGGCCAGGTACTCAAGTCTTGGACTGTCGACAAAGACGGAGAGCATGAGACCGACGGCGAGTAACGCCTCTGTCCAAGCAGTTCCGAAACCAACGTCGGCCTCCTGACTGACGCCTGTCGCACAAGGCCGGGTTGTGACGACAACGACGCTCCCATTCCGACCGCTCGGTATCCGGCATCACCGCACGCCTCTTGCCCGGGCAGCAATCGTTCCGAGCGGACACGAGGTGCTGTACCGTGGCCCTGTGAGCAGCCCGCGAGTTCTCGGTGGGGCGGTGCACAAGCTTCCCGCAGACCTCCGCAAGGCGCTGATCGCCAACCCCACGGCACTCGATGCCTGGAAGGACATTACGCCTCTGGCCCGCAACGAGTTCATCTGCTGGGTCGAGGATGCCAAGCAGGAGACGACTCGAGAACGCCGCATTCGCCGGACCCAGGAAGAGTTGGAGGAAGGCCAGCGTCGGCCGTGCTGCTGGCCAGGGTGCAAGCACCGCGAGCGCATCGGCAGATAACGGTCGGCTGAGTGCCTCTATCGCCGCAGCGGGACACTTTTAATCGCTCGAACCGCGGCACGGCTGGTCGAGTGCGATACGCCCAACCGCGCCGATGGCGGCTTCTGTGTGGTTGGAGAAACGCCGTCAAGGTCACCGAGCGATCCGACACGCGATTGGCCTGATTTACAGGGACAGCGTTGCAATAACGATACCGAGTCGAGGTGAGCAGACTCGAACCGCCGACTTCTGCGTTGCGAACGGCCTAGGGCCAATTTCGTGGACAGCAACAACTTCAATTAGTGCAGGTCACACGCACTTTTGGGTGACCACTCGCGCCCCCTCGTGACCACCAAATCCCATTCCTTCGCGCACGGATCGCGCACGGATCGCGCACGAACGACGTCCTCCCGTCGGCGTTCCGTCGACGAGGAAGACATTGAGCACGTGCTCCGGAATGCCATCGTCGTGGAGGAAGGTCGGTGAGATCCGATCCGATTTCTGATACTCGGCCCCGACCGAGCGGGGAATCTCTTGGAACTGGTTGTCATGGACAGGCCGAACGGACCACGGTCACTGGCACGTTGCGGCGCACCCTCGTTCACAGCGGCTCCGAGATTCCGGGTCGTGCTTGCGGTCGTCCCCAACCGGCACCTATGGGATGGTCCAGTACGATCGATTATCAGTCGAATTTAGGAGTGGCGATGCCGAAGGCGGAATGGACTTCGAGAGTGGAGCGGATCGACAAACCCTGGGGCTTTGAGACTCATTTCGCTCTAGTCCCTGGAAAGTACTGTGGAAAGACGCTGCACGTTGACGCCGGGCATGCTCTCTCTCTCCAGTACCACGTGTGTAAAGAGGAGACGATTGCTGTGCAATCTGGGAAGCTTCTGTTCGAAGTCGGAACTGCTGATGGTTCGCTTGAGTCATTCGAGCTGCTGCCGGGCGAAGCCGTCCATCTGTCTCCAGGTACTCGCCATCGCATGACGGCCCTAGTTGACACTGTCGTCCTAGAAGCAAGTACCACGGAACTGGACGATGTGGTCCGGATCGAAGACCGATACGGGCGCGAGATCAAAGATGCTAGTTCGAAAAGTATGTAAACGAACCGCGTACGAACTCCAATCTGGTCGGGATTTTCGATTTCTGCACCCCATCCCCGAACACCGGTTCGGTGGTCATCATCTCCCATCGGATGAGCTGCTCTGTGCTGCCTCTTGCAAGCGGTGCCGAACCCATGGCGTGACCGCTCGCAAGTGCCGGGACCCGGTGCCCGAAAAGGCCCAGTGTGCCCAGAGCCGGACCGACCGATGCTCCTACGTCTTTCAAGGGTGTTTCGGGCTCGGATGGCGTAGACAGCGGGCGAACCAATCATGAGCCACTCGAAGATGAGGGCAGGCTCCTACTAAGCCATGCATCGATGCGTTTTCCGAGCGATGGTTCCGAGCGGCGGACTGGCAGATCGATCGCAGGCCAATCAGAAGACGGCAGGGATTACCGGAGCCAGATCCACCGCTCGGAGATCTATGGGCGAGGAAGGTACTTGAAGACCTCGCGGGCGACGTAGCGCTTCAGGATCCGGATGATCTCTCGCTTGGAGCGGCCCTCCTTGGTTCGCCGCTCCATGTACTCGCGGGTGCGGGGGTCGAAGGACAGGCGGGTCATGACGATGCGCCATAGGGCCTGGTTGGCGTTTCTGTCACCGCCGCGGTCGAGGCGATGGCGCGTCACCTTGCCCGAGGACGCCTCGATGGGGGCCACGCCACAGAGATGGGCCCAGGTGGCCTCCGATCGCAGGCGTTCAGGGTTGTCGCCGGCGGTGACGAGCAGAGTCGCGGTGGTGTCGGTGCCCACTCCGAAGAGCTCGAGCATCTCCGGTGCACTTGCCGTGACCTGTTTGGTGAGGAACTCGTCGATACCGACCAGTTCGTCTTCGAGGGAGAGCACCCGACGTCCGAGGGCGGCCAGCGCCACCTTGGTGGCATAGACGACCGGATCGCCCGAGACCCGGGGCCGCATGGCGGCCTTCTCGGCCACGAGATCGGTGATCGACAGGCTTTTCAACCGGGATCGGAGCTGGTCGGGACCGGTGTAGCTCAGCTGGCGCATTTGGTGAAGGGCCCGCAGGCGGGCGTCGGACGAGGGCGACCTCCTGGGGCGTTATCACGGTCATCTCCCCTTCCTCGATGGCTGCCAGAACCCGTCGGACAGCCTCAGCCGCTTCCGTGACGGCCTCCCGACTCGGAGGGCGTTGCCCGGCCATCGCTTCATCTTGTGCCAGAGGACGAACCCTGGGGTGTGATGGTCAGGGGCGTGGGTAGACGGGTCCATGGCTGGGGCCCAGAAGCGTCACAGAAGGGTCTTTGGACTCTGGGTTGTCGCCCATTCACGACGCAATCTTGAGGTATGTCACGGCCCTTTGAGTCGGATGCACCTTTCCTCCGGTCACTGGCGCCCATGGGCGAAGTTGAGATCGTCGTGTGGCTACGTCGGGCAGCAACCGCCCTGGAGAACCTTCCGGTTCAAGGCGGCGCTCATGCGTTGCGTTTGCAAGGGGCCTCACGCGCTGTCCACCTAGCCCTGGTCGAGCTGGAGCCCTTTTCTTGATTCGGACCGTGGACGCGAATCGGTCAGAGCCACGCTGTGGCGGGGCCACTAATCGCAGTTTCGCTCCCGCGTTCGAGAGGGTATCGACGGTGGCACGCAGTGCACTCGATCACTGGCGATACGCGGTACGGACGGCGCTCCTGACCACCCGCTCCGATGACACCGGGACTGCCTTGCGCGGGTTGGCGGCCTGGTACGAGCGGATGTGTGTGGACGCTGATTATGGCAATCCCGCCCCCGACGAGGGCCTAGCCGCCCTGCGCGCCCTAGCAGACACGCCGACTGCGTCCATTGGGCCCCAACTCGAGCTCACCTATTGGGCCCTACACGTTGCCCAAGAGCTTGCCGCCTGCCGCGCGCAATGGTTGTCGGCCGACCAAGGGCAGACAACAATCGGCATCGCCCTGGCCAAACTGGATGTCGCCCTCCTTGGTGCGTTTGAGCATGCGCGACCCATTGACGTCAACTGATCCGTTCGTCGGAAGGCCAACCATGGTCTGTAAGGTCGGTCATGGGATGAATAGGGTGATACTCCTCGTCGTATCGTGTCTCGTCGGAGGGACACTCGCCATGGGCGGGACAGCCGAGGCACGAGCGGTGACTGGCGCGACCCCGTCCCGCACCATCATGGTGACGGAGGCAGACAACGGGCACCACTATCGCCTCCACACAGGCGACCATCTTGATGTTCAACTCTCGAGTCCGTCGAACCTCACAACCTGGACCGAACCGACTAGTTCCAATCGTGTCGTGCTGAAGCGCAGGAGAGGCTCATCCGGGATGATGGCGACCGCCACCTTCATCGCCAAAGCACAGGGCAAGGCGCAGGTGACGGCGTTCGGCACCATCAACTGCTCTCCTCCGTGCCCGCCGCTGATTCTCCTCTTCCGGGTGAACGTGATGGTTGTCCGCTGAGTCTTGTCGCTGGCTCGCGGCAGACCCATCGGGATGTGATTGTCAGGGATGTAGCCGAGCGGGCCATGATGGGGCCTATGACCGTCATCCGCATCAACGCCATCACTGTGCCCGAGACCCGCGGCGAGGAACTGGCTCGCCGATTCGCCGAGCGCGCCGGGGCCGTGGACCAGGCCGATGGCTTCGAGGGTTTCGAGCTATTGCGTCCCACCGATGACCGCCAGACATGGCTCGTGGTGACCCGGTGGCGTGACAAGGAGGCCTTTGAGGCGTGGGTGGCCTCCCCTGCTTTCGCCCATGGCCATCGTGGCGTGTCGGGACGGGAGCAGGAGCACCCTCCGGTTTCAACCCACAGCGAGCTTTGGTCCTACGAAGTCGAGGTGGCTGTGCCTCGATCACCTGCCTGACCGTGCTCGACTCTGAGGGTGAGGACAGAAGGTAGGGAGCGCCTGATGGGTCGGGTCAGGGGTAGGGCAACGGCGGTCGGCTCGGTGTTCGCCCTGGCCGTCCTGACGCTCGGTACGGCCGTCTTCAGCGTCACAACTGCTCCGAAGCTCGCCGTGGGCACGACCCACTATCCGACACCGGGACAACGCTCTCGGACCACCTCTTGTGGGCCCCCTCGCCCCGGACGCGCCTCTGCGGTCGAAGTCAGCACGACGGGCAAGATCCGCTGGAGCGTTCCCCTCGCCACGCATGAGCAGAACTCTGACAACAACGTGATGCCCGTAGTCGCTGGAAAGAACGCGCTTTTCGCCCGAGACGGGGGTGTCCATGCCATTGAGCAGTCCGATGGCCGGTCAACCTGGTCCTGGACCGGTGGCCAGACCGTCTACGGGATGTGGGCGTGGAAGGGTGTCGTCGCCGTGTTGACCGACCAGGTCAGCGATCATGCCCGCCTGACCGGTCTCGACGACCGCACCGGTGCGGTTCGCTGGCATCTTTCGATTCCTGGCAACGGGTTGCTCGGAACCCCGGAGGCGACCGGTGACGGCGGCCTTGCTTGGTTGCGGACCGACGGCGCACTGCAAGTGGTCGACCTGGCGAGTGGTCGTGTTCGCTGGTCGTTGCCTGAGGGCAGACAGGCCTCTCCCGTCACCGCTGACGGGCTTGTACTGGCCGGTCGAAATGGGGTGCTGCACGCCTTCACGGATCAGAGCGGACACACTCAATGGACCGCCTCAAACTTGCATCCGATGCAACCGGACCAAGTTGTCGCCGGACTGATCTTGGTGACGAGCGGCGTCGTGAAGTACGGCTTCCCCACCTCCCTCATTGCTATAGACCCAGCGACAGATCGAATCGTGTGGCGATTCGATCCGGGTACGGCTGTTGCCGTGCTGTCGGCGGGACCGGCGGGCCTCGCCGTGGCCACCGACGTGCCCGGTAGGCGTCTGTATCTACTCGATCCCCGGACCGGCGGCGTGGCGTGGCAGACAGGAGCGGCGATCACGCCGAACACTGTCCCGATTGTCCTGTCACACGACATCGTCAGCGTCGAGAGCGGCGTGGAGGGGTATGCGGGCACCAGCTTGGTGGATCGGAACATCAGCGATGGTCAACTGCGGTGGAAGGTCAGGCTTCCTGGTACGCAGGCCATTCGGCAGCCCGTACTGCATTCCGGTTCCCTGGTGGTCGTCGAAGCCTCCGGCACTTCTGGTCGCACTTCGTTGCTCGCCTATGACCAGACCACGGGGCAACAGGCTTGGCGGGTAGTCACGCCGGAGTTCGTCCAGATTCCCCCGGTCTCGGCAAAGACGGGGTTTCTCGTACAGGCCGCAACACCGGACTACGTCTGTGCGCTCTCCGATGAGACGGGGTGATCACCTGTACTCCACCTCACCCTGACGATCCGATGGTGACGGTGATCGGCACGGCGCTGTAGAAGGCAAGGAAGACGTGGTCCCCATCGCATTGTCCATGAAGCATGTAGTGCCCAGGAGCGGTGCCCTGTGGAATCGGAAGGGTCGCAGACCACTCACCACCTGAGGAACTGTTGATCGCAAAGCTCTGGGCTACGTCAGTTTCGGGAGCAACTGCGAATTGCAGGTAGACGTCGCCTTCGGAGCGGGAGGGGCACGCTCCGATTGAGAAGACGGTAAGGGTTGTTCCTGCACTGACCGTGGTTCCCGGCGTGACCCGCAAGTGCCTGTACGTTTTCACCTGGATGTGTACGGCTGGGTAGGAAAACACCTCGGCCTTATCTGCCCCCGTGACGCACGCCGCACTGACCGGCACGAAACCCACCTGCGCGCCGTCGCCGACGACGCCGCCCGCGCTCCATGACCCATCGGGCTTCGGGGTGACGGCGTCCCCGTAGGCGGGAAGCACATAGTCGGTCGGTGGGAAGCAATCGTTCCCCGATAAACGAATCGACTGCCCGATCATGACCACCTTCGGACTCACGGTGATCCGGGCTCCGGGGGGAAGTGGCGTGACGAGGATACGCACTGGTGGGTAGCCGAACACCTCGGATCGGCTGCGCCTCTCGACGCACGCTGCGCCAACATTCACTGTCCCGACGAGCAGGTTCCTGCCTCCCACGACAACGCTCCATGACCCGTCGGACTTCGGTGTGACCGGACCATTCCCCCCGGTGATCACCCGGTCAGTACGGGGGCAACCCGTTCCCGAGAGGCGAAACGGCTGCCCGGGGCCGACGGTCCTCGGGTTCGCTGTGAGACGGGCTCCAGGCGGAGCGGTGGCCGAAGACGGTGAAGTCGCAATGGCAATGGCATTGGATTGGGTCCCAGTCGACGACGTCGAGACAGACCAGATGGCGGTCGCCAGGGTCAGTAGCGCGAGAGCGCCCAAGGAAGCCCACGAACCCCATCGAGAGATCGACACTGATTCCAGGCTACGCCTGCACTGGTGTGCGCCAGGACCCAGATCCGTTGTGTCTAGAGCACGGTATGCAGGGTGTATCGAGTCAGTCGGTAGTCAGAGTGGCCGAGAGGACTTGGCCCCACGGATCGTTTTCTCCCTTTGGCGAAGTCAGCAAGGCAAGAGTGGCCATAGGCCACGATGGACTGGATGACGTGGCGAAGCCTCGGCGCGGGAGAGAACGTGGGCGAGGGGAGCCGGAGGCGAGACGAGGACGTTCGCTCAGGGACGGGGATTGTGGGGTTGTGTGGGCGAAGCCCGCACAAGGGTGCATGGGCCAGCCTGCTCCCGTCACACCGACTGAAGGCGTGCATCTCCCCTGACTTGGGCTACGACTTTGTGGCCCGCCCCTCGAACATGTATCCCATCGGCTTGGGGCCTTTCATGTAGTAGTTCTGCATCCGCGTCACCGTGAATCCGGCTTGCGCTACGAGCCCGTCGATAGGCCGATTGAGATGGCACCCTCCGGCGAATCGGCGCTGGATCGGAGTAAGCCGGTCCTGCCACCGAGCCACCTTGGGGTGGGGTGACCGGCCATGCTCGACGAAGTGCAACTCACCGTTCGGGCGCAGGACCCGATACATCTCCCCAAGCGCACTCTCGACGTCGGGGATGGTACACATCGTCCAGGTGATCAAGACGTGGTCGACGCTGTCGGTGTCCAAGGGAAGCAATTGCCCGTCCAAGCCGACGTACTCCACCGGTACAGCACTGGCGGCGACCCGCTTGGCGGCGAGCTTGCGCCCGACCGTCGCCGGATCGACGGCTTGGACGCGGCGAACAGCAGGCGGGTAGAGAGGGACGTTCAGGCCCGAACCGAAGCCGACTTCGAGGACCTCGCCGGAAAGGCCAGCCGCAACCCGGCCACGTATCTTGGCGAACTCCTCCCCCCCGAGAACGCGATCAACGAAGCGGGGAAGGATCTGATCGGAGTAGAAGCTCACCCCGGTAGTCTGTCCGATCCCTCCGATACACGCACTCGATGCGGCACCCCGGCGGGGTGGATGACTTGGCGGTTGAGCGCGAATATCGCTCGGGTTCGGGTCCTCCGGCGAGGAAGATTTGAGCACGCAACACAGAATGCACGCACAATCCGAGGTCGTAACCGGGGCACCCTGGATCAGGGTGATCCCAATCAGACTGAGGGTGATCGGTCTCGGTCTGTCAGGGCGTACGGATACGGCACTTCCGACTGCTCGAAATGGCTCCCATCGGTCTCATGAGCCGTCAAACGGGAGTCATCCTCGCTCAGGTGGGATTCCTGTTGATCTTGTTCGCTGGTATCTGGCTTGTCGCCGCTCAAATCCCGGCTTTCAAGATGCCCACCATGAGAAATATCGTCGCAGGCATTGCACTCGCCGTTGCTGGCGTACTTCTCATTATCGCCACGCGCTGGGGCCACTTCGGCGGACCATCCTGAATGTGCTGTTCCCGACGGGGCTCGGGAGCATCGGCGAAGGTCGGGCACCGGTAGCGCAGAATCGGGGATCCCGAGCCCCCTGGGTAACCACGCCGGGCCCGACTCAGGGCGTCAGATACAGGGGCTCGATCGGACTGCGCCCCTTGCTGTATCTCCGTCGCCGCGCGTTTGCGCGTGAGTCGAGTCGGGAGCCCAGCCCGTCAACTCGACAGTGGCGGACGATGCGACACCCTTCTCCGCCAACCCTGGACCGGGTGTTATGCCGTTAAGCGGTCGTGGTAGCCCTCTAGCCGGAGCGAGGGGCCGTAACCGCCGGGGAGCTACCGATGTTGCTCACAACAGTCGTGGCAGCAATCGACGAGGGGCCGTTTGCGTGAAGAGACACAGACCGGATTACTCCACCATCGACTATCGCCGAATATGACACGTCCGTGGCCACTTGGAACCTTGGCAGCCCAGTCGTTCTGAGCAAGGTGGCCGCCTCACCCGCTGGAACATTGTAGATGTCACCGGTTCGATTCACCGAGGAGGCCCTCTTCAGAATATTGATGTACATGAGCATGTCGTTCACGTAGTTAGTCGATTCTCTCGAGTGATGAAACGTCGTCCACCCAGTCGGAGACCTGGAGTAGGCCGTCGATCCGATGGCGATCACGTTCAATGCCCCAGTAATCGCTATCCGGTTGGGTTCAATGATATTCACGCGATATGCGGCTGGCCCTCCGCTAGGAGTACCCGGATTGTCCGTGACCGTAAGGCTGTAGCTGGGTTCGTTCTCCAATGCAGTGATGGCATCGTGGAGAGCAGCTATTGGCAAAGCGTTCGAGGGAGTCTCGACCCGACCCGAGGCCCCGCAACCAGCCAGACCCATCGCTAAGAGTGCAGGTACTAGCAGGATCGGCTTCATTCGGCCCCAAGACTCCACGACAGAAATCGTGCCACATAGGGCCGCGGGTCTGCGCTGGGACCTTCAAAGGATGGCGTCCCGGCGGGCGCCGGGGCGACACACTGTATTCGGGGATCCCGGTAGGGGTACGGATCCACCCAGTCAGGCTCACGACGTCAGATGCGGGGAACTCGATCCAATCGTGCCCCTTGCGGTATCAAGGTGATCGCGCGTTTGCGGATGGGCGACCCAGTCGGTGAGTTCCCAGGGCGCTACTAGACCCGCCAGAAGCGGACGGTGCAGCACCGCTCGCAAGCGGGTGTTATGCGTCCCTGGGCCAGGGCCGCAGCGAGAAACATCGTCCCCAATTGCGCTTGTGGCACTGGTCATCTGTGAACGCAACGTCCGGCTAACGCCTGGTAACCAAAGCGGCCTTTCCTTCGCCCGAGAGATCATCGAGCGCAACCAAGCGCCCAGCCATCATCATTACCAACGCCTCCGCTGGACCCGTCACCTCGGGTCCGTTCCCGTGAGACCAGTCCATATCGGTGGCCGTGATCTTCATTTGTCTCTATGGCATGGATTCATCGGATGTCGGCCCTGGATTGCCGACGACCGGCCCGGCGAACGGCCGGTCGGGCTTGCGCTTCGACTGCGTTAGCGCAAACCGCGCAATGCACGACGCGCGCCGGCGGCTCAACATCCTCGACCCTGTTGATCACCGCGAGTCGGGTGAGGTGTCGAGCTCCGACGATGGCATGGGTCATGCACAACCCCACCCCGCAGCCGACGCACACGGCAACCGCGGGAGTCTGTTGACCAGTGACTGCGCAGTCGTAACAGGTCATTATGTGTCGACCACCCGCTGCCAGCCGTCGGACCGCATGGCTCGGATTCGCATCCGGAGGTCGACGTCCGCGTGGATCGTCACTGCTTCGCAGGCTCGATGAGGTCGGCGAGTAAGGATTGAACTCGGCGGTCGATGTCGTCGATGATTGGCCGCACTGCATCAACTGGTTTGCCGGCGGGGTCTTCGAGCTCCCAATCGAGGTAGCGCTTGCCCGGATAGTACGGACAGGTGTCGCCACAGCCCATAGTGACGATGACGTCCGCAGAACGGGCCGTTCCGTCGGTAAGGGGCTTCGGGAACTCCCGGGACGGGTCGAGGCCCCGTTCCCTCAGGATGGTCACCACGGACGGGTTGAGCTCGTCCCCGGGTTCCGACCCGGCTGAGCGGACATCGATGCTACCTTGCGCGTAGTGGTCGAGCAGGACCCGGGCGGCCAAACTGCGACCGGCATTGTGGATGCAGAGGAACAGCACCACGGGTGTTTCGGTCATAGCGTTTCCTCCAGCCTGGTGTGTGTGGTCGGCGGGTAGTAGTGCTGCCGGGCCCATAGAGCCACGTACACCAAGCCGACGAGGACCGGAACTTCGATGAGAGGGCCGACGACGCCGGCGAGAGCTTCGCCGCTGGTGACGCCGAACACGCCGATGGCGACGGCGATGGCCAGCTCGAAGTTGTTGCCTGCCGCCGTAAACGCCAGGGTGGCGGTCCGTTCGTAGGGGAGGCCCATCGCCCTGCCGAGAGCGAACGACCCGAACCACATGATGGCGAAGTAGCCGAGCAGGGGAAGGGCGATGCGGGCCACGTCACCGGGACGCGAGGTGATCGTGTGGCCTTGGAGGGCGAAAAGGATGACGATGGTGTAGAGCAAGCCGTAGAGGGCGAACGGGGCGAGACGGGGCAGCAGTTTGGTCTCATACCATTCCCGACCCCGGGCTCGTTCGCCGAGGGTGCGGGTGAGGTACCCGGCGATCAGCGGGATGCCAAGGAAGATGGCGACGGTCTCGGCGATCCGCCCGACCGAAAGGTGCAGGCCGACGGTGCTGAGACCGAGCCAGCCGGGGAGAACCTTGAGATAGAAGTAGCCGAGCAGCGCGAAAGCGACGACCTGGAACAGCGAGTTGATGGCCACCAGCACCGCTGCGGCTTCCCGGTCACCGCCCGACAGGTCGTTCCAGATCAGGACCATGGCGATGCAGCGAGCCAGGCCGACGATGATCAGCCCGGTCCGGTAGGTGGGCAGGTCGGGCAGCAACAGCCAGGCCAGTGCGAACATGACTGCCGGCCCGACCACCCAGTTGAGCACCAGGGACGAGATCAGCATCCGTCGGTCCCGGGTGACTGAGCCGAGTTGGTCGTAACGAACCTTCGCGAGCACCGGGTACATCATCACCAGCAGACCGATGAAGATCGGCAGCGACGTCCCTGAGGTCACCTGGATGGCGTTGAGGTGCGTGTTCAGGCTCGGGATGGCCCGCCCGAGCCCGATGCCAGCGACCATCGCCAGGATGATCCACAGTGGCAGGAACCGGTCGAGAAATGACAGCCGGGCGATGACTGGCGCGTCAGACGTCACCGCGCTCGGCGGCCGCTCGGAAACGACGTCGCTCACTGCAAGTTTCCCGTCGAAGCCGGGCGATGACTCAGCAACACGCGTTCGTGCCCGACGTCGCCCCGGCCAGGTCGGGTCGGGTGGCGCAGCACGCCGCCTCGCCCGGAGCGGCCGAGCGGAGCTCGCCGGCAGGCATCTCGGTATCGGCGAGCACCGTGTAGATCTCCCACGGCTCCCCGCCCGGGCCGTCGACCCACACCTTGTCCTGCACCGCGTAGCAGCACGCGGTCTGCTCCTCCGTTGCCGTCGCCAGGCCCTCACGGGCCAAGCGGGCCTGCGCCTCGGACACTTCCTCGGTCGTAGAAACTTCGACACCGAGATGGTTCAACGTCCCCGGCGTTTGGTTGGCGTCCTCGATCAGGACCAGCTTCAGCGGCGGGTCGACCACCGCGAAGTTGGCGTACCCCGGACGGATCTTCGCCGGTTCGGTCGCGAACAACTTGGAGTAGAAGACGATCGCTTCGTCGAGGTTGGCGACGTTCAAGGCAAGCTGGACTCTGGACATGGACGACCTCCGGTAGTATTCACAAGTGTCGATGCGTCGAGTATGATCGATGCATTGACCACTGTCAATAGGAGGTTTCCGTGGCGAAGCGGGTCGTAACGATCGAGCCGACGGACCGGTGCTGCCCTTCCGTGCTGGCCTCACCGCTGGACGCCTCCCAGGCCGCCGAGCTGGCCAGTGGCTTCACCGCCTTGGCCGACCCGGTCCGACTCCGGGTCTTGAGCATCCTCGCCGCTGCGCCCGAGGGCGAGGTCTGTGTGTGCGACTTCGTCGAGCCATTGGGCAAGAGCCAGCCCACCGTCTCCCATCACCTGAAGATCTTGAGCGAGGCCGGCCTGGTGGGCGGGGACCGGCGTGGCAAGTGGGTGTGGTACTCGCTCAACCGCGAGCGGCTCGCCGATCTCCAGGCGGCGCTCCAACCTGTCGAGTAGATGGCGCGTGACAGCGCGGATCCCCGATGAGGACAAGCATCCCCTCGACGACATCCAGAGGAGCGAGACATGACTACCAGCGAGACCGACCACATCCGCGCTGCAGTACGCGATCGCTACGCCGATGCGGCCCGCGCCGCCCAGGACGGAACGTGCGAGGGGCCGAGTGGCACCGCTTCAGGGCTCTTCGGTCGCACGCTCTACAAAGACATTGAAACCGACGCCCTTCCATCGGACGCTCTGACGGCGTCGCTCGGATGCGGCAATCCGACCATGCTCGCCGATCTGCAACCTGGTGACGTCGTCCTCGACCTCGGCTCGGGCGGGGGCATCGATGTGCTGCTGTCGGCGCGCCGGGTCGGACCCACCGGCATGGCCTACGGGTTGGATATGACCTCCGAGATGCTGGAACTCGCCCGGAAGAACCAGGTCGAGGCCGGGCTGACCAACGTCGAGTTCCTCCGGGGGACCATCGAGGACATCCCAATGCCCGATGAGACCATCGACGTCGTTATTTCCAACTGTGTCGTCAACCTCTCCCCCGACAAAGACGCCGTGGTCCACGAGGCGTTCCGGGTCCTCAAGCCCGGCGGGCGGTTGGCAATCTCTGACATAGTGCTCCGCCGGCCGCTGTCCGAGCCGACCCGCCAACTGATCGGCCTGTGGACCGGTTGCATAGCCGGCGCACTCGTCGACGACGACTACCAAGCGAGGCTCGAATCTGCTGGATTTGAGGAGGTCTCGATCGAACCCACCCGCGTGTACGGAGACGACGACATCGTTGCCCTGGCGGCTGAGCTGGCAGTCGATGCCGATCTTCCCGACAGGATCGACCGCAACGAGGTCCTCGCCGAGCTCGGCGGCTCGGTGATGAGTGCATTCGTCCGAGGCCGAAAGCCCGAGTTTCGCCAGGAGTCATAGCGCACTGTGTGACTGCGGCATACCTCTGGGACCTCCGCCGATCCATCGACCGTGATGATGCCCCGATCCCATAACTGCTGATCCTGGCCGCAACGTGTATTCGCGTGGACCGGCTGGAAGTGCCTGATCCCGGTCGAGATCAGGCTCATCCTCGATGACGGACAGGGGTAGCGCAGAATCGGGGATCCCGAGCCCCCTGGGTAACCACGCCGGGCCGGACTCAGGGCGTCAGATACAGGGGCTCGATCCGACTGCGCCCCTTGCTGTATCTCCGTCGCAGCGCGTTTGTAATCAGGATGAAAGGTGTTCTCTGGTGCAAATCCACCGCTGAATGGTTGGAACTCGCTACCGTCGAACACACCGGGATCTCGGCCTGACTGTCCGGTAGCGGGACCACGCTGCAGTGTCGGCCAGATTTCGGACCAGAGAAACGGCGCGCCCCGTTCCAGAGGGGTGATGGACCGCTCTGTTACGAGCAGGGCGGAGATCACCGTCACTCCTTCACGGGACGGCCGCGCCACCCCTTGAACCCATGAGAGAGAAGGGATGGGCTATGACCATCGTAGAACGTGACCGCACTGTCATCGGTGGAGTCGACACCCACCTGGACATCCACGTGGCCGCCGCCTTGGATCCGATCGGCGGCGTGCTCGGGGTCGAGTCGTTCGACGCCACGCCCCGGGGCTACAAGGCCATGTTCGAGTGGATGGGCGCCTTCGGCACGGTGTCCAAGGTGGGCGTGGAGGGCACCGGCGCCTATGGAGCGGGGCTCGGGCGTTTCCTGCGCCGGGCCGGCGTCGAGGTGATCGAGGTCGACCGCCCGAACCGCCAGGTTCGGCGGACCAAAGGCAAGTCCGATCCCGCCGACGCCGTCGAGGCGGCACGAGCCGTATTGAGCGGCCGGGTCACTGGCGCACCCAAGACCCGAGACGGCAACGTCGAGGCGATCCGGGCGTTGCTGGTGGCCAAGAGGTCGGCTCGCGACGCCCGTCTGCGGGCCCTGAACCAGATGCGCCAGCTGAGCTACACCGGCCCCGACCAGCTCCGATCCCGCTTGAAGGGTCTGTCCATCACCAAACTCGTTGCCGAGACGGCCGCCATGCGGGCTCGGGCTTCAACAGACCCGGTCGTCTATGCCACCAAGGTGTCGCTCACTTCGCTTGGACGTCGAGTGCTCTCCCTCGAACAAGAGCTCGCAGGCATCGACGAGCTGCTCAGTCATCTAGTGACAACGTGTGCGCCGGAGATGCTGAGGCTCTTCGGCGTGGGGATCGATACCGCCGCGACCCTGCTCGTGACCGCCGGCGATAACCCCGAGCGCCTGCGCTCGGAGGCCGCCTGGGCCCATCTCTGTGGGGTGGCACCGATCCAAGCCTCCTCGGGCAAGGTGACGCGGCATCGGCTCGACCGTGGTGGAGATCGACACGCCAACCAAGCCCTGTGGCGCATCGTCATGACTCGTCTTGCCACAGACCCGCGCACCCGCGAGTACATGGAACGCCGCACGAAGGAGGGTCGTTCTAAGCGCGAGGTCATCCGGATCTTGAAGCGCTATGTCGCGCGCGAGGTCTTCAAGGAGCTCAATCGCGCCTAGATCTCTGAGCCGCGGATCTGGCTTCCGCATTTGCTGCCGTCCTTTGGGACTGGCTTTCACGCGATCTGCCGATCCGCCGCTCGGAACCACCGCTCGGAGCGCATTGACGCTTGGCCTAATAAGAGCTTGCCCTCGTCCGTCGAGTGGCTCCTGATTGCACTGCCCGCTGACATGCCGCCCGAGAACAAACCCCTTGACAAACCATAGGAGCGTCGCGTGGGTCGAGTCCGGAGACCAGTCCGTCAACTCGGCAGTCGCGGACGATGCGACACCCTTCCCACCCACCCTGGAATCAGGGTGATATGCGCTCCCTCCCGACGTGGCGTGGCACCCTGCCGCGACAATCCTGGTCCCGGCAATACGGCTCGGGTGAGACCAGATGAATGTCTGTCAGAATGTTGCGAGTGGGAGGTATCTGGGGAGTGACTCCTCGCCGGAGTGTCGAGGCGGATTGCAGCCGTCGGGGACTGACAGCGGTCGTCTCAGGATGTATCGGCATACTCGATGGACAGGACCCTGACGACGAGCTACTGATCGCACTTGCTGGACCCGCGGCTCACGCCATCATTAATGGGCTCTCTGGAGGTACGCGTGGCTACTGGCCACGAGTTTGGGCCATGCGAGGACTCCTCTATGCCTGGGGGGACCGCGCGGCTACTGCTGTAATCCGTGGAACTACCGATGAGGCGTGGCGCGTACGAGAGATGGCACTGAAGGTCATCGCCCGACAGCGTCTTGGTGACGCGATCCAGGCTGTTGCTGGACTCCAAGCGGACCACGTTCGGCGTGTACGAGTTGCGGCTGAGCGAGCACTCCAAGCTCTTGTGACAGCGCAAGCCTGACCATCCTGAGATTGCCGGTGCCGGTCGAGGATTGAGTTCTCCGGTCGAGGGATCCAAGCGCACGCATAATCGGGGTTCCCGGACACCCCGTGTCTCTCCCCCGGGCCGAGGGAGCGCACTGATCCCTCAAACCCTGACGCCATGCCGGTACTCCCCTCAGACCACCCGGTATCATGCATGCGACATCTGGCATGGACCGAACAACCACCTTCGGGGGAGGATTGACGTCATCTTCCCGTCCCGGCGACAGACTGACTCCCTCCAGCTAGCACCATGGCTGGCCGCTCTCGCCGTCGCTACCTTTCTGGCAGCATGCGGTTCGTCCGGTGTCTCGCCGAGGGCCAGCCCCACAACGACGCCCGCGACAAACCATCCCTCCACGATGCCCACTACTACCGAGCCGGTCGCGCCACTATGCGGAGTGGTCGCCAGCCCCGACGTTGTCATCACCAACAGCACCCAACCGTGCAGTGTTTCCACCCAGGTCGGCGTCACCATTCACATCGTGCTCGATCCCGGTTTCACCTGGGGTACGCCGTCGAGCGATTCGACGGCCGTCGAGGTCGTCAACGTCAAGCGGCAGTCCTCGGGCAGGCTCGATGCCGACGTGCGTACCCTGCGGATAGGCCTGGCGACCGTTTCCGCCACCGGCTCCATCCTGTGTCCACCGGGACAGCCCTGCCCGGCGCTCGCTCGGCTCTGGGCGCTGCACATCACTGTCGGTGCCTCTACCCCTCGCTCGGCTGCGCTACGCGCGTCTTCACTGCGTTCACTCTTTGCGAAGGGCGTGTTCCAGCCCCTCGGGGTCAGCAACGGTCACGGTGGGGGCTGAGTGTCTCATTTCCGGGCATCTCCATCAGCGCCGTCCGCTTCGTCGGCGGCCTGGCGAATCGGCGGCATTCTGGCGGGCCCTCTACCCGGCGTTCAGGGACAGTATTCGGTTCTTGCAGGGATAAGTCCGTACGCTGGGATCTGCGCGGGCCGCCCGAAAGGGCGGTTCCTACCGCGATCAGAGCCCACGACGGTACTCGGATGACGTTGCTAGGCTCATGCTGAACATGGTTTCGGAGCTCCTCGGCAGCAGCGAGGGTGAGGGCAGTGTGTTCGGGGTCGATCTCCGATTGGACCGGCACCGTGGCATTCCGTCCCGAGCGGGGCGCTGGTTCCCGGCGCGTTTCGTTGCGAAGGAGACGGAGAGACCATCGGCGGTGGTGAGGGCGAAGGAAGGCGGATCTTGACTTCCAGCTCATGGGTCGTCGCCGGCCTCGACAACGGCGGCACTTGCAACAGCGCGACAGTGCTCGACGACTCGGGGCGCTTCTTGGTGGACAGGCTGGTCGAGAGCCCCAGCCGCGTCCGAGATGGGCCGGATGTGGCGGTCGGGGCTCTCGTCGAGGCCCTCGACCACGTGCTCGGACTCACAGGCGTGGCGAGGGAGTCGGTGCGCGCCGTCGGCCTTGGGACGCCAGGCCCGGCGAGCGCGGATGGTGTGATCTCCTCGAAGGGCGCGACGAACTTCTCCCAAGCGGCCTGGCACGGGTTCGATTTTCGCGACGTGCTCGAGCGTCGCCTCGGCGTTCCGGTCATCTACAACAACGACGGCAATGCCGCCGCGCTCTACGCTCATCACGCGCACTTCGGGCGCGAGGCAGCGTTGCGCTCTTCGGTCTCGGCGATCGTCGGCACAGGCCTGGGGGGCGGAGTGATCGAGGCCGGGCGTGTCATCCGCGGTGCTGCAGGGATGGCAGGCGAGCTCGGCCACGTCCACATACCGATGCAAGGACTGCTCGCTGACGGCCAGCCAGTCCCGGAATGCAAGTGCGGCTTCGTCGCCGATGCTGAGAGCGTCGCCTCGCTGACAGGGATCGAGAGGAACCTGCTGCCCTACTGGCTGACGCGCTTCCCCGACCACGAGCTCGCGAGCGTGGCGTCGATCAGCGAGGCCGCGAAGCTCGTCCGCGGCTACGGAGACTCCGAAGACCCGCTGGCGCTCGAGATCTTTGGCCAGCAGGCGATGGCACTCGGGCGGCTCTTCACGATCGCGAGCAACTTCATCGATCCGAACGCCTACTTCGTCGGCGGCGGCGTCGTTGAGGCCTCGCCGAAGTTTCGCGAGTGGTTCCTCGCACAGGTCCGGGAGCACACGTCGCTCCGCGAGGAGCAGCTCGAGGGGTCGACGTTCGCGCTCATCCCCGATCTGGACATGGCGGGTGCCCGAGGGGCAGCGCTCGCGGCTTTTGACTCGCTTGACACGCTCTGATCGGCGGAGGAAGCCGCACCTGCAGGCCGCGTCTGACATTCGGCTCGTTGATGTACGAACGGGCCCTACAATGTTCGAAGACGGTTCACTCGTCGCCGAGACGGTGTCGAACCTGTTACCTCCGCGACGTCAACCGCTGGACCGAAGTGGCCGAAGCCGAACTGACGTTCCTTGGCTGGGAACCACCGAATCCGCCGAGGCCCAACTGACGGGATTGTCCGAATCTCACCTTGTCGACGGTGAGAGGGGGCAGGGGCGCTGTGCGCCTCCTCTCCCTGTTTCGGGACTGAGATCGCCGGTGTGGCGCCGCCGACCTCATCCGGCCACGTCTCTGACGATGAGTTCCCTCAGCCTCCGGCGAGCACGGTGGCGCCGACCGCACCGGACAGATCACCGAGCTCTGTCTGCAGCACAGCCGGGGGTCGTTCGGGGATCCGCAGGTTCTTCGCCATCTCCTGCTCGACCCTCCGGACGAATGGTTCTCCGAGCCGGTCCCCCAGCCCACCACCGACAATGATCGCTTCGAGGTCGAGAAGGTTGTTGGCGTTGGCGAGGGCTAACCCCAAGGCTTCGATGGCCGCGTCGATCAGGTCGATCGCGAGCCGGTCGCCCTGATCGAGAGCCTCAGCGATCACCGAGCTGGTCAGTCGGTCCCGGCCCTTGCGCTCCATGATCTCGAAGAGCTTGGTCTTGTGGCCTGTGTCCACGTGGTGCCTTGCCGCCTGCTCAATGGACATACGTCCGGCGTACGCCTCGAGGCAACCCAGACGGTGACAGCTGCATCGGCGGCCTCCGGGTCTGACCGTCATGTGACCGATCTCGCCGGCGTTCCCCAGGCCGTGGCGCAGCTCGCCTTCGAGTATCAGGCCCCCACCGACGCCCGTGCCGACGAACACGCCGAGAAGGTTCCGGTATGGGCGGCCGGCACCGTTCCGGTACTCGCCCATGACGGCGGCCCGCACGTCGTTGTCGACCGTGACACAGGTTCCCTCGAAAGCCTCGCTGACGGTCGGGCCGAGCGGCACGTCATCCATGAATCCAGGGACATTCGAAGCCTTCGACACATGGCCGGTGGCGGCATCCACCGACCCGGGCGTGCCGATGCCGATGGCCCGGAGATCCGACGGGCCCTTGCCGGCCGTATCGAGCGCCGCACGGATGCTCGCCACGATCCCCGCCATCACGTCACCGGCGTCTGTCTTTGGCGTCGCGCACCGGGACTGGCCGACGACGATGCGGTCGGACACGACCACGGCCTGGATCTTCGTGCCCCCCAGATCGACGCCTACTGTCACCTCCGCCATCGTGTCGGGACCCCCGGCGTTCGCATTGGAGCAAGGTACCCGCCACGGTAGTCCTCCCGGCGAGTGGCTCTCGACATGCTGGCGAGCTGAGCGAGCGGGGGGCCTGGGGCCATAGGGGTCGACTGAGACGAGAATGACTTGCTGACGGTGAAGACGCTTGGGGTGTGCCAGTCGATGGCAGCATTAGCCGATGGACCTCAGCCCCCGAACCGCGTTCCGTTGCTCCGGACCATCGGCACTGCGGGGTCGGAGCGGCTTTCCTCGGACAAGCCGAGCAGATTGCCAAGTCCGCTGGGCTCGACGAGGTCCGTCTCTTCACCAACGAGACGATGACCGAGAACCTCGCCTACGACCCGACGAAGGGGCTACACAGAGAGCCATCGCAGCATTGACAGGGGGTACCGACGGGTCTGGTTTGTCAAACACCTTGACCCTGACAAATAACCCCGAGGCGATAGACGACAGCTGCACCGATCGATGGCTCGGCACGTTGGCCCGGCGATGGGTACTCTCCACGTGCCCCAGAACGCGCGTTGCTAACGCCGTAGGGTGCCCTCAATGTGCCGGTAGGTGACAGCGCATAACAGGCGCAAGATCCACAGGACACTCGGACCGATCGTCCTCCGCTCACCCCCGGGCGACACCTCTCGACCAGACGGGCCATTCAACGGGCGTCGGTCGGCCGTTGGCATTGTTAATGAAGGGCTGCGAGTCAGTCCGACGATCGTCGTATACGGTCCCTCTCGAGATTTTCGAGCTGGCTCTTCACGACGTCACGAATGCTGACGATGCCGCAGAGCACGCCGTCCCGGACGACCGGCACGTGCCGGACCCGGCGTTCGGCCATGACCGACATGAGGGCCAGGATGTCGTCCTCGGGTATGCACGTGTGAACCGTCCTCGACATGATCATCGACACCGGTTCGTCGACGAGACGCCCCTTGAGATCGTTGAGCCGGCGCACGACGTCCCGCTCGGAGACCATGCCTTCGATGTGGACACCGTCGTCGGAGACCACGAGGGCGCCGATTCGGAGCCGGCACAACTCGGCCACCGCGTCGGCCACCTTGGCATCCCCCCGGATGGTGGTGACCGCCGCGCCCTTCTCGTCCAGCAGGTGCGAGACACGCATCGCTCTGCCCTCCTTCCCAAGGCCCTTACATGGCCTCTGCAGCCGAATGTTGATCGAGCCGTGCCCCTGTCCGTCACACCGTGGGCACGGTGTGACGAACACGGTGTGACATCTTCAGCTTACGAAGGTGAGCGGGCCAGGGCGCATCGCGGCCTGCTCCCCAGCTGAAGGGCACCAGAAGGCCCGCCGAGTCGAATATCAAGCAGTGGCTCCGGTGTGGAGCTTCCGGCCGACCCTCCGCTGAGGGCAAGGAAGGCGGCTGGAGCGCGGCGAAATGACGGCCTGGCCGTCGATGCGCCGGGACAATGCGGCATGAAGGATCATGGAGGTGCCCAAGCAGCGCTGTACGGAGGCGTCGGCGAGCGTCTTGAATCAGCACCATCAACATCACACTTGGCTTGTGAACCGCAACGCCTACGATGCCCGCAACTCCGGCATCGCTTTCTTAGCCATCCGGAGGACCGAAGAGTCGAGTTATTGGGGCGGATGTAGGACGCCCTGTGCCGATTCAGCGATCCGCTGTGGTCGCCGGGACTGCTCGGTACTGACGACGCTGAGCGATTGCACCAACTCGATGTGGTCTCGAGCCTCCCCACCGAGAGGAAGCGCCAGACCTCGGGTGAAGCTCGAGCCCGGCAGAATGAAGTCGAGTCATGAGTGTTTCAGCGAGTTCGGTGTCAATCCGCTCTCGATCCCCTACCACTGCGTCCTCCTGCGATTCTCGGGCTCGGACACGTTCTCGGGGCAGATGGAGAATTGGGACCTTTGCCCCTGTCCGACCCGGTCGTTGCATGGCGATAATAAGCGAGGGGTGAGATTGGCCGAGGCGACACATAGAAGATGGGTTGGGTCGACCGGCCAGGGAAAATGGGGTTTCTCGACAACGACGACTTCGACGACGAGCAGTGTTTGGCCCTGTTGGGCCGTTCCCAGCTCGGACGCATCGCCCTCTCCCTGCGGGTGATGCCCATCGTAGTCCCCGTGCGTTACAGGTTGGACGACGGAGACCTATTGTTCGCCGTTTCCGGTGACCAGCTCAAAAAGGCTCTCCACGGGAATATCGCTGCCTTGCAGGCCGATGGCTTCGCGGAGGACAGCGGTCAGCGATGGACCGTGTTCGCCACCGGGCCTGTACGGCGAGTCGACGGTTTCGAGAGTTTCGGATTGGCTGGGTCGTCGCTGTCGTCTGCTTCCGACGCCACCTCACTTGAGGAGAACGGCCTGTTTCGTCTCAAGCCCGCGATTCTCTCGGGCCGATGGATCGAGATGTTCTAGCGACGCACACAACTCTCTTCACCTGCACGGGTCGCTAACCGAATTGAAAGTGTCGATGCGCATGGCGTCGTCATCTGAAGCCCGCCCTCGGCGTCGGGACCTGGCCGCGTAGCTAGTCGAGGCGGTGAGACGGTCTCGGGCCCATCGACGGCCGTGTGTAACTAACTGGCCCGGGCGATACGTGCCGATCCAGCAAGGCCGACTCCTCAGGGCGCCCACTCGATAACGACGTCGCCGCGCGACGCTCCTATCTTTGTCAAGAC